>NZ_JAQFJD010000001.1:0-804400 GCF_030439925.1 Streptococcus sp. SG2 | reverse complement strand
CATGGAGCTTCAAGACCTATGACAAGACTTCCGAAACCATCAATGGAGCGGATGCTCACTTCGTAGGAACCTGGGAATTCACCCCAGCGCCAACCTACAAGGCGACTCACGAGTTTGTCAGCGGAACCCCAGGTAAAGAGCTTCCACAAGAAGTGAAAGCCTTGCTTCCAGCAGACCAAACAGATCTGAAAGACGGTAGTCAAGCGACTCCAACGCAACCAAGTAAAACGGAAGTTAAGACAGCAGAAGGTACATGGAGCTTCAAGACCTATGACAAGACTTCCGAAACCATCAATGGAGCGGATGCTCACTTCGTAGGAACCTGGGAATTCACCCCAGCGCCAACCTACAAGGCGACTCACGAGTTTGTCAGCGGAACTCCAGGCAAAGAACTTCCACAAGAAGTGAAAGCCCTGCTTCCAGCAGACCAAACAGACTTGAAAGACGGTAGTCAAGCGACTCCGAGTCAACCAAGCAAAACGGAAGTGAAGACAGCAGAAGGCACTTGGAGCTTCAAGTCATATGACAAGACTTCAGAGACCATTAATGGATCAGATGTTAAGTTTGTAGGAACATGGGAATTTACAGCAAGCCCAGCTCCAACAGTGACTCATAAAGCAGTTCACGAGTTTGTCAGCGGAACTCCAGGTAAAGAACTTCCACAAGAAGTGAAAGCCCTGCTTCCGGCAGATCAAACAGATCTGAAAGATGGCACTCAAGTTACTCCAACACAACCAAGTAAAACGGAAGTTAAGACAGCAGAAGGTACTTGGAGCTTCAGATCTTATGACAAGACTTCAGAGACCATTAATGGATCAGATGTTAAGTTTGTAGGAACATGGGAATTTACAGCAAGCCCAGCTCCAACAGTGACTCATAAAGCAGTTCACGAGTTTGTGAGTGGAACCCCAGGCAAAGAACTTCCACAAGAAGTAAAATCCCTGCTTCCAGCAGATCAAACAGATCTGAAAGACGGAAGTCAAGTGACTCCAACTCAACCAAGTCAAACGGAGGTTAAGACAGCAGAAGGCACTTGGAGCTTCAGATCTTATGACAAGACATCAGAGACAGTCAATGGTTCAGATGTTAAGTTTGTAGGGACATGGGAATTTACAGCAAGCCCAGCACCAACAGTGACTCATAAAGCGGTTCACGAGTTCGTCAGCGGAACTCCAGGAAAAGAACTTCCACAAGAAGTAAAATCCCTGCTTCCGGCAGATCAAACAGATCTGAAAGATGGCACTCAAGTCACTCCAACTCAACCAAGTCAAACAGAGGTTAAGACAGCAGAAGGCACTTGGAGCTTTAAATCATACGATAAGACATCTGAAACCATCAATGGAGCAGATGCACACTTCGTCGGCACATGGGAATTCACCCCAGCTTTAGCACCACATAAAGGTTCCGGAAATAATACTAAATCAGAAGAAGCTACGACTAAAAATAAGAACGTTTTACCAGGTACTGGTGAATCTTCTATTAAAAACAAGAATGTTTTACCAAGTATTGGTGAATCATCTACTAAAAATAAGAATCTTTTGCCAAATACAGGTGAAACTTCTACCGTTCTTCTTTCAATGATTGGTTTTGCTTTCGCAGGTCTAGTTGGTTACGTAGTTCGTAAGAAAGGTAAAGCTTAGAATTTTCAGCTGAATAAGGAATCTAAATATTGATTCTTTATCATATCATGAGAGAGAACGAGCTCGTTCTCTCTTTTTATGTGACTTTTAGTCTATTTCTTTTTGTAAGGAAAATAACAAAAGAACCACTCGTTAAGCGAGTGGTTCTGATTTTGTATTTTGAAAAATTTGACTTCTATTAAGGTGTTTATATGAACTAAGTAGATTAACTAAACGAGTTCATCAATCGAAGTGTAGTCCTTATTTAAGCCTTCAGCAACAGGCTGACTAGTAATGTGACCTTGGTAGGTTGTAACACCTTGGCGTAATCCCTCGTCATCTGCAATAGCTTTTCTGAATCCTTTTTCCGCCAAAGCTTCGACGTAAGGAAGGGTAACATTGGTTAAAGCGATAGTAGATGTGCGGGCTACAGCACCAGGGATATTTGCAACTGCATAGTGGAGGACTCCGTGTTTTTCATAGACAGGCTCGGTGTGAGTTGTTACTCGATCTGCTGTTTCAATGACACCACCTTGGTCAACAGCTACGTCTACAATAACTGATCCCGGACGCATCTGCTTAACCATATCATCTGTCACCAATTTTGGAGCTTTAGCTCCAGGAATGAGGACAGCACCAATCACGACATCAGCCTCTCGAACGCTAGCTTCGATATTGAAAGGATTAGACATGAGGGTCTGGATTTGATGGCCAAAGACATCTTCTAAGACAGACAAACGCTTAGCACTGATATCCAGAATAGTTACCTGAGCACCTAGTCCAAGAGCGATACGAGCGGCATGAGTTCCTACGACACCACCACCGATGATAGTTACTTTCCCCTTAGGAACACCTGGTACACCACCTAATAAGACACCAGATCCTCCTTCTTGTTTAGTTAAGAAGTGGGCTCCAATTTGGACAGCCATTCGTCCAGCGACCTCACTCATTGGTACCAAGAGTGGCAATTGTCCATCTTGATCGCGTACGGTTTCATAGGCTAGACCAGTCGTCTTGGCACTCGTCATAGCATCAGCTAGCTCAGGAGCGGCAGCCATGTGCAGGTAGGTAAAGAGCAAGAGGTCATCACGAAGATAGCCATATTCAGCTTCTAAAGGCTCTTTAACTTTGACTACAAGTTCAGCCACCCAAGCTTCTGCAGCAGTGGGAACGATTTTTGCACCTTGTTTCTCGTAGTCTGCATCCGAAAAGCCAGAACCAAGTCCTGCGTTCGTCTCAATCAGAACTTCATGGCCTTTAGCAACTAAACTGTGAACACCAGCAGGTGTCAACGCTACACGATTTTCATTATTTTTGATTTCTTTTGGAATACCGATTAACATTGTATTTCTCCTTATCTAAATACATGTGAACAAAGACTTTGATTTAAGAATATACCTTAAATCATCTTATTCTCATTATTCTAATTTAATGTAATCATTTTATATAAAAGAGGCACAAATTGCAAGGAGAAAATGACGTCTTGCTTTGATTGATCACTTATGATATGCTTAAAAACAAAAAGGAGGACGATAATGGAAAATATTTATGTCAAACTATCTAGACACACTAGACTGGAGACAGATAGACTAGTTTTGCGTCCTGTAACTTTAGATGATGCACCAGCAATGTTTGAATATGCATCAGATGAGGAGAATACTCGCTATACTTTTGAGACAAACAAAAGCCTAGAAGAGACTCGTAATAATATTGCTCTATTTTACCTGGCTAACCCTTTGGGACGTTGGGGAATAGAAGTAAAATCTAGTGGTCAGTTTATTGGAACCATCGATCTCCACAAAATAAACCTAGATTTAAAGACAGCTGCTATTGGCTATGTTCTTAATAAAAGACACTGGAACCAAGGCTACACGACAGAGGCTAATTGTGCAGTGATAAAATTAGTTTTTGAAGAAATTGGAATGAATAAACTTGTAGCTTTACATGATAAGGCTAATCCAGCTTCAGGCCGTGTGATGCAAAAATCTGGAATGATTTTTTCTCATGAGGAACCTTATGCAAGCTTGGACAAACATGAAAAAGGCCGTCTAGTGACGCGAGTCTACTATGGCCTGACCAAAGAGCAATATTTTGCGGATAAATGAGTCGGCAAGTATTGACAAGCACCTATCTGCATGGTATAGTAGATAGGTACGCTGATTTAGCTCAGTTGGCAGAGCGCATCCATGGTAAGGATGAGGTCGCCGGTTCGATCCCGGCAATTAGCATCTTGTAGAACAAGGTTGGGTCTTCCCAGCCTTTTCTTTTTGTCAATGAAAGCAGCTAGTAAAAGGAAAAGTTTTTGGTAGGGGAAAAATAAAAATAGCTTCTTTTGTTTTTGCAATGAGAGTTTGACGAATCGGCTCTGCTATTTTGAAAAAAGAAAATTCCTAGCTATTATCTAGCCTCGATTATGATATAATAAAGGTGATACAAGTAAAGTAGGTGCATTATGTATATAGAAATAGTTGATGAAACGGGTCTGGTTTCAGAAGAAATTATCAAACAGACCCAAGATATTTTGGAATTTGCCGCCCAAAAGACGGGTAAGGAAAAGAAAGAAATGGCTGTAACTTTTGTAACCAACGAGCGTAGTCATGAACTAAACTTGGAATATAGAGATACGGATCGGCCAACCGATGTGATTAGCTTGGAGTACAAGCCTGAGCTGGACATTGCTGTTGACGAGGAGGATTTGCTGGATCATCCTGAGCTAGCTGAGATGCTGGAAGATTTTGATGCCTATATCGGAGAGTTATTCATTTCGGTGGATAAGGCGCGTGAGCAGGCGGAAGAATATGGCCACAGCTTTGAGAGGGAAATGGGATTTTTAGCAGTGCATGGTTTTCTGCATATCAACGGCTATGATCACTACACGCCGGAAGAAGAAGCAGAAATGTTTGGTTTACAGGAAGAGATTTTGACGGCCTATGGACTCACAAGGGAATAATAAACGCAAATGGAAAAATCGAGATGTCGTCTCGAGTCTGGAATTTGCCTTAACAGGGATTTTTACCGCCATTAAAGAAGAACGAAATATGCAAAAGCATGCTTTTTCTGCTGTTCTTGTAGTGATTGCGGGTTTGATTTTTCGAGTTTCTGCCATAGAATGGCTATTTTTGCTATTGAGTATTTTTTTGGTTGTCTCATTTGAGATTGTTAATTCAGCCATTGAAAATGTAGTAGACTTGGCCAGTGACTATCACTTTTCTATGTTGGCTAAGAATGCTAAAGATATGGCGGCTGGAGCTGTTTTAGTGATTTCTGGTTTTGCGGTTATCACAGGTTTGATCATTTTTGTTCCTAAAATTTGGGACTGGATTTTTTAAAGATTTGAAAATCGGGGGAGACTGCCGATTTTCTGCTGTTTTAATGAAAATAATAGAGGTGAAATAATGACATTTAAATCAGGTTTTGTAGCTATTTTAGGACGTCCCAATGTTGGGAAATCAACTTTTTTGAATCATGTTATGGGGCAAAAAATTGCCATCATGAGCGATAAGGCTCAGACCACACGCAATAAAATTATGGGAATTTACACGACGGATAAGGAGCAGATTGTCTTTATCGATACGCCGGGAATCCACAAGCCCAAGACGGCTCTAGGGGACTTCATGGTGGAAGCAGCCTATAGCACCCTGCGTGAGGTGGATACCGTCCTCTTCATGGTGCCGGCTGATGAGCCACGTGGCAAGGGCGATGACATGATTATCGAACGGCTGAAAGCGGCTAAGGTGCCAGTTATTTTGGTGGTTAATAAGATTGATAAAGTCAATCCAGATCAACTCTTAGCGCAAATTGATGATTTTCGTCAGCAGATGGACTTCAAAGAAATCGTGCCGATTTCAGCTTTGCAGGGCAACAATGTCTCTCATCTAGTCGACATTCTAAGTGAGAATCTTGAGGAAGGCTTCCAGTATTTTCCAGCAGACCAGATTACCGATCATCCGGAGCGTTTTCTGGTGTCAGAGATGATTCGAGAGAAGGTTTTGATGCTGACGCGGGAGGAAATTCCGCACTCAGTCGCAGTAGTTATTGACAGCATGAAGCGAGATGATGAGACGGACAAGGTTCATATCCGAGCAACTATCATGGTGGAGCGTGACAGCCAAAAAGGCATTATCATCGGTAAAGGCGGTTCCATGCTGAAGAAAATCGGATCCATGGCTCGGCGCGATATTGAGCTCATGATGGGGGACAAGGTCTTCCTAGAAACCTGGGTCAAGGTCAAGAAAAACTGGAGGGATAAGAAGCTGGACTTGGCGGACTTTGGCTATAATAAGAAGGAGTATTAAGGTTTTCTAAGCCAGTAAGTGAGGTGATGGAGATGCCGTCATTATCCATTGATGAAAGAGAGCAGCAAAATCCAAAAAGTATTATCTTTTTGCATGCTTCAGGCTCGAGCAGTCAGATGTGGCGGCACCATGTTGCTGCGCTTGAGCAAGATTTTCATTGCATTCTTGTGGATTTACCTGGTCACGGAGTGAGTCGTGATATTGAGTGGACAAACTTTGATGATGTCGTGGAAATGATTGTGGCTATCATTAATAGCAAAGTACATGGCAAGCCGCACTTGGTTGGTCTTTCATTAGGCGGTTCCCTCATTCTTAAGTTGTTGGAAAAACATTCTAGCCTTATAGATAGAGTCATTGTGGATGGGGCAAGCCCTCAGTCAATTAAGGGCTATCGCAAGATCATTGCCATTGTATATCTGATGTCTTTCTTGAAAAATACTAAATTTGTAGCCAATCTCCTGACAAAAATGATGCAAGAGGACGGAGCACCCGTCCAAGACGTTCAGCACTTTGTTGCAGATTTCCAAAGCGCTGAACGGCGCTCATTTCGACGTGCGATGTCACAGGCGAATCTCTTGAGGCTCAACTTGCAGTTTGATAATCCTGCTTTCTTTGTCTCAGGTGGGAAAGAAGCCGAAACCATTCATGACTGGCACCGCAGGTTGGCAGATAAAAATGCTAGGTCTGAATGCGCCTATTATCCTGGTAATGGGCATGCTTGGCTTTTTAGTGATGTGGATACGCATATTCAGTTGCTACGCTATTTCTTTCAAAATGCTTCCTTCCCAGAGAAATTGAAGAGATTTTGATATATCCTAGACTTGATATATTGTCTCCAAGCTAGTGAAGATAAGATTATTCTTTGTTTTGTTGGCTTTCTGTGAAAAGGCGGATTATCAACTTAATGATATTTTAGAATATATTTCTGACAAGTAAATAGAAGATATAAAGGAGCTTTATGCCTGAATTACCTGAAGTGGAAACGGTTCGGCGCGGTTTGGAGCGTCTGGTTGTTGGCAAGACAATTGAGCAGGTGCGGGTCCGCTATGCCAAGATGATTGGAACGGGAGTGGATAGTTTTGTCCATGACTTGCCAGGTCAGACCATTGAAAGGATCGGTCGTCGGGGCAAGTATTTGCTTTTTTACCTGACGGGTGTAGTGCTGGTTTCCCATCTGCGAATGGAAGGCAAGTATCTTTTTTATTCTGATGCGATGCCTGAGCGCAAGCATGCTCATGTCTTTTTCGAGATGACAGATGGTGGGACGCTTGTTTATGAGGATGTCCGCAAGTTTGGGACCATGGAGCTATTGAGAAAGGATCAGCTAGAGGCTTATTTTGCTGCCAGAAAGCTTGGTCCTGAGCCGACAGAGGCGGACTTTCTTTTGCCGCCTTTTGCAGCAGCTTTGAGTCGTTCTAAGAAGCCCATCAAACCCTATTTGCTGGAGCAAACCTTGGTCGTCGGTCTGGGCAATATCTATGTAGATGAGGCTCTTTGGCGGGCGCGGATTCATCCGGCAAGACCAGCAGCTAGTCTAAAGCCTGCTGAAGTCAAGCGGCTGCGTGAGCAGATTATAGAAGTTTTGCAGCTTGGGATTGAAAAGAGGGGATCGACCATTCGGACCTACCGCAATGCTTTGGGTGAAGATGGCACCATGCAGGATTTTTTGCAGGTCTATGGGAAGCCTGGACAACCCTGTGCTAGATGTGGCAGCCCGATTGAAAAAATTAAGCTGAGCGGACGCGGTACTCATCTCTGTCCTCACTGTCAGAAAGCGAGGTAGCTACCATGGCAAAAATTATTGGTATCACTGGCGGCATTGCCTCTGGTAAGTCAACAGTGACAGAGTTTTTGAGGCGGCAGGGCTACCAAGTCATTGATGCGGATCAGGTGGTTCATGAGTTACAGGAGCCTGGGGGCCGGCTTTATCAAGCTCTTTTATCCGCTTTTGGTCCAGCTATCTTACAAGAAGATGGGCGCTTGAATCGACCCAAGCTGGGAGCTATGATTTTTGGGAATCCCGAACTTTTGGCCCAGTCCAGTCAAATACAAAATCAGATTATCCGTGAGGAACTGGCTGGCAGGCGAGATTTGCTGGCAGAGAAGGAAGATATCTTTTTTATGGACCTCCCCCTCTTGTTTGAGCTGGGTTATGAGACCTGGTTTGACCAGGTTTGGCTGGTGGATGTGACGGAGGAAACTCAGCTCTGTCGTCTTATGGCTCGAAATGCTCTAAGTCAGGAAGAGGCAGAAAAACGCATAGCTGCTCAGCTATCTCTTCAAGAAAAACGAAATAGAGCAGACGTGCTTATTGATAATAATGGCCCGCTAGAGCTTACTCAAGAGCAACTTCGCGAGGCTTTGCAAAAACTAGAAAGAAGATGATTTTATTACAAATCAAGTAAATTGGAAACACAATCTTTGGATTGCCTGGTTGGGAAATTTTTTTGTTGGAGCTAGTCTATCTTTGGTCGTTCCTTTTATGTCCCTTTTTGTGGAGGAATTAGGAGTTCGTGGGCATATGGTTGATCTGTATTCAGGGATCGCTGTATCAAGCTCGGCTATGACAGCAGCTTTTCTCTCGCCGGTTTGGGGAAGTTTAGCAGACAAATATGGTCGTAAACCCATGATGATTCGGGCTGCACTGGCTATGACCTTTACTATGGGGGGAATGGCATTTGTACCAAGTGTTTTTTGGCTGATTGTATTACGGCTTTTAAACGGTGTCTTTTCTGGCTATGTCCCAAATAGTACAGCCTTAATCGCTAGTCAGGCTCCCAAAAAGTATTCTGGCTATGCTTTAGGAACTTTATCGACTGGTGTGGTGGCAGGAACATTGATGGGGCCACTATTAGGAGGTTTTGTAGCACAAAGCATCGGAATTCGAAATGCCTTTTTGCTTGTTGGCTTATTTCTTTTCATTGTCACTCTTTTGACAATCTTCTACGTAAAAGAAGACTTTGAACCGGTGGCTAAAGATAGACAGTTAGCAACCAAGGATCTTTTAGCTGAGCTACCCCATAAATCTATTTTGTTTGCCTTGTTCTTGACTAGCATGGTAATTCAAATGTCTGCTCAGTCTATTTCTCCTATTTTGACTCTTTATATTCGATCTATGGGGAAAACAGATAATCTGATATTTGTCTCCGGACTTATTGTGTCAGCTATGGGAGTTTCTAGTATTTTGTTTTCTAGTCATCTTGGGAAATTAGGGGATAAGATTGGGAACCACCGTCTCCTACTTTTAGCACTGTTGTACAGTTTTGTTATTTATCTATTCTGTGCCTGGGCTAAAACGCCGTGGGAATTGGGCTTTTTGCGTTTCTTATTTGGCATGGGAACAGGTGCATTGTTACCTGGAGTCAGCTCTTTGCTTAATAAGCTTACACCTAAAGAAGGGATTTCTAGAATTTTTAGCTATAATCAAACCTTCTTTTATATTGGTGGAGTCGTAGGACCAATAATGGGTTCCGCCATTGCGGTCAGTCTCAGCTACCACTGGGTTTTCTATGTGACGGCAGGTTTGGTCTTGCTAAACTTTTTCGTTTTGTTTATTTGTTTTAGAAAATATTTAGGAGTGAGAGAAATCAGTGCGGGTTAAAGTAAATCTCAAATGTTCTTCCTGTGGCAGTCAAAATTATCTGACCAGTAAGAATAGTAAAAACCATCCAGAAAAGATTGAAGTATTAAAATATTGTCCTAAAGAAAGAAAAGTAACTTTACATCTTGAATCTAAATGAGTTTTATGATAAAATAGATAAGATTTTAAGGAGTTTGTATTTATGTATAATCTATTATTAATGATTCTATTAATTTTGTCAGTCATTATTGTCATTGCAATCTTTATGCAGCCAACAAAAAACCAATCTAGCAACGTTTTTGACGCCAGCGCTGGTGATTTATTTGAACGACCAAAAGCGCGAGGTTTTGAGGCTGTTATGCAGAATTTGACCGGTGTTCTCGTCTTTTTCTGGTTAGCGGTTGCCTTAGCGTTGACAATCTTATCTAGTAGATAAAATGGGCTCTGACTTTGTCTTAGCCTTTTTTTAAAGTTAAAAATAGGCTATAAAAAAGTTTAATGGAGCAAAGAAGAGAAAAAGTATGAAATCAGAAATAATTCAATATTTAGAAACGAGACAGCAAGCTAGCGTGGATGAGCTAGCAGCTGCTCTTGGGAAAGAGTCTTCCAAGGACTTTAGTGACTTGGTCAAGACCATCTCCCAGATGGAAAGAAAGCGTCAGATTCGCTTTGATGACAAGGGAAGGATTGAGCTTTATGAGAAGAAAAAACAGGAGCGTCTGACGCTCAAGGGTATTTTTCATGCCCACAAGAATGGCTTTGGCTTTGTCACCCTGAATGAGGAAGAGGATGATCTCTTTGTCGGCCGTAATGATGTCAACCATGCCATAGATGGCGATACGGTGGAAGTAGTTATTACCAAGGTGGCAGACCGGATCAAGGGAACATCAGCTGAGGCAAAGATTATTGATATTTTGGAGCACAGTCTGACTTCAGCAGTTGGCCAGCTGGTTCTGGATGAGGAAAAGCCTAAGTATGCGGGCTATATCCGCTCGAAAAATCAGAAAATCAGCCAGCCAATTTATGTCAAAAAACCAGCCATGGTTTTGGATGGCACAGAAGTGCTCAAGGTTGCTATTGAAAAATATCCAACCAAGAAACACGATTTCTTCGTGGCTAGTCTGGTTGATGTGGTTGGCCATGTCAACGACCCAGGTATTGATGTACTGGAAGTGCTGGAGTCCATGGACATTGTCTCCGAATTTCCAGAAAAGGTCTTGGAAGAGGCCGAGCGAGTTCCAGAGGCACCGACAGAGAGTGATTTGGCAGGGCGTTTGGACCTGCGCGAAGAGATAACCTTCACCATCGATGGAGCGGATGCCAAGGACTTGGATGATGCGGTCCATATCAAGCGCCTGAAAAATGGCAACTTTGAGCTAGGCGTCCATATCGCAGATGTGTCCTACTATGTCAAAGAAGGCTCTGAGCTGGACAAGGAAGCTCTCAATCGGGCGACCTCTGTCTATGTGACTGACCGCGTGGTGCCTATGCTGCCAGAGCGCCTGTCAAACGGTATCTGCTCCCTCAATCCCAATGTGGATCGTCTGACCCAGTCGGCTATCATGGAGATAGATGCCAAGGGGCGCGTGGTCAAGCATACCATCACCCAGACTGTGATCAATACGGCCTTTCGCATGACCTACAGTGATGTCAACGACATCATTGCAGGAGACGAGGAAAAAGCTGAGCAGTTCAAGGCTATTGTACCTAGCATTGACAGCATGGTACGACTACATGAGATTCTGGAAAGCATGCGCTTTAAACGCGGTGCACTTAACTTTGATACCAATGAAGCCAAAATCATGGTCAACAAGGAAGGTCGTCCAGTGGATATTGTCCTACGTCAGCGGGGAATCGCTGAGCGCATGATTGAGTCCTTTATGCTGGTGGCGAATGAGACGGTGGCTGAGCATTTTGCTAAGCTAAATCTGCCCTTCATCTATCGGATCCACGAGGAGCCTAAGGCGGATAAGGTGCAGAAGTTTATCGACTACGCCTCTAGTTTTGGGATTCGGATATACGGGACGGCTAGCTCTATGAGTCAGCAGGCCCTGCAGGATATTATGGAGGCGGTCAAGGATCAGCCTTATGAGGATGTCCTGTCCATGATGCTTTTGCGCTCCATGCAGCAGGCTCGCTACTCTGAGCACAATCACGGCCACTATGGTCTGGCAGCGGAGTTTTATACGCATTTCACCAGTCCGATTCGCCGCTATCCGGACCTTCTGGTTCACCGGATGGTGCGGGATTATGGACAGTCTAAAGAAATAGCAGAGCATTTTGAGCAAGTGATTCCAGAGATTGCCAGTCAGTCTTCCAGCCGAGAGCGTCGGGCTATCGAGGCAGAGCGTGAAGTCGAAGCTATGAAGAAGGCTGAGTACATGGAAGAATTCGTTGGAGAAGAGTTTGACGGCGTAGTTTCAAGCGTAGTTAAGTTTGGACTCTTTGTCGAGCTACCCAATACGGTCGAAGGCTTGATTCATGTTACCAACTTGCCAGAGTTTTACAACTACAATGAGCGGACTATGACCCTGCAAGGAGAAAAGTCCGGCGTGGTCTTCAAGGTCGGTCAGCAGATTAGCATCAAGCTGGTCCGAGCAGATAAGGCTACAGGCGAGATTGACTTTGAATACCTGCCTAGTGAATTTGACCTAGTAGAAAAGACTGGCAAGAGTGGCAGAGGCAAGTCAGGCAAAAAGAGACGCCGTGAAGATGACAAGCGTAGCTATTCTTCCAAAGAAAAAGGCTACAGAGATAAGAAAGATAAGAAGTCCAAGAAGGGCAAGAGCCAGAAGGCATTTTACAAGGAACTAGTCAAGAAAGGAGCCAAGCATGGCAAAGGGAGAAGGAAAGGTCGTCGCGCAAAATAAAAAGGCCAGACACGATTACACCATCGTGGATACCATCGAAGCTGGCATGGTACTGACCGGGACGGAGATTAAGAGTGTCCGCGCTGCCCGTATCAATCTCAAAGACGGCTTTGCCCAGATTAGGAACGGTGAGGCCTGGCTCAGCAATGTCCATATCGCACCTTATGAAGAGGGTAATATCTGGAACCAAGAGCCTGAACGTCGCAGAAAGCTGCTACTGCATAAGAAGCAGATCCAAAAGCTGGAGCAGGAGACCAAGGGAACAGGAATGACGCTGGTGCCGCTCAAGGTCTATCTCAAGGACGGTTATGCCAAGCTTCTCCTGGGTCTAGCCAAAGGGAAGCACGACTATGACAAGCGCGAGTCCATCAAACGCCGCGAGCAAAACCGCGACATAGCAAGACAGATGAAGAACTTTAATACAAGATGAAAGACTGGGCGACCGGTCTTTTTTATCTCTTCTCTTTTCGTCCATTGCCATAAATAGACTAAAAGTACACAAAAGAACCATTAAATCAAAATAATATAGAATAAACAAACACTTTTGTAATAAATATTGTAAACGCTTGCAAAAACACCTTTATATAGTATACTGAGGATGGAATGTTTTGGTATTATGGTTTATACTACTTAGACTGGGACTTGATTCCAGCCCTGCAGATAGTCAAAAGGAGATAGACTATGAAGAAAATACTGCTCAGACTAATGTTCCTTGCAATGTTAGTTGCTCTTTTGCCTGTTCAAGTTGCACAGGCTTGTTCTGCGTTTATTGTCGGTAAAGACCTGACAGCAGATGGCTCTACTCTATTTGGTCGGACAGAGGACTATCCCTACGCCCCTGATGGTGGTCGGCACAATCAAAACTATGTAGTTGTGCCAGCTAAGACCTATAAAGATGGCGATAAGATAGAAGATGAGTCAAATGGCTTTACCTATCCGCATTTGGCGAATGAAATGAAATACACAGCTGTCTACGACTCTGATCGTGACAACGGAAGTAACGGAAACTTCGCTGCGCATGGTTTTAATGAACTTGGTGTAGCTATGACAGCGACCGTTTCAGCAACACCAAACGATAAAGTGTTAAAAGAAGATCCACTTGTAAAAGATGGTCTTCCAGAAGCATCATTAGTTGACCTTGCTTTGCCTCGTGCGAAAACAGCACGTGAAGTTATTGAGACAGTCGCGAAAGTTCTGGATGAAAAAGGGTCAGCAGAAGGAAATATCATCGTTGCAGCAGATAAAAATGAGCTATGGTACATGGAAATCCTGTCTGGTCACCAATATGTAGCCATCAAATTCCCAACGAATAAGTATGCTGTCTTTGCGAACACTTACTACCTTGGTCACGTTGACTTGAACGATAAGGAAAATGTCATTGCTTCTAAAGATGTGGAAGAAGTAGCTAAAAAAGCAGACAACTATAAGACCGACAAAGATGGCAACTTTATGATTGCTAAATCATATGGACCTGATAAATATATGGAACGTAACCGTTCTCGGACTTATGCAGGTATCAAGTGGATGGACCCACAAGCAAAAGTAAATTATGACGATGAAGCTTTTGATCTCTTGCGCGAACCAACTGATCCAAATAAGAAATACACGGTTCATGATGTGATCGCGGAACAAAGAAATCGTTTTGAACACTTGCCAGAATATAAGGCAGATGATTTGGTTGAAGTTGGTAAGAAAATAGATACCAATGTTTATAAGTATGCTTTAGGTAACGAAAATGTAATCGACGCCCACGTTTATCAAATCAAACCAAACCTACCAAATGCCTTTGGCGGTGTTATGTGGCTGGGTCTGGCACAAAGTCGCAACACACCATATGTACCATTCTATGGTAATGTAGAAGATACTTACGAAGCTTTCAAGAACCGTTCAACTAAATATGACGGAAAATCTTGGTATTGGACTGTTTGGCATATTGACCAAATGGTTATGAAATATCCAGAAATCTTTGGTAACAGCATCCAAGAAAAATGGAAAGAAAAAGAAGCTGAATGGGATAAAGAACAAACCGAACGCGACGCCAAATATGCAAACTACACAGATGAACAAGCCAAAGCCGCTGGACCAGAAGTGACTAAGGAAGCCTTGGAACGCTCAGAAAAAATCTTTAAGGAAATCAAAGCAGTCGAAGCTGAGATGGAAGAAAAGATCAAGAAGGAAAAAGGTCAAGATGCCGACCTTGTTTATACCGGATATAACAAGGCAAATCTCTTGGCAGATGCCAAAAAAGGTAAGGAAAAAGACAAAGCTAAGGAAAGTGATACTAAGAAAGAAAACTCTGAAACTAAGAAGAGCGATTCTAACCAGTACGGTTTGTGGATAGTTATAGCCTTAGTCGTTGTTGTAGGTGGCTTTATTGCTTTCAAACAATTTAGCAATAAGAAAGAAGACTAAGTTTTTCTGATCTATTCTGACTAAAGAGCCGAGTTCCGAAACTCGGTTCTTTTTTCATTTCTAGCTTTAACTTCTCAAAGGTTTGGTATTTTCTTAATTTTGCTGTGCAGGTAAACTTGTCAAGAGGACGATTTTTCGGTATGATTAAAAAGAAATGTTGTGACTTGGAAGGAATAATATGATGCAAGATTTAGTTATGTATAAACGTATGCCCATTTGGACTGCAGAAACTATGCCAGAAGCTGTGCAGCGCAAGCATAATACCAAGGTGGGTACTTGGGGGAAAATCACAGTTCTTACTGGAGAATTAAAATTTATTGAAATGACTGAGGATGGGGAAGAGTTGGCTGAGCACATTTTTAAAGCTGGGGAAGACAATCCCTATGCTCAGCCCCAGGCTTGGCACCGTGTCGAAGCCTTGACCGATGACCTTGAATGGTACTTAGAGTTCTACTGTTTACCTAAGGATTACTATGCAAAGAAATATGGTCTGACGCCTGTCCATTCTGAGGTACTGGAAGCTACAGATACTGTAAAACCCGGAAAAGCTTTGGACTTAGGCTGTGGCCAAGGAAGAAATGCTCTCTTTTTGGAACAGTTGGGATTTGATGTAACTGCGGTAGATGTTAATCCCTTATCATTGGACAATCTTGCATCTATTATCGAAGCAGAAGATCTGAATATGTTAGCCGGAACTTATGACATTAACTCTGCGAACCTGACTCAAAAGTATGATTTTATTGTATCCACTGTAGTCTTTATGTTCTTGAATCGTGAACGTGTTCCTGAGATTATCCGAAACATGCAAGAGCAAACAAACCCAGGTGGCTATAATCTTATCGTCTGTGCCATGGATACAGAAAGTCATCCTTGTCATATGCCTTTCTCTTTTACCTTCAAGGAAGGAGAGCTACGTGAATACTACAAGGATTGGGACTTCATCAAATATAATGAAGATTTAGGCAGACTTCATAAGGTTGATGAAAATGGCAATCGAATCCAGCTTCAATTTGCGACGATGCTGGCTAAAAAGAAATAAACAATAATGGAAGTACTCGTTTTGCTAGTATTTCCATTTTTTATGTTTGTAAAAAAATTTTTATACAGCTTGATAGGAATGTTTGTAAATTTATACAAGAACCTCAAGTGAAAAATTAAATTTACAAAGTAATCAGAATTTTTCTTAGGTGAATTTATTCATTTTTTCTGTAGAAGTCTATTTTGAAAACGCTTGCAAGAGTAGAAAGAGAATAGTATACTAAACATGTGGTATTCGGTTTACCAATTAATATATAAAGGAGAAACTGATGAAAAAGAATCTTTTCAGATGGCTTGTCACAGCCATGATGCTTCTTATACTCTTTCCTTTCCAAGTCGTCCAAGCTTGTACGGGCTTTATCATTGGGAAGAATTTGACGACCGATGGTTCGACTCTCTATGGCCGAACAGAGGACTTAGAGCCCAATCACAATAAAAACTTTGTTGTGAGGGAGAGAAAGAATAATAAAGCTGGTGATAAATTCGTAGATGAAACCAATGGCTTTAGCTTTGATTTACCGTCTGTTAGTTACAAGTATACGGCAGTTCCAGATGTGACTCCAGAACAAGGTGTCTTTGATGAAGCTGGCTTCAACGAGGAAGGAGTTTCTATTTCTGCGACTGTCTCAGCAAGTGCCAACGATGACATTCAGAAAAAAGATCCTTACGTTAAGGATGGTATTGCCGAGTCAGCTATAACTTCTGTAGTTCTTCCTCATGTCAAAACGGCTAGAGAAGGAGTAGAGCTCCTAGCAAAAATTGTTAGAGAAAAGGGGGCAGCTGAAGGAAATATTATAACGATTGCAGACAAGACTGGTGTTTGGTATATGGAGATCCTTTCTGGGCACCAATACGCAGCAATCAAGTTTCCGGATGACAAATACGCTGTCTTTCCTAACACCTTCTTCCTTGGCAATATAAATGTAAATGATACAGAAAATACTATTGCTTCAGCAGATCTTGAGAAAACAGCTCGTGATGCTGGAACTTACAAAGAAGTTAATGGGGCATTTCATATAGCTCAATCGTATAATCCGCCTTTGGCTGAAGCGAATCGTTCTAGGGTTTGGTCTGGTATCAAGGCTTTGAATCCAAATGCAGATGTAAAATATGACGATGAATATTTTGAACTCATGCACTCAACCAATGACAAGCTTAGTCTACGAGATGCTATGAATTTGCAACGGAACCGCCTAGAGGGAACAGACTTTAAACCGCTTGATAAGATGGAGCTAGATGGTAAAGGGATTCCAGATAAGAAAAAGGCAGATCCTGTTTATAAGTATCCGATCTCCAATCCTAATGTCATGGAAGCACATATCTTTCAGTTAAAAGATAATTTACCTGCTAAAACAGGAGGAGGCATTTTCTGGCTTTCTATGGGAAGTCCGCGAAATGCACCATACCTACCTTACTATGCAAATATCAACAATACTTATCAGGCTTATCAAGAAATGAGTACAGCCTATAATGAAAATTCTTGGTATTGGACAGTTAGCCGTATCAATGATCTAGTAGCTAAATATCCTGATTTATTTGAAGATGGCTCTATCCGTAGTGAAATTGAACGTCTAGAAACCCAATGGATGGAAGAGCAGGCTGCTTATGATAAAGAACAAATTAGCCTTGCTAATCAACCAGAGGAAGCTAGTCTGAAAGCAACGAAACTTTCCATGGAACGAGCGGAATCAGTCTTTAAACACCTCAAGGAAATTCAGAAAAAAGCTGAAGACAAGGTAGTAAGTGAATATGGTATTAAAGCCCTAAAAGAAATTGAGGAATCAGAAGATTCTAATACTGAAGAAACCATTCGTCTGGAGGATTTTGATTACGATATTGCTTTGGCTGGAGGAATCTTTGTTCTGACTGTTGTTGGAATAGTAATCTATCTCGTAAAACGCAAAAATAAAAAAGGAGCAGACAGTCATGAATAAAACAAGAAGAATTGCTCTTTATATCTACTTAGCATTAGCAGGTATTGGCTTGCAGTTTGAATTAGGAGACATGGCAAATAAGGACATCACCCTAGAGGCTGGTCGCGACCTCATCCTTAATCTAGCTGTTTTAGCGGCCTTCTTCCTACCTATCTATTTCTTGATTAAAAAGCTTGCCAAGAAATTATCTGTTGAGACTATTGTTCTCGGAACTGCCCTTTTTGGAGGTGCATTTATTGCAGGCTGGCTTAGCTTTGCAGGTAATAGCCTGATTGACATTATTAACTCAAATTTCATCAAAGATCCTGCTGTTTTTAATGACTGGACCAATGCACTGACAGCTCCGTTTGCTGAGGAATTTTTCAAGGCCTTGACTGCCTTTGCAGCCCTTTATATTCTGGGAAGAAAAGATATCCAATCTGTCTTAATAGCTGGACTGAGCTCTGGTTTTGGTTTCCAAGTCATAGAAGATATTGGTTATGTATCCAGACAGACTTTTGGTGGAGAAAATAGCGGTGCTTTAGAAGCGATTGGTAGAATTGCTGGTGGCTTTGCCTCCCATACGCTCTATACGGCAGTCGTGACTGTTGGGGTCTACCTTCTCTTTTCTAAAGTTTATAAGAAATATCGCCGCTTCGGTCTCTGGTGCGTCGTTTCAACAGTTGTTAACCATTTTATTTGGAACTCTCCATTTTACGAAACAGAACATCGGATTAATCTAGTTGTTGGAGCTCTTTTTGCCTTTCTTGCCGCTACCTTTGTAGAGGTTTACCGACTAGTCATAAAAGAGAGTAATTTAAGTTGAATAAACTAAAAACAAGCCTTTAAGTGGCTTGTTTTTAGTTTGAAAAGTGAGGTCTGTTTGTGGCATAACAGTTGGGTTTGTCGTATAATTCTTTCTTCCCAGACTATCAGTATTCCGTGTAAGTAGAAGCTTATGTGACAAAGGGAGTGATAAAGCAGTACGACACCTTGCTATCTCCAATAGTCATAGTTATAAGTGGTCAAAATTATATCAGTGATTTCTTCAGGTTCTTCCTGAGCTCCGCCGGCTATCCAAAGAGAAATAATCCCCTCAACACTGGATAGGAAGATTTCTAGGGCGTATTTCTGGGGAATGTGAAAATTCTCCTCTAAAAAACGCTGGGTAGTAGCCTTTTGCTTATCACTCAGAATGATAGAGGTTATGTACTCCCGAATAGCCTCCCGAAAGTCAATATAATGGCTCTTGGTCAGGGCATTGATAAGACGTTCATTAGCGCGCAGTATATGAAATTTTGCTATCATTAACTTTTTGGGATATTCGTTCTCCGCTTCAAACATGCTATAACTAGAAAGTTGGGAAATAATTTCTTTTTTGAGACTTTCAATCATCTGATATTTATCTTGGTAGTGGAGATAGAAGGTGCCGCGGTTAATCCCTGCCCGTTTGCAGAGCTTACTGATGGAGATAGTATCAAACCTTTCCTCTGATAGTAGCTGAATCAAGGCTTCTTTGATGTCTTCCTTGGTGCTGGTTTTTCGTTTCTGGACCATTTTTCTTCCTTTTTCTTAAATCAACACTTTGTTGATTTTTGCTTATTGCTTTTTATCTAAGCTCATTATATAATATCTGTGATTTAGAATCAACATCTTGTTGATTTAAGAAAAAGAGCTTTGAAAAGGAGAGAGACGATATGGCTTACATTGAAATGAAACATAGCTTTAAACGTTATCAGGTAGGTGACTCAGAGATTGTTGCTAATAACGATATTTCTTTTGAGATTGAAAAGGGGGAACTGGTCATTATCCTGGGGGCTTCTGGTGCCGGTAAGTCAACAGTGCTCAATATTCTCGGAGGTATGGATACCAATGAGGAGGGAGATATCCTGATAGACGGCCAGAATATTGCTGACTACAATTCCCACCAGCTGACGGATTATCGTCGCAATGATGTGGGCTTCGTCTTTCAGTTTTACAATTTGGTGCCCAACCTGACGGCCAAGGAAAATGTCGAATTGGCTTCTGAAATCGTCAAGGATGCTCAAGATCCAGTGGCCGTTCTAACCGCAGTTGGTATGGAAAATCGCCTCAATAATTTTCCTGCCCAGCTATCAGGCGGGGAGCAGCAACGGGTATCTATCGCTAGGGCTGTGGCCAAAAACCCCAAGATTTTGCTCTGCGATGAGCCGACAGGGGCTCTGGACTACAATACCGGCAAGCAAGTGCTGCAAATCTTACAGGATATGTCCCGCAATCAAGGAGCGACGGTGATTATCGTGACCCACAATGCTGCCTTGGCTCCCATTGCTGATCGGGTCATTCGCATGCACGACGCGAGAGTCAAGAGTATCACAGTCAATGAGCAACCACAGGATATAAGTACACTGGAGTATTGATATGAAGAGAAAGATATATTGGAAAGATATTCTGCGCTCCTTCACTAGCTCTAAAGGACGTTTCCTATCTATTTTAATCCTTATGATGCTGGGCTCTCTGGCTCTCGTGGGGCTCAAGGTCGCTCCACCCAATATGCGCAGAACAGCAACAGATTACTTGAAAGAACAGCGAACCATGGACTTGGCTGTTATGGCGGACTATGGCTTGGATAAGGCGGATCAGAAGGAGCTGGAAGCTATTAAGGGAGCTGATGTCGAGTTTGGCTATCTGACAGATGTTACCGTAGACGAAGAGGCTCTCCGAGTATTCTCAGATACCAAGGATATTTCAAACTTTCAAGTGACCTCCGGCCGTCTTCCTAAGAATGAGCAAGAAATTGCCCTAGCTAGCTTTTGGTCTAAAAAATATAAAATTGGCCAGGAGATTGATCTGACCGAAAAAGCCGGCAGCCGGTCAGTTCTAAAAAACAAGACCTATAAGGTCGTGGGATTTGTCAACTCAGCAGAGCTTTGGTCTGATAGAAATCTGGGCAATGCGACTAGTGGAAGCGGTGCTTTATCAGCCTATGCTGTAGTCAGCCCCAAGGCCTTTGATACAGATGTTTACAGTATTGCCCGCCTGCGCTATCATGATTTAGAAAAGCTGGCTCCCTTCTCTGAAAGCTATCAGGAGCGTTTGGAGCAGCACCAGACTGCTTTGGACAAGAGCCTGGAAGATAACGGAGCGGCCCGTTTTAAGCGATTAGAGGCAGATGCCAAAAGCACTATTCAGAAGGGGCAAGATAAGATTGCTCAGGCTGAGAGCGAACTGGCCCAAGGTAAAAAACAGTTAGAGCAAGCTCAGAGTCAGCTAGACCAGCAAAAAAGCCAGCTAGCAGCAACTCAATCCGCTTCTATCCTCCCTCCTGCCCAGCTCAGCCAGAGCCAGCAGCAGATTCAGGAAGCTGAGTCCCAGCTCAATCAGAAAAAAGCAGAGCTAGCTCAGGCAGAGAAAGACTTATCAGCTATCAAGGACAAGCTAGCTGACGCTAAGGCAAACCTGAGTCGTTTGAAAGAGCCGGCCTATCATAGCTATGACCGCAAGTCTCTGCCAGGTGGTAATGGCTATCATATGTATAAAAACTCCATGAATAGTATTGCGTTGATTGGTAATATTTTCCCAGTGGTGCTCTATTTGGTGGCAGCTATAGTGACCTTTACCACCATGACTCGCTTTGTCGATGAGGAGCGAACGAATGCAGGTGTTTTTAAGGCTCTAGGCTATCATAGCCGAGATATCATTCGCAAGTTTGCTCTTTACGGTTTGGTGGCGGGGAGTCTGGGTACCCTCATAGGGATTGTACTGGGACATTATTTTTTGTCAGGAGTGATTTCTTCTATTATTACTAGAGGAATGGTACTTTCTACCCCTCATGCATATTTTTATGTTTCCTATAGTTTACTGGCCCTGGGACTTTCCCTTCTATCCAGTGTTCTCCCTGCCTATTTGGTGGCAAGACGTGAGCTGAGAGAAGAAGCAGCCCACTTGCTTTTGCCCAAGCCACCGGTCAAAGGCTCCAAGATTTTCTTGGAAAGACTGCCCCTTATCTGGCGACGTCTTAGTTTTACTCAGAAGGTCACAGCTCGCAATATCTTTCGCTATAAGCAGCGGATGTTTATGACTATCTTTGGTGTGGCGGGTTCTGTTGCCCTACTATTTGCCGGCCTAGGACTCCAATCTTCTATTGGTGGTATTCCCAAACGTCAGTTTAAGGAGATTCTGCGATACGACTTGATTGTCGCTGTCAATCCTGGAGAAAATCAGGCTGAGCAGGACAAGCTGAAAAAGCTGCTGGCAGATGACTCAATTGCAGCCTATCAGGAAATCCATAGTGAAACCCTAACAGAGAAATACAAAGGGAAAAAAGAGACAGAGTCAATCACTTTAATGGTTACGGACAAGGAAAATTTTGAACCTTTTATTTCTATGGAAAGTCCTGACAACCAGCAAAAGCTAACTCTCAAGGACGGTGTAGTTGTTTCGGATAAATTGGCCCGCATAGCTGGAGTTAGCCCCGGTAGCCGTATAGAGCTGGGTGGCAAGCCTGTCAAGCTCGCAGCAGTCAATGAGAATCATTTTGGCCATTTTGCTTTTATGAAGGCGACTGACTACCACAAGATTTACGGGAAAAAGCCCGAGAAAAACGCTTATCTAGTACGACTCAAGAACCCTTCTAGTAAGAATATTGTGGACAAGGCCAATGAATTTATGAACCTCAAGTCTGTCAAGAGTGTCTCACAAAACGCTAGCATGGTGAAGCAGTTCAACGTTCTAGCTGATTCTCTTAATAATACGATGCTAATTTTGGTCCTGATTTCCATTCTTTTAGCAGTCGTCATTCTCTACAACCTGACCAATATCAATGTGGCCGAGCGGATTCGCGAGCTGTCCACTATCAAGGTTTTGGGCTTCCATAATAAGGAAGTGACCCTCTATATCTATCGAGAGACCATTATTCTTTCAGTGATTGGGATGGCAGTTGGGCTTCTAGGCGGTTTCTTCCTGCATCGTTTTTTGATTGAGAAGGTTGCGCCTAGCATTATCAGCTTAACCCCTCAAGTAAGTCCCTCAGTCTATCTGTTTCCTCTAACAGCGGTGACTCTTATTCTGACCTTGCTTGGCTTCTTTGTCAACTACCGCCTCAGAAGGGTGGATATGCTGGAAGCGCTCAAGTCTGTCGATTGATAAAAAATACTTCAAAACTTTCACTCACTTGATGGGTGGAAGTTTTTTTGAACTTTGATATAATATTCCTTGTAAAGAAAGAGAAAGACATACGATGACACGAAAAATTGCCTTATTATCCGATGTGCATGGGAATAGCACAGCCTTGGAAGCAGTACTGGCGGATGCGGAAAGCCAGCAAGTGACAGACTATTGGTTTTTGGGGGATTTGCTCCTGCCAGGAACCGGTCGCAGGAATATCCTAGATAGGATGGAGCAGCTGCACATCAGCCTCCAGGTCAGGGGGAATTGGGAAGACAGTCTCTGGCATGCTCTGCATCAAAAGTTAGACTTGACACGTCCCAGCCATCTCTACCTGACCCGGCTCTGCCATTTTGTCCTAGAGGAAATCAAGCCTGAAGAGATTGACCGTATGCAGGAACTTCCTCTGCAAATCCTAACAGAAGTAGAGGGATTGAAGATTGCGGTCAGCCATCATCTGCCAGATAAGAATTGGGGGCGGGAGCTGATTCATATTGGCGAGCAGAGCGATTTCGACCGCCTTTTTGAGGGGAATGACTGCGCTATCGCTGTTTATGGGCATATTCACCAGCAGTTTCTCCGTTACGGGACTCAGGGGCAGTTGATTATCAATCCCGGCTCTATTGGTCAGCCGTTCTTTCTAGATTCGGCTTTGCGTCAGGACTTGCGAGCCCAGTATGCCATTTTAGAGATAGATGAGACGGGTTTGGCTGATGTCGACCTTCGGCGCGTGGCCTACGATGTGGGGCAGGAGCTGAGATTGGCGCGGGAGCTCCACTTGCCTTATTATGAGATTTATCAGGAGAGTTTGGTCAATGGTATCCACCATACCCACAACCATGACTTGCTGAGAGAAATCAGTGAGCGGGAAGGCTATGCGGATGAGATTGCAGCTTTCTTAAAGTCCAGTCGTAACTCTTGAAGTTACACCATTTTTGAGATATAATAGTGAGAGAAAATGATGAGGGAGGAGAAAAAATGCAGATTTCTAGCCGTTTTACCATTGCCACTCATATGCTGATTGTTCTGGCTTTGGAGGGAAAAAAACAAAAACTGACAAGTGATATCCTTGCCGGCAGTGTTGGCGTCAATCCAGTTATTATTCGCAAGACCCTGTCTCAGCTCAAGAATGCCGGGATGATTACCGTTGCTCGTGGGACTGGAGGAGCAGAGATTGCCAAAGATTTGAAAGATATTAGCCTTTTAGATGTCTATAGCGCGGTTGAATGTCTGGGCAAGAGTGGCCAGCTCTTTAGTTTTCATGACAAGCCCAATCCAGACTGTCCTATCGGCAAGAACATTCACAATGTCTTAGACGACCGCTTGGCAGCTATTCAGGCAGCCATGGAAGCTGAATTGGCTCAGACCAGCCTTGACGAAGTTGTCGCAGCAACTGAAAAAGAAATTAAAGAACAATCTGTTTCCTAGAAAGCAGGTTGTTTTTTATTGAATATTTTTCTAAGATGTAATTATTGACATTACATTAAGATGTGCTATACTAATAGATGTAACAAAAACAATTACAATTCAGAAATAATCCTTAGGAACAAATGGCAATGTGAAAAGCCATATCAAGGAACTTATCTCTGTTTTGGAGAAATAAAAAAAGATGGAGCAGGAGCACTCCTGACATTTAAAATTAAAGAGAGGAGAAAGGAAATGACTTTTGAATATGAAAGCAAGATTTATCTAGGAGAGGTGGCTATTTATGTAGCTGACTTAGCAGGACAAAGCGATTTTTATCAGCGCGTTTTAGGACTGGAACTTTTGGAAGAGGATGACACACAAGTGGCTTTGGGCAGGGACGGACAAGTGCTGGTGAGACTCTTAGCAACCAGTAACCGACAGACTGTTAAGTCAGCTTACGGTCTTTATCATCTGGCGCTTTTGCTTCCAAGCCGTCAAGCCTTAGCAGATATCCTTAAGCATTTATCAGAAAATAAAGTTCCTATGGTTGGAGGAGCAGACCACGGTTATAGTGAAGCCATTTATCTGGAGGATCCAGAAGGCAATGGCATTGAACTTTATCGGGACAAGCCTCAGGCTGATTGGGATATTCGAGAAGATGGCCGCATTATCGGAGTGACGGAAGCGCTAGCGGCTCAAGAAATCTATGAACTCGGTCAGGAAGTCCAACCGTTTAGTATTGCTTCAGGCACTCGTATGGGCCATGTCCACCTGTCTGTGAAAAATAGCAGAGCTGCTAGTCATTTTTACCAAAAGCTTCTAGGCTTGGAGGATAAATTTTCTATACCTTCTGCTAGCTGGCTGGCATCAGGAAACTACCATCATCATTTAGCTGTTAATGAATGGGGAGGTTCTGACTTGAGTCATCGCCAACCGAAGCAACTAGGACTAGCCTATTTTGAGGCGCAAGTAGAAGGAAAAGAAGACCTAGTAGCAATTTATGAAAATGCTCTGGACTTACAGGCACCAGTTCGGTGGATTAGCTCCCAAGAGCTAGAAGTCACAGATCCAGATGGGATTACTGTGAGAATTATTGTACCCGCTAAATCAAATATAGAAAATAAAGGCTAAGAATTTCTTAGCCTTTTCTTTGATATTAATCAGAATCAGCCTTTAGCCTGATGGATTTTTCAAAAGAAATGATAAAATGAGATTATCTACAGAAAGAGGGAATAGAACATGAAAACGGTCCTTTATAAAACAAGAAGAAATCGATTGTTAGCCGGTGTTTTAGCTGGTTTAGCAGATAAGTTTAAATTTGATCTTAGTTTGATTCGTTTTTTATACATCCTTTTTACCATTTCGTCTTTTGGATTTGGAGTTGTTATTTACATTTCTTTAGCTGTACTTCTTCCAACCAAGGAAGACATAGAGGCCGAAATGTACGGGACTGGACCAAGAAAGCGTAAGGATGCAGAACCAATTGATGACGATAAAGGCCTCTTTTGGTAATGGCTTACTGGTCAAAAAAGAGAACTATGGAAATATGGGATGCTTATAATGACAAGCGAGAAAAAATTGGCCAGTACTTGGTAAGAGGAGAGCGGATACCGTCTGGCCTATATCATCTCTGTGTGAATGTCTTAGTACGACATGAGGATGGGGACGTTCTTTTTATGAAAAGAAGCAGCCAAAAGGAACTCTACCCCAACTACTTTGAATTTGGAGCTGGAGGAAGTGTACTAGCTGGCGAGGATAGCCTTAGCGCAGTACTTCGCGAGTTGAAAGAAGAAACAGGTTTAGTCCCCAGCCAGATAAGACTCATTGAGCAGACAATATCCTCTGAAGATCAGTGTCTATTTGACTACTATGAAGCAATTATAGTAGGCGATAAGGAAAGAATTACTTATCAAGATGGAGAGACTGATGGACATGTCTGGATAGGAATAAATGAATTGTCTGCATTCATGAAAGATAATCTTCTCTTTCGACATCAAAAAATATTATTAAAAAAACTAATAGAAAAACAAGGTGACAGATAAAGTGTAGAAACCTCCCCTGTCATCTTTTCTTTTCCCAAAAAGGACGCTGAAACTCTCTATAAAAGTAATTTTTTGCTATAATAGAAAAAGAAAGATTCCAAAGGGGGAAACTTATGTCTGTTAAGGTCAAGGACCTCTTGCAAAAAGTAAGATTACAATTGATTTACGGTAGCGAAGAACTACTGGAAAAAGAAATTACGACATCCGATATTTCACGCCCTGGGCTTGAGATGACAGGATATTTTGACTACTATACACCAGAACGCATTCAGCTGATTGGTATGAAAGAATGGTCTTATTTGATGAAGATGACGAGTCATAACCGCCATCAAGTCCTTCTGAAAATGTTTCAACCAACGACACCTGTTGTTATCATTGCCAGAGATTTGGAAATTCCAGATGAAATGATGCAGGCTGCCCAAGAAAAGCAGATTGTTATTTTGCGTAGCCATACAGCAACGAGCCGATTGTCAGGAGAAATATCAAGCTATCTAGATTCTCGCTTGGCTGAAAGAACAAGCGTTCACGGTGTCTTAATGGACATCTATGGCATGGGTGTTCTCATTCAGGGTGATAGTGGTATCGGTAAAAGTGAGACGGGACTTGAGTTAGTCAAAAGAGGTCACCGTTTGGTAGCGGATGATCGTGTTGATATCTTTGCTAAGGATGAAATGACTCTCTGGGGTGAGCCAGCTGAAATTCTGCGTCATTTGCTTGAAATTCGAGGTGTTGGAATTATTGATGTGATGAGTCTCTATGGTGCTAGTGCAGTTAAAGATTCGTCACAGGTTCAAATTGCAGTATATTTGGAAAATTACGACGTCAATAAGACCTTTGACCGCCTAGGTAATGCTTCAGATGAATTAGAAATTGCCGGTGTTCGAATCCCAAGGGTCCGCATTCCAGTTAAAACTGGTCGTAACATCTCCGTTGTAATTGAAGCTGCGGCCATGAATTATAGAGCAAAAGAGATGGGCTTTGACGCTACAAAGATTTTTGAAGAACGCTTGACAAATCTGATCAGCCAGAATGAGGTGAAGCATGATTAATCCAATTGCCTTTCAAATCGGACCATTTGCTATTCGCTGGTATGCAATCTGTATACTTTCGGGTTTAATATTAGCTGTTTATTTAGCTAGGAAAGAAGCACCTCGTAAAAAGATTAAACCTGACGACATTATTGATTTCATCTTGATTGCTTTTCCACTTGCTATTGTGGGTGCACGACTGTACTATGTGGCCTTTGAATGGTCGTATTATTCAAAACAGCCATTTATTGAGATTTTTATTACCTGGCATGGTGGTTTAGCTATCTATGGAGGACTGATTACTGGTGCTCTAGTTCTTTATTTCTTTTCTAGGAGTAAATTTATTAATACTTTAGATTTCTTAGATATCGCGGCTCCAGGTGTTATGATTGCTCAGAGTATTGGACGCTGGGGGAATTTTATCAACCAGGAAGCTTACGGTGCTGCGGTCAAGAGTTTAGACTACTTGCCAGGATTTATCAGAGATCAAATGTATATTGATGGAGCTTATCGGCAACCTACTTTCCTTTATGAATCTACTTGGAACTTGCTAGGCTTCATTCTTATTCTCTTCTTACGTAGAAAACCCAAATTCCTCAAGCAAGGAGATATTACAGCCTTCTACCTTATCTGGTACGGTTGTGGTCGGATGATTATTGAAGGAATGCGGACAGACAGTCTCTACTTTATGGGACTAAGGGTTTCTCAGTGGTTGTCTGCTCTCTTGATTATTTTTGGTGTAGCCTTAGTTGTTTATCAACATAGAAAAAAAGATACACCGTATTATGACACATCTTTAGAAATGGAGAAGAAAAATGCTTGAAATTTCATATAGTTTAGTCGCAGTTGCTTTGATTACTTTGATTGTTTACTCCATCTTCTTGGTTAGAAAAATTAGCAATGTAGTGGATGAGACAGAGAAGACTATTAAGGTTCTTACAACAGATGTCAATGTCACACTATATCAAACAAATGAATTACTAGCTAAAGTAAATGTTTTGACTGATGATATTAATGGTAAAATGGAGACTATAGAACCTCTCTTTACAGCTGTTGCAGATTTATCGTTGTCTGTTTCAGATTTAAATGATTCAGCTCGTAATCTGAGTAAAAAAGCAGCAACGGCTGGTAGAAATTCAGTCAAGGCGGGTGCAGGTTTAACAGCTTGGCGTCTATTATCAAAATTTTTCAATAGATAATCACAAGAAAGAAGGTCCGTTATGGGTAAATTTTCATCGATTGTATTAGGAGCAGCATCTGGGGCTGCAGTAGCTATCTTCTTAAGCAGTGAAAAAGGCAAAGAAGTAAGAGCTAGAGTCAGCAATTTTATCAAAGAAGTTCAAGAGAACCCAGAGGAGTTTAAAGAGCAGGTCTGCCATTCTGCAACTGATTTGAAAAATCAAACAGTAGATACTGTTACGCAAGTAAAAGACAAGGTCAATAATGGTGAGATTACAAAAGAGTCTATTTTGACATCTGTAAAGGAAACTACAAAAGAGATGTTAGACTATTCACAGGATAAGTTCCAAGCTATTAAAGAAAAAATTCAGGAAGAACATCTGACTAAAGATGATTTGGTATCTTCTATCAAAGAAAAAGCACATGCTTTGACAGATGAAAAAGATCATTCTGAAGAAATCGTTATAGACCTAAAAGAAGAATAAAAGAGCTGGTTAATCCAGCTTTTTTATTTTGTAGAATAACTTGACTCCAGGTATGGAAAAGACTATGATAAAGTTGGGGAGATGGTCTGATGAAATGCATCAAACTTTTAAGCCTAATGTTAGCTATGTTGTTTTTTACTGCATGTGCTAACTAAGAAAAAGTAGCAAAACCATTAGATTCTTCTAGCTCTGTTTCTAGTAAGAAGTTTTCAAGCAATTCATCTCCTTTTTACAGTTCAAAAGAAACTTCTTCGGACAATGGTTCGTCTTCGAGTAGTGCTTCAGGATCGCAGGAGATGCCACAAGTTCAAAAAACAGAAGAAGGATCACTTCAGTTGAGACATAGGCTGGAAGTACCTATGCAGGTGCAAAGAGCATGGAATACTTGTGCTCCAACGACTGTCAGCATGATGTTAGCCTGTCGGGGAATCGATATATCGCAAGAACAATTGGCTGAGGAAATGGGCACAGATGCTCATTTTGGGACCCATAATGCCAATGCTATTCAGGTACTTAATCAGCATTTATTTGGTTATCCAGAACCAACTGATGGACAGGCAGGCTATCGCTTGGAAACTGTGAGATCTAGCTCATCTAATTCAATTGATATGCGTCTCTTTAAAGAGCGACTCAAGAAGAATATTGATGTAGGCTATCCTCTATATTATACGTTTGATAATTCAAAGATGTATCCTGGACGTAGTGGGGAGCACAATGTTATCGGAATTGGATATGAATTAAACTCAGATGCTTCTGATATTATTGGAGTTTATTATATTGATCCATCTTATACTGTTCAAGATCCAGTTTATGGAGGGTTAAAGAAAGTGACCCCTCAAGAGCTTTTGGCAGCCATGTTGACTTGTCAGGAGCCGAATTATGCTTGGTAAGAAAAAGACCTGCTTCAAGTCCGAAGCAGGTTTCTTGTTTAATTAAAATTTCTTTTTAGAAATAAAACGATAGGTTTGCACAGTTGCAAAGCTTAAAGTCATAGCCAATGCAAGAGCAAAGAAAGTATTCAGTTTGAAAGACAGAAACAGAAAACTAAAAATTGCTGTTAAAATACAAAAAGCAGCAATATTAAAGAAGAAAAGTAACTCTTTTATTTTAGGTTCAATATCTGATTCTGGAATATATTCTTGGTATAAAGGTAATTGTTCTTCAGGAAGTTCCTGATAGACATAATCCTCTTGATAATTTTTATAATCTCTAAGTGCCATTTTTCTCTCTCCTACTAGTACTATATCATTGTATCATGATTTATTGGGGTAATTATTACATTTTTGTTACAGAAAGAATAAAAATAGTTTTCAATATAAAAATAAAGTATCGAAAATTTAAGAAAAAATAGAAGTAAAAGAAAGAATTTGAAAAGAAAACTGGTTCATTTCTAAAAGTGTGTTATAATTAACTTTATGGAAAAGATAATTATTACAGCAACAGCTGAAAGTATTGAGCAAGTGAAGGAACTGCTGGAAGCAGGAGTTGATCGGATTTATGTTGGAGAGAAAAACTATGGCCTTCGTCTTCCCCATACTTTTTCTTATGACGAATTACGAGAGATTGCTAATTTAGTTCATGAGGCGGGAAAAGAAATCGTCGTAGCAGTCAATGCTCTCATGCACCAGGAAATGATGGACAAGATCAAGCCATTTCTTGATTTTCTAGCAGAAATTCAGACGGATTATATTACTGTTGGAGATGCGGGAGTTTTTTACGTTGTTAACCGCGATCAGTATCCCTTTAAGACAATTTATGATGCTTCGACCATGGTTACCAGCAGTCGTCAGATTAATTTTTGGGGACAAAAAGCTGGCGCATCAGAAGCAGTTTTAGCTAGAGAAGTTCCCTCAGCTGAACTTTTTGCCATGCAGGATATTTTAGAGATTCCTGCAGAAGTCTTAGTCTATGGGGCTAGTGTTATTCATCACTCCAAACGTCCTCTACTTCAAAATTATTATAATTTCACCCATATTGATGATGAGAAGACGCGGGAGCGTGATTTGTTCTTGGCTGAGCCAGGTGACCCAAGCAGTCATTATTCCATTTTTGAAGACAATCACGGAACTCATATATTTGCAAATAACGACTTAGATTTGATGACAAAATTGACAGAGTTAGTGGATCATGGATTTACTCATTGGAAATTAGAAGGAATCTATACTCCAGGTCATAATTTTGTAGAAATCGCTAAGTTGTTCATTCAAGCTCGGGATTTAATTTTGGCTGGTGAATTTAGTCATGATCAGGCCTTTCTTTTAGATGAAGCTGTTCATCGTTTTCATCCTAAAAATCGTTTCTTGGATACCGGTTTTTATGAATACGATCCAGATATGGTCAAATAATTATAGCTATCTAAGAAAGCAAGAAATTTTCTTGCTTTTTTCTGTTGCAAAGATGTGAAATCACAATTTTTTGAATTCAGGAAAGATTAGAATTGTGAAAACATTTACCACATCTTGATTTTCCAAGTTTTTTGCTATAAAATAGAAAGGATTAAAAATTAGGGATTATCGATCTTATCTTGCAAATAGGAGAAATGATGACAAAAACATTGAAACGACCAGAGGTCTTGGCACCTGCTGGTACTTTAGAGAAGTTAAAAGTAGCTGTTCGTTATGGAGCAGATGCAGTATTTATTGGTGGTCAAGCCTACGGACTTCGTAGCCGAGCTGGGAACTTTACTTACGAACAAATGGAAGAAGGAGTTCAGTTTGCAGCAAAATACGGTGCAAAAGTATATGTTGCTGCTAATATGGTGATGCACGAAGGTAATGAAATTGGTGCTGGAGAATTCTTCCGTAAACTACGCGATATTGGTATTGCTGCAGTAATTGTATCAGACCCAGCTCTGATTGCTATTGCAGCATCAGAAGCACCAGGACTAGAAATCCATTTGTCTACTCAAGCTAGTGCTACCAACTACGAAACCCTAGAATTTTGGAAAGAGCTAGGGTTGACACGTGTGGTTTTGGCCCGAGAAGTGTCTATGGAAGAATTGGCAGAGATTCGCAAAAGAACTGATGTTGAGATTGAAGCCTTCGTCCATGGAGCAATGTGTATTTCTTACTCGGGTCGCTGTACACTTTCTAATCATATGAGTATGCGTGATGCCAACCGTGGTGGTTGCTCGCAGTCTTGTCGTTGGAAATATGATCTTTATGATATGCCTTTTGGTCAGGAAAGAAAGAGCCTGAAGGGTGAAATCCCAGAAGAATTTTCTATGTCTGCGGTAGATATGTCCATGATTGATCACATACCTGATATGATTGAAAATGGTGTGGACAGTCTGAAAATCGAAGGTCGAATGAAGTCCATACACTATGTATCCACAGTATCAAACTGTTACAAGGCGGCTGTCGATGCCTATTTGGAAAGTCCTGAGAAATTTGAAGCGATTAAACAGGACTTGATTGATGAAATGTGGAAAGTGGCTCAGCGCGAATTGGCAACAGGATTCTACTACAGTACTCCGACAGAAAACGAACAGTTGTTCGGAGCTCGTCGAAAAATTCCTGAATACAAGTTTGTGGCTGAAGTTGTAGACTATGATGCTGAAAAACAGATTGCGACTATTCGTCAGAGGAATGTTATTCATGAAGGAGATCAGGTTGAATTCTATGGTCCTGGCTTCCGTCATTTTGAGACAGTCATTACAGATTTGCATGATGCACAGGGTAATAAAATTGATCGAGCGCCAAATCCTATGGAACTCTTAACGATTTCTATGCCGACACCTGTCTGCCCAGGTGACATGGTGCGTAGCAGAAAAGAAGGCCTTATCAATCTATATAAGGAAGATGGTACTAGCGTGACTGTCCGAGCTTAGATATAAAATAAATCCCAGTTTGTAAAAACTGGGATTTATTTTTTCTTTGGATTAGCTTTCTGTGCTACTCGAACTGTCTGAGGAACCAGACGTACACGTTGAATATCTGGAATCCGAATAATAGTTGACATGCTCTTATTGAAATTCTTAACAATCAACTGCTGGCGTTCTTGGTCATACTTAACAATATCGCCAGTAAAGCTTTTATTTTGAAAAATAACATGAATTCCGGATTTTTTCTTTAAGGCTAGCTCAATCGCGGATAAAATAGCAGTATTATTCTCACTGATCTGTTCGGTTTTTTTATCGTTTATAAACTCATCAGCTTTCTCAGTCAGCATTCTTAGAAATTTTTTCATAGCTAAAATCTCCATAACTTGATACAATATCATTATATAACATTTTCTCGTAAAATTCTAAATTTTTACGAATGAATTAAATGAAAGATGGATAACTGTTAAACAGCAGAGGCTGTTTTAGCTCATCTACTTTTGAATTCACCAAGGAGGTACTATGTCAGAATTTACATTTGAGATTGAAGAAAAACTTCTAGTCTTATCAGAAAACGATAAAGGCTGGACCAAAGAGCTTAACAGAGTTAGCTTCAATGGAGCGCCAGCTAAATATGATATTCGAACTTGGAGTCCGGATCACAGTAAAATGGGCAAGGGAATTACTCTTTCTAATGAGGAATTTCAGGTTCTTCTTGATGCATTTAAAAACTGATAGAAAAGTCTATCAGTTTTTTTGTTTATCAGCAAAGTAAGGATGAAATCTGAGACTTTTTAATACTGGCAAGCTGATAATAGCTATCAGGAGCATTTTTAAAAGATCTGGTAGAATGAATGGGGTAACGCCTACAGCGATAGCTTTTGAAAAATCAAGATTCCCTAAGATGTTCAAACCTATAATTCCACCGATAAATAGGATGGTATCTCCCAAGATATTTGCTAGTAAAATAGTCAAGAATGAACTGTTTTTATGAGTTAAGATAGAAGTAATGAAGGCAAAGAGAGGAGCAGACAAAAGGTAACCAGCAGTTGGATTTATGAATGATTGGAATCCGCCATGACCGCCTGCAAAAACTGGGAGACCGATAGCACCAAGTAGTAAATAAAGTAACGTAGCTGAAACCGCTTCTCTGGGTTTAAAAATAGTTGCAATCAAACCGATGGCAAAGGTTTGGAGAGTAATAGGAACAGCTCCAATAGCAAAGCTAAATTGTGATAAAACCGCTAAAATAGCAGCCCCAATGGCTGGGAGCACAAGTAAGAAAACTTTATTTCGATTCATAATAGTAAACCTCTTTTATTTTATATGGTAACTATTTTAAAATCTCTAGTGATAAAAGTCAAGTATTTTTTATCGGCTCTGACTATTTCGTATTATTTTTTCCCTTTACTCCTGAAATACAAGAAAATAAATGCTATTAAACCAAAGATGTTAAAGAATACAATACCGAATGTTGCAAGAATTTTATTTGTTTTACTCATCAAATCCTCCTCATATATACGTGTTTCTATAGCATAGCAAATTAATATCTAAAAGAAAAGTAGGAATTGGAAGAATGGCTATAGTTATAAACTATATAATAATCAATAAAATAAGATTAGCTCAAAACTCTTTAAAAACTTGAGATAAGGCGGTCATGTTGATATAATGAACCATAACCAAATTTCCATTTGATTTTTATAACATTTTTTACACTAAAAAAGGAGAGTCGAGATGACTAATAATCATGGACCATTTCGAGTTGATCACGTTGGTTCTTTCCTTCGCCCTAAGGAATTGGTAGAAGCTAGGGAAGCCTTTGCTGAGGGAACTATTAGCCAAGAAGAGTTGACTGCAGTGGAAGACCAAGCTATTCGAGCTTTAGTTTCTAAAGAAATTAAAGCTGGATTGAAGAATGTAACAGACGGAGAATTTCGTCGGGCTTATTGGCATTTGGACTTCTTCTGGGGCTTTCAAGGAATTGAGCATGTCCAAGCTGCTGAAGGCTATCATTTTCATGGGGAGACAACCAAGGCGGATTCGGCCCTCATTGCTGGTAAGATTACCGGTTTTCACCATCCTTTTGTAGAACATTATAAGTTTCTAAGAGATTTAGTGGCTGATCAAGAGGGAGTTGAAGCAAAGTATACCATTCCGGCCCCTGCCCAATTTTATTTTGAATTAATACGAGATGCTGAGCATGTGGAGAAGCTCAATCAAGTTTATCCTGACTTCAATCAATTGAGAGAAGATATAAAAAAAGCATATTTACAAGTTGTTCAAGATTTATATGACGCTGGCCTCAGAACGCTACAGGTGGATGATTGTACTTGGGGTGTCTTGGTAGATGATAATTTCTTGACAGCCTGGGGTGCTCTTCAAGGTAAGACCAAAGACCAAGTTCGTGCTGAATTAGCGGAGCTCTTCTTAAGTTTCAACAATGATCTTTATCAAAATGTCCCTGCTGGTTTGACTGTTAATACCCATGTCTGCCGTGGTAACTACCATTCTACCTGGGCTTCTTCGGGTGGCTACGGTCCAATTGCTGAAGAATTATTTGAAAAAGAAAAGGTGAATGCTTATTTCCTTGAATTTGATACTGAGCGAGCTGGTGGATTTGAACCCTTGGCTAAAGTAACACCAGGAAAAAAAGTAGTCTTGGGACTTTTGACTTCAAAAAGTGGTGATTTAGAGAACAAAGAAGAAGTTATTGCTCGGATTAAGGAAGCTAGTCAGTATGTACCGCTAGAAAATCTTTACCTTTCAACCCAATGTGGCTTCGCTTCTACGGAAGAAGGAAACATCCTGACAGAAGAGAGTCAATGGGAAAAAATTGCTTTGATTTCAGATATTGTAAAAGAAGTCTGGGGAGAATAGAATCGGAGGAACAACTTATGTCAGATTTGCTTAAAATATACCAAGAATTAAAAAATAAGAAATGGGTCAATCTTTCTCATCAGATTAAGGAAGATAGTCCGCACTTTCCAGCTTTACCAGCCTTGGAGAAGAAAGATATTTTTACTCTAAAAGATGGTTTCCATGTGCAGCAGTTTTCGGTAGTTGGCCAGTATGGTACTCATATTGATGCTCCTATTCATTTTGTAGAAGGTGGCCGTTGGTTGGAAGAAATAGACTTAAAAGATCTCCTTCTTCCTTTGTTTGTCATTGATAAGTCAAGAGAAGTAGAGGAGAATCCTGACTTCATTTTGACCAAACAAGATATTTTGGACTTTGAAGCAGAGCATGGGAAGATTCCAGAAGGAAGTTTCGTGGCTTTTCGGTCTGACTGGTCCAAGCGTTGGCCTAGTCAAGACGCTATGAGAAACTTAGATGATCAAGGAATCCAGCATACACCTGGCTGGGGACGAGATGCTTTGGAATTTCTGATTCATGAGCGTGGTGTAGCTGCAGTAGGTCATGAAACTTTTGATACTGATGCAGGTCTTCCTACGGCTGAGCATGGCTTGGTTAATGAATATTATCTCTTGGCTGAGGACATTTACCAAGTTGAGGTATTGTCTAACTTGGACCAATTACCTGCTAAGGGAGCTCTAATTTCTATCAGTTTCCCTAACTGGCATCAAGCTAGTGGTTCGCCAGTACGAGCTTTAGCCATTTTACCATAAGAAAAAAGAGTCTGAAGTTTTACTTCAGGCTCCCTTTTTTACAAAACTTTAGAAATTTTTGAGATTTTCTTGATGAAATGTTGATAAAGAGGCTGTAAAATAAAGATTGTAGGATTAACAAGTTAATACGTGTCAAATCTCTCTTTTAGAAACTAAAAATGATGCATGGGAAGGTAAAAATTTTTGAAGAATCCTTATAGAATCTTACAAAAATGTAAGATTCAAAAGAAAAATGAAAGATTAGATTATGGAATACTTATATACTTTATAATAAAATAAGGACACAAGTCAAAAAAGGCTTGTAAAACAAACCTTTTCTCTTCTTATCTCATAGTAACGAACTCTTCTGATCCCGTTGGGTGAATGGCTACTGTGGCATCAAAATCAGCCTTGGTTGCCCCCATTTTGATAGCGACAGCGAAGCCTTGAATCATCTCGTCTACCCCATATCCGATACCATGCAGACCAACGACCTTTTCATTCTCACCAGCTGTGATGAGCTTGAACTTAGCCTGTTGGCGATGCTGAGTTACTGCCGAATACATGGAAGCAAAGCTAGATGTATAGAGGTGAATATTATCAGCACCATAAGTTTTTTTGGCCTCTTCCTCGGTTAGCCCAACAGTTCCAATAGCGGGGTGGGAGAAGACAACAGTAGGAATAGTTGAATAGTCCATCTTTGCGTCTGTTTTGCCGTTGAAAAGTCGCTCGGATAATGTACGACCAGCCTTAATGGCAACAGGGGTTAGCTCTTTCTCGCCTGTTACGTCACCTAGGGCATAGATACCTGAAACTACAGTGTTTTGGTATTCATCTACAGCGATGAAACCTCGTTCGTTGAGAGTGACACCAGCAGCTTCTAGATTGAGGTCTTGAACATTAGGTTTTCGGCCGATTGCCCAGATGACATGCTGAGCTATGTGGCTACTGCCATCTTCAAAATGAAGTTGCAGTTGATTGTCATCTAGTTTCTCAAGTTTTGTAGGTACTTTGTGAGTGTGTAGGGCAAGACCTGTCTTATCCATTTCTTCAAGTAAACCATCTACGATATATGAATCAAAGTTCCGTAAGGGACGATCACGTCGGACAAAGAGGTCTGTTTTGACTCCCAGAGTATGGAGGACTCCTGCCAATTCAACTGCGATATAGCCAGCTCCAACGATGGCTACAGATTCGGGTAATTCTTCCCAAGCAAAGACATCATCAGATGTTTCACCTAATTCAGAGCCTGGAATAGAAGGGATAGCAGCATGAGCACCCGTTGCGATGACGATGTGTTTAGCACGGATTAGCTCACCGTTAACCTCGACAGTGTTAGCATCAACAAAGCGACCGCGTCCTTCAATCAATTCAACTCCATTGCGCTTAAAACTTCCATCGTAAGAAGATCGAGCACGATCAATATAGGCTTCGCGATTTTTACGCAAAGTGGCAAAGTCAAACGCTTGTTTGTCTGAAGTAAAACCATAGTCAGGACCGTAGTATTGGATGGCCTCAGCAATTTGAGCACCATACCACATGATCTTTTTAGGAACACAGCCCACATTGACACAGGTACCGCCTAACTTCTTTTCCTCAATGACAGCGACCTTAGCACCATGTTCGCCAGCTCTATTCATGGTAGCGATACCTCCGCTACCACCTCCGATAGCAATCATATCAAATTCTTTCATAATGTTTATTCTCCTTCTTTCAATATGAGGTAATTGTACCCTTTTTAAGAAATGAATGCAAAAATCTGCTACGAGAAAAACTGACATTTGAGAAAGATATAATGTCATTTGAAAATTGCTAAGTTCAAAACAATAGTTCCAGGTTATAATGTATGTTATAATGAAAAAAATTAATTAGATTTCATTTTTAAAGGAGATTCCAATGAAAAAATTGAAAAAGTGGCAGTTGACTGCTCTGATTGCTGTTCCTCTTGTCATTGTAGTAGTTGTTCTTGCTATGCTGTTTTTGAATCAGAAAAGTGGCAGCCAAGAAGCTTTAGATTCGAAACCTCTGGTTCAAAAGGCAAAAGAAGGATCAGTAGCATCTTCTGTACTTTTGTCAGGACAAGTATCTGCTAATAATGAGCAGTATATTTATTATGATTCGACAAAGGGAGATCTAGAAGGCGTCCTCGTTAATGTGGGTGATCAAGTTACAGTCGGACAAGCTTTGGTCCAATATCGAAACACTGAGGCGCAATCTAACTATGATTCTGCTGTTCGAGCTCTCAATAAAATTGACCGTCAAATTTATGAACTGCAAAATAATGGGACAGCTCCTACCCCAAGCCCAACAGCAGAAGGAGAAGAATCTGGCGAAAGCACTGCACCAGCGGTTAATACACAACAATCCTTGGATTCTCAATTAAAAGATTTGCAAGACAACCGAGCTGATGCTGCAGATAAAGTCAATAGTTCCAAACTTTTACTTGATGCTACAACTGTATTAAGTACTGTTGAAGGAACAGTAGTTGAAGTTAATCGTGATGTTTCAAAATCAACAACAGGATCTAATCAAACATTGGTCCATATTGTTAATAATGGTAATCTCCAAGTCAAGGGTGAATTGTCAGAGTACAATTTAGCTAATCTGTCAGTGGGCCAAGAAGTCAGCATTACTTCAAAAGTTTATCCAGATAAGACTTGGACTGGTAAAATCAGCTATATCTCTAACTATCCAAAAGATGCTCAGCAAGCAAGCTCAAGTGCGTCAGCTGCTGGAGGATCAGGTGGAGGATCAGGCGCTAAATATCCCTTTACCATTGATTTCACTAGCGAAATAGGTGATTTAAAGCAAGGATTCTCTGTAAATATCGAAGTGAAGAATAACAGCAAGGCCATTCTTATTCCGGTAAGCAGTGTTGTTACTGATGAAGATGGAAAAAATTACATTTGGAAACTAGATGATAAGGGTATAGCTAAAAAAGTTGAAGTCACACTTGGAAATGCTGATGCTGAAAATCAAGAAGTAACATCTGGCTTATCAAAAGATGATAAAGTGATTATAAATCCAACTGCTGATTTAAAAGATGGGCAGGAGGTAAAATCTTATGAAGAAATTAATTGATTTAAGTGGCATCAATAAGAGCTATCGCAACGGAGATCAAGAACTGCAGGTTTTAAAAAACATCAATCTTCAAGTTGAAGAAGGCGAGTTTTTAGCCATTATGGGACCATCTGGATCTGGTAAATCAACCTTGATGAATATTATTGGTATGTTGGATCGTCCTTCTAGTGGAACCTATCATTTAGATGGGAAAGAAGTGGCTCGTTTGGGTGAAAAGAAATCAGCTAAAGTCCGTAATCAGGAAATTGGCTTTGTCTTTCAGCAGTTTTTCCTCTTGTCCAAGTTAAATGCTCTTCAAAATGTTGAATTACCTTTGATTTATGCAGGAGTTTCTCAGTCTAAACGTAAGGCTTTAGCAGAACAATACTTGGAAAAAGTTGAGTTAGGGACTCGGATGCATCACTTACCATCAGAATTATCAGGGGGGCAAAAGCAGCGTGTTGCGATCGCTCGTGCCCTAGTAAATCGTCCCTCTATTATTTTGGCGGATGAGCCAACAGGGGCCCTGGATACAAAAACAGGTGAGCAGATTATGGAATTGCTGACTGAATTAAATAAAGAAGGCAAAACCATCATTATGGTTACCCATGAACCAGAAATTGCAGCCTATGCTAAACGACAAATTGTCATTCGAGATGGCGTAATTTACTCTGATTCAGCACAGAAAGGAGAAGCATAGATGCAAAACTGGAGATTTGCTATTGGCTCTATTATGGGTCACAAAATGCGCTCCTTTCTAACAATGATTGGAATTATCATCGGGGTCGCTTCGGTTGTAGTTATCATGGCTTTAGGAAATGGGATGCAACAGGGAGTTACCAAAAGTTTCACGAAGGATCAACAATATGTCGCTCTGAATTATTCACCAACAAAGAGTAATTATGTTATGGGGATGAATCTTATGGAAGGCCCTGCAGGAAATGAGGGAGGTGGCCAGGAAGTTGATAACGAAGAAAATGAAGCTCCACCAGTTATTCAAGATGCTTGGGCTAAAGAGCTATTGAAAATTGACGGAGTGAAAGGTTACTATACAACCAATGGTGGACCATCTGCAACATTCTCTTATCAAAATAAGAAAGCAGATGGAGTATTTATCACTGGTGTTAGCCAATCTTTCTTTCAAATTAGAAAATATGAGATCTTGGCAGGTCGTACCCTCCTTCCTGTGGATTACCAGCGCTTTTCTAATGTGATGATGATTGATGAAACAGTTGCAACCTCACTTTTTGGAAGTAGCGCAGAAGCCTTAAACAAAATCGTATCAGTAGGAGATAGCAACTATCGGGTTATTGGAGTCTTTAAAGATCCCAATGCTGGTCAAAGTATGAGTATGAGTTCAGGAAGTGCTCTAATGGCTAATACCCAAGTAGCATCTGAGTTTCATTCAGAAGAAATCTCAACTGTTTACGTCTATGTTCCAGAAGTCAGCCGTGTCAACGAAGTTGGGATAGAAGCAGCTAAAAAATTGACCCAGCTTTCAGGAGCACGCCAGGGTGAATATCAAATCTTGAATATGGAGAGTATGCTGGAACAGTACAAGCAGATTACAGGTACCATGACAGGAGTTATTGGCGCGATAGCAGGAATCTCACTCTTTGTCGGTGGTATCGGGGTTATGAATATCATGCTGGTGTCAGTTACCGAGCGGACTCGTGAAATCGGTCTGAGGAAAGCTTTAGGAGCTACAAGAGGAAACATCTTAACCCAATTCTTGATTGAATCCATGGTTCTTACCCTAATTGGAGGAATGTTGGGCTTAGGACTGGCTTATGGTATTAACGCGTTAATTGCTGCGGTCGTACCAGAAGATGTCTTTGGTGGACCTCCGATTGTGTCTACTACAGCTGCAGTAGGAAGTCTTGTCTTCTCAGCAATGGTTGGTGTTGTTTTTGGAATTCTACCTGCGAATAAAGCTTCCAAGTTGGATCCAATTGAAGCACTGAGGTACGAATAATGAAATTAGGAAAAGAGTTTAGGAACCTAAACTCTTTTTTTGTTTATAAAAAACACTGCTGAAGTCTAGCAGTGTCTGAATGTGAAAATTATTTCATTGTCGGGAAGAGAAGGACATCGCGAATGGTAGTCACATCTGTTAATAACATAACCAGACGGTCGATCCCAATACCCAGACCTCCAGTTGGTGGCATACCATATTCTAAAGCTTCGACATAGTCGTAGTCAATGCCAGTTGCTTCATCATCACCAAGTTCTTTAGCTTTAGCTTGGGCTTCAAAACGAGAGAGTTGATCGATTGGATCGTTCAATTCGGTGAAGGCGTTAGCATATTCTTTGGTCATGATGAAGAGTTCGAAACGGTCAGTGAAGCGTGGATCTTCTGGATTTTTCTTGGCCAGAGGAGATACTGCAACAGGATGACCATAAACAAAGGTTGGTTGAGTTAAGGTTTCTTCAACAAATTCTTCAAAGAAAGCATTAATAACATGGCCGACTTCTGTGAAGTGTTTTTCAAGGGGAACTTTCTTTTCCTTAGCCAAGGCAGCAGCCTCTTCAAAGCTCATATCTTGCCAGAAATCCACGCCGGTAATTTCCTTGATGGCATCTACCATATGAACGCGTTTAAATGGTTCATTAATCTTGATTTCAGTTCCCTGATAGTTGATAGGTCCATCTCCGCATACAGAGATAGCCGCGTGTTGAATAATGCCTTCGGTCAAGTCCATAATATCTTGGAAATCTGCATAAGCTTGGTAAACTTCAATAGATGTAAACTCTGGATTATGAGTGGCATCCATTCCTTCGTTACGGAAGATGCGGCCAATTTCATAGACTCGTTCCATACCACCTACAATGAGGCGCTTAAGGTGCAGTTCAGTCGCAATCCGCAGTACCATATCAATATTTTGGGCATTGTGATGAGTAATGAAAGGACGAGCAGCAGCTCCACCTGCTTCATTGTGGAGAACAGGAGTTTCGACTTCAAGGAAGCCTTGCCCATCTAAGTAACGGCGGATTTCAGAAATGATTTTTGAGCGAGTAACAAATCGATTGAAGCTCTCACGATTAGAAATCAAATCCAAATAGCGTTTACGGTAGATAGTCTCCACATCTGTCAGTCCATGGAATTTTTCAGGAAGAGGACGAAGTGCTTTAGAGAGGTGGGTAATATGGGTAGCTTTGATAGATAATTCTCCCATATCAGTACGCATCACTTCACCTTCAATCCCAAGGAAGTCTCCTAAGTCAGCTTTTTTAAAGATTTCATAGTTTTCTTCACCGACCTCATCTTTGCGGACATAAATTTGGATTTGGCCCTCACGGTCTTGAATGTGAGCAAATCCAACTTTTCCTTTGCCACGTTTAGTCATGAGACGTCCAGCAATAGTAGCTGTCTCAGATAAGTCGTGCAACTCTTCTTTACTTTTATCTGCGTATTTTTCTTTTAATTGTCCAGAGTTTGCAGTGCGCTCAAAACGTTTTCCGAAAGGATCAATTCCTTGCTCAGCCAGCGCAGCCATTTTTTCACGGCGAATAATTTGCTGGTCATTTAATTCTTCAAAATGTTCAGTAGTCATGTTTTCCTCCAAAAGTATTCCAATTTATTTTATCACAAAATCTATGGAAATTCACCTATATTTAGCTTTTAAGAAAGAAAAAACTGCGAATTTAAAGATTCACAGTATCAAGATTTTCAAGATGGTCAGTATTGTTCCAGTCTAGTAGAGAAAACTTCTCAAAATCAGTTGTTTCGAGGATAGTGACACTTCCATTACTGAGGCCACCATTTTTTCGTATGCTGCCAACTTCGTAGCCGAGAAGAGTTCGAATTGAAGCCGTAAGATTAGCTCCATGTCCAACAAATAAGAGATTCTCTCCCTCTAAATCTTTTAGAGACTTGATAAAATGGATAACCCGATGGGTCGTTTGGTAAACTGATTCTGCATCAAATAAAGTATGGTCAAACTGAGCAAGATTGTGCCGAAAGGCATGCATTTGGTGGGGATATATGGCAGCAATAGTTTCCCATTTGGCTCCCTCTAATTTACCTAAATTCCATTCTCGTAATTCTTCTTTTAAAATAATTTCTTGCGGAAAATGATTTTCTGAACTAATGATTTGAGCTGTCCTAACGGCTCTGGATAAATCACTAGAGAATATCTTATCAAAGCGGGTCTTAGCAAGGTGCTTCCCTAGAATATGTAATTCTTCAATAGCAGTAGGTAAGAGAGGTGAATCGCCTCCAGCACCCTGAAAGCGACCTTCCAAATTCCACTCAGTCTTTCCATGACGGATAAAGTATAGTTTCATAGTTTTCTCTTTCAAATGAAGTGCCTGCTCTAATCTTCTTTTATGTCAGCAAATTCTGCTTTGACAAAATCCGCCAAGTCCTGGGCCTTGATTAGAACGCTACGTCCAACTTCTCCAGCGGATACGATAATAGCTTCTCGTTCTAGAGAAACCTGGTCGATGAAGATAGGGTAGGAGTGCTTTTGGCGGATACCAACTGGATTGTTGGCACCATGAACATAGCCAGTTGTTTTTTCGAGTTCCTTTTGAGGAATCATAGCAACCTTTTTATTTCCAGAAATTTTGGCTAATTTTTTCTCAGACAAATGCTCAGTAATGGGGAGAATACCAATAACAGGTCCGGTTTTATCCCCTGATAATGCCAAGGTTTTATAGATCTGAGATCGGTCGTCTATGTCTCCAATTTCATTTTCGAGGGCATTAATTTGCAATCCTTGGTGGGGAATATTAGCCTTGGTCAAGATCTGTTCGACCAGTGTTTTTTTTAATTTTGTTTTTTTTGCCATTATTTATACTTCTCTTCTAACTGACTCATCCAAATTCCTAGCCAAATACCTAAGCCAAAGAAGAAGGCTGTTATGACGTAGGTGATAATAGACGTTCCTGTATAAGTAATGCTTTCACTATTACCAGCATTTGGAATGACAATAAGCAAGGTGCTAGAAAGCACAATACCAATAATGAAATGATAGACTCGCGAATGAAAATTTTTGAGTGCATAGTCCATTGTTTTTGAAAATGCTATGAGAGCTAAAGCACCTCCGATAGCAATTGGTAAAAATGTCCCAAAAAGATCTAAGGACTTGAAACCAGTCAGCATTGGAGTGTATAAACCTAAAATCAAAAGTAGATTAGAAGGACTGAGTCCAGGGACCAAAATCCCTAGAGCAATTAAGGCTCCCGCTAGCATAAAGGTCAAGAAATTTGCTGGAAGAGTTCCAACCATACTATTGAGAAAATAAAGGAAAAAACCAGACAAGACAAAAGTCAGCCAGAAAATAGCTATATCAATTCGATCACGGTCTGACTCGCGAACAGACTCCTTGACTAGACTAGGAATCGTCCCGATAATAGCGCCTGCAAATCCCCAAAGAACGATAATCTTATAGTGGGCAAGTAAATATTCAACTGGAAGAGAAAAGAGGGCAATTCCAAGAATCATACCTATACCAACCGGAAGGAAAAAGAGGACATTCTCCTTGAAGTTATCTTTGATATGAGCTAGAAAAGATATCATACGCTCATATATTCCCAAAATGGCGGCTAAAACTCCGCCAGAAACACCAGGCAAGATAAAACCAAGTGCGATAATCAATCCTTTAATCATTCTTGTAATCCAAGAAAACATCAAAATCTCCTTAACATGTTCAATGTAGTTTATTATAACATATTTTACTTTTAGTTAGTGAAAATTTAAGTAAAGTTCTAAAATGGATAGAATTTAATTAAAATGAAAAGAAAAAATCAAGTAAAATACTTGATTTTAATTATTGTTTCCCAAATAATTTGGCATGAGTTTCCTCTCGGTTCTTTAAAGTAGAAATCTGGTTTAAGTCTAAAGGATGAGAGAAACCAGTTAAAGTTCCTTGGGAAGTATATTGGTGCAAATCATAATCAATGTCAGTCTTAGGAGCAGCATTATAATAACCATTATCGGTTCCATAAGTTGGAATCCAAAGAGCTGTGAATTTCTCAGTATTTATGCTGTGTTCTTCCATGAAGTAAGTGCCTACATAAATCCCAATATTTTTCACGCCTAAAGACTCTAATTTAGCACGGAAGGCTTCGACTCCTCCGTTCATATCAGACATGGTTTTTTCTTCAACATCTAGCCAGTAGTAGGTCGGCTTGTATTTTGATGCGGCCTTGTAAAAACTTTCTGCCTCTTTTTCCATTTCTTTAGTCGAAGAAGCAGATACATAAGCATAGACTGCTACAGGGATGTTGCGTTTTTGAAATTCCTTGATATGGGTTTTGTATGCTTTATCCAGCCCGTTAGCATAAGTAGCAGCATTCTCCTTTTTAGTATAGGAACCGCTCTGGATACGCACAATGACTCCTGAAACATTTTTAGCCAATTGATCATAATCAATCTCGCTCGGAAGCTGCCAACCAGACAAATCGATGATTGGTTTAGTAAGATCTATTTTTTCCGAAGAGCTTGAAGAAGATGATTGGGCAGTTTTTGTTTGTTCTCGTTGACCTTTCGCATTGGATAGTTGCCTGCTAACCAATATTGTTAGAATAAAGCAGACAAAGAAAGCGAGTACAACAATTGGTTTTATCTTCTTTCTCATACTTTATTTATTTTAACCTAAAATAAATAAAAAAGCAAAAAAAATCATTTATAATAGAACTTCTGAACACCTACTGTTCAAGTTTTAGCTTATTAGAAATTTATTCATTTTAAAAGTTCTTGAATATCTTTTTCAATATCTTGAGGAGATGTTTGAGGAGAGTAGCGTTTCATCACATGGCCTTCTTTATCTAAAAGAAATTTGGTGAAGTTCCACTTAATATCTTTTGATAGAAATCCCCCCTTTGCTTCTTTAAGCCATGTATATAGTGGGTCAGCTTTTTTTCCATTTACGTTAATCTTTTGAAAACGGGGAAAGCTGGTCTGATAGTTTAGGTTACAGAAATTGTTGATTTCTTCTGCACTTCCTGGAGCTTGATTTTTAAACTGATTGCAGGGAAAATCTAATATTTCAAATCCTTCATCATGATAGCGAAGATATAAGTCCTGCAGTCCTTTATACTGTGGAGTAAATCCGCAGCCAGTTGCTGTATTTACAATGAGTAAGACTTTCCCATTAAAACTGTCCAGTGAAAGCTGACTGCCATCTTGTTTTTCGACAGAAAATTGGTAAACATTCATAGTTTTGGACCTCCAATCAGTTGTTTTCTTTTATTCTAGCATAAGATTTTAGTGAATTGTGAAAAGGATATGGCTTTTTTTTCGTTGTGAAAAATGATATAATGTACAATGAAATTTTAGAAAATCTAGGTGAAGTATGAAGATTGACAAACGACACCTATTAAACTACTCTATCTTAATTCCCTATTTGATTTTATCAGTTTTAGGCTTGATTATTGTCTATTCAACAACCAGTGCGACCTTGGTTCAGTCAGGTGCTAATTCTTTTAAATCAGTTATAAGCCAAGGCATATTTTGGATTCTGAGTTTAATAGCAATTGTTTTTATATATAAGGTAAAGATCGATATTTTTAAGAAACAAGAGGTTTTGTTCGGTTTCATTTTAGTGGAAGTGATCCTGTTACTCTTATCGCGTTTTATAACTCGTGCAGTAAACGGAGCACATGGTTGGCTTTTTATTGGCGGGGTTAGTATTCAGCCTGCCGAATATCTGAAAATTCTGCTGGTCTGGTTCTTAGCACTGAGGTTTTCAAGAAAGCAGGAAGAGATTGAAATATATGATTATCAAGCTTTAACTTTTAACCGTTGGTTACCTAGAACGTTAAGTGATTGGCGTACTATCACAGGAATTTTGATAGGTATCGTTGTTATCATGCCGGACTTGGGGAATGCTACTATTTTAGCTTTGACTGTCCTGATAATGGTTTCTGTAAGTGGTATTGGACATCGATGGTTCTCAGCCATGCTAGGAATACTGGTAGGAACTTCGACCTTGATCCTATCCAGTATTTGGCTGCTTGGTGTAGAAAAAGTCTCCAAGGTTCCTTTGTTTGGATATGTTGCCAAGAGGTTTAGTGCCTTCTTTAATCCCTTTACAGATGTGTCAGGAGCAGGGCATCAACTTGCGAATTCATATTATGCGATTGTAAACGGAGGCTGGTTTGGATTAGGACTTGGAAATTCAATTGAAAAACGAGGCTATTTACCCGAAGCGCAGACAGATTTTGTTTTTTCAATTGTTATCGAGGAATTGGGCTTTATTGGTGCTAGCTTAATTTTAGCCCTACTGTTTTTCCTAATCTTGCGAATCATTCTGGTAGGTATTCGAGCTAGAGACCCTTTTAATTCAATGGTGGCTTTGGGAATTGGAGGCATGATGCTGACCCAAACCTTTATAAACATTGGAGGGATCTCAGGATTGATTCCTTCAACAGGGGTGACTTTTCCATTCCTATCACAAGGTGGGAATAGTCTCTTAGTTCTGTCAGTTGGAATTGCCTTTGTACTCAATATTGATGCCAACGAAAAACGAAACAATATCAATCGTGTTTTAGAAGAAACTTTGTGAGACCGGCTGGTTGTTAGCTAGTCTTTGTCCTTAAATAGAAAGGTTCAGACCATGTCATTTAATAAGTTAGAAAGCTTTAGTAATAAAGATGTTATTCGAGAAGAAGTTTCCATTTTGACGGACTTACTTACTGATGTTACGCGTAAAATTCTTAGTCCTGAGACATTCGAAAAGATTGAAATGATGCAGGATTTAGCTGTTCACTCCAAATACCAGGAACTAAAGGAAATCGTAGAAGAACTAACAACAGAAGAAATGGTCTATATTTCTCGTTATTTTTCTATTCTGCCACTCTTGATTAATATTTCTGAAGACGTTGATCTAGCCTATGAAATCAATCATCAGAACAATATCGACCAAGATTATCTTGGAAAGCTGTCAACAACTATTGACTTGATTTCAACGCGGGAGAATGCAAAAGAAATTCTAGAGAATTTAAATGTTGTTCCGGTACTGACAGCTCACCCAACTCAGGTGCAAAGAAAGACAATGCTGGATCTGACAAATCATATTCACACCCTTTTGCGTCAGCATCGAGATGTTAAGGCTGGTCTGGTTAATGAGAAGAAGTGGCTAGGCAACCTTCGTCGTTACATCGAGCTTATGATGCAGACAGATATGATTCGGGATAAGAAACTAAAAGTAACCAATGAGATTACCAATGTCATGGAATACTACAATAGCTCTTTTCTACAAGCCATTACCAACTTTATGGTCGAATACAAACGCTTGGCAGAAGAGCGGGGTATCAAGTTGGATAATCCTAAGCCTATTACCATGGGAATGTGGATTGGTGGTGACCGGGATGGGAATCCTTTTGTAACGGCAGAAACTTTGAAACTATCAGCCACTCTCCAGAGTGAAGTCATTCTCAACTATTACATTGACAAGGTTTATACACTTTATCGTACTTTTTCTCTGTCAACGAATCTCTCAGAAACTAGTCAGGCAGTAGCAGAAATGGCTGCTTTGTCAACTGATAAATCTGTTTATCGTGAAAATGAGCCTTACCGCCGTGCCTTCCACTATATTCAGTCCAAGCTGATTCAGACCTTGCTGTACCTGAAAGAAGGAAACTTTTCTAATGAAGGTCAGCGCTTGACTAATCGAGCTGAGAAAACATTATCTGCCAAGACAACTCCTTCTGTGAGTAATAAGGGACGGGAAATTATTCCAAACTATATTCAGTCTCGTATCAGTGAAACCTTAACTGAGTTGAAGAAGGAGGAAACACCTTCTTACAAAACTGCAAAAGAATTCAAAGAAGACTTACAGGTCATTTATGATTCTCTTATCGAACATCATGGTGAGGCTTTAGTGACAGGAGACCTGACAGAACTTTTACAAGCAGTAGATGTTTTTGGTTTCTTCTTAGCCAGCATTGATATGCGTCAGGATTCTAGTGTTCATGAAGCTTGTGTGGCTGAGCTCTTGGCATCAGCAAACATTGTAAAAGATTACAGCAGCTTATCTGAAGAAGAAAAATGTCAGGTACTACTTAAGCAATTGCTTGAGGATCCTCGCATTCTATCAGCTACTCATGAGCCTAAGTCCGAACTTTTGCAAAAAGAATTAGAAATTTTCAAGACTGCTCGACAGCTGAAAGATGCACTTGGGGAAGAAGTCATCAAGCAGAACATCATTTCTCACTCGACCAGTGTATCAGACCTACTGGAGTTGGCTATTATGCTGAAAGAAGTAGGACTGATTGATGAAAATGGGACTCGAGTACAGATTGTTCCTCTTTTTGAGACAATTGAAGATTTGGACAATTCATGCGAAACAATGGAGAAGTATCTATCTTTGCCTATTGCTCAGAAGTGGATTGCCTCTAAGAATAATTACCAAGAAATCATGTTGGGTTACTCAGACAGTAATAAAGATGGTGGTTACCTATCTTCTTGCTGGACTCTCTATAAGGCTCAGCAACAGCTGACTGCTATCGGTGATAAATTTGGTGTTAAAATTACCTTCTTCCATGGTCGGGGAGGTACGGTGGGACGCGGTGGCGGACCAACCTATGAAGCAATCACCTCTCAACCCCTACGAAGTATCAACGACCGTATCCGCCTTACTGAACAAGGGGAAGTTATTGGAAACAAATATGGTAATAAAGATGCAGCCTACTATAACTTGGAAATGCTCGTTTCTGCAGCAATCAATCGAATGGTAACACATAAGAAAAGTGATGCCCATACATCCAATAAATATGAGCGGATCATGGATCAGGTTGTCGAGCGAAGCTATCAGATTTATCGTGATTTAGTCTTTGGCGACGAACGCTTTTATGATTATTTCTTTGAATCTAGTCCAATCAAAGCGATTTCTAGCTTTAATATTGGCTCTCGTCCTGCAGCTCGTAAAACGATTACTGAAATCGGTGGTCTTCGAGCGATCCCATGGGTCTTCTCATGGTCTCAAAGTCGAGTGATGTTCCCTGGTTGGTACGGTGTTGGCTCAAGTTTCAAGGAATTTATTGATCAAGATCCAGAAAATAACCTTGCCTTTCTACAACTTATGTACAAGAGATGGCCATTCTTCAAATCTCTATTATCAAATGTAGACATGGTCCTTTCTAAGTCCAATATGAACATTGCTTTTGAATATGCTCAGTTATGCGAAGATCAGAATGTTCGGGATATTTTCAATATTATCTTGGATGAGTGGCAACTAACTAAGAATGTTATTCTTGAGATTGAAGGACACGATGAGCTCTTGGCTGAAAATACTTATCTAAGAGACAGCTTGGACTATCGTATGCCTTACTTTAATGTTTTGAACTATATTCAACTAGAGCTGATTAAACGTCAACGCAATGGTCAGCTTACGCCTGATCAAGAGAAGCTGATTCACATCACAATTAATGGTATTGCGACTGGTTTGCGAAACTCAGGTTAATACGAAGAAAAATCGGAAATATTTCCGATTTTTTTGTGCTTGACTAGATCATTTTTGGAGTTTTCTTAGATCTTTCAAGGAAGTAAGAAGAGAAGCATATGATGAGTTTTAGAATATACGCTAGCAGTTAACTTGTCTGATATAAGTTGAGCTTTCTATTAGAAAAGGTTAATTCACAAAAAATGTGTAAAAGGCTTGCATTTTCACTAGAATTTGATAAAATAGTAAGGAAAGTTAGACTGTATTGCCTACTGTCTATCTATAAAATATATTTTATTGGAGGCTTTTACTCAAATGGCAAAAGAAAAATACGATCGTAGTAAACCACACGTTAACATTGGTACTATCGGACACGTTGACCACGGTAAAACTACTTTGACAGCAGCTATCACAACTGTATTGGCACGTCGCTTGCCTTCATCAGTTAACCAACCTAAAGACTATGCGTCTATCGATGCTGCTCCAGAAGAACGCGAACGCGGTATCACAATCAACACTGCACACGTTGAGTACGAAACTGAAAAACGTCACTACGCTCACATCGACGCTCCAGGACACGCGGACTACGTTAAAAACATGATCACTGGTGCCGCTCAAATGGACGGAGCTATCCTTGTAGTAGCTTCAACTGATGGTCCTATGCCACAAACTCGTGAGCACATCCTTCTTTCTCGCCAAGTTGGTGTTAAACACTTGATCGTGTTCATGAACAAAGTTGACTTGGTTGACGATGAAGAATTGCTTGAGTTGGTTGAAATGGAAATCCGTGACCTCTTGTCAGAATACGACTTCCCAGGTGACGATCTTCCAGTTATCCAAGGTTCAGCTCTTAAAGCTCTTGAAGGTGACTCTAAATATGAAGATATCATCATGGAATTGATGAACACTGTTGATGAATACATTCCAGAACCAGAACGCGACACTGACAAACCATTGCTTCTTCCAGTCGAAGACGTATTCTCAATCACTGGACGTGGTACAGTTGCTTCAGGACGTATCGACCGTGGTATCGTTAAAGTCAACGACGAAATCGAAATCGTTGGTATCAAAGAAGAAATCCAAAAAGCAGTTGTTACTGGTGTTGAAATGTTCCGTAAACAGCTTGACGAAGGTCTTGCAGGGGACAACGTAGGTGTGCTTCTCCGTGGTATCCAACGTGATGAAATCGAACGTGGACAAGTTATTGCTAAACCAGGTTCAATCAACCCACACACTAAATTCAAAGGTGAAGTTTATATCCTTACTAAAGAAGAAGGTGGACGTCACACTCCATTCTTCAACAACTACCGTCCACAGTTCTACTTCCGTACAACTGACGTTACAGGTTCAATCGAACTTCCAGCAGGTACTGAAATGGTAATGCCTGGTGATAACGTAACTATCGAAGTTGAATTGATCCACCCAATCGCCGTTGAACAAGGTACTACTTTCTCTATCCGTGAAGGTGGACGTACTGTTGGTTCAGGTATGGTTACAGAAATCGAAGCTTAATTCAATTAAGTTACCAGATTAACAATTTAAGTCAGACACTAAACCCGCTTATGCGGGTTTTTTTATATTTTTTTGAAAGAAGGATTTGTTTACTAATATTCCTAACACCAATGTATTTAGCTTCATAATGGACATATAGCAAGGTCTTTTATAAAATAGAGAGCAGTATTTTAGCCGTTTCAATTTGATAAAAACTTAGCAAGCGCCTTTATTTATTGAGTCAACTGTGATACAATGGAACATGAAAATAAAATGAAAAAAGAGGTATGTGAAATGTCACGTAAACCATTTATCGCTGGTAACTGGAAAATGAACAAAAATCCAGAAGAAGCAAAAGCATTCGTTGAAGCCGTTGCATCAAAACTTCCTTCATCAGACCTTGTTGAAGCAGGTATCGCAGCTCCTGCAGTTGATTTGACAGCTGTTCTTGCTGCTGCTAAAGGTTCAAACCTTAAAGTTGCTGCTCAAAACTGCTACTTTGAAAATTCAGGTGCTTTCACTGGTGAAACTAGCCCACAAGTTTTGAAAGAAATCGGTACAGACTACGTTGTTATCGGTCACTCAGAACGTCGTGACTACTTCCATGAAACTGACGAAGATATTAACAAAAAAGCAAAAGCAATCTTTGCAAACGGTATGCTTCCAATCATTTGTTGCGGTGAGTCACTTGAAACTTACGAAGCTGGTAAAGCTGCTGAATTTGTAGGTGCTCAAGTATCTGCTGCATTGGCTGGATTGACAGCTGAACAAGTTGCTTCAACCGTTATCGCTTATGAGCCAATCTGGGCTATCGGTACTGGTAAATCAGCTTCACAAGACGATGCACAAAAAATGTGTAAAGTTGTTCGTGACGTTGTAGCTGCAGACTTCGGTCAAGAAGTTGCGGACAAAGTTCGTGTTCAATACGGTGGTTCAGTTAAACCTGAGAACGTAGCTTCATACATGGCTTGCCCTGACGTTGACGGTGCCCTTGTTGGTGGAGCTTCACTTGAAGCTGAAAGCTTCTTGGCATTGCTTGACTTTGTTAAATAATGATTAGATATAAGCTTGTTGCTGTAAGGCAACAAGCTTTTTTCTGTTAGAACTTGCTTCAAGAACAAGGCGAGAGGGGATAAGTAAAGGTCATTTCCCATTATTTAGTATTTTTGGTATAATAGGTCTATGATTCAAATAGTTTTTACGCTTAGCAGTCATTTACTATTTATTTTTTTGTCTCATCAGTTATTATCTAGTCTTGTTAACTGGGAGAGGCTCTTGAAAGTAAATGCTGATAATGCTTTAAAAATTCGCTTACTCATTCTATTCTTGAGTATTGCGCTTGGTTATCTGGTTAGTCTTTTTTTCCTAAGTATTTATCAAGTGAGTTTTGATATTTTGAATGGAAACGTAAAATAAGAGAGAAGCTAGAAACAATGAATGAGTAAGGGAGTATATATGGATAAAATTATTATTCAAGGTGGAAATAATCGCTTAGTTGGAACAGTACAAATCGAGGGTGCAAAGAATGCAGTCTTACCTCTTTTGGCTGCAACCGTCTTGGCAAGTAAAGGAAAAACGATTTTAACAAATGTACCTGTCCTTTCAGACGTCTTTACCATGAACAATGTTGTTCGCGGTTTAAATACTACTGTAGACTTCAATCAGGATGAGCATGAGATTGTGGTCGATGCTAGTCAAGATATCACAGAAGAAGCCCCCTATAAGTATGTCAGCAAGATGAGGGCATCTATTGTCGTCCTAGGGCCTATCTTGGCGCGTAATGGACATGCTAAGGTATCAATGCCTGGTGGCTGTACGATTGGAAGTCGTCCAATTGATTTGCATCTGAAAGGTCTTGAAGCAATGGGGGCTGAGATTACTCAGACAGCCGGTTATATTGAAGCAAAAGCAGATAAGTTGCACGGGGCACATATTTATATGGATTTCCCGAGTGTAGGCGCGACTCAGAATATTATGATGGCTGCGACACTGGCTGAAGGGACAACTGTTATTGAAAATGCTGCTAGGGAACCAGAGATTGTTGATCTAGCTGTCTTGCTCAATAAAATGGGGGCTAAGATCCGTGGTGCAGGGACTGAGACCTTAACCATTCTTGGAGTCAAAGAATTAATAGGAACCAAACATAGTGTCGTTCAGGATCGAATTGAAGCGGGAACATTTATGGTTGCTGCTGCTATGACAGGTGGTGATGTTCTGATTCAGGATGCGATTTGGGAACACAATCGTCCTTTGCTAGCTAAGCTACAGGAAATGGGTGTATCAGTAACTGAAGAAGAAGAGGGAATCCGGATTCAATCAGATCTATCTCGCTTAAAAGCCGTTAGTGTTAAAACCCTGCCTCACCCAGGTTTTCCAACGGATATGCAGGCTCAGTTTACTGCCTTGATGACGGTAGTTCGTGGCGAATCAACTATGATTGAGACAGTCTTTGAAAATCGCTTCCAACATTTAGAAGAGATGCGTCGTATGGGCTTGCACTCTGAAATTATGCGGGATACAGCAAGAATTGTTGGAGGGCAGAAGCTTCAAGGAGCAGAGGTCATGTCTACTGACTTAAGGGCTAGTGCGGCCTTAATTTTGACTGGCCTTATCGCTAGTGGGGAAACCAAGGTTAGCAAATTAGAGCATTTAGATCGTGGTTACTATCTTTTCCATGAGAAATTGGCTGCTCTAGGAGCCAACATCAAGCGTGTGAAGGAAGATGACGATGAATGATGAGTTGAAATATGTAGCGAAACAAGTTGGGATTGTTCTCTTAGTGATTTTATTGGGACTCCTTGTCTTTGCTATTGGTTTAGTTATTGGTTATGGTGTGATTGGTGGTGGCGATAATCCTTGGTCCATCTTATCACCTGATAAATGGCAGAGCATTATTAATAAATTCACAGGTAAATAAGGAGTATAGGGCAGTTTGTCCGCTCCTATTTTTATGAGGAAAAAATGAAGAAAAAACAAGAAGAGAAACTCTTTCAGAGCATAGTAGGACTGATTCTGGCACTTGTTCTGATAGCTGGTGCTAATTATTTCTCAAACCATCAGAATCAGGATAACATAAAGTCTAATCCACAGGTTCAAAGAACAGGAAGAAGGGATATCTCAACTCCCGAGCAAGCACTATCTCAGAGTGTGCTGACTGATTCTGTTCGTAAGCAATTAAAAGGCAGCATAGAATGGAATCAGGCAGGTGCTTTTATTATTAATGGCAACAAGACAGACCTGAATGCTGATATTGCCAGTCAGCCTTATGCACAAAATCAAACGAAGTCAGTCCAGGGACAGTTAGTACCAATAATTGGGAACGCACTGCTTTCTAAACAGACTAGACAATACAAAAATCGAGAAGAAACCGGAAACGGGACGACAAGTTGGGTTCCTGCCGGCTGGCATCAGCTGAGAAATCTTACTGGAGATTTTAATCATGCTGTTGATCGAGGGCATTTATTAGCTTATTCTTTAGTCGGAGGCTTAAAGAACTTCGACGCTTCTACAAGCAACCCGGAGAATATCGCTGTTCAAACAGCCTGGGCAAATCAAGCAAACAGCCCTTCGTCTACTGGACAAAATTTTTATGAAAGCTTGATTCGGAAGGCTTTGGATAAAAAGAAGCGAGTTCGTTATCGAGTAACCTTGATTTATGCTAATCCTGATGACTTAATAGCAGCGGGCTCTCATTTAGAAGCAAAGTCTAGCGATGGAAGTCTTGAGTTTAATGTCTTCGTTCCAAATATTCAAACCGGGATTCGTATTAACTATAGAACTGGAGAAGTAACTGTAGAGTAGTTATACTTTAAGACAGAAAAAGCACCAATTTTACCCTACCCTAGTTTTTAGATTATTTCTATCTAAGTCTTAGGGGGAAGTAAATCTGGTGCTTTTTATCATCTTTCTAAAATCAGAAGAGATGAGGGAGGTAGAAGCAGTCTACTTCAATAAAAATTAAAGTGTTTCTCTATATAGTGCCATGATTAGATTAAAGTTTTCAAGAAAGATAGTTAACTAGTTGTTTCTATATTCCAGTTTTGAACTAACCATTTTATAAAGGAATCATATCTTGATTGAAGAGCATCATGATGTCCAGAAGAATCAAAGACAGAGTAAGTGTCAGTTATCTGATTTTGAATGACACTGTGGACCAGTTCGGCATAGAATGGTGCTTTAGCCAAGCGATTAGAATGATGAGCACCTTCTGTCTTTCCATTCTGTAAATAGACTAGACAGTCCTTGTTTTTCAAGTCCTGTGTCTGGCAATAGTTGGTAAAACCTGGGTACCAAAAGGAACCGCAGATAGAAAAGACACAGGGGATCTTGCAGTTGCTATAGAGGCTGTATACAGCAACTAGTCCACCGAGAGAGTAGCCACCATAGGCAATTCTCTTGTCGTCCAGTAGGTAGTGCTGTCTGATTTCTGTTAAAATACCGCTGAAGAGCTTTTGATGGTAGCTATCTGCTCTGCCGCCAAAATCGGGATTGCCAGGCTTTAAAGCATTGGCTTTCCAGGGTGTATAATCGTCCAGCCTATTGTTTGATATCAGTCCGATCAAGATTACCGATGGAGAAAGCTTGCTTAGGTAGTTTATCTGCCCATCGTTTAGCAAGACAGCAGGATAAGGTCTCGATCCGTCATAATCTTGGGGCAGAGTAATATTGACAGTGATACCCTCCCAGACAAAGGCCTTATTTATTGATAAAGTCATTGATTTTCTCGAGTGAGTCGATTACAGCAGGACCATAATCCATAAACTCATCATAGGAGATGGTCATAATTTTCTGATTTTTGACCGCTGGGACATCTTCCAGAACTGGATTGGCTTTCATTAGATCAACTGCTTGCTCATCCATGGACTTGTTGCGGTCGCTGGTTACGTAGATGATGAGTTCTGGATCCATAGAAACCAGGTTTTCCAAGGTTAAGCCAGAGGTTCCAGTCGCTACATTGGTATAGCCGAGCTGGTTGAGCAGACTTTCTTGCAGAGCAGATTTATAAGCACCGAAAGTCTCATCGTTATATGCACACATGATGAGCGCTTTTTTCTTTTCTCCTTGGCTAGCCTTATTCGCCTTCTTGACAGTGTCAATTCTTGCCTGTAGCTGGTTGGCATACTGATTGGCCTTATCTTGAACGTTAAAGATGGTTCCTATATTCTTGACATCTTCAACGATATTGCCTAGATCTTGCTTGGTATTGGACAGGGAAGCCTTTTGTGTATAGACAGGGATTTTATTTTCATTCCAGGCACTAACTGTTCCCAGAGATTTTTCGGAAAACATCATGTTTCGGCCAAGAAGAGCGTCTGGCTCATAGGATAGCACAGTTTCCTGTGATACGGTTTTCTTGTCGCCGACCTGCGGAATGGTGGCAATATCAGCCTTGTATTTATCTGTGACATCATTGTCTGGATTGAGCATGCCAGCAATCTTGTCTTTTAAGCCTAGTTCAATCAAGATTTCGGTCGTTGAAAGGTTATTGGTGATGACCTTTTCCGGTACCTTTTCAAAGATCTGATCAATCTCCTTGCCTTCGGCATCGTAGGTTTTGATTGTCACTGGATATTTTGTCTCTGCTGTGCTCTTTTTCGCGCTTTGTGTTTTTGAGGAAGATTGCGAAGTTGAGCTTTCTTTCGTACTTTCCTTAGATGAAGAATTGCAGGCTACCATTGTCAGTGCAGCTGTTGTGACGAGTAAGATACTGAGAGTTTTTTTCATATACATTTCCTTTCATGTGTTGAGAATATAGCTAGATTAGGCTAAGGTTTTCAAAAAGTGGCTACCCAAAAGTTTCCATTAATTATAAGAAAGTCACATTGGAAACAATTTTTTCTTCAACTATTCATCTCTGAAAATAGTTTCTTAGAGATACTGAATCATTGCTTGTTGATCGCTGGTCCAAGCGACCTTGCTTTGAACACCATAAATGGCTTGCAGTGATTCTTGACAAATTACTTCTTCAGGGCTGCCCTGGTATAGGATTTCACCTCCTTTCATAAGATACAGATAATCTGAGTAGCGACAGGCTAATTGAATATCGTGTAGAACAGCCAATACGTTGATATCTAAGTCTTTAACAATACTTAGAATATCCAGCTGGTATTTGATATCCAGATGATTGGTAGGCTCGTCTAGGAGTAGCAAGCTTGGTTGCTGGGCTAGAGCTCTAGCCAACAAGACTCTTTGCTTTTCTCCTCCAGATAGGGAGGAGTAGGAGCGTTTGGCTTTGTCAGCCATGTCTACTTTAAGTAAAGATTGGTGAACCAAGTCATAATCTTCTTCTTGTTCCCTCTGTAAAAAAGATAGGTGGGGGATTCGCCCCAGTAACACGATTTCCTCAACAGTGGTGTCAAATTGCAACTGGTTAAATTGACTGAGAACTGCCATGCCTTTAGCGGTAGATTTTAAACTCAAATTTTTTAATGGACTTCCGTTTAAAAAAATCCTACCACTGTCTGGTTTAATTTGACGATATATAGTCTTCAATAGGGTTGTTTTACCGCAGCCGTTGGGTCCAAGAATAGTGTGGAATTTTCTCCCTTCGACTTTTAGAGAAATGCCATTTAAAATTTTTTTCTGGCCAATTGAATAGTGAATATCTTCGCAAATTAGATCCATCTCAACTAAGCATCTCCTTTCGACTTTTAGCAACCATATAGATAAAAAAGGGAGCTCCTACTAAAGCGGTAAAAATACCAATCGGAAGTTCAGAGTTTTTTATTAAAATCCTGGAAAAAACATCGGCCCAAAGAATAAAGAGGGCTCCAAGAAGGCTGGCTATGGGTAAGATTTCTTTATAATTGCTTCCTATTAGGGCTCTGGCTAAATGAGGAGTGATCAATCCTACAAAACCAATAATTCCACAAGACGCTACTAGCATAGCAGTGATAATCGCGACAATAGTGATATAAAGATACCAATAAAAGCGTAAGGGCACACCCAATGTTAAAGCAATTTCTTCCCCCATCGTCATGGCGTTAAAAATTCGATATTGAGACCAAAAGAACAAAAGGGAAAGACTGACAATGAAAGCAGGAAAAGTTAGATTCGACCAAGATGCCCCTGCCAGAGAACCCATAGTCCAAAATTTGATAGTCAAGGCGCTATCAGCATTGGCGCCAAGAGAAATGATAAAATTAGCAAAGGCGATAAAGAGGGCGTTAACTACTGTACCGGAAAGAATCAGACTGGATGTTGTTGACTTTCCTTGTATAGTCGCAATTAGCAAAACAGTAGCAGTTGCTAGAAGTGCTCCCGTAAAAGCAGCAACTCCAGTGAAGGCTTTAAGGCCTAAAATGATACTGAGTGTAGCTCCAAAAGTAGCTCCTGAAGAAATCCCCAGAATGTAAGGTTCAGCAATGGGGTTGTTGACAGTGGACTGCATCACACACCCGCAGATAGAAAGTCCAGCTCCTGCAATAATGGTAAGGAGTACTCTTGGGACTCGCATATTCCAAACGATTGCAATACTTGATTTGGAAAGGTATCCAGTATCTGAGACCCAGCCTAACTTACTAAATACAATCCGATAGGTATCTAACAAATTGATTTTAACAGCTCCTAAAGAAACAGATAAAAACAATGAAAAAAGTAAAAATATGATGAGAAAAAGTAAGAGAACAAGATAGCTAAGGTAGCCTCTCCTTCTAGTTTTCTTGAAGGACATAGATGTCTCCTTAAAACACTAATATCTTAGAATATTCTGATAATTTAATGAAATTATATCATTTTAAAAAAAGAAGGGCAAGGGAAGACCTGATTTGAAAAGTTAATCATTTATACATATAATAATTTCACCAAATGGTTGTCGATTGTTTTTTAGGATTCTTATTTTTTAGAAAAAAAGCCCAAACAATAGAGTTCAGACTTGTAATTAAGGACAAGAGGATCTAAGAAAGTGACAAGAATCTCCGTCCAATAACGATTAGAAGCAAAGAAAGGAGTAATCTTTCGTCTGGAAACCAAATCAAGCGATGGGAGTCTCGAGTTTAATGTCTTCGTTCCAAATATTCAAACCGGGATTTGTATTAACTATAGAACTGGAGAAGTAACAGTTGACTAAGTAGATATCAAACTAGCAAAAAAGCACCGCAATGGGTGCTTTTGGCTATTCTAATCAAAGTAGAGCAAGTCCTTGCTAGTCTCAGTAAAGAGTTCAAATCCGTTTTTAGTGACATACCCACAATCTTCGATGCGGACACCGACCTTGCCAGGAATATAAATACCTGGTTCAACAGAGAAGCACATACCTTCTTCAATAACCATATCGTTACCTTCCATGATAGACGGAAATTCATGAACATCCATACCGATACCATGACCAAGACGGTGGTTGAAATACTCACCATAACCAGCTTTTTCGATAACTTGTCGAGCAGCTCGGTCTACTTCATGGGCTGTTACACCTGGTTTGATAAAGTCAAGTGCAGCTTGCTGGGCTTCTAGAGTTAGATGGTAGATATCTTTTTTGAACTGGTCAGGTTGGCCAACAGCAACAGTCCGCGTCATATCACTAGCATAGCCATTAACCATACAGCCTAAGTCAAAGAGTAGGAGGGCATTGTTTTCAATTTTGTTTGCTCCTGGGATACCATGAGGGTTGGCCGCATTATTTCCAGTTAGGACCATGGTTTCAAAGCTCATTTCATATCCTTCTTGCTTGATGGCAAAGTCAATTTGAGCAATGATATCAGTTTCAGTTTTATTCAAAGAAATATTGTCAAAACCAATGTTAACAGCCTTATCGGCATATTGGCCTGCTACAAGCATTTTTTGGATTTCATCAGCAGACTTAATGAGTCGCATCCGTTGAATAAATGGTGTAAGGTTTGTAAAGTCAGCCTGCTCAAAAACAGTTTTCAAACCGTGGTATTTAGTTAAAATTAAGTTGTCAAATTCAACAGCCACAGTTTTAACCCCTTTGACTGGTAGGGAAGCCTTAATTTTGTTCCAAGGGTTTTCAGAATCTACATAACCTACTACAGAAAAAGAAACGGTGCTAGAAGCGCGCTCTACTTCTAAAGCAGGAACAAAGAGTAGAGGTTCTTGATCTGTGAAGACAAAGAGAAACATTTGACGCTCATGAGGGTCGCTATAAAATCCGGTTAAATAATGAATAGTGACTGGATCTGAAATGATTGCAGCGTCTTTTTTCTCGTTTTCAAGAAAATTACGAATTTGATTCAATTTTGTCATAATGAAACCTTCTTTCTATGCCTCTATTTTGGCAAAAAATGACTAAAAAAGCAAGAGTTTTCAAATAAACTCATCAAAATGCTTGAAAGTGTTTCCAAGAAGTGATAAAATGTTCTTGGTAGGAATATGAAAACGTTATTTTCAACTTTAAGAAAGGAAGCAATATGAACACAGACGATACAGTAACCATTTATGATGTCGCCCGTGAAGCAGGGGTTTCTATGGCGACAGTTAGTCGTGTAGTTAATGGAAACAAGAATGTAAAAGAAAACACTCGGAAAAAAGTTTTGGAAGTAATTGATCGCCTTGATTATCGTCCAAATGCAGTAGCTCGTGGTTTGGCTAGCAAGAAGACTACGACAGTTGGTGTTGTGATTCCAAGTATTACAAATAGTTATTTCTCAACACTCGCCAAGGGAATTGATGATATTGCTGAGATGTATAAATACAATATCGTCCTAGCAAACAGCGATGAGGATGATGATAAGGAAGTTTCAGTTGTTAACACTCTCTTTTCGAAACAAGTAGATGGTATTATCTTTATGGGTTACCACCTTACTGAAAAGATTCGTTCAGAATTTTCACGCTCACGCACGCCGGTTGTCTTGGCTGGAACTATTGATGTGGAGCACCAATTGCCAAGTGTTAATATAGATTATAAACAGGCTACGATTGATGCTATCACATTCCTTGCTAAGCGCAATAAAAAAATTGCTTTTGTATGCGGACCTTTAGTTGATGACATCAATGGAAAAGTACGCTTATCCGGTTATAAAACGGCTCTTAAGAGTAAAAAGCTATCATACAGCGAAGGTCTTGTTTTTGAGTCTAAGTATAGCTATGATGATGGCTATAATTTAGCTGAACGAGTAATTGCTTCTAAAGCAACGGCTGCTTTTGTGACAGGTGATGAGCTGGCAGCAGGTCTTTTAAACGGACTAGCTGATCGCGGAGTAAAAATTCCAGAGGATTTTGAAATTATTACTAGCGATGATTCACAGATATCTCGCTATACACGTCCAAATTTGTCGACTATCAGCCAGCCTTTATATGATTTAGGTGCTATTAGTATGCGTATGCTGACTAAAATTATGCACAAGGAAGAGTTGGAAGAACGCGAAGTTGTTCTATCTCATGGTATTTACGAACGGAACTCAACTAGAAAATAAAAGATAAAGTCACCATTTGGTGGCTTTTTTGGTATGCAGTTTGAGGATACTTGTTGGAAAGAAAAGTCATAAGATTGAGTGAGACAGACTTGCTTTTGCCATTTAAAGTTTAATTTTTTTCTGCTTTCAGGTATAATAGTATTTATGAAAGTTTTATTGTATTTAGAAGGAAAATCAGTGCTAGAAAAATCTGGTATTGGTCGAGCTTTGCAACACCAAATGCATGCCTTGGACCTAGCTGGTATTCCGTATACGACAGATATTTTAGGTGATTATGATGTAGTCCATATTAATACTTACGGGCCAAGAAGCTTGCTTCTCTTGCACGCTGCTAAGAGACATGGGAAGAAGGTAATCATGCATGGTCACTCAACTAAAGAAGATTTTCAGAATTCTTTTATTGGGTCGAATTTCTTTGCACCTTTATTTGGTAAATATCTTGCACATATGTATCAAAAGGCTGACTTTGTTATTACACCGTCAGAGTATTCTAAAAAGCTTATTGCAGGCTACGGGGTAACGACACCGATTATTGCTGTGTCAAATGGTATAGATCTTGAGAAATACCAAGCGGACCCTAAAAAGGAAAAGGTTTTTAGAGAACATTTTCGAGTTAAGGAAGGCCAAAAGGTTGTTGTCTGTGCAGGTCTCTATTTTAAGCGAAAAGGAATAGAAGACTTTGTTGAAGTGGCTAGAAGGATGCCAGATGTTCGTTTTATCTGGCTAGGCTCGATCAATAAGTGGTTGATCCCAGCTTCGATTCGTAGATTAGTAGAAAAAGATCATCCTTCTAATGTGGAGTTCCCTGGCTATTTTAAGGGAGCTGTTTTTCAAGGAGCTATGTCAGGAAGTGATGCATTCTTTTTCCCATCATATGAAGAGACAGAAGGTATTGTGGTCTTGGAAGCCCTAGCTAGCAAGCAACATGTCATTCTTCGAGATATTCCTGTGTATGAGGGATGGATTAGCGAAGAGTCTGCTGAGCTTTGTCATAATGTTGATGAATTTGTTGAGTCACTTCGAAAGGTTCTAGACGGTCAAGTTGATAAACGTGAAGCTGGTTATCGAGTGGCTCAAAGCCGTTCAATTGATGATGTAGCCTATCAGCTAGTAGAAGCCTATCGAAAAGTATTGGAGATGTAATATGCGAGTTGGTCTTTTTACAGATACCTATTTCCCTCAGGTCTCGGGTGTGGCGACGAGTATTCGGACTTTGAAGACGGAACTTGAAAAGCAAGGACATACAGTTTTTATCTTTACGACAACTGATAAAGACGTGAATCGTTATGAGGATTGGCAGATTATTCGGATACCGAGTGTACCCTTTTTTGCCTTTAAAGATCGTCGGGTTGCATACCGAGGTTTTTCTAAGGCTTTAGAGATTGCTCGCCAGTATCAGCTTGATATCATTCACACACAGACTGAATTTTCATTGGGGTTGTTAGGGGTCTGGATTGCTAAGGAATTAAAGATTCCTGTCCTGCATACCTATCATACTCAATATGAAGATTACGTCCGCTATATTGCAAATGGAATGCTGATTCGGCCTAGTATGGTTAAGTATATCGTTCGTGGTTTTTTGAATGACATGGATGGTGTGATTTGTCCTAGTGAAATCGTCTATGATTTGTTGACACGTTATAAGGTTACAACTGAAAAGAGGGTCATTCCTACAGGGATTGATTTGGCTAAGTTTGAACGGCCTGAAATTACCAAAAATCATATTGAAGATTTACGAAAGAAATTGGCAATCGATGATTCGGAAACTATGTTGCTCAGTTTGTCTCGAGTTTCCTATGAGAAAAATATTCAAGCAGTTATTGAAGCCTTACCAAATGTCTTAAAAGAAAATGCTGCTGTAAAATTGGTAGTAGCAGGAGATGGGCCTTATTTGGCGGACTTGAAGGAACAGGCTGAGAGTTTAGGTATTACTGATTCTATCATTTTCACAGGTATGATTCCTCCAAATGAAACTGCCCTTTACTATAAGGCGGCTGATTTCTTTATTTCTGCCTCGACTAGTGAGACACAAGGTCTAACATATTTGGAAAGTATTGCCAGTGGTACACCGATTATTGCACATGGCAATCCTTATCTAGATAATGTTGTGACGGATAAAATGTTTGGGACGCTTTATTATGAGGACAATGACCTATCTGGTGCTATTTTAGAAGCAGTTATGACAACGCCTAAAATGGACGAAGAGAGATTGGCAGATAAACTCTATGAGATTTCAGCAGAAAATTTTGGGCGCCGTGTCTATGAATTCTATCTGGATTTAGGGATTTCTAAAGATTTTCAAAATGAAATTAGGCCGGATGAAACAAGAACAAAGCGCTTTGCAAAATCAATGATAAAACTGCCGGGTAAAATTATCCTTCTTCCGGTAAATGGTTCCACTCGGATGATCAAGGCTTCAAGAAAACAAATCAGAAAAATTCGCAAATACCTAGAATAAGTTTACTCTTTGAAAGGTGAAAAGGAGATGAGGGGATGAAAGACAGAAAAAATGAATTTCTTTTCTTACTTCCCCTTGTTTTTTTCTATTTAATATTTGATATTTTGCCAATATATTTGCCACTTGATTCAATAGTAAGTAAAAGCCTTATGGTTGGAAATGTTCTTATATTTTCACCTCTGGTCACTCTTTTGGTGTCTTTTCTATATGCAGTATTTTATGGATTTTCATTGCGTTTTTCACTCTTAGTTGGCCTTCTATTTTTGCTGACAATTTTTATCTTTGGAGAATGGATTCCTCTCTATCACTTGGTTTATTTTCTTTCTTCACTGGCTGGTAATGGATTAGGCCATTTGTTTTATCATTTGAGAAAGAAAAAAAGCGAAGCTAGAAAAATGTAAAAGTTCTTGCAAATTTTTTCAATCGTGCTATAATGTTTCCTAGAGACATATCACCTGCAGGAAATCTTTTAGAGAGCGCGTGGAGCTGGAAATCGCGTAGAGGATGCAGTTGGGACTACTCTACTGGATTTTATGAAAACATAAAACGGTGGCTACGTTAGAGCCAATCAGAGGTGTCCCTCTTTTTTGAGGAACATAAATGAAGGTGGAACCACGTTGCGACGTCCTTTCGAGGATGTCGCTTTTTGTATGGAGAATAGTTATGACAAAGTTAAAATGAAATTTAGCTAAGGGCTGAATGAGGTGATAGATTTGAAGAAATATTTATCTTGGATGATGGCTTGTACCTTCCTTATAGTCTATGTATGGCTAATGAAAACTCTCAGCCTATGGGGGTTAGAGTATATTGTCGTCTTTTCATTTTTTCTACTCATTCCTCTCTTGCCCTTCCTTGCCCCCTTTCTTGGTATCTTAATGTTTTTCAACAACAAGAAACTCATTATAACGGGATATCTTTTAAGTTTGACAGCTGCTATCTATTTGGTCAATGCGATAAAAAGCTATCCGATAAGGATATACATGGAAGGTGAGATGACTGATGAGCAATACTTGTCTCTAATCCTTTCTTTGGTATGCTATCTATTTATTTCTACAGCTTTCTTTATCTATAGAATGAGAAAGTTAAACTATCATTTATTTAAATAATCAACTGATATCATTCATTGTAAATGACTAGTTTCCCTATTCCTTCAAACCTCAGTTATAAAAATACGATAATTTTTTAAAGGAGAAAACCATGATTAAGATTACTTTCCCAGATGGTGCTGTTCGTGAATTCGAATCTGGCGTTACAACTTTTGAAATTGCGCAAAGCATCAGCAATTCCCTCGCTAAAAAAGCCTTGGCTGGTAAATTCAACGGCAAACTCATCGACACGACTCGTACTATCACCGAAGATGGTTCCATCGAAATCGTGACACCTGATCACGAAGATGCCCTTCCAATCTTGCGCCATTCAGCTGCTCACTTGTTTGCTCAAGCAGCTCGTCGCCTTTTCCCAGACATTCACTTGGGAGTTGGTCCAGCTATCGAAGATGGTTTCTACTACGATACGGACAACACAGCTGGTCAAATCTCTAACGAAGACCTTCCTCGTATCGAAGAAGAAATGAAGAAGATCGTCAAGGAAAACTTCCCATCTATTCGAGAGGAAGTTACCAAAGACGAGGCACGTGAAATCTTTAAGAACGACCCTTACAAGTTGGAATTGATCGAAGAACACTCTGAAGACGAAGGTGGTTTGACTATCTACCGTCAGGGTGAATACGTGGACCTCTGCCGTGGACCTCACGTCCCATCAACTGGTCGCATCCAAATCTTCCACCTTCTCCATGTAGCAGGTGCTTACTGGCGTGGAAATAGCGACAACGCTATGATGCAACGGATCTATGGTACAGCTTGGTTTGACAAGAAAGACTTGAAGAACTACCTTCAAATGCGTGAAGAAGCCAAAGAACGTGACCACCGTAAACTTGGTAAAGAACTTGACCTCTTCATGATTTCACAAGAGGTTGGACAAGGTCTGCCATTCTGGTTGCCAAACGGTGCGACTATCCGTCGTGAATTGGAACGCTATATTGTCGACAAGGAAATCGCTGCAGGCTACCAACATGTTTACACTCCACCACTTGCATCAGTAGAGCTTTATAAAACTTCTGGTCACTGGGATCACTACCGTGAAGATATGTTTCCAACTATGGACATGGGAGACGGTGAAGAGTTTGTCCTTCGTCCAATGAACTGCCCACACCACATCCAAGTCTTCAAACACCATGTTCATTCTTACCGTGAATTGCCAATCCGTATCGCTGAAATCGGTATGATGCACCGCTACGAGAAATCTGGTGCCCTCACTGGTCTTCAACGTGTGCGTGAAATGTCTCTCAACGATGGTCACCTCTTTGTTACTCCAGAACAAATCCAAGAGGAATTCCAACGTGCCCTTCAGTTGATTATCGATGTTTACGAAGACTTCAACTTGACTGAGTACCGCTTCCGTCTCTCTCTTCGTGACCCTCAAGACACTCACAAGTACTTTGACAACGATGAGATGTGGGAAAATGCCCAAACTATGCTTCGTGCAGCGCTTGATGAAATGGGCGTAGACTATTTTGAAGCGGAAGGAGAAGCTGCCTTCTACGGACCAAAACTCGATATCCAAGTGAAGACAGCCCTTGGAAAAGAAGAAACCCTTTCTACTATCCAGCTCGACTTCTTGCTTCCAGAACGTTTCGACCTCAAATACATCGGAGCTGATGGTGAAGAACACCGTCCAGTTATGATTCACCGTGGAGTTATTTCAACCATGGAACGCTTCACAGCTATCTTGATTGAAAACTACAAGGGTGCCTTCCCAACATGGCTTGCACCACATCAAGTGACCCTCATCCCAGTTTCTAACGAAAAACACGTGGACTACGCTTGGGAAGTGGCTAAGAAACTCCGTGACCGCGGTGTCCGTGCTGATGTGGATGAGCGTAATGAAAAAATGCAGTTCAAGATTCGTGCTTCACAAACCAGCAAGATCCCTTACCAATTGATCGTTGGGGACAAGGAAATGGAAGATGGAACAGTCAACGTTCGTCGCTACGGACAAAAAGAAACACATACGGTAGCAGTAGACGAATTTGTGGAAGCTATCCTAGCTGATATCGCTAACAAATCACGCGTTGAAAAATAATGATCAAGAACTCGCTTTGCGGGTTCTTTTTGTAATCTCATTTTTTGACAGTTTATTTTTAGATTTTTTTATGAGCTAATTTTTTACAGCATTGTCACGAATGTCTTTAAATTGTAAGATAAAGAATAGTATTTTTAATTGGGGAAATTAGTCTATTTTAAGAAAGTTTGTTATAATAAAAGAGACAGAAAAAAAGGTGAAAGATATGAAGAAAATATTAGTTGTAGATGATGAAAAACCAATTTCAGATATTATAAAATTTAATATGGTAAAAGAGGGCTATGAAGTTGTTACGGCTTTTGATGGTCGTGAAGCTCTTGAGATGTTTGAAGCTGAAAATCCTGATATTTTGATTTTGGATTTGATGTTGCCAGAGTTGGACGGGCTAGAAGTAGCACGCACCATTCGGAAGACCAGTAATGTTCCAATTATTGTCCTATCGGCTAAAGATAGTGAGTTTGATAAAGTTATCGGCCTTGAGATCGGAGCAGACGACTATGTGACTAAGCCTTTCTCTAACCGTGAGCTCCAAGCTCGTGTCAAGGCTATTTTGCGACGTTCAGAATTTGCTGTAGATACCCAAGAAAATGAAAAGGGCTCAAATGAGTTGACAGTGGGTGAATTGCAAATTTTACCCGATGCTTTTGTTGCCAAGAAACATGGTGAAGAGCTAGAATTAACCCATCGTGAGTTTGAATTACTCTACCATTTGGCTAGTCATGTTGGTCAAGTAATGACACGCGAACACCTACTAGAGACAGTTTGGGGTTATGATTATTTTGGTGATGTACGCACTGTTGATGTGACGATTCGCCGTCTACGTGAAAAGATTGAAGATACGCCAAGCCGACCAGAGTATATTTTAACTCGTCGTGGTGTTGGCTATTATATGAGAAACAATGATTGAAAATATTAGACAATTTGTGTTTTCTGTAGATTTTGTTTTTGTTTTAATTGTTTTAGGTTTTATTTTGGTTGTTGCCCTGCTCTTTTTAGAGAATCGAAGGGATAATCGCCAACTTCGTCTGCTCAATCAAAAGATCAAAGATTTAATCGCAGGAGACTATTCCGAGGTTCTGGATATGCAGGGCAGTCCAGAAATTACGGATATGACCAATAGTATAAATGATTTGTCTGAGGTGACTAGATTAACACAAGAAAATCTGGAGCAAGAAACCAAACGTTTGACTAGTATCCTGTCCTACATGACAGATGGGGTTTTGGCAACCAACCGTAGGGGTCAGATTATCATGATTAATGATATGGCTTCTAAGCAACTAGGTGTTGATCCAGAGGAAGTCCAAAATACAAGTATTTTAGACTTGTTAGATATTGCGGATGAATATGATCTGCGGGATTTAATTACCAAGATGCCGGAATTGACGATTGATTCACAGGATGAAAATGGAGAATATCTAAGTCTGCGTGTTCGTTTTGCCTTGGTTCGTAGGGAATCTGGTTTTATCTCTGGTTTGGTAGCTGTTTTGCACGATACGACAGAACAGGAAAAAGAGGAACGGGAGCGTCGGCTTTTTGTATCAAACGTAAGTCATGAGCTCCGGACCCCTTTAACAAGTGTTAAGTCTTACCTAGAAGCTTTGGACGAGGGCGCTCTTTCTGAGCCAGTTGCTCCTGAATTTGTTAAAGTTTCTCTTACTGAAACGAACCGAATGATGCGGATGGTTTCTGATTTGCTTAGCTTATCAAGGATTGATAATGATAGTAGTCATTTGGATGTAGAATTAACTAATTTTACAGCTTTTATCACTTTTATTTTGAATCGTTTTGATAAGATTAAAAGTCAGGATGAAACCAAAAAATATGAGATTGTACGAGATTATCCAATCACACCTATTTGGGTTGAAATTGATACTGATAAAATGACGCAGGTCATTGATAATATCATGAATAATGCTATCAAGTATTCTCCAGATGGTGGAAAGATTACCGTAGGGATGAAAACGACGGAAGATCAGCTGATTATTTCAATTTCTGATGAAGGATTGGGAATTCCCAAAAAAGACTTGCCTAAGATCTTTGACCGTTTTTATCGAGTGGATAAGGCTCGAAGCCGTGCGCAAGGTGGAACGGGCTTAGGACTTGCGATTGCAAAAGAAATCATCAAGCAGCACCATGGCTTTATCTGGGCCAAGAGTGAGTATGAAGTCGGATCAACTTTTACAATTGTCCTGCCGTATGATAAGGATGCTGTTTTGGATGATGGCTGGGAAAGTGAAGAAGTAGAAAGTAAAGATGACTAAGGAAGGTTTTAAGTATAGCATTTTAGCATCTGGATCTAGTGGTAATTGTTTTTATTTAGAAACAACCCAAAAGAAGATTTTAGTGGATGCGGGACTATCTGGTAAAAAAATCACTAGTCTCCTAAGTGAAATTAATCGTAAACCAGAAGATTTAGATGCTATTTTAGTAACTCATGAACATAAGGATCACATTCATGGTGTTGGGGTCTTAGCCCGCAAGTATAATTTAGATATCTATGCTAATGAAGATACTTGGAAAGCTATGGATAGTGCCTTAGGGAAAATTGATATCAGCCAAAAGCATATTTTTGAAATGGGTAAGGTTATGACTTTTGGTGATATAGATATTGAAAGTTTTGGTGTTAGCCATGATGCGGCGGCACCACAATTTTATCGGTTTATGAAAGACGATAAAAGCTTTGTCATGCTGACGGATACGGGCTATGTGAGTGACCGTATGGCTGGAGTAGTTGAAAATGCTGATGGTTACTTGATTGAGAGTAATCACGATGTAGAAATTTTGCGTAGTGGAGCTTACCCCTGGAGTCTTAAGCAACGTATTTTATCTGATAAAGGGCATTTATCTAATGAAGATGGTGCTGATACGATGATTCGAACCTTGGGGAACCGTACCAAAAAGATTTATCTAGGTCACTTGAGTAAGGAGAATAATATCAAGGAGCTGGCTCATATGACTATGGTTAATCAGCTGGCTCAAGCTGACTTGGCAGTCAATCATGACTTTCAAGTTTTGGATACTTCGCCTGATACGGCTACGCCTCTGACATCAATTTAATCATGTTGAAAATAAAAAATAACCAGGAGATTTTATGCGTCCCATTTATTTTCTTGTTGGACTAGTGTCCTTGGGGCTGGGAGTTGTTGGAATTCTTCTTCCTATCTTGCCTACAACGCCTTTTTTGCTCTTGTCCATAGCTTGCTTCTCTCGGAGTTCCAAACGTTTTGAAAATTGGCTCTATCATACAAAAATGTATCAGATTTATGTGGCGGATTTTCGGGAGACAGGATCGATTGCCAAGGAGCGTAAGAAAAAGATTATTGTATCCATCTACATTTTGATGGGCATTTCTATATTTTTTGCTCCTCTTCTACTTGTAAAGATCGGTCTATTTGCTCTGACAATTTTTATCACCTACTACTTATTTAAGGTCATTCCTGATAAGTAATAACTATAGAAAAGACAATTGTTATAATTGTCTTTTTTCCTTTGCCTAAAGCAAGAAAAAGAGGGCAGGAAAATTTAATTTTTGGTATAATAGTAGCTGTGCAGTCTTCTTTCTAATAGAAGATTTAAACAGCAGTAGAACTTACTTTTACCATTTGTTAAGAGTGTCTTTCTACTCTACTTTGCTATAAAGATAGAAAGGATTGGACTTGTGTTTATCAGTTTGAACACAGGTAGAGGTTTATGAAAAAATTAGAAAACCTTTTGTTTGATCGATTTGGCTTGGTTTTCAAGGATGTTTCATTGCTAGAAACAGCTTTTACTCATACAAGTTATGCCAATGAACACCGCCTCTTAAAAATTTCACACAATGAACGCCTGGAATTTTTAGGAGACGCTGTTCTGCAATTAATTATCTCTGAGTATTTATTTGAAAAATATCCCAAGAGACCTGAAGGAGATCTGACTAAGCTTCGTTCAACGATTGTTCGTGAAGAAAGTTTGGCGGGTTTCAGTCGTGATTGTCAGTTTGATCGTTTCATCAAGCTGGGTAAGGGAGAAGAAAAATCTGGGGGCCGTGAGCGCGAAACGATTTTAGGTGACTTGTTTGAAGCTTTCTTAGGAGCTTTGTTACTTGATAAAGGCTTGGAAGTTGTGAAGGACTTTATTTATCAAGTCATGATTCCTAAGGTGGAGGCAGGAGATTTTGAGCAGGTGACAGACTATAAGACAAAATTGCAAGAGTTGCTTCAGTCTAATGGAGATGTAGAAATTCTTTATCAAGTCGTGTCTGAATCTGGACCAGCTCATGCCAAAAATTTTGAGGTTAGCGTTTCGGTTGACGGCCGTTTAGTAGGAAAAGGCCAAGGGCGTTCTAAAAAGCTGGCAGAACAAGAGGCTGCTAAGAATGCCTTTGAAAAGGAAAATCATTCATGTATTTAAAAGAAATTGAAATCCAGGGTTTTAAATCTTTTGCGGATAAAACAAAGGTAGTTTTTGACCAAGGGGTGACAGCAGTTGTCGGCCCCAATGGTTCAGGTAAGTCCAATATTACAGAAAGTCTGCGCTGGGCTTTGGGAGAATCCAGTGTTAAGAGTTTGCGTGGCGGTAAGATGCCCGATGTCATTTTTGCAGGGACTGAAACACGTAAGCCCCTTAATTATGCGTCTGTAGTAGTGGTTCTTGATAATAGCGACCAATTTATCAAGAATGCAGCTAAGGAGATTAGAGTTGAGCGTCATATTTATCGAAGTGGTGATAGTGAGTACAAGATAGATGGTAAAAAAGTTCGTTTGCGTGATGTTCATGATCTCTTTATGGACACAGGGCTTGGACGGGACTCCTTCTCTATTATTTCCCAAGGTAAGGTAGAAGAGATCTTTAACAGTAAGCCAGAGGAGCGGCGTGCTATTTTTGAAGAGGCTGCAGGAGTACTGAAATATAAGACGCGTCGTAAGGAAACTGAGAGTAAATTGGCTCAAACCCAAGACAATTTGGATCGCTTGGAAGATATTATTTACGAATTGGATGGGCAAATCAAACCTTTAGAGAAGCAAGCACAAACTGCTAAACGCTTTTTGGAGTTAGATCAGGAAAGGCGAGAACTTTACCTAGATGTCTTGGTTGCTCAAATGACAGCTAATAAGGAAAAGCTGAACCAGGCTGAGGAGAATTTGGCCAAGATTCAGGAAGAGCTGTCAGCCTATTATAGCAAACGCGATGAATTGGAACTGGAGAACCAAACTCTCAAATCTAAGCGCCATGAGCTTAATCAGACCTTGGCAGCTGATCAAGCTAAGCTACTGGAATTAACTCGTCTGATTAGTGACTTGGAGCGACAAATTGACCTCTCTAAGCTTGAATCGAGTCAGGCGGCTAGTAGCCGTAAGGAAAATGAGGCTCGTATGGCTGTATTGGCAGAGAAGTTGGAGCAAACGGAGAAAGAATGTCAGGCTAAGTCTGAAAATCTGGCTCTTATTGCAGAAAAATTGGATAAGAATCAACAGGAAATGGATGAGCTAGAAAAAGAGATTGCCGATTTTTCTGAGAATCCTGATCAATTGATTGAGCATTTACGAGATCAATATGTCAAACTCATGAAAGAAGAGGCTGATTTATCCAATGATTTGACTGCTCTGGAAAGCCGTCAGGCTAATGAGTTGAAACTAAACGAGAGTAAACAAGCAGATTTTGAAAAAATTAAAAGGGACTTGTTAGAAAGCCAAAATGCTGAAACAGCCCATATAGAAGAGTTGGAAACAGCTCGGAAGAATCTAAAAGACTTGTTGAATGCTTACCAGGCGCAGGTGGAAAAAGTACAAGAACTGCAGACAAGTTACCAAAATCAGCAGAAAACTATGTTTGATTTGTTGGACGATTTGAAAAATAAGAAGGCTCGTTCTGCGAGTTTGGAAGCTATTCTTAAAAATCATAGTAATTTCTATGCTGGTGTAAAAAGTGTCTTGCAAGAGTCTGATCGCTTAGGTGGGATTGTTGGTGCTGTTAGTGAAAAATTAAGTTTTGATCCGCATTATCAGACAGCTCTTGAGATCGCTTTAGGAGCTAGCAGTCAGAATATTATTGTCGAAGATGAAGCGGCTGCTACAAAAGCTATTGATTTCTTGAAGAAAAATCGAGCTGGTCGAGCCACTTTCTTGCCACTGACAACGATCAAACCGCGTCAGCTAGCTGATCATCATCGGACAAGCATTGAGTCTAGTAAAGGTTTCCTTGGTTTGGCATCTTCGCTGGTCACTTATGATGCAAGCTTGGATACCATCTTCCAAAATCTGCTTGGGACGACAGCCATTTTTGATACGGTAGACAATGCAGGAGCTGCGGCCCGTCAGGTTCGTTACCAAGTCAGAATAGTCACTCTAGACGGGACAGAACTGCGAACAGGTGGTTCCTACGCTGGTGGAGCAAATAGAAACAACAATACGATCTTTATCAAACCGGAATTGGACGCTCTTTTGTCTGATATAAAGGAAAAAGATGTCCAATTGAAGGAAAAAGAAGAGACTGTCCAAATCCTACACAATCAACTGAGTCAAGCTAAGCATGTCTTAGATCAAATCAAGGAAGATGGCGAAAGCGCCCGCTTGGCAGAACAAAAAGCTAGTTTAGCTTATGAGCAAATTGCAAAGCGAGTGGAAGAGCTGACGAATCTGAAAGATATGCAAGAGCAAGAATTGGCAAGGTTGTCTGGCTTAGATATTTCTGGCGAACAAGCCAAATTGCAGGCTCGTTTAGTAGAAATTGAACAGGCTAAATTGGATGTGACACAGGAAATTGAGCAGGTTAAATCGAATAAAGATGCTGTTCAAGAACGTTTTGATAAACTTTCCAATAAATTGTCAGACTTAAAACTATCTCGGACTGAGCTGACCTCTCTCCAACGTTTTGAGAAAAATGACTTAGAACGTTTGGAAGAAGAAAAAATAGCTTTAGTCAAAGAACAGTCTACTCTAGAACTCTTAATGGAACAAAAAGAATCCAGTCTCCAAAAGGTGGACATTGCAGTTCTAGAAGATCAGTTGAAGACTGCAAATCAAGAAAAGACAGACTTAAACCAAGGACTGATTCGCCTGAAATTTGAATTGGAAGATTTGGAAGGTCAGTCTGAAGACATTCTCAGCCATTTGGATCAGGCTCGTAAGCAAAATGAAGAATTGATACGTAATCAGGCCAAGGCTGAGGCTGAAAAAGAAAAGATTACTGATGTTTTGCGTCGTCTCTTAACCAGTCTGACGGAAGAATATCAAATGAGTTTTGACGAAGCCAATCAGAAGGCTCGTCCTCTCGAAAACTTAGCAGTATCGGAAGGGCAAGTCAAAGACTTGGAACGATCTATACGTGCGCTTGGCCCAGTAAACCTGGATGCTGTTGAACAATTTGATGAAGTAAAAAATCGTTTGGACTTTCTCAATACACAACGAAATGATGTCTTGTCCGCTAAGAATCTTCTCTTGACAACCATCGAAGAAATGAACGATGAAGTCAAGGAACGTTTCAAGTCAACCTTTGAGGCTATTCGTGAAAGCTTTAAAATGACCTTCAAACAAATGTTTGGTGGAGGATCGGCAGATTTAATCTTAACAGAAGGTGACCTTTTGAAAGCTGGAGTTGAAATTTCGGTGCAGCCACCTGGCAAGAAGATCCAGTCCCTCAATCTCATGAGTGGTGGGGAAAAGGCCTTGTCAGCTCTCGCTTTGCTCTTCTCCATTATTCGAGTGAAAACCATTCCTTTTGTTATTTTGGATGAAGTTGAAGCGGCCTTGGATGAAGCAAATGTTAAACGTTTTGGGGATTATCTCAACCGCTTTGATAAGGAGAGTCAGTTTATCGTTGTTACCCACCGAAAAGGGACCATGTCAGCAGCTGACTCCATTTATGGAGTGACCATGCAGGAGTCCGGTGTGTCGAAGATTGTTTCGGTGAAATTAAAAGATTTAGAAGGTATGTAAAATGGATATTAAACTAGTTGCAACCGATATGGATGGTACCTTTTTAGATGGTCAAGGGCAATTTGACATGGAACGTCTGAAAAGTCTTTTAGTCAAATTCAAAGAGAAAGGTCTCTATTTTGCGGTAGCTAGTGGCCGAGGGATTCTGTCTCTGGAGAAGCTGTTTGCCGAAGTTCGTAATGAGATTATTTTCATTGCTGAAAACGGCAGTCTAGTTGAATTCCATGGGCAGGATTTATATGAGGCTACGATGAGCCGAGATTTTTATTTAGATACTTTTGAAAAGTTAAAGGAGTCTCCATATGTAAATACTGGTAAGCTCTTGCTAACAGGTAAAAAAGCTTGCTATGTTTTAGACAGTGTAGATCCGACCTATCTACATTTTTCAGCTCACTACAATGAAAATATTGTAAAGGTGGCTAGTTTAGCTGATATTGATGATGAGATTTTCAAATTCACGACTAATTTCACACCTGAAACTATAGCTGAAGGAGAAGCTTGGGTCAATGAAAATGTTCCTGGAGTCAAAGCGATGACAACGGGCTATGAATCTATTGATATTGTTCTTGATTATGTGGATAAGGGGGTTGCGATTGTCGAATTAGCCAAGAAACTTGGTTTGGAAATGGGCCAAGTCATGGCTTTTGGTGACAATCTTAATGACCTTCATATGATGCAGGTTGTTGGCCATCCGATTGCACCAGAGAATGCCCGCCCAGAGATTTTAGAATTAGCAACTGAGGTGATTGGCTCTCACAAAGATCAGTCTGTAATTGCCTATATGGAGAAACTAGTATGACAGCTATTAAACTGATTGCGCTTGATTTAGATGGAACCCTGTTGACTTCTGACAAGAAGATTTCTCAGAGGAATATAAAGGCTCTAGCAGCAGCCAGGGCAAAGGGAGTAAAAGTTGTATTGACGACAGGCCGACCACTCAAGGCTATGGAGTTTTTACTAGATGAGCTGGGAACAGCAGGTTTAGAGGATGAATATACTATTACATTTAACGGTGGTTTGGTACAGCGAAATACTGGTGAAATTATAGATAAAACCGTCTTCTCCCATGCTGATGTGGTTCGTATTTTTGAAGAAACGCAGAAGCTTTCTTTGCCACTCGATGCTATTAGTGAGGGAGTTGTGTATCAGCTGCAATCTGAACAGAAATCCCTCTATGCCCAAGCCAATCCTTATCTCCAGTTTGAACACGTATCGCTAAACGATCTATTTGAGGAACAGACCTACAATAAATGTGTGACAGCCTTTGATCCATCCAGCATTGATAAGGCACTGCCTCAGATTTCACCTGATCTATTTGAGCGATATGAAATTTTTAAATCTCGAGATATGCTGTTAGAGTGGTCTCCGAAAAATGTTCATAAAGCAACTGGTTTAGCAAAATTAAGCCAGCATCTTAGTTTAGATTCCAGTCAGATCATGGCTTGTGGAGATGAAGGAAATGACCGTTCCATGATTGAGTGGGCAGGACTTGGTGTGGCCATGGGGAATGCAACGGAAGAAATCAAAGCAGTAGCCAAGGTAGTTGCTCCGCTGACCAACGATGAAGACGCAGTCGCTTGGGCGATTGAAAACTATATTTTATAGAGAAAAGGAGGACAGACCATGGGCTTATTTGATCGCCTTTTTGGCAGAAAAAAAGAAAAAAAAGAAGACATCCGAGAAGAGGAGTCTGTTCAGACGGAAGTTTCTGAAACAGAGGACGCAATAGAAGAACTGGAAAATGAAAATCAGTCTCAAGTAGAAAATGCTGCTGAAGTAAGTTTACAAGAGGAGAATCAACCTTTTGAAGAAGAGGAAAAGCAGGAATTTTACGAAGAGCTAGAAGAGCGCTTAGCAGAAGACCAGGTCTTAAATGAGGTCATAGAAGACAAGACTCAAAATATATTCGAGGATCAAGAAGCGGATGAACTCCAGCAAGAAGAGACTGAAGAGAGTGTAAGCATTGCTGAAAAGTCTGAAGAAGCTCAAATAGACAATTCAAGTGAAGAAGAGCTTGCTGAAGAACCAGCCTCAGTCCAAGAAGAGTCTGAAGCAGATCAATTAGAACGTGACTCAGAAACACCAGCACTTGAAGATAGCAAGTTAGAAGACCAAGGCCCTCTAACCGTCGATGAACCAGGTCAGGCTGATGAAGATGCGAAAGACTCAAATCAAGCAGAAGCTGTTGAGGAAGAGAAGCAAGATTTACCAGATGAAGCGGAGCAAGGTCTAGATACAAGTGAAGAGGCTGAAGTTACAAAGTCAGACCAGGAAGAAGGTCATACTGAAACTGTTCAAGAAAAGTATGACCGTAGTTTGAAAAAAACTCGGACAGGATTTGGAGCTAAGCTCAATGCTTTCTTTGCTAATTTCCGTACTGTCGACGAAGACTTCTTTGAAGATTTGGAAGAGCTGTTGATTACCAGTGACGTTGGTGTGCAAGTGGCCTCTAATTTGGCAGAAGAGCTACGTTATGAGGCTAGATTAGAAAATGCCAAGAAACCTGATGCTTTACGAAAGGTTATCATAGAAAAGCTAGTTGATATCTACGAAAAAGATGGTCGCTACAATGAGAAAATTAATTTCCAAGATGGTTTGACAGTCATGCTTTTTGTCGGTGTCAATGGTGTTGGGAAAACTACATCAATTGGTAAATTAGCATACAAATATAAACAAGAAGGCAAGAAGGTTATGTTGGTAGCAGCAGACACCTTCCGGGCTGGAGCAGTAGCCCAGCTAGCTGAGTGGGGGAGACGTGTTGATGTACCTGTCGTAACTGGTCCTGAAAAGTGTGATCCTGCCAGCGTTGTTTTTGACGGTATGGAGCGAGCTCAAGCTGAAAATGTTGATATTCTGATGATCGATACTGCTGGTCGCTTGCAAAATAAAGATAATCTCATGGCTGAATTGGAAAAGATTGGCCGGATTATTAAGCGGGTTAATCCAGATGCTCCTCACGAGACTTTCCTAGCTTTAGATGCTTCAACAGGTCAAAATGCCCTCGTTCAAGCCAAGGAATTTTCAAAGATTACTCCAGTTACAGGAATTGTTCTAACGAAGATTGATGGAACAGCGCGTGGAGGTGTTGTTCTCGCTATTCGTCAGGAATTGGATATTCCTGTTAAATTGATTGGATTTGGTGAGAAGATTGATGATATTGGGGAATTCAATTCAGAGAACTTTATGCGTGGCCTTTTAGAAGGACTGCTTTAAATACAAAAAAAGAAATCCATATTCCTTGGATTTCTTTTTCTATCTTTAATTTTGAGGGTTCCATTGCCACTCAGCACCAAACTGAGCCAATAATTCTGCTGAAGCAGCTGGTCCCATTGTTCCAACTGCATATTCATGAAGTGGCGCTTGATTGTTTCTCCATAGTTCTTCAATTTGATCAATTAATTTCCAGCTGGCCTTTACTTCTTCCCAGTGACTAAAGTTAGTTGAGTCATTGTTAAGTACATCAAAAATTAATTTTTCGTAAGGTTCAGGAGAAGCTCCAGAAGCAGTCGCCTCTGTACGGTAATCTAAAGAAATAGGGGATAAACTGAAGAGTTCGCCGACTTCTTTGCCATTAACGCTGAGTGAGAAACCTTCCGTTGGCTGAATATAGATGGTCAGAACATTCGGTGCTAGTTTTTCACCAAAAATGGAATCCATTTGTTTGAAGACGATGTTAACATGGGTCCCTTTTTCTGTTAGACGTTTACCTGTGCGGAAAAAGAAAGGAACATCACGGAAGCGGTCACTGTCAACAAAGAAGGCACCTGAAACAAAAGTTTCAGTCATAGATTCTGGATTGACATTGGGTTCACTTCTATAAGCAATATATTTCTTACCATTGACTTTTCCAGACTTGTATTGGCCACGAATGAAATATTTTTTCAAATCTTCTTGGCTCGGTTGTGTCAAACGTTCAAAAACCTTGATTTTCTCTGCACGGATCTCATCTTTTGTAAAGCTGTTGGGCTTATCCATGGCAAGAAGAGACAGCAATTGCAAGGTATGGTTTTGGACCATATCTCTTAGGGCACCGGATTCATCGTAATATCCGCCTCGTTCTTCTACACCCAGTTTTTCGGCAAAGGTGATTTGGACATTGTCAATGTGGTCGCGGTTCCAAATATTCTCAAAAAGTGAGTTGGCAAAACGAATAGCAAAGATGCTTTGGATCATTTCCTTGCCCAGATAATGGTCAATTCGGAAGATTTGCTCTTCATCAAAAGTTGCCAACAAGTCATCATTAAGTTGGCTAGCTGATTCCAAGTCTGTTCCAAAAGGTTTTTCGACGATCAAACGCTCAAAGCCTTTGCCATCGACAATGTTTTCAGATTTGAGGTGTTTGGCAATAGTTCCGAAAAACTGAGGAGCCATGGATAGGAAGAAGAGTTTATTGTGTTCTGCTTGATATTCTTCATTGAGTCGGTTTTGAAGCTTGCGTAACTCAATGTAGTGTTCGGTATCCTGCACATCATGACTTTGATAGTAGAAGTGGCTGGCAAATTCCTGTGCTTGCTCAGGACTATCAGCTAAATCGGCGATAGACTCAACAACGACAGATTCAAAGTATTCCTTGCTCCATGGCCTGCGAGCTGTCCCAATAACAGCAAAATGCTTAGAAAGGTTGCCAGACTTATATAATCTAAAAAGTGAAGGGTAGAGCTTACGTTTAGCCAAATCTCCACTAGCTCCAAAAATTGTAACAATAACTTTAGATGACATCCTAATATCCTTTTTTTCTAAAATGATGTATCTATTTTATCACAAATGCCTCAAAAATGGTAAATGACGCTACGAATAGAATATAATTTGTCTGAGGTTAAGAAAAGAGTTAGACTACTTGTCTAACTCTTCTAAAATACGCGATAAACATAAGGATTGTCTGGTTTTTCTACTTTCTCAAAACTGGAGACCTTTAAGATAGGCAGACTCTGTCCTAAATTCTTATGGTATTGGACAGCAATCTTTCCTTTAGCATGGATCCAAGTATTGTCTTCAAAATGTTGGGTATTTCCAGTTGTTAAGAGGCCATAGACTCCAGAGTCAGCAATACAGTGGATGATGCCGAAGCGAAAGAGAAATTGACTTTTCTGATCGCTCGGGTCGTTGTAGACAAAACCGGTAAATTCAAGCGTTTTACCAACAAATTCATCTGGATAATCATAGATAACTTCCATAACTTCCATGTAATTTTCAGTCGTGACCTGAATGGTACTTTTATTGATATATTTCTTGGCAGCTGCCCGCATTTCTTTTTCATAGGCCCCTTTTGTAAAGTAGGTGCTAGTGTCCGGTTTCAGGTATTGGCTGGTTGTGCCTTCGTCCTGCTGAATAGCAGTTGAAGTTCCTTCAGCCAGTGGAAAATGAAATCCTTTAGCAGAAACTGTGGTTGAATCCAAGGTAACAGTTGGAAAGAAAATTCCTACAAAGAGTGGGATGATAAGGAGCAGTATGCTACCCAGTTTTGCCCAGCGAGTACTTAAATGGCTGTGAACCTCCATCTTCTTCATCCAGACGATGAGTTGAACCACTGCCAGAATAAATGACAGAATCATAGACAAGTATGCCAGATAGGAGTAATGAAGGTTGATATATTGGTTGAGCTTGCCTGTCAGCTGCAGATACATGGTGATCTCAAAGTAGCCGACTAAGATTAGAAATCGAATCATAGCACCACCCCCACAAGCCAAGTGTAAAGAAAGACGACGACGGTAACTAGACTGATAAATTGCCAGATAAAGCGCGTCTTAAAGTAGTTTTTCATCATCAGCAGATTCTTGACATCTAGCATAGGCCCAATGACCAAGAAAGCTAAGACTGGCGATAAGCCAAAGCTAGCAATCAAGGAGCTCCCGATGAAAGCATCAGCTTCACTACAAAGCGAAAGCAGGAAGGACAGCAGCATGAGGAGAAGAATAGCGATAGCGGGTGTCGAGCTAATAGAAGTCAGGATTCTGGTTGGCACATAAACTTGGACTAGGCTGGCAAAGAGACAGCCAAAGACCAGATAGCGACCTGTATCGAAAAATTCGTCAATGGCCTGCACAAAGACCTGAAATAGCTTTTGTCCCTTGCTGAGATGTGAAAAGTCATGTTCATGGACTGCTTTGCGATTTTCTTTTTGAATATGACTATCTGCGAAGAAGCCCAGAAAAATCCCTAAAAGAATAGCCACGACCATAGAACCTAAAGCACGAAGCAGAGCCATTCGGAGGGAATTTCCAAAGGCTGAGTAGGTCGCAAAGAGCACAATGGGGTTGATGACTGGAGCCGTTACCAGAAAAGGCACAGCCGTGTAACTGGGAACTTTCTTTTCCAGAAACCGATTTATAATGGGAACAATACCGCACTCACAGGATGGAAAGACAATACCGATCAAGCTTCCAAAGAAAATCCGAGCCCATTTATTTTTGGGTAAGAAGTGATAAACTTTTTCTGGAGTGACGTAAACTTCAATAAAGCCAGAAATAATACTTCCAATCAAAACAAAAGGTAGGGCCTCGATGATGATAGAGAGAAAGATAGCACCAGCCTGTAAAACGCTAGCAGGCAGATTTGAAAAGAGACTCATGATTTTTTAGCCTTTTCTTCCGCTTCTTTTTTCTTTTTATCATCAGGAAATTCTACTTTTTCTAGCTTAGGAAGGGTTGCAAATTCCTCGAACATCTTATCTAAATCATCTGTTCTATTATATTTTACAGCCATAGGGCCACCTCATTTCTAAAATAATAACTCTATTATACTACCAAAAAGGAAAAAATGATATTTTGAGACATAGGACTTAGTCTTTAATGAGAACTTGGAGCTATAAAAGAATAATAGAAGTTTGGCTTTCTGAATTTTTAAAATCAATCTTATGGTATAATAGAAACGTTATGGAAAATATAAATATTGAAAAAATTGCTCAGAAATTGGGCCTTAAAGAAAGCCAAGTATCACAGGTCCTAGATCTGACTGCTGAGGGAAATACAATTCCTTTTATTGCTCGTTACCGTAAGGAAATGACGGGAAATCTAGACGAGGTCGAGATTAAGGCAATCATTGATTTAGATAAGAGTATGACTGTTTTAGCAGAGCGCAAAGCAACGGTATTGTCTAAGATTGAGGAGCAGGGCAAACTAACGGATGCTCTTCGCTCTGAGATTGAGGCTGCTGAAAAGCTGGCTGATGTGGAAGAATTGTATCTGCCATATAAGGAGAAGCGCCGTACCAAGGCTACTATTGCGCGTGAAGCAGGTCTCTTTCCTTTGGCCCGCTTCATCCTACAGGATGCGGCTAACTTGCAGGAAGAGGCTGAGAAATTGACTAGTGAAGCCTTTCTAACAGCAGAAGCTGCTCTTGCTGGAGCAGTGGATATTCTGACCGAGGCGATTTCCGAAGACACCAAGCTGCGGGCTTGGACCTATCACGAGATGCAGACCAATTCTTCTATCGTATCCAGTCTCAAAGATGGTGATTTGGATGAAAAGCAAGTTTTCCAGATTTATTATGATTTTTCTGAAAAAGTAGCGACCATGCAAGGCTACCGGACCCTTGCTCTTAATCGTGGTGAGAAGCTAGGTATTCTCAAGGTTGGTTTTGAGCACAATCTTGAGAAAATTTTGCGCTTCTTTGAAGTACGTTTCAAGGTGAAAAATGCCTATATTATTGAAGCTGTCCAGCAAGCGGTTAAAAAGAAAATCATTCCAGCCATGGAGCGCCGTATTCGGACCGAGCTGACTGAGGCTGCTGAGGATGGAGCGATTCAGCTCTTCTCAGATAACCTCCGCCATCTTCTTCTGATTGCTCCTCTCAAAGGTCGCGTAGTACTGGGCTTTGACCCAGCCTTTCGGACAGGAGCCAAGCTAGCTGTTGTGGATGCGACAGGAAAAATGCTGACGACTCATGTTATCTATCCAGTAGCGCCAGCAAAGCCAGCTCAGATTGAAGCTTCTAAGAAGGAGTTGTCAGAGCTGATTGAGGAGTTTGGCGTGGAAATCATCGCCATCGGAAACGGAACGGCCAGCCGAGAAAGCGAAGCTTTTGTAGCAGAAGTTTTGAAATCTCATCCAAATGTCAGCTATGTTATCGTCAATGAAAGCGGTGCATCTGTCTACTCTGCTAGTGAACTGGCCCGTCATGAGTTTCCAGAGTTGACCGTTGAAAAGCGCTCAGCTATTTCCATTGCCCGCCGTTTGCAGGATCCATTGGCTGAGCTGGTCAAGATTGATCCTAAGTCTATCGGGGTTGGCCAGTACCAGCATGATGTCAGCCAGAAAAAACTGTCTGAAAGTCTGGACTTTGTCGTAGATACCGTGGTTAACCAAGTTGGAGTCAATATCAACACCGCAAGTCCTGCACTGCTGGCCCATGTAGCTGGCCTTAATAAAACTATCTCAGAAAATATCGTCAAGTATCGGGAAACAGAAGGTTTGATTCGGTCTCGTGAGGCCATCAAGAAAGTGCCACGTCTAGGCGCAAAGGCTTTTGAACAGGCAGCCGGCTTCCTGCGTATTCCTGAAAGTGATAACTTGCTAGATAATACAGGGGTTCACCCAGAGTCATATCAGGCAGTGGAAGAGCTCTTTAAGCGTCTGGAAATCAGCAGTTTGGATGAAGCAGCCCAAGCCAAATTAAAGGCTGTGCATACTTCTATTTTGGCTGCAGAGCTGGGCTTGGGCGAAGAAACCCTAAAAGATATTATTGATGATTTGCTCAAGCCTGGCCGAGATTTGCGTGATTCCTTTGACGCGCCAGTTCTGCGACAGGATGTCTTGGATATCAATGACTTACGCATTGGCCAAAAGTTGGAAGGCGTCGTACGGAATGTCGTCGATTTCGGAGCCTTTGTGGATATTGGTATCCACGAAGACGGTCTTATTCATATTTCTAAGATCAGTAAAAACTTTGTTAAGCATCCCAGTCAAGTCCTGTCTGTTGGTGATTTGGTCACTGTCTGGGTGGATAAACTGGATGTGGAGCGGGAGAAGGTCAACCTCTCTTTGATAGCGCCAAATGAATCTAAATGAGTATGTCAAGCAGGTTTCGCTGGAAGATTTCGGCTGGGAATTTCGCCACCAAGCTTTTTGGAATAAGCGTCTTCGGACGACTGGTGGGCGCTTCTTTCCCAAAGATGGTCATCTGGATTTCAATCCTAAAATCTATGAAACTTTTGGACTGGAGACCTTTCGAAAGATTGTCCGCCATGAGCTAGTTCATTATCATCTCTATTATCAAGGCAAGGGGTATCGGCATAAGGATAGAGATTTTAAGGAACTGCTTAAACAGGTAGGAGGCTTGCGCTATACACCCAGTATCTCTAGTCCAGAAGGAAAGTTACATTACCAATGCCAGCAATGCCATGCAGATTTTTATCGACAAAGACGGATTGATCTTAAGAGATACCGCTGTGGTCGCTGTAAAGGAAAACTACGATTACTAAAGCAAGAAAGATAGAAATTCTATCTTTTTTGTTTGCAGTAGACTAACCTCATTTTTGAAAAAAGAGTGAAAAAGTTGTATAATATAGAGGATATGCAGCGAAAGTTGCAAGACTGTAATTCGACTTGGATTCCAAGGACCGTTAGTAATAAAATATAAATGTATGGAAGGATACAAAATTAATGAGTAAAGTGAAAATCATCGCTTTAGGTGGTGTCAGAGAGAATGGTAAAAATCTCTATATCGCCGAGGTGGATGAATCAATTTTTGTTTTGGACGCAGGTCTAAAATATCCAGAAAATGAGCAGTTAGGTGTCGATGTGGTGATTCCTAACATGGATTACCTCTTTGAAAATAGCGATAGAATTGCAGGTGTCTTCTTGACCCATGGTCACGCGGATGCTATTGGAGCTTTGCCTTATCTTTTGGCGGAAACCAAGGTGCCTGTATTCGGTTCAGAACTGACTATTGAGCTAGCTAAACTTTTTGTTAAAAATAATGATGTTGTCAAGAAGTTTAATGACTTCCATGTGATTGATGAAAATACAGAAATTGAGTTTGGAAATGTGGTTGTTTCCTTCTTTAGAACGACTCACTCGATACCAGAGAGCTTGGGTATTGTGATAAAGACTGATGAAGGAAATATTGTTTACACAGGCGATTTCAAGTTTGACCAATCAGCTAGTCAGTCTTATGCGACTGATTTTGGCCGCTTGGCTGAGATTGGACGGGAAGGTGTATTAGCTCTCCTTAGTGATTCTGCTAATGCAGACAGTAATGTTCAAGTAGCAAGCGAAAGTGAAGTGGGCGACGAAATTATGCACACCATTGGTGACTGGGACGGCCGTGTGATTGTGGCTGCAGTAGCCAGCAACCTCTCTCGGATCCAACAGGTTTTCGATGCCGCAGCTGATACTGGACGCCGTGTTGTCTTGACAGGTTTTGATGTTGAAAACATTGTCCGCACTGCCATTCGTTTGAAGAAGCTTTCTTTGGCAGATGAACGTCTCTTGATCAAGCCAAAAGAAATGTCTAAGTTCGAAGACCATGAGCTGATTATTTTAGAGACAGGTCGGATGGGTGAACCTATCAACGGCTTACGCAAAATGTCAATTGGTCGTCACCGCTATGTGGAAATCAAAGAGGGTGACCTGGTTTATATCGTAACGACACCGTCTATTGCTAAAGAAGCAGTTGTTGCCCGAGTAGAAAATATGATCTACCAGGCAGGTGGAATCGTGAAATTGATTACCCAGCATTTACGTGTATCTGGTCATGGAAATGCTCGTGATTTACAATTGTTGCTCAATCTTTTGAAGCCTCAATTCCTTTTCCCAATTCAAGGAGAATACCGAGAACTGGACGCCCATGCTAGGGCGGCTATGGAAATTGGCATTTTACCTGAGCGGATTTTCATTCCAAAACGCGGAACCATTATGGAATATGACCGTGGAGATTTTGTCCCGGCAGGGTCAGTGTCAGCAGGAGATGTCCTTATTGATGGAAATGCTATTGGTGATGTTGGCAATATCGTCCTCAGAGACCGCAAGGTCTTATCAGAAGACGGGATCTTTATCGTTGCAATCAGTGTGAATCGTCGGGAGAAAAAAATTATTTCCAAGGCTAAAGTTCATACTCGTGGCTTTATCTATATCAAAAAGAGCCGTGATATTTTGATAGAAAGTGCTGAATTAATTAATAAAACAGTTGAAGACTACCTTGCAAAAGATGAATTTGATTGGAGTGAACTAAAAGGAAACGTTCGCGATGTACTTTCAAAATATCTCTTCGAACAGACCAAACGTCGCCCAGCTATTTTACCAGTAGTGATGGAAGTAAAATAAATGAAAAACAGCCTGAAGGCTGTTTTTAAATCATAGAATAGGAGACTAAGATGGCTTTTCTTGAAATTGAATATAATTCTAAAGTTTTAGAAATGGAAAGACATGTCAATGTTATCTATCCAGATGCCAGTGAGATTGATCCGGCTCTAGTAGAAGATAAAGATATTCCAGTTTTATACCTTCTGCATGGGATGGGGGGAAATGAAAATTCTTGGCGTAAGAGAACCAATATTGAACGTTTATTGAGACACACAAATCTGATTGTTGTGATGCCCTCGACTGACTTGGCCTGGTATACAAATACAAACTACGGGCACCGTTATTATGACGCTATAGTTAAAGAGCTACCAGAGGTCTTACAACGTTTCTTTCCAAATATGAGCCGTAAGCGGGAGAAAACTTTTATTGCGGGTCTTTCGATGGGAGGATACGGTGCCTATAAAATTGCTTTGAAAACCAATCGTTTTTCTTATGCAGCTTCCTTTTCAGGTGCTCTTGGTTTAGGAATTGATGGTACTAGTCTTGATGATCTTCCTGGTGACAATCGTGCTTACTGGGAAGGGGTCTTTGGGGACTTGGATGCTCCTGATATGAAGCAACACTTTTTAACAAGTATGGTGGCAGAGTCAGACAAGAAAACTAAGTTTTATGCTTGGTGTGGAGAGCAAGATTTTCTTTATAAGGCTAACCAAGTAGCTGTCAAAGAGTTGAAGAAACTTGGCTTAAAACTGGATTACAAACATAGTCCTGGTAAGCATGAGTGGTATTATTGGGAAAAACAGCTGGAATATCTCTTAGAGTGGTTGCCGATAGACTATAAGCCAGAAGAGCGTTTGTCATAAAATTAGAGACGAGTAGAAAGTGGGTAGAAGTCGTTGATTTATCTAGTGAATCCACTTTCTTCTATTTCTATCTTTAGAAAACTTTAAGCAAGGTCTTTTATAATCTGTTTTTATCTAGGAGAGAGAGGAGGCGAGAATGAGATTCCTTTTAAACCTTTTTCGTTTCATATGGCGAATGTTCTGGCGCCTTGTATGGGCAGGAATCGTAGCCTTTATTATCTTAGTGAGCGTTCTCTATTTAACGAATCCTAGTCAAACTGGACTAACAGCTGTAAGACAGGCTGTACAGACAGCGGTTAATCAGTTAGATACTTTTTTAGATCAACAAGGTATTCACACTGGACTTGGTCAAAATGTTCAAAATCTGGGAGAGCATTTAACCGATCAACATGTAGCAAGTTCAGATGGAGCACGTTGGGAGACTGCTAGAGCGACAGTTTATATTGAGACGGAAAACCCTACTTTTCGAGCAGCTTATCAGGAGGCGATAAAGTCTTGGAATGCAACAGGAGCCTTTACTTTTCAACTTGTAGAGGATAAAAGCCAAGCTAATATCATCGCTACTGAAATGAATGATAGTACTATTACGGCAGCTGGAGAAGCTGAGTCTCAGACAAATGTCTTGACCAAGCGTTTTACTAAAGTAACTGTTCGTTTGAATGCTTATTATCTTTTGAACAGCTACTACGGATATTCTCATGAAAGGATTGTGAATACAGCAGCTCATGAGTTGGGTCATGCCATTGGACTGGATCACAATGAGTCAGCATCCGTCATGCAGTCTGCAGGATCTTTCTATAGTATCCAGCCAATAGATATCCAGGCTGTTAAGGAATTGTACCAAGACTAAAGACGGAATTATTTAAGTTCAGAAGAATTTTCATTCCCCTCTCCTTTCAATGGAGAGGGGCTTTTAAATGTGAAGACTTGAGTTTAAAATCCATTTTTTTCTTTTAGCTAGATATCAGATTAGGCAACTTTCATTTCTTTCTAAGAAAACTATTTTATCTTTGGAGAAATTGGATTGGAAGGTAGAGGAAAGGCCAGCGAGTTAACAAAAATTATAAGTAGTCATGATAGATTCGTGACGTATGCAGATTTGATTGTTCTTTTATTTAGAGTTGTAGAGTAGAAGAAGAGCTAGTAGCTTTTATAGTGTAGAAGATTTAAGAAGCTGAAAGACCGATGATAAAACAATCCTCAGTATAATTTTTCCATGAGGGGGATTTTTATTTTTGTTAAAAAAATACCTATTTTTCCTTGTTAATTGAAAGTCTGAGTGCTACAATATAGGCAAAATAGAAGAAAGACAGGTTCTCTGTTCAGGTGAAGAAAATGAAGGAAAGAATAGCAGATATATTTCAAAAAAGTATGGCCATAAAAAGCTTTACTCACACTGCTTTTGAACGAGATATAGAAAATTTTTTGATGAACTATATAGGGCAAATCCCTTATTTTCAAATTCATCCAGAACTTTTTGGCTCTTATCCGATTCCTGAGGATAGTCTGGGACGTAGTGTTAATTGGGCCTTGGTGCGTCGTGATTCGGCTGATACAGTCATTCTTTTCCACCATCATGATACAGTGGATACGGAAGACTTTGGTCATTTGAAAGACTTGGCTTTTGACAATCAGGACCTGAAAGAGAAGCTGAAAGAGGAGTCTATACATCAGGATGTCCTGGCTGATATCGTTTCAGGAGACTGGCAATTTGGTAGAGGTTCTTGTGATATGAAGGCGGCTCTAGCCCTGCAGTTGGGGGTCTTAGAGGAATACTCGTCTACCTCCACTGGTCAAGCAAACTTGCTTTACCTGTCTGTCAGCGATGAGGAAGCATATTCTCAAGGTATGAGGGCAGCTGTTGGTTTGCTCTATGATTTAAAAGAACGTTTTGATCTTAATTACATTCTTGCTATTGACTCGGAACCTTTTGAAAGTACATCTGAATCAGAAAAGGTTCTACATGTTGGTACAGTTGGGAAATTGATGCCCTTGATTGTGACCCAGGGTCTGCTTTCTCATATGAAAGAACCATTAAAAGGTGTGAATGCAATTTCTCTTTTAGCTAAAATTATTGAAAAAATAGACTTAAATCCTTTGCTGTCTGATGCGGCTTACGGAGAGCAGTCTCCCTTGCCTTCTTGGTCCTTTATGAGAGACCTAAAAGAGCAGTATGATGTGTCAACGGTCCTACGTGCAGCTGGATACTTTAGTCTACTGTATCTGGATAAAAGTCCTCAGGACTTGCTAGAACTGATCCAAGGACTGATGCAAGAAGCAATAGATGAATTTTATGATAAGTATTCCAACTTGCAGGATCAATATCAGGAAAGCAAATCAATGGCTAAGCCAAGAGTGCTAACCTATCAAGACTTGTTAGAAGAATGCCAAAAAAAGGCGGGTTTCAAAGACTTCATGGAAAGGGTCAATCAAGAAGCTAAAGTAGAATTACAAAAAGGCTTGTCCTATCAAGAAGTTACTCTGTCTAATGTACAAAAAGCTCTTGATTTTTACGATAAAAAAGAAGCCTTGGCTGTACTTGCTGTTGCCCCGCCTTATTACCCAACAATGAATAGCCGACGACTTCAAGAACAAGATCTTGACATGGATCGATTCATTTCTTTCTATCAGAATTATTTAGCAAATAAGGGGAGTTACCAGTTGAAAGTTGAAGAGTTTTTCATGGGCATTTGTGATATGAGTTACTGTGCTTTGGAGAAGCCTTTGAGTGACTATCAAGCTCTTCTGAACAGTATGGCAGTCTCAAAAGAGATTTACCCGCTTGATTTGGAAAAAATTGCTAGTATTAATGTAGCTGCTGTAAATTTGGGGCCTTGGGGTAAGGACTTACACCAGTTGACAGAAAGGGTCTATGAGGAAGATATGTTAGATACCATACCAGCTTTCTTTCTCTATCTATTAGAACACCTTGACGAAGTCAAAAGGAACTAATTTAGCTTTTCTATTGTGTAATAGAGGAAAAAACGAACATTATCGTTATAAGAGAGACAAACAATTTTAAAAGATATATAATAAATATATTATAAATAAGAGCGGAGGAACTCTGATGATTGAATTGAAAAATGTAACCAAAGATTATGATGGCCATCTGGCCCTTAGGAATCTAAACTTGACCATTCAAAATGGTGAAATTGTCGGTCTGATTGGTCATAACGGTGCAGGAAAATCAACGACAATCAAGTCACTAGTCAGTGTCATTAATCCAACGAGTGGTCAAATCATTGTTGACGGACAAGAGTTGTCTGCTAATCGACTGGCCATCAAGAAAAAAATTGGTTATGTAGCCGACTCACCAGACCTCTTTCTTCGTTTAACAGCTAATGAATTCTGGGAGTTAGTAGCTACATCTTACGATATGAATGAAGCTGACTGTGAGAAACGCTTGCAGTATTTGTTGGAAACTTTTGACTTTGCAGATCATCGATATGAGGTCATCGAATCCTTCTCACATGGTATGCGTCAAAAAGTTTTTGTCATTGGTGCTCTACTTTCTGACCCGGATATCTGGGTTTTGGACGAACCTTTGACAGGTTTGGATCCTCAAGCGGCATTTGATCTTAAGAACATGATGCGGGAACATGCAGACAAGGGAAATACTGTTATCTTTTCAACCCATGTCCTAGAAGTGGCTGAGCAACTCTGTGATCGTTTGGCCATCTTGAAAAAAGGGGAGTTGATTTTTTATGGAACGATCGAAGAACTCAAGTCCCAACACCCTGAGCAAAGTCTAGAAACTATTTATCTGGGATTGGCTGGACGGAAAGAAGAGGTGGTCCACGATGCGCTTTAAAGCCTTAAAAAGTTTAATTCGGACGAATATTATCTATACAACACCTCCGTCAAGTCTAACACGCTTTCGTCAGAAGCAAGCCAAAAAGCCTGATAAGAAAATCAATGTTTCTAGACAGTTGATTATGACCCACTTGTTTACAAGTTTACTTTATCTTCTTATCTTTGGAGTGATGAGTGCCTTTTATCCTTTAGTAGATCATCCGGGTATCTTTACCAATATGGTATCTATTTTTAGTCTGATGGTTCTATCACAGGGATTCTTATCTTTCTACAACGTTTTCTATGAAAGTAAGGACTTGCAGTCTTATCGACCCTATGCTTTTAGTGAAGCAGAAATCATGATTGGGAAGAGTATCTCTGTTGTTCTGACAGTTTTGCTTGGAGCTCTTCCGATTTTAGCTTATTTCATAAATCTTCAGATTCAAAGTGGGAATCCTTTTTGGCTGGCTATTCCAATCGTTCTGATTTCGCTAGTGGTTTTGGGATCTGTTCTGGCTTTCGGGATTTTGACAGCTGTTCATTTTATCACTAAAACCTCTGTTTTCCGTCAGCATAAGCAAGTAGCCTCTAATATTCTTTTGGGAGTGACCAATCTCTTGATTTTTGGATCAATTATTTTGGTCAATACTCAAAACAGAGAATTACTTCTTAAAGATACAGGTAGCTATTTGCCACCGATGGAAGCCTTTTATTATTTTGGTGTTACTCCTTTTGCGCCTCAATCTCTTATTGGAATTGGCGCTTGGGCCTTGGTTGCCGTGCTTCTGTTTTCAATCGTAAAATGGAAGGTTCTACCAGAGTTTTATGAAGCGGCTTTGAAAACTTCTGAGACTGTTAATAAGAAACAACGTGTTCGTAAATTTCAACTTGGAAATCAGAAGTCATTCCCTCGCTTTGTTTGGAGCTATCAGCTTAGCTTGATCAGTGACGGTTCTGTTTTTCTTCAATCAGTCTTTATGTCTAGTGTTATGCCTTATCTCTTCATACTTCCTGGACTAATGGGCTTTATTCGGGGAGGAGGATTTGAGCTTAGCCCGTACTTAACACCGAAGTTTCTGTTACCATTGATGTTGATCACGGTGTTCATTGCTACTTTTAATGCAGGTTCGACCAACTTAACTATGATTGGGATTTCCTTGGAGCGCGAGAATTTTTCCTATTTGAAAGTACTTCCCTTTGATATGAAAGCATATCTTCGCTTAAAATTCTGGTATCTTTTCTTGATCCAGTCAATCTTGCCTCTCTTGATATTTGTTGTGGTCAACCTATTATTGGGCACCCATTGGTTATCTCTTTTGGTTATGGTCCTTGTCTGGATCAGTAATTGTTTAGCATGGAGTATCTGGGGCTTCCAACGGGACCATCGTCTCTTGGTTACCAACTGGTCTAACGTCACAGAATTATTCAACCGATCTAACAATACTCTAAAGACAATTATTGCTTTTCTAATCTTATTTGTTTTTATTGCCGCAATTGGTGGTTCCTATGCCTTGATATTCTACCTAAAAGAAGCAATAGTCTATGGTATTACCTTAGGATTTTTCCTTATTATCATGGTCCTTTCTGGTCTTCTCTATTTTCACTATGCGAATAAATTTAAAAAGGCTCTTGAATGAGAGCCTTTTTTGTTATGGTCTTTAATTTGCTATCTCATCTAGGAGACTCTGTGCAGTGGTCGTTGGATTGACACGAACACGATTGAGTGATAGAAGTCCGTCTGAGAGAGAAGCCAAGCCATTATTGGTCGTCAACCCCATTTTATATCCTAACTTTTCTGCAAGCTGAAGAGTTGTCTCACTGTAACGGCCAGAAGGATAAGCCACGGTAGTGGTTGTCTGAGAAAGATTACGATCTAAATACTCTTTTGAATCTTGTAATTCTGAATTTTGAGTATCAGCACTTGATACGGATAAATCTGGATGGTTCACGGTATGATCTTCAAAGGACATGCCATTTTTCTTCATTTCTTTGATCTCATCAAGTGTTAGAATATCTTCGCGACCTGCTTGAACAAAACCTGTAATGACATTGTTAGTAGCCTTCATTTGGTATTTTTGTAGGATAGGATAGGCTTGAGTATAGAAGTCCTTGAGACTATCATCAAAAGTTAACCAAACGACCTTCTTATTCTCTGGGAGGACATTTTCAGTTAAGGCCTTATAAGCTTCAGCAGGAGAAAGAGTGTAGTATCCTGCTTCTTTCAAAGCTTTTAAGTGGCTTTCAAAAGTTTCAGGATCAACAATTAGTCCAGAGTTAGCGGCTTCAGATGGGTCCATGACATGGATAGCATGATACATCAAGATGGGCAATTTAACAGGCTTATCTTGCTTGACCCATTTGATTTCCTCTTTCTTTTGACTAGTAGATGAGGGCTGGCTTGCCTCTTTTGAAGGGCTTGCTTTACTAACTTGGCTAGCTTCAGGCTTGCTGGCTTCTTGCTGACTATTACTGTATTCTTTCCAAAGGAAAATACCACCAGTAACGATAAAGATGAGAAGAATGAGGTTCAACAGAAGTAAGATATCTCTTTTCTTTCGAGCCTTTTTTTCTGCTGAACGATTGCGATTAGGATAAGTCATAATTTCTCCTTGGCTAGATATTTGCTTTTATTATATCAGATCTAGAGAAGAATAGTATGAATTTTGTGCTAAATTCTGATATAATAGACTTTATACAGAAAAAATTTGAGGAGTGCTTCATGTCTATTAAAATAGCTTTACTTGGTTTTGGAACAGTGGCCAGTGGTGTGCCATTTCTACTGAAGGAAAACGGAGAGAAAATCGTTCAAGCTGCCCATTCAGAGATTGAGGTTGCTAAAGTCTTGGTTAAGGATGATGCTGAAAAAGAGCGTCTTTTGGCAGCAGGAAATGACTTTAACTTTGTCACAAATGTCGAAGAAATTTTGAAGGATTCCGAAATTACCATCGTTGTCGAATTGATGGGACGGATTGAGCCGGCGAAAACTTTCATCACTCGTGCTCTTGAAGCTGGCAAGCATGTGGTAACAGCCAATAAAGACTTGCTGGCTGTTCATGGCGCAGAGCTACTGGAAATTGCTCAAAAGCAAAATGTAGCTCTCTACTATGAAGCAGCTGTTGCTGGCGGTATTCCGATCCTGCGTACCTTGGTCAATTCATTGGCTTCTGACAAAATTACCCGTATCCTAGGTGTGGTTAATGGAACCTCTAACTTTATGATGACCAAGATGGTCGAAGAAGGCTGGTCTTATGAAGATGCTCTTGCTGAAGCTCAGAAACTTGGATATGCTGAAAGTGACCCAACCAATGACGTAGATGGCATTGATGCGGCTTACAAGATGGTCATTCTTAGCCAGTTTGCCTTTGGTATGAATGTTAAGTTTGAAGATGTAGGCCATCAAGGAATTCGAAATATCACACCAGAAGATGTGGCTGTAGCTCAGGAATTGGGCTATGTAGTTAAACTAGTTGGATCTATCGAAGAGACGCCATCAGGGATCGCAGCAGAAGTAGCTCCAACTTTCCTACCTAAAGCTCATCCACTTGCTAGTGTCAATGGAGTGATGAACGCTGTCTTTGTCGAGTCGATCGGTATCGGAGAGTCTATGTACTTCGGACCGGGAGCTGGCCAAAAACCAACTGCAACTAGTGTCGTGGCAGACATTGTTCGGATTAGTCGTCGTTTGAATGAAGGAACAGTTGGCAAGGCATTTAATGAATTTAACCGTGAGTTGGTCTTGGCTAAGCCAGAAGATGTGAAGAGTAGCTATTACTTCTCTATCTTAGCGCCTGATTCTAAAGGCCAAGTTCTGCATTTGGCTGAGATTTTCAATGCTGAGGATGTTTCCTTTAAGCAGATTCTGCAGGAAGGTACAGACGGTGAGAAGGCTCGTGTAGTGATTATTACCCATGCTGTCAGCAAGACACAGCTAGAAAATGTCACTGCTAAGCTCAAAGAAGTTGCTGAGTTCGACTTGCTCAATACCTTCAAAGTATTAGGAGATTAAGATGAAGATTATTGTACCCGCTACCAGTGCTAACATTGGTCCAGGCTTTGATTCAGTCGGTGTGGCTGTCAGTAAATATTTGACCATTGAGGTTCTGGAAGAACGCGATGAGTGGCTAATCGAACATGACTTAAATCCAAGAATTCCTAAGGATAAACGAAACTTGCTAATCAAAGTAGCCTTGCAACTGGCGCCAAACCTTCAGCCTTACCGTCTGAAGATGACTAGTGACATTCCTTTGGCACGTGGTCTGGGTTCATCTAGCTCAGTTATCGTAGCTGGGATTGAATTGGCTAACCAATTAGGAAAACTGAATTTAACGGATGATGAAAAGCTGGACTGGGCAAACAAGATTGAAGGCCATCCAGACAATGTGGCTCCAGCTATCTTTGGAAATCTAGTCATATCTAGTGTTTTTAAAGGGGCTGTTTCCTCTGTTAGGGCAGACTTTCCTGAGTGCTCTTTCATTGCTTATGTTCCTAAGTACGAACTGAAGACACGGGATAGTCGCAGTGTTTTGCCTTTTAAATTTTCTTATAAGGAAGCAGTAGCAGCTAGTTCGATTGCCAATGTTGCAATTGCAGCCCTTCTTCAGGGGGACCTTGTCAAGGCAGGCCGAGCCATTGAATCGGATCGCTTCCATGAGCGTTTTCGCCAAAAACTCGTCAGAGAATTTCCTAACATTAAGAAATTGGCTAAAAAACATGGAGCTTATGCTACTTATTTATCTGGAGCAGGTCCAACAATTATGATTTTAGCTCCAAAAGATAGGGCCAAATTAATTCAAACACGGATTGAGGGATGCAAGTATAATGGAGAAGTCTTTATACTAGATGTTGACAGAGATGGTGTTCGAGTGGAATTTTAAAGGCTTTAAAATAGACGAAGAGACTGTCTATTCCTATCAAAAAAATTATGATATAATCAAATGAATATCCAACTAGGAGGTTTTACACGAATGGATAAACTTGAATGGCAGGATCTTGCTAGCCAGCTAGGACTTGAGTACGATGAAGATACGAAAATTATTTTCGGTCAGAAAGATGGGTACACTCTTTTTATTGAAGATGCTGGTGAAAAAATCTACCGAATTTGCTTTTCAGTTAAAGGTGATGAAGCACTTTCCATTGCGGAAGACCTGAAAGAATTGAAAAAATCCACTAAGGGTATGACAAATGCTCAGCTTACGCGTTACAAGCTTGTTGTTACTGTTAAAGGCGGAATGACTAAGGGTAGAACCAAAGAAACAATTGCTGAATGTTTGGAAGCTAGTGTCACCTTCTTAAAAGAGCATGGGTTAGTCAATGTTTGTGAGCACACTGGAGAAGCAGAGCCAACAGCAGTTTACCAAGTAGGAACAAACTTGTTGATTTTATCGGCTGATAGCTTCCAACAGTTGAGCTCTAATCTTGCAATTGAGAATCAAAGCTATGATCAGCAAAATGAAAATGTGATTGGCGGAATCGTCGGAGCCTTTGTTGGGTGTTTGATCGGTGGAGCTGTTACATTGGGAATCGCTCAATTGGGTTATGTCTCTTTTGTATCTGGTTTAGTTATGGGAGTTTGTACCATTAAGGGATATGAACTTTTAGGAAAGAAATTATCTAAACTTGGAATTGGTATCAGTATTTTCTTTATGCTTGTGATGATTTTATTTGTTCACCAGCTTGACTGGGCTATATTAGTTACAAGAGAAGTAGGCACAGATGTTTTCACAGCTTTCTCTTATTTCACAAATTATCTCTTATCTGGTGGAGAAGTTCACTATACCTACTGGCTTAACCTTGGATTGCTCTATCTCTTTACAGGAATTGGTGCCTACTCTATGGTACACAATGCTTTAGGTAATCATACCTTGAAGTATGTCACTAGGAAATTATAAAAGAAAACTGGCTGAGACCAGTTTTTTTGTATTTTTATCGAAAATGCCGATTAATTTTGATATAATAGAATCAATTTGTGATAAGAAAGAGAAATCATGGTGAATATAGAATTATTAAAGTCGGAACTAGCGGGAATTGATATCCGTTTTGATGAACCACTGAAGAGATATACTTATACAAAAGTTGGTGGTCCAGCCGATTATTTAGCTTTTCCTCGTAACCGATACGAATTAGTTCGACTTGTCAAGTTTGCTAATAGGGAACAAATTCCATGGATGGTTCTGGGAAATGCTAGTAATATCATTGTTCGTGATGGTGGTATTCGTGGCTTTGTGATTATGTTTGACCAGTTACACACCATTATGGTTAACGGCTATACGATTGAAGCTGAAGCTGGGGCTAAATTAATCGACACGACTCATGTAGCCTTGCATCATAGCTTGACAGGCTTTGAGTTTGCATGTGGAATTCCAGGGAGTGTAGGTGGAGCTGTTTTCATGAATGCTGGCGCCTATGGTGGCGAAATCGCTCATGTCCTGGTATCTTGTAAGGTCCTGACTCCAGAAGGAGAAATCAAGACGATTTCAGCTGAGGAAATGAAGTTTGGCTATCGCTCTTCGGTAATTCAGGAAACGGGTGATATTGTCATTTCTGCTAAATTCGCCCTTTCTCCAGGAAATTACACAGCCATCCAGCAGGAAATGAAACGTCTGACACACCTGCGTGAACTTAAGCAACCGCTAGAATATCCATCGTGTGGTTCGGTCTTTAAACGTCCTTTAGGCCATTTTGCTGGCCAGTTGATTAGTGAAGCTGGTCTCAAGGGACATCGGATTGGTGGCGTTGAGGTTTCAACCAAACACGCTGGTTTTATGGTCAATATTGCAGATGGAAATGCTCAGAACTATGAAGATTTGATTGCTCACGTGATTCAAACTGTTGAAAATGAATCTGGTATAAGGTTGGAGCGTGAAGTCCGGATTATTGGAGAGACTTTACAGTAAAATTTTACTGAGATTGAAATGTTAGATAAGAAGGTTAGTCGTTGTCTAGTAATGAACGACTTTCTGCTTTTTTCTGACCGCTACGTTTTAGTTGAGGGGGTGACGCCTATCGATATCGCAAGTATGCAGGGCACTAGTTGCCCTCGAGAAGCAGTAGCGGCTTGACAGAGCCCCAATCTGTTAATACATGAAAAAGAAGGAATTTATGTGAATTGAAAAAACCAATTATCGAATTCAAAAATGTTTCTAAGGTTTTTGAGGATAACAATACTGTTGTTTTAAAAGACATTAACTTTGAGCTAGAAGAAGGAAAATTTTATACTCTTCTGGGGGCTTCAGGGTCTGGTAAATCTACGATTTTAAATATTATCGCAGGTCTCCTAGATGCCTCTACAGGAGATGTCTTTTTGGATGGGGTACGGATCAATGACGTACCAACTAATAAACGTGATGTACACACTGTTTTTCAGTCTTATGCCCTTTTCCCGCATATGAATGTTTTTGAAAACGTAGCTTTTCCGCTACGTTTGCGTAAGGTTGAGAAGAAGGAAATTGAACGTCGTGTCAAAGAAGTGTTGAAAATGGTTCAGCTGGAAGGTTTTGATCGCCGTTCCATTCGAAAATTATCAGGAGGTCAGCGACAACGGGTAGCCATTGCTCGAGCAATCATTAATGAACCTCGAGTGGTCCTCTTAGATGAACCACTATCAGCTCTTGATTTGAAATTGCGGACGGATATGCAGTATGAACTGCGTGAGTTGCAACAGCGCCTGGGTATTACCTTTGTCTTTGTTACTCACGACCAGGAAGAAGCCCTAGCAATGAGCGATTGGATTTTTGTCATGAATGACGGGGAGATTGTCCAGTCAGGTACACCGGTTGATATCTATGATGAGCCGATTAACCATTTTGTTGCAACTTTCATTGGAGAGTCTAATATCCTTCCTGGTAAGATGATTGAGGACTATTTGGTTGAGTTCAATGGCAAACGCTTTGAAGCGGTGGACGGTGGGATGCGTCCAAATGAGTCTGTTGAAGTGGTTATTCGTCCAGAAGATCTGCGGATTACTCTACCAGAGGAAGGAAAACTTCAGGTTAAGGTTGACACCCAGCTCTTCCGTGGAGTCCACTATGAAATCATCGCCTATGACGAACTGGGAAATGAATGGATGATTCACTCGACCCGCAAAGCCATTGTTGGTGAAGTGATTGGTCTTCAGTTTGAACCAGAAGATATCCATATTATGCGTCTCAATGAAACAGAAGAAGAATTTGATGCTCGTATCGAAGAATATGTTGAAATTGAAGAACAAGAAGCTGGTCTGATTAACGCAATCGAGGAGGAAAGAGATGAAGAAAACAACCTCTAACCTCTTTATCGTTCCATATTTTTTATGGATTGTGCTTTTTGTACTAGCACCAGTGGCTATGATTATCTGGAATTCCTTCTTTAATATTGAAGGAGGATTCACCTTAGAAAACTACCGGACTTATTTTGCCTCTCAGAATCTGACCTATTTAAAAATGAGTTTCAATTCAATTTTTTACGCAGGAATTGTAACTTTGGTCACCTTATTGGTCAGTTATCCAACGGCATTTTTCTTGACTCAGCTCAAGCACAAGCAACTCTGGCTCATGCTGATTGTTTTGCCGACTTGGATTAACCTTTTGCTGAAGGCCTATGCCTTTATTGGAATTTTTGGTCAGGATGGCTCTATCAACCAATTCCTTAGTTTTATCGGAGTTGGTCCTCAGCAAATTCTTTTTACTGATTTTTCTTTTATTTTTGTTGCTAGTTATATTGAGCTTCCCTTCATGATTTTGCCAATCTTTAATGTATTGGATGATTTGGATCCAAATCTCATCAATGCTAGCCGTGATTTGGGAGCTAACCGTTGGGATACTTTCCGTCGCGTGATCTTCCCTCTTTCGATGAATGGTGTACGTTCAGGTGTTCAGTCAGTTTTCATCCCTAGTCTCAGCCTCTTTATGCTGACTCGTTTGATTGGTGGAAATCGGGTTATTACACTAGGTACGGCGATTGAGCAACATTTTCTAACGACGCAAAACTGGGGTATGGGTTCAACCATAGGAGTGGTTCTTATTATTGCCATGCTCCTGATTATGTGGGCAACTAAAGAAAGGAGAGATCGATGAAGAAACTATCCAGTATCTATCTAGCTTTTGTCTTTCTGATTCTTTATCTGCCAATCTTTTATCTGATTGGTTATGCCCTTAATGCTGGTGATGATATGAATCAATTTACCGGCTTTAGCCTGACTCACTTTGAGAACCTCTTTGGTGACAAGCGTTTGATGCTGATTTTGGCTCAAACCTTCTTTCTGGCCTTTCTCTCTGCTTTAATTGCGACAATCATTGGGACTTTTGGGGCAATCTATATTTATCAAGCCAAGAAAAAATACCAGGAAGCTTTCCTTTCTGTTAACAATGTCTTGATGGTAGCGCCGGATGTCATGATTGGTGCTAGTTTCTTGATTCTCTTTACCAATATGAAATTCCAGCTGGGCTTTATCTCAGTTCTGGCTAGCCATGTGGCCTTCTCTATTCCGATTGTTGTTTTGATGATTCTGCCAAGGCTTAAAGAAATGAACGACGATATGATTAAGGCGGCTTACGACTTAGGTGCCAGCCAGTTACAAATGCTGAAAGAAATCATGTTGCCTTATCTAACACCAGCTATTATAGCAGGGTATTTTATGGCATTTACCTACTCTTTGGATGATTTTGCAGTGACCTTCTTTGTAACAGGGAATGGGTTTACTACCTTATCAGTGGAAATTTATTCTCGTGCCCGTCAGGGGATTTCTTTGGAAATCAATGCCCTATCTGCTTTAGTCTTTCTCTTTAGTATTTTACTGGTGATTGGCTATTACTTCATTTCGCGAGAGAAGGAGGAGCAAGCATGAAAAGACTCTATTCCTTTCTAATCGGTATTGTTGCCATTGTCGCTGTCTTATGGCTAGTTAGTGTTCAGCTTGAAAATCAAACCAAAACTAGTGGTGGCGATAAGCTGGTCATCTATAACTGGGGTGACTACATTGATCCAGAACTGCTAGAAGAATTTACCAAAGAAACAGGAGTTCAAATCCAGTACGATACCTTTGATTCGAATGAATCGATGTACACTAAAATCAAGCAGGGAGGAACAACCTATGATATTGCCATCCCAAGTGAGTACATGATTGCCAAGATGATCAAAGAAAATTTGGTAGAAAAGCTAGATCACAGCCAAATCAAGGGGATGGAAAATATCGGTTCAGACTTTTTAGACCAGCCTTTTGATCCAGGAAACCAATATTCTGTTCCTTATTTTTGGGGAACTCTAGGTATTGTTTATAATAGCAAGATGGTTGACAAGGCTCCAGAACATTGGGATGACCTTTGGCGTCCTGAATACAAAAACTCTATCATGTTGATTGATGGAGCGCGTGAGGTTATGGGCTTAGGTCTCAATTCTCTTGGCTATGGGTTGAATGACAAAAATGCGGATCATTTGCAGGAAGCTGTAGACAAGCTCTACAAGCTTACACCAAACATCAAAGCCATTGTAGCAGATGAGATGAAGGGCTACATGATTCAAAACAATGCAGCAATTGGTGTAACTTTCTCTGGTGAAGCTAGGCAGATGCTAGAGAAGAACGAAGACTTGCGTTACGTAGTTCCTAGTGAAGCCAGCAACCTTTGGTTTGATAATATTGTCATTCCAAAAACAGTTAAAAATAAAAAAGCAGCTTATCAATTTATTAACTTCATGCTGCGTCCAGAAAATGCCTACAAGAATGCCCTTTATGTTGGCTATTCGACCCCAATTCCAAAGGCAAAAGAGCTTCTTCCAAAAGAAATTCAAGAAGATCAGGCCTTCTATCCTACAGAAGAAACCATGAAGCACCTAGAAGTTTATCAGCAACTAGGCCCTAAATGGTTAGGAATATACAATGACCTCTATTTACAGGTTAAGATGTATAGAAAATAAAAAAATGAGCTGGAACAGATGTTCTGGCTCATTTTATTGTTGACTTCCCTGCTCACTGCTACTAGCACTTGTCTCAGCCTGGCTAGAAGAAGTAGTGTCGTTGCTTGAAGAACTTGAACTGGTCTCTGTGCTAGTTGCAACTGAACTCTCTTGTGTGGAGGTCTCAGTGGCCTCAGAAGTGGAGGCAGTAGTAGTCTCTTTTTCGACTTCCTTGATGATAGTAGTCGTTTGAGCAGAAGAACTGGTATCTGATTTCTTTTGTTCATTGGACTTCATTGCATTCATAATAGTAATAGTCGCTGTGATAATACCCAGAACACTACCAATCAAGGTTAAGGTTTTCTGAAAAGCAGATAGGCCTTTTTTGATATGGCGCCCAGCTTTTCCAGTTTCCTGATTATCTTTATTTGTTTTCTTATTTTGACGAGAATAGTTGGTCATAATGTTTTTCAAACTCCTTTGCAAAAACTAAATATGAATTCAAGTTCATTTCATATTTTCCATTATACGTCTTTTATTTTAAAATGTCTTAAAAAAATAAAAATTTTATATTTGAAAACGCAGTCAGTAGGTTTTTTCTTTCATCTCTAGTCGAGAAGTTTTATGATAAGAGATGTCTGGGTAAACTTTCAAAATAATAAAAGAAATCCTGCTTAGGGAAACGTGGCTTTTATCATAAAGTGAGGCTGGGAATTCTTTGTCCCAGCCTCTTTTAAATACCCATAAAGAATTTTAATTTTTTCCCTCTTGTAGAACAGCTTGCGCAACGGCAAGTCTAGCTGCAGGGACCCTATAAGGCGAACAGGAAACGTAGGTAACCTCGATATCCTGGAAGAAAGAAATAGAAGCAGGATCTCCGCCAACCTCACCACAAATACCAATGGATAGATTTGGTTTTACTTGGCGAGCCTTGCTGACTGCAATTCTCATTAACTCTCCAACACCATCCTTATCAATATTTTGGAATGGATCGGATGAGAGAATGCCCTTCTTTTTATAATGGCCAATAAATTTTCCTATATCATCCCGAGAGAAACCAAAGGTCATTTGAGTCAAGTCGTTGGTTCCAAAACTAAAGAAATCAGCTTCCTGAGCCAGCTTGTCTGCGGTCAGACAAGCGCGTGGTAATTCAATCATAGTACCAATTTCATATGGGAAGGGCTTTTGTTCATACTCATTGAAGAGACACTGGATATGTTCATTTAGATATGATTTAACAAAGTCCAGTTCTTTTTTATCTGTTATCAAAGGGATCATAATTTTTGGCTTGATTTTAAGTCCTTCTTGATGCAGTCTAATGGCACTACTAAAAATAGCCTCAGCCTGCATTTTGTAAATTTCTGGCTGAGTAATTCCCAGACGGCATCCCCGATGTCCTAGCATAGGGTTACTTTCCTGCAAGTTCTCGATTTGACGGGCTAACTTTTCTGGTGACTTGTGCAATTTTTCGGCTAAAAGCTTGATTTCCTGAGGATCCTTAGGCAAAAATTCATGCATTGGTGGATCTAAAAGGCGAATAATCATCGGTTTATCCTGAATTGCTTGGAACATTTGGTAGAAGTCTTCTTCTTGGAAATGTAAAAGTAGCTTGAGGGCTATCTTAATCTCCTCTTCGTTGTCAGCGAGAATGAGGCGACGCATTTCTAGGATCCGGTCTTGACCAAAAAACATATGTTCAGTACGGGCCAGTCCAATCCCTTGAGCACCAAATTTCATAGCTGTTTCCAAATCTTTGACAGTCTCAGCATTTGCTCGAACTTTCAGACGAGCAACTTCATCAGCCCAAGAAAGCAGACGCTGTAGATCTTGATTATTTTCAACTAGGACGGTTGGGATTTCTCCGCTATAAATGAAACCTGAACTACCATCAACAGAAATGATATCTCCTTCAGTAAGGGTAAGACCTCCACATGAAAGTGTCTTGCATTCCTCGCGAATGCTTAGTTCTCCACATCCAGCGACACAGCAGGTTCCCATTCCTCTAGCGACAACGGCTGCATGAGAGGTCATACCACCTTGACTGGTTACAATAGCTTGGCTGACCACCATCCCTTCAATATCTTCTGGAGAAGTTTCCTGTCTGACTAAAATAACTTTTCTTCCCAGATCATGTAGTTCTTTAGCTCGATCAGCTGTAAAGACTATTTCACCAGTAGCAGCTCCAGGACTGGCTGGCAACCCTTGTGCTATGAATGAAGCTTTTTCCAATGCTGTATCTTCAAAGACAGGATGAATGAGCTGACTAATAGACGCAGGAGATACTCTTAAGAGGGCATCATTTTTACTGATAATACCTTGGTCTACTAAATCTAAAGCGATTTTTAAAGAGGCTTTAGCTGTCCGTTTACCATTTCTAGTTTGTAAGATATAAAGTTTCCCTTTCTCAATAGTAAATTCAATGTCCTGCATGTCTTTATAGTGGTTTTCAAGAATACTAGCATAGTTTTTAAAGGCTTTATAAGCTTGAGGCTGAGCTTTTTCTAAGGCAGCAATAGGTTCTGGAGTCCGTATGCCAGCGACTACATCTTCTCCTTGGGCATTCAATAAAAATTCCCCGAATAATTCAGCTTCACCACTAGCAGGATTTCTAGTAAAACAGACTCCAGTTCCACTATTTTGATCACTATTTCCAAAAACCATGGCTTGAACGTTTACAGCTGTTCCCAAATCATGAGAAATATGATTTAAATCACGGTAAATTTTAGCTCGGTTATTATTCCAGGACTTAAAAACAGCTTGAATAGCAGCGTAAAGCTGGTCTATCGGATTTTCTGGAAAATTCTTATTTTCTTGATGGTAGATTTCTCTATATTGCTTAACCAAGTCTTGGTGCTCAGCAATTGACAATTCTTTAAGGCATTTATTCTGATTCTTTTCAAAGTTTTCTAATAAGGTATCAAAAAGTTCTTTAGGAATTCCATATACAACGTCTGCAAACATTTGAAGAAGACGTCGGTAGCAGTTGTAGGCAAAGTCAGGATTAGTCTGTTCGGCTAATATTTGTGTCCGATGATCATTGAGCCCAAGATTCAAAATGGTATCCATCATTCCTGGCATGGAGAATTTTGCACCACTACGAACGGAGACTAAAAGCAGGTCAGAGTTCTCTCCATTAAAAGATTTATTCGTTTTCCTCTCAAGAAGGGTAATCGCTTTCAAAACATGATCTTTTAAAGAGGAATCAAAGAAATCAGGATTTTCGAGAAACTTGATACAGCTTTCTGTAGTAATGGTAAAACCTGGAGGAACAGGCAATCCCAAATTGCTCATTTCTGCTAAATTGGCTCCTTTTCCACCAAGGAGAGCTTTGTCATTCGCACTTCCTTCCTCGAAGGAATAAATCCATTTTGTCATATCTGCCTCCAAATTAATTTAATATGTGTCATATTAAAAGACAAATACATTGTAATATACATCATATATGATTGTCAAATGAAAAATAGACAGTTTTTTGTTGACATATTTAATTTTTTTGATATAATTTGTAACAAAAATGATGAATATATAAAGACTTTTAATTTAAATATGCTGAGAATAGCCAATTATTATTTTAATATTTATTTTTATCATTATAGAATACAGAAAGGTTTTATGTTAATTGAAATTAAGCGAACGACAAAAGAAAATTGTAGAAATTGTTAAAGTTCAGCAGCCTTTGAGCGGTGAGAAAATATCGGAGCTACTGGATATTTCTCGGGCGACATTACGGTCAGATCTTTCCTTTCTAACCTTGGTTGGAATTTTAAAGGCTACTCCGAAAGTTGGTTACACGTATTCCGGCACTGATCTTGAAACACTTTTCTTTTTTGATACTTTTCGAAAAGAAGTAGCAGAGATTATGACTTCTCCGGTTTTGGTAAGCCATGATTCTTATATTCAGGATGCTATTATTACTCTCTTTATGTATGATGCAGATGTTCTCTATGTCATTGATGAAGAAAAGCTTCTCCTTGGAATTATGTCGCGTAAAGATCTTTTGAGGGCTTCACTCAATTCTAATATCAATAGTACACCTGTAGCAGTTTGTATGACCAGGATGCCCCATATTAAAACATGTCACAAGAATATGAATATTTTAGAAGCTGCTGCCCTCCTTCAAGATTATGCCATAGATTCGTTGCCAATAGTGGACGAGGAGAATGAGCGTAAAATTTTAGGAAGCGTGACCAAGTCAGCTTTGTTGGATTATATTATTCAGCAAGCTCGAAGCGCTGAGGTGAATAGAGAAGAGGAATAAATATGAAAAAAGAAATGATTGTTTATAGTGTTTCAGATTCATTAGGTGGGACTTCCCAAAAGTTGCTGTCAGCAGTTACGGCTCAGTATCCAGATATCATTTTTAATAACAGCTATCGTTTCCCTTTTATTAACAAGGAGGAGGAACTGTTAGATATTTTACGTGACGCTATCAAGGATGATGCCCTAGTAATTAGTACCTTGGTTGATGGCAAGCTAGCCTCTGTAGCTAGAGAGTTTAGTCAGGCTCATGGTTTGTCCTATTTGGATTTGATGCATCCATTTTTTGAAATTATCAAGGAAAAGACGGGTACTGACCCGATTGAAGTACCTGGGACCCTTCATCGTTTAGATAGTGAGTACTTTAATAAAATTTCAGCTATTGAATTTGCGGTTAAATACGATGATGGTAAGGCACCACAGGGATTTTTAGATTCAGATATAGTCCTGTTGGGTGTTTCCCGCACGTCGAAAACACCTCTTAGCATTTACTTGGCAAACAAAGGATATAAGGTTTCAAATCTTCCTTTAATTCCAGAAGTTCCTCTGCCTCAGGTTTTGGAAAAAGTTGATTCTCGACGTTTAATTGGTCTTGTTTGTGAGCCAGAAAAATTAGCGAAAATTCGTAGTCATCGTTTGGACTCCTTGGGCTTGACCCAGGAAACCAGCTATACAGATCTGGAAAAAATTTATCAGGAATTGGACTACTCTAAAACCGTATTTAAAAAATATGGAGCTCAGATCATTAATATGTCAGATAAATCAATTGAAGAGACAGCTTTCTTGATCGAAGAGCATTTAAAGAAACTGAACTAAGCGAATGAAGCGTTAACTGTTTTTCATAAATAGGTTAGAGCGTTGGAGGGCTGATATGGAGCAATATAAGCGTATTTTACTGAAAGAATTTGACTCTCGGCAAAAGGTTATTACTGAACTAACCAACCTTGAAGCAATTTTAAACCTTCCTAAGGGGACAGAGCTTTACATCAGTGATATTCATGGAGAATTCGAGGCTTTTGACTATATTTTAAGAAGCTGTGCTGGTATTCTTAATGAAAAAATTAAGGATTGCTTTGGGGATTCTTTGTCACAAGATGATAAAAACAGACTATCAGCTTTGGTTTCCTATCCAGAACTTGTCTTGAAAGAAAGCAATAAAAGCAGAGACTGGTATAAGGACACCATCCCTCAGCTGTTAACCTTACTGGCCTTTGCAGCAGCCAAGTACAGTCGTTCCAAGCTTAGAAAGGCCTTGCCGCCTCAATATGCCTATATCATTGAAGAATTGGTTTATAGTGATACTGCTTTAGCGGATAAAAAATCTTACTTCGAAAATATTCTGTCTTATGTCATTGAGCTACGCGAAGCTGTTTCTTTTATTCTGGGGATATCTGGCAGTATCCGTCGCTTATTGATTGACCACTTGCATGTGGTGGGAGATATTTTTGATAGAGGGGCTGGTAGTCCTCAAGTCATGGATGAACTCTTGCATTTTCATTCTATAGACATTCAGTGGGGAAATCACGATATTATTTGGATGGGAGGCTTTTTCGGCTCTAAAGCCTGCATGCTCAATGCCTTGCGTATTGCAGCACGATATGGTTATCTGTGGGATATCGAAAAGGCGTATGGCTTAAATCTTCGATCCTTAACACTATTTGCGGATAGAACCTATAAGGCCAATCCTAAGTTTAGACCTATTCTGGGACATAGAGAAGACGATTTCACTGCTGAAGAAATTTTACAGTTGGAAAAGGTTCATCAAGCTCTTACCATAATACAGTTTAAGCTAGAAAGTCAATTAATAAAAAGACGCCCTGAGTTCCAGATGGAGGACCAGGTTACCTTGGATAAAATTGATTACTGGGAAGAATGTCTGACGATCGATGATAAAAAACATCCTTTGATTAATACTTGTTTTCAAACTATTGATCCAACAAATCCATCAGAATTAAGTCCAGAAGAAGCGCAAGCAGTTGACAGTATGTTGGCTTCCTTCCAAGAATCACTCAAGCTGGCTGAACATATCAACCTGCTCATGAAAAAGGGTTCAATGTATAAGATTTACAACCAACATTTGCTCTTTCATGGCTGTATTCCTCTTGAACCTTCTGGAGAGTTTCAACCTCTTATGATTCATCAAGCGCATTATGTAGGAAGAGAATTGCTGGATTTCTTTGAATACCATATTCGCCAAGCAGCAAAGAATAAAGAAATCGGCGATGATTTTTCGACAGACTTAATTTGGTATTGTTGGAGAGGCAAATTGTCCCCTCTATTTGGGAAAGATAAGATGACCACTTTAGAACGTTATTTTATCGAGGATAAGGAAACCCACAAGGAAGTGGAAAATTCTTATTTTTCTTATCGTAATTCTGAGAAAATTTGTCAATTGATTTTAGAAGAATTCGGCCTCTTTTCTCAGGAGTCTAGAATGGTCAATGGCCATACTCCAGTCAAGACAGGCAAGGGAGAATCTCCTATTCGTGGCGGTGGCTTGCTCTTCGTCATTGATGGCGGTTTGTGTGAAGCTTATCAAGAAAAGACTGGAACAGCAGGATATTCTTTGCTGAATAATTCTTACGGTTTTCAACTGGTAACCCACCAACCCTTCCAAAATGCCCAAAAGGTAGTAGAAGCACCTTTTGCCCAGACTTCTTTAAAGAAAGTTATTGAAAATGTTGAACAGCGAACTCTGATTAAATCCACTAGTATCGGTCAAATATTGATGGCTCAGCAACAAGAACTTTTTGCTCTGCTACATGAATTTTACGACTTTTAAAACATACCCTAGATTCTTCTTGAATTTAGGGCTTTTTCTTTCTTGTTCCTGTTTCTCTTTCGTGTTACAATAGGAGTATTGAATTTTAGAGGAAAGAACATGATTTATTTAGATAATTCAGCGACAACAAGACCTTATCCTGAGTCTTTGGCCACTTACACAGAGGTTGCTTCTAAAATCTGGGGAAATCCTTCCAGTCTGCACAGTTTAGGCAGTCAGGCAACCCGTCTCTTAGAAGCTTCACGTAGGCAAATTGCAGAGCTTTTGGGCAAGTCTTCGTCGGAGATTTTTTTCACGTCTGGAGGGACAGAAGGAGACAACTGGGTGCTTAAAGGAGTTGCTTTTGAAAAGATTCCCTTTGGAAAACACATCATCGTATCCAACATTGAGCATCCCGCGGTTAAAGAATCAGCCCTCTGGCTACAGAGTCAAGGGTTTGAAATAGATTTTGCCCCAGTGGACAAGGCAGGTTTTGTTGATGTAGACAAGCTAGCGGAGTTGATTCGACCAGACACCACACTAGTCTCTATCATGGCTGTCAATAATGAAATTGGCAGTATTCAACCCATTCAGAAAATATCCGAACTGCTAGCAGACAAGCCGACTATTTCCTTTCATGTGGACGCTGTACAGGCTGTTACGAAGATTCCAACAGCTGCTTATCTGACGGATCGCGTGGATTTTGCGACATTTTCCAGTCATAAATTTCATGGTCTTCGGGGTGTGGGATTTGTCTATATCAAGTCTGGCAAGAAAATCAGTCCGCTTTTGACTGGTGGAGGTCAGGAGTCGGACAAACGCTCAACGACGGAGAATTTAGCTGGCATTGCTGCGACAGCCAAGGCCCTGCGTTTGTCTATGGAAAGGCAAGAAGTATTTGCCCAGAGGACGACTCAGATGAAGAAGATTCTCCTTGAAGAGCTGCAGAAGTATCCAGATGTGATGATTTTCTCAGACATGGAAGATTTTGCGCCCCATATACTAACCTTTGGTATCAAGGGAGTGCGTGGCGAAGTTGTCGTTCATGCATTTGAAGACTACGAGATTTATATCTCGACTACCAGCGCTTGCTCTTCTAAGGCTGGAAAGCCAGCAGGAACCCTAATCGCTATGGGGGTTGAAAAGTCTATCGCTCAAACGGCTGTCCGTATCAGTTTGGATCTTGACAATGATATGAGCCAGATGGAGCAGTTTTTGACAACTTTTAAAATCATTTACGAAAAAACTAGAAAAGTAAGGTAAACAATGCATTATTCAGAAATTATGGTACGCTACGGTGAGCTCTCAACCAAGGGCAAGAACCGCATGCGCTTTATCAACAAACTCAAACGCAATATCCAATCAGTCTTATCAATCTATCCACGGGTTCATGTCAAGGCTGACCGTGACCGCACTCATATCTATCTGCATGGAACAGACTATCAGCCGGTCGCTGAATCACTCAAGCAGATTTTTGGGATTCAGAATTTCTCTCCATCTTATAGGGTTAAAAAGTCTGTACCAGCCTTGATTGAAGCTGTTCAAACCATCATGAAGCAAGTCTATCAGGAAGGCATGACCTTTAAGATTACCAGCAAGCGCAGTGATCACAGCTTTGAGTTAGATAGCCGTGAGCTTAACCAGACGCTTGGCGATGCTGTTTTTGAGGCTATTCCCAATGTTCAGGTTAAAATGAAAGCGCCAGACATCGAGCTTCGCGTCGAGATCCGAGAAGAAGCGGCCTATATCTCTTATGAGACGATTCGTGGTGCTGGGGGACTGCCAGTCGGCACTTCAGGCAAAGGCATGCTCATGCTGTCGGGTGGGATTGACTCACCAGTGGCTGGTTATCTGGCTCTCAAGCGTGGTGTAGATATCGAGGCGGTTCACTTTGCCAGTCCGCCTTACACCAGTCCAGGTGCGTTGAAAAAAGCTCAAGATTTGACACGAAAACTGACCAAGTTTGGTGGCAACATCCAGTTTATCGAAGTTCCTTTCACAGAGATTCAAGAGGAAATCAAGGCCAAGGCTCCTGAAGCCTACCTGATGACCCTGACTCGTCGCTTTATGATGCGTATTACGGATCGGATTCGGGAGGAACGGGGGGCTCAAGTCATTATCAACGGAGAAAGCCTAGGTCAGGTAGCTAGTCAAACTATCGAGAGTATGCAGGCTATCAATGCTGTAACCAATACACCGGTTATCCGTCCAGTCGTGACCATGGACAAGCTGGAAATCATTGAGATTGCAGAAAAAATCGATACTTTCCAAATCTCTATCCAGCCATTTGAAGACTGCTGTACCATTTTTGCACCAGACCGGCCTAAAACCAATCCGAAGATCAAGAATGCGGAGCAGTACGAAGCTCGCTTAGATGTTGAAGGTTTGGTAGAGCGTGCCGTTGCAGGCATCATGATTACTGAGATCAGACCACAAGCAGAGACTGATGAAGTTGACGAGCTGATTGAGGAGCTGTTGTAAGAGTATAGAAGTAGCTTTTTACTAAAAGAATCTGGGATTATATCCATTGATGCTGAAGATAAAAGGGGATATTTATGAATGAGTGGGATTACTTCTTGAGTGGGCTCATACGAGCATTGTCTTGGAGAGATGGGCAAGATAATGCTTTGCTGTTTGGAATACCCAGTTGGACTTATTTACTTGGTCTCTTAGTTCATTTCCAGATTTTCCTAAGCTTGTATGCTTTCTTATTTTGGGGATATCATAAAGATATTAAGAAATCTGGCTCTATCAAGAAGTCCATGAGAAATAAATGGAATACCATACGTGAAAGCCAAAAAAGTAAAGGCAGAGCTAGATTTGTTACAATAACAGGCCTTTTTCTAATATTTTTTATCTTTCCTGCTTATGAAGGCTATCGAATTTCAAATGGTATTTGGCGTTATCATTATTTTACTAATCAGATAACCGAGCTAAAAACGGCTTTAGTTACTGGTGTTGATACCGAGACCGGAGGAAGTAAGTCTACTTATTCTCGTATTACCTTTACTATTAACGTTGATGGGAAAGAGCGAGAGGTTAATGTTTCAGATAGTAATAAAAGTCTTGCCAGATCAGCTAAAAAACATTTAAAGCCTCCGATAGATATTGAGGTTCATGTTAATCAAGAAGGGCAGATTGTATATTTGAAATAAAAGGAAGTATAGAATGAGGATATTTAGTTGAAAATCCGTTTTCATTGGGTAAAAATGCTTGTCAAAAGGGAAGAGAAGTGCTATACTTAGAGAGTTGACTATGCACATTCCTGTGCAACCGCACGAACATCGTTGCTCACATAGTGAGTATAAAGTGGTTCGTCCCACGATGCTAGGCGAGTCTTCACAAAAATACGGGGTACCCCCCAAAAAAAATCATAGGAGGTGCATAATGAGCACATACGCAATCATTAAAACTGGCGGAAAACAAGTTAAAGTTGAAGTTGGTCAAGCAATCTACGTTGAAAAATTGAACGTTGAAGCTGGTCAAGATGTTACTTTTGACGAAGTTGTTCTTGTTGGTGGTGAAAAAACTGTTGTCGGAACTCCACTTGTTGCCGGAGCTACTGTTGTCGGAACTGTTGAAAAACAAGGTAAACAAAAGAAAGTTGTTACTTTCAAATACAAACCTAAAAAAGGCAGTCACCGTAAACAAGGTCACCGTCAACCATATACTAAGGTTGTCATCAACGCGATCAACGCTTAATTTTCAGGAGAACACATGATACACGCAGTCTTTGAGAGAGCTGAGGATGGCGAACTGAGATGTGCAGAGATTACTGGACACGCCGGAAGTGGCGAATACGGCTTTGATGTCGTGTGTGCATCGGTTTCGACGCTTGCCATAAATTTTGTCAATTCAATTGAAAAATTCGCGGGCTATGAACCGACCTTAGAATTAAACGAAGATCAAGGTGGATTCTTACGGGTTGAAATCCCAAAAGATATTGCACCGAACCAGAGAGAAATGACTCAGCTTTTCTTTGAATCCTTTTTCTTAGGAATGGCAAACCTATCGGAGAACTCATCAGAGTTCGTCCAAACAAGAGTTATCACAGAAAACTAACACGGAGGAAAAACATTATGTTAAAAATGAATCTTGCTAACTTGCAATTATTCGCCCACAAAAAAGGTGGAGGTTCTACATCTAACGGACGTGACTCACAAGCGAAACGTCTTGGTGCTAAAGCTGCTGACGGTCAAACTGTTACAGGTGGCTCAATCCTTTACCGTCAACGCGGAACTCACATCTATCCAGGTGTAAACGTTGGCCGCGGTGGAGACGATACTTTGTTTGCAAAAGTTGAAGGCGTAGTTCGCTTTGAACGCAAAGGACGCGATAAAAAACAAGTTTCGGTTTACCCAATCGCTAAATAAGGTTATAAAACCACTAAACAAAAGGCTTTCTGAGAAATCAGAGAGCCTATTTTTTTGTTTTGATAACTGTTTCTTAATAAATAAGATGATGGGGGAAACCGTTTCCTTGACTTTAAAGTATTGAAATGATTGAATAGTTTTTATAAAAAATAAATCGGAGGGCATATGTTCCATTTTTTTACAAAAGTTGAAAGTATTTCAACAGCAGAATTAGAGAAAAGGTTGAAGACGAATATTAAGTTACTGGATGTTCGAACCCCATCTGAATATAACAGAGGGCACATCAAGGGAGCACTAAATATTCCTTTAGGTCAAATCGATCGCTATTCTCAATCAAAAGAAGAGAAGCTTTATGTGATTTGTCACTCAGGTGTCCGTAGCAGATTAGTAGCGAAAAAGCTTAAAAAGAAAGGCTATGATGTTGTGAATGTTTCTGGAGGCATGATGTCTTGGAAAGGGGATGTCGTTTAAAGTAAGTCAATAAAAAACTCTTTGCCAATTTTTAATGAATGGCAAAGAGAAGGAGTCGCTTATTTGACTGTTGTAGGGATGATATCTTTAGTTTTTCCAGAATGAGCAATCACACGATATTCGTTTGGTTTTGTTTCGTATTGGAATGCAATGGTTGTGGTGTCGTCTGGTAATTTTTGTGCAATGTCAGCAATAGTCTGGCGGAAACCTTGCAGAATTTGTTTGTCTTCCTCTGTAGCAGTATTATTATCAAAAGCAGCCATCATTTCCTTAGTACCAGCAGCTGTATCACCTTTGATAGAAGCTGTAATGACGGTATGTCCATTCGGGAAAGCTTCGTCTTTTACATCTTTTTCAACTTTAATATCAAAATCTTTAGAATTTCCATTTGGATCAAATATTGATTTCAGCTCATTGATAACATCTTCTTGAGAAGTACCAGCTGATTTGCTTTTTTTGGCAGTAGATACTGATGAAGTGACTTCTGAAGAAGATGATGAAGATGTTTCTTCAGTTGATTTCGCAGAGCATGCAGCTAAGACGATAAATGATAGGGCAGTTAAACTATAGAGTGAAATTTTCTTCATAGATTCCTCCTGGAAAGGTTAAGGTTATATTATTCTCTTATAACTGGAAAACAGTATCAAGAAATAAATTGTAGATATATTGTAACCAACGCTAAGCCAGTCGTCAAGCGACTTTCAGGCTTTTTAGGCAACTTGAGTAAAAAATCATATAAAGGATATAAGAACTACAGATGAACATAGAAAAAAAGTAGATGATGACCTACCTTACTGGTTTGTCCCACCTACTTTTTTAGTTTAGAAGATATTTTTCAATAGCTTTTGCAACCCCGTTTTCATCATTGGAGTCAGTGACGTCATCAGCAAGCGATTTAACATAGTCGCTTGCATTTCCCATGGCAATACCTAGACCTGCAAATTTTAGCATTTCCAGATCGTTGTTGGCGTCGCCAAGAGCCATGATTTCCTCTGCTTGGATATCTAATTTTTGGGCTAATTTTTCTAATGCAAATGCTTTGGTGACACCTGCTGGCATAACTTCATAAATCACATCCTGTGAGCGTACACCACTGAAACGCTGGCAGATATCAGAGGCATATTTTTCCTCAAAGATATCGACGATTTCTTTTTCTGCCAAGAACATAGCCTGGAACATCGTATACTTACCACTAACTGCCTCTTCAAGGCTGATTTCAGTGGGTGATGTAAAAACATAGCCTGTGTCTCGAACCACGATAGGGCTTGGTGTCTCTCCGACAACGAAATAGTGTTCTTCGTCAAATAAGGTAAGTTGAATGGAGCTATCTTGGGTTAAGCTATAGAGATAATGGATATCTTGCTTATCCAAGGCGACTGAGTCTATCACTGCCCAATCACTTGTTCGGTGGATGGCGCACCCATTGTCAACAATCACATATTCATCTTCTTGGGCGAGGCCTAAAAGTTCGTAATATGGTCGAACACCAAAAGGAGGACGACCTGTACAAAGGACTAGTTTCACACCGGCCTTTATAGCTTTGTGGATCGCAGAGATATTTTCTTGGGAAATCTTTTTTTGAGAATTCAAGAGAGTTCCATCCATATCAAGTGCAAGTAATTTTATCATTGTTTATCTCCAATATTAATCTGTGATAAGTATAGCATAATTTATGGATAAAGTCCGAGTCTATAGGAAAAATCGCGGGTCTTGTGTTATAATAAATAGAATACCCTAAAAGGATGAGAAAAATGAATTTAGAAGATTTGAAAAAACGTCAGGAGAAGATCCGCAATTTCTCCATCATTGCCCACATTGACCACGGCAAATCAACCTTGGCTGACCGGATTTTGGAGGCGACTGAGACTGTTTCTAGCAGGGAAATGCAGGCCCAACTCTTAGACAGCATGGACTTGGAGCGCGAGCGTGGTATCACCATCAAGCTCAATGCTATCGAGCTCAATTATACCGCAAAGGACGGGGAGACCTATATTTTCCATTTGATTGATACTCCGGGACACGTGGACTTTACTTATGAAGTATCACGGTCATTGGCAGCCTGTGAAGGGGCTATTTTAGTCGTAGACGCTGCTCAAGGGATCGAGGCGCAGACCTTGGCAAATGTTTATCTAGCGCTGGACAATGACTTGGAAATTTTACCAGTCATTAATAAGATTGACCTTCCAGCTGCGGACCCCGAAAGAGTACGAACTGAGATTGAAGATGTGATTGGACTGGATGCTAGCGAAGCTGTGTTAGCTTCTGCCAAGGCTGGTATCGGGATTGAAGATATTCTAGAGCAGATTGTGGAGAAAGTTCCGGCTCCGACTGGAAATGTAGAAGCACCACTCAAGGCCTTAATCTTTGACTCAGTCTATGATGCCTATCGTGGGGTAATCCTGCAAGTACGGGTTATGGACGGTGTGGTCAAGCCTGGAGACACCATTCAGCTCATGAGCAATGGCAAGACCTTTGACGTGACTGAGGTTGGCATCTTTACGCCTAAGGCTATTGGACGCGATTTCTTAGCGACAGGGGATGTCGGCTATATCGCTGCCTCTATCAAGACGGTACAGGATACCCGAGTCGGAGATACAGTGACCTTGGCGGATAATCCAGCCGCAGAACCTCTGCACGGCTACAAGCAGATGAATCCGATGGTTTTTGCTGGTCTCTATCCTATCGAGTCCAATAAATACAATGACCTGCGCGAGGCGCTTGAAAAGCTTCAGCTAAACGATGCCAGCTTGCAGTTTGAGCCAGAAACATCACAGGCGCTAGGATTTGGTTTCCGTTGTGGTTTCTTAGGCTTGCTGCACATGGACGTCATTCAGGAGCGTTTGGAGCGTGAATTTAATATTGATCTGATTATGACGGCGCCGTCCGTTATCTATAAGGTCAATATGACGGATGGTGCCTCGATTGATGTGTCCAATCCGAGCGAGTTTCCGGACCCGACTAAGATTGATTCCATCGAGGAGCCTTATGTCAAGGCGCAGATTATGGTGCCACAGGAATTTGTCGGAGCTGTGATGGAGTTGGCTCAGCGCAAGCGCGGTGACTTTGTGACTATGGACTATATCGATGATAATCGGGTCAATGTCATCTATCAAATTCCGCTTGCTGAAATCGTCTTTGACTTCTTTGATAAGCTTAAGTCTTCTACCCGTGGCTATGCTAGCTTTGACTATGAAATCTCCGAGTATCGCTCATCCAAGCTGGTTAAAATGGATATTCTCCTCAATGGTGACAAGGTTGATGCTCTCAGTTTTATCGTTCACAAGGAATTTGCCTATGAGCGCGGTAAGCTGATTGTAGACAAGCTCAAGAAAATCATTCCTCGTCAGCAGTTTGAAGTACCTATTCAGGCCGCTATCGGACAGAAAATCGTGGCTCGGACTGACATCAAGGCCCTGCGTAAGAATGTCTTGGCCAAGTGTTATGGTGGTGACGTTTCCCGGAAGCGCAAACTCCTAGAAAAACAAAAAGCCGGTAAAAAACGGATGAAAGCTATCGGATCTGTCGAAGTCCCACAAGAAGCCTTCCTCAGTGTCCTGAGTATGGATGATGAATAATCTCTTAAATCCATAGGTAACATGTTCCAAAAAGGAGGAAAATCATGAAACGATCGTACTTACTTGGTGCAGTCCTTGTATTGACTTCACTTACACTTATGTCTTGTGCAAAATCTCAACAAAAAAGTGAACAAACGAGCTCATCGACCAGTTCAAGTGTTCAAGTGAAAAAGGATAGTTCAGACTCTTCTTCTAAGGAAAGCAAGAGCAAAGACAATCAAGAAAGAAAACGAGTTGGCTCTCCTGAGTTTGGCTATATCGATATTCCTAGTAATTGGGTTAAATTTGTCGATGTAGATGTTGAGGGACTCGTTCAATATACCGATGGCTCTACCTATAATATCGTTACTATGAATGCTATTTCTAAGTCAGAGGCAGAAGTAGGTGAGGGTGAGACCTTCAATGCAGAAACGATTGCTCAACGTGTAGCTTATAATTGGAGTCAAAAAGATAATCTTGAAAAGATGTGGGGAACTAAGAATACCGTATCTGGCCAAGAAGCATTTCAACTTAACATCATCTTGAAGTCAGGACAACTTGCTAATACATTGGTTTTCCAAAAGGATGATAAAGTCTATATACTGTCCATTGAAGGTGACAAAGAAACTATCAATGACTTCTTGGAAAACATGAAGGATACATGGAGTCTCGACGAAAAAAATTCAAATGCTAAGATCTAAAAGACTCAGAAAAATGAGATTGACTGAGGGTCATCTCATTTTTTGATGTGTTGATGATAAACACTAAAAAGATAATTAGAAAGTAAAATATGTCTCAAGAAATCGATCTTGAAAAGTACCACCAACTAGCCCTGCAAAAGCAGAAAGAGCATCGAAAATTTTTAGCCAGTCTCAAGAAAAAACCACCAAAAAACCTCGATAAGATTGCCCAGCAAATTCATGATGAGGTCTTTGAAGAGATCGACTGTACAGCCTGCGCCAATTGTTGTAAGACGCTGGGACCAGACTTTAAGGAAGCCGATATTGTCCGTATTGCCAAGTATTTTAAGATGAAGCTTCCGGCTTTTGAAGAGGAATTTCTACAGGTGGACGAAGACGGTGACAAGGTCTTCAAGTCTATGCCTTGTCCTTTTTTAGGTGGAGACAATCTCTGCTCGATCTACGATGTCCGTCCCAAGGCCTGCCGCGAGTTCCCTCACACAGACCGCAAGAAGATTCATCAGATTAATCATCTGACAATCAAAAATACTCTGACCTGTCCAGCGGCTTATCTCTTTGTGGAGAAACTGCGGGATAGGTTGTAACATCCCCCTCTAAATCTTGTACAAAAATTCTAGGGTGGAAGTATCTGAGATCTGTTAGACTATAGTTAGAATTGAACACGGTCTAAAAGTTGTGTGAAAAAGATAAAATTTTCTCGGAGCAGGAGCCCCTCCGCCAATTTTCCTATTTTCACTTTGTTTTTAACGGCCTTAGTATCTTTTGTGAGGTAAAAAGAATATGATGCATCAATTCAATCGAACCATGGAATACCTGGAAAGTAAGTTAGACGCAGAAGTGGATTTGCAGAAATTTCAGCAGCTATCAGGCTATTCTTATGCTCTCTTTAGCAGGCTCTTCTCCATCCTAGCAGATATGACTTTAGCAGAATACTTGCGCAATCGCAGACTGTCTGAAGCTGTGACGGACTTGCGAGAAAGCTCTGAGAAAGTCATTGATATAGCACTCAAATACGGCTATGATTCTTCGGATGCCTTCAGCGCAGCCTTCAAGAAATTCCATGGTGCGACTCCCTCAGAAGTTCGAAATGGAAAACCTTATCGGGTTTTTCCTAGACTTCAATTATCCTTAAAGATTACAGGAGGAAAGAACATGGATATCAAGATTCAAAAGAAACCTGCTTTTACCGTAGCAGGCATCCTATTGGAAGCTATTGACAATAGCCAGTGCCCATCTGCCTGGGAGCAGCTCTATGCCAATCACAGCTTTGAAAGCCTGGAGAGTCTGGGCAGTGGCCAATCCTTTGGCGTCTGCTCGGATGTCAAAGAAGGCGAAATCATCAACTATATGGCTGCCTATGATGTGAAGGATAAAGCCAAAGCAGAAGAACTAGGTCTGTCAATCAAAGAAATAGCAGAAGCTGAATATGCTATCGTACCAGTCAAGGGGGCTATACCAGCCAGCATTCACCATGCTTGGAAATATGTCTTGGAAGTCTTTTTCCCAGAAACTGGCTATCGCCACTCAGGAGCACCAGATTTTGAAGTCTACACCGAGGGAGACATGTCCTTGCCAGACTATCAAATGGAACTCTGGATACCAGTGGTGAAATAAAATGTGAATCGAGGCTGGGACAAAAGTCCTAGCCTCTCAATTGTCTTTGGATTGTCGAGCAAGACGCAGTGGTTGAGTGGGCTCTACTACGCTGATTCCATCAGCTTTTACAGCCCAACTCAACTGTGCGGAGGTGGGACGACGAAATCGAATTCTAACGAATTACCGATTTCTGTCCCACTCTCGTTTTTTTGTGGCTTGTGGTATAATAAACCTACTAAAGATGCAGAAAGGATTTCGACCTTGTCATATAAATTTCTACTTTTCGACCTTGACCATACGCTGCTGGATTTTGATACGGCAGAAGACATTGCCCTGACTCAGTTTTTGGAGGAACAGGGCGTGACGGAGATTCAGATCTACAAAGACTATTATATTCCCATGAACAAGGGGCTTTGGCGGGATTTGGAACAGGGGAAAATCACCAAGCTGGAGCTGGTCAATACGCGCTTTTCTCGTCTTTTTGCTCATTTTGGCATTGAGAAGGATGGGGCCGAGCTGGCCCTTCTCTATCAGCAGCATATTGCTCAGCAAGGACAAACCTATGCTGGTGCAAGCGAGCTTTTGGACAGTCTGACAGCAGCTGATTATGAGATTTACGGAGCGACTAATGGCATCACAGCTATTCAGACTGGTCGCATGGCCCATTCCGACATCTCACCCTATTTTAACCATATCTTTATCTCGGAGCAGATGGGGACACAGAAGCCTGAAGCTTTGTTTTATGAAAAAATAGCAGAGCAAATACCAGCTTTTGAGAAGAGCCAGGCTTTGATGATCGGAGATTCGTTGACTGCTGACATTGCCGGTGGAAACAATGCAGGGATTGATACGGCTTGGTATAATCCGAAGAGGGTTACTAACCAAACACAGGCTAGACCAACCTATACCCTTCAGTCTTATCAAGATTTGTTGGATTTGTTGTTACAATAATAAGAAGAGGCGGTTCGGCCTCTTTTCTGCTATAATAGACCTATGAATAAGCTAATCCAATCAAAACTGGAACTGTTGCCGACCAGTCCCGGCTGTTACATTCACAAAGATAAAAACGGTACCATTATCTATGTCGGTAAAGCCAAGAATCTTCGCAATCGGGTTCGTTCTTATTTCCGCGGAAGCCATGATACCAAGACGGAGGCTCTGGTATCAGAGATTGTCGATTTTGAGTTTATTGTCACCGAGTCCAACATTGAGGCCTTGCTTCTTGAGATTAATCTAATTAAGGAAAACAAGCCTAAGTACAATATCATGCTCAAGGACGATAAGTCCTATCCTTTTATCAAGATCACCAATGAAACCTATCCGCGCCTAATCATCACGCGCCAAGTCAAAAAGGACGGTGGGCTTTATTTTGGTCCATATCCGGATGTCGGTGCGGCCAATGAAATCAAGCGTCTCTTAGATCGGCTCTTTCCTTTCCGCAAGTGTACCAATCCGCCTGAAAAGGTCTGCTTTTACTACCATCTGGGACAGTGCAAGGCCCACACTATTTGCCAGGTAGACAGCCAGTATTTCAAGGAACTAGCCCAGGAGGTAGCGGCCTTTCTCAAGGGACAGGATGACCAGATTATTGAGGATTTACGGGGGAAAATGGCTGGCGCAGCGCAAACTATGGAGTTTGAAAAGGCAGCTGAGTACCGCGACTTGATTCAGTCCATTGGCACGCTGCGCACCAAGCAGCGGGTCATGGCCAAGGATTTGCAGAATCGCGATGTCTTTGGCTACTATGTGGATAAGGGTTGGATGTGCGTACAGGTCTTCTTTGTCCGCCAGGGCAAGCTAATTGAGCGCGATGTCAACCTTTTTCCCTATTACAATGATCCGGACGAGGATTTCTTGACCTATATCGGCCAGTTCTACCAGGAAAAATCCCACCTCAAGCCTAATGAAATTTTGATTCCGGCAGATATTGATGAAGAAGCTGTCCGAGCCATGGTGGATACCAAGGTGCTTAAGCCTCAGCGAGGCGAGAAGAAGCAGCTGGTCAATCTGGCTATCAAAAACGCCCGAGTTAGTCTCCAGCAGAAGTTTGACCTCTTGGAGAAATCAATTGAAAAGACTCAAGGTGCTATTGAGAATCTAGGGCAGCTCCTCAACATTCCGACGCCAGTTCGCATCGAGTCTTTTGATAACTCCAACATCATGGGGACCAGTCCTGTATCAGCTATGGTGGTCTTTGTCAATGGTAAACCAAGCAAGAAGGACTATCGCAAGTATAAGATCAAGACTGTGGTGGGACCTGATGACTACGCCAGTATGCGAGAGGTCATCAAGCGACGCTACAGTCGGGTGATTCGGGATGGACTGACTCCGCCTGATTTGATTGTCATTGATGGTGGACAAGGTCAAGTGAATATCGCTAAAGAAGTTATCCAGGATCAGCTGGGACTAGATATTCCCATCGCTGGACTGCAAAAAAATGACAAGCACCAGACTCATGAATTGCTTTTTGGCGATCCTTTGCAAGTGGTAGAATTATCCCGCAATTCGCAGGAATTTTTCCTACTTCAGCGTATCCAAGATGAGGTCCACCGCTTCGCTATTACCTTCCACCGCCAGCTCCGCTCTAAAAATTCCTTTTCATCGCAGCTAGATGGTATTGAAGGCTTGGGACCGAAACGCAAGCAAAATCTCATGAAACACTTCAAATCTCTAACCAAGATTAAAGAAGCCAGTGTTGACGAGATCGTCGAAGTCGGCGTACCACGAGCAGTCGCTGAAGCAGTGCAAGAAAAGTTGAATCTGAAAACTCAGGAGCAGCAACAAGCACGGTTGCGAGAGGTGGCAGAGCCACAAGCAGAAATAGAATAAACAGATTTCTGATGAAGACAGTGTAAACAATCTTTAGTTATAGAATGGAGAAAAATTCAAGCAATGTGAAGTAAGCATTAGAAGGCTTAGAATATTTGATATCGAAATAATTTGACATTGAAATAATTTTATAATATAATATTCCTATTCTTTATTAATAGGAGACACTAATGAAAAAAATTGTTACAGCTAGTGTAGCGCTTTTATCGGTTATAACTTTAGCAGCATGTTCTGGAAAATCAACTTCAGAATCTTCTGATAAAGCTTCAAGTTCTGTAGAAAAAACTTCTACTTCAAAGAGTTCATCAAGTAGCTCTGAAACTTCATCAAAAACAGCTAGTTCTGATCTAAAAACTCCAGAAATTGTTCTTTTGACAGATGAAGAAATTGACAATGCTAAAACAATTGGCGATATGAAAGCTCTTTTTGGTAAGTTGATTGACAACTATAAGAAATACATTACCGAAATCGGTAATAAAGTTCCAGAAGCTGGAAAAGAAGCATACAATCAACAAGTCCAACCAGCAATTGAGTCTATGGAAACTTCAAGAGAAACATTTAACAATACACTTTCAGCCGCTGGTCCGGATGATACAGTAGTTCCAGAACAAAGTCGTAACCTGTTTCTTCAACAGTTGAAAACAGGACGTGATGCTATGAAGCAGGCTATTGAAGGTGCTTATAAATCTCTTGCTCCGCTTATTTCTGGACAATAATATCTCAACAAAGTAGGTGATTGTCACCTGCTTTTTTTGTACTTAAAATTAATAGTTATAAAAGAGATAGCGTGTGACACATAAGAAGTAGATGAACTTATGATTGTTGGTGAGGAGAAAAAATCATAAACTATACCGTTTCTAAAATGATCCATAAGTTCTGGAAGATAAACCACCCAGAGGATGGTTTTCACGTTTTCAGTCAGTTTTTGATATACTAGATTCAAACTAAACAGTCATTTACTTAAGGAGCAAGCATGAAACAAAGAATTGCCATTTTATCTGATATACACGGAAATACGACTGCCTTAAAAGCAGTCTTAGCAGATGCCAAAGAGCTAGAGGCAACCGAATACTGGCTTCTGGGTGATCTTTTTCTTCCTGGACCTGGTGGAAATGATTTGATGGACCTTTTGGAAGGACTGCCAATCGCTGTAGCAGTCCGTGGAAATTGGGATGATTGCGTTTTAGAAGCTTCAGATGGTGTCTATGGCTTGGAAGACCCTCAAGAAGTACAACTTTTGCGCCTTACTCAGTATTTGATGGAACGGCTTGATACTCGCTATATCGACTGGTTGAGAAGTTTGCCACTTCTTGACAAGATTGAAGTGGATGGTTTGCGTTTTTCACTTAGTCATAACTTACCTGATAAAAACTACGGTGGAGCTTTACAGGTGACAAATGAGACTTCAAATTTTGATCATTTGCTGGATGATGGAACGGATATAGCCGTTTACGGTCATGTTCACAAGCAGTTGCTTCGTTATGGAAGTCAAGGACAACAAATCATCAATCCAGGAACGATTGGAATGCCCTATTTTGATTGGCAAGCTTTGAAAAATCATAGGGCTCAATATGCGATCATAGAGGTTGAAGATGGAGAAATGGTGAATCTTCAGTTCAGGAAAGTAGCTTATGACTATGAAGCGGAGTTAGAATTGGCCAAAGAAAAAGGACTTCCCTTTATTGAAATGTATGAAGAACTACGACGTGAAGATAACTATCCAGGACATAATAAGGAACTTTTAACTTCCTTGATTCAGCAACATGATTATGTGGAGGAGGTCAAAGATTTCCTTCAGAAAATAAAAAAATGAAAGTTAAAGAGAGATGACCTTAAATTTTGATAAACATAGAGATCATTTGGAACAAGATATTCGAGAAGAACTTCAGAGTATTTATATAGACAAATTCAAAATACTAGACATTAAAGAGAATATTCTGGGACCCTATTGTCCAATATTTTTATTTGAGATAAAGCTTGAGGACTATCGGGATAGATTAGATATTTTAGTTGATGGTAGTGATCTGATACTAAAGTGGGGAGAGGAAAAATACGCGATTCAGTATAAGTATGATCGCGAAAGTCTAAAGGAAGGACTGGAAAGAATTAAGCTCTATCTAGATCAACCAGAATTGATTTTTTCCGAACCTCTAAGTCCTAGAAATGTCCAACTGAAGTCTAAAGGCATTGAAAGAATGATTGCTAATATCTTTGAGGGGAAAACGAGAACCAACTGCTGGGAAAAATCTGACCAAAAGGATGGGGATTATAAAGCTCTTATCACGAATATCTTGCCTCGCTACCAGGCTTCTTTTACACTTGAGTTAACAGAACAACACTTTATCGTGAAAGATATTTTTCCTCTCAAGGCCGACATAGGAAATCAAGGTTTGCAGTTGCATCAGCCGATCGATTTAACCTCCTCAAATATGGCTTCTTTCTTGAGTCAATTTAAGGAATTTCTAGAATCTAACTTGGAAAAAGATGAAGAAAATTTAATTGACTCAATGTCTGTCTCCGAGCTTATTTTGTCTGCTCCTCTTAGGCCTGATACTGTAGGGGTAAAGGTTTTACAAGTACAGAGGATTATCAGCACAAGCTTCACAAAGGACGTTTCTTTTTTTGAAACGACTAAGATGATGAAGGATGGTAGTCTTTATGAGGTTGATTTTTTTGCAAAATCCAACTTTTATTCGGCAATCTTTTCTATTACTTTGATCGGCAGGCATTTTTATCTTCACGTGACTAGGCCAAATAAAGCAGACTTGAAAAATTATTGGGATTTATTTGGTTATCCCTATGAGTTAACTGAGGAAAATCTTAGAAAGGTAATAAAGACAGCAGAGACATATTTTGCTAGTCATCTAAAAAAGGAACAAAAGCCATCGGGTTCTAATAAGAGTAAATCTCAACTAATTCATAAAATAAAAACTCAAGCAAGAAAAAAGAACGAGGCGCTTGCGAAAGAAAAAGCAGACAAGGAAGTTTATTTAGGACTGAGAAAATTGTGGAAACTGCAGTTTCTGATTTTCTTTATCCTGATAATTATGGCGTTTGTCATAGAAGTTTATATGACTGGAGCAGGCTATAAAGCCTTTAAAATGAGGATTCAGTTTAGTCGGGTTTCGGTTCATAGTTTTTCGCTCCTCTTTATTACCGTGTATGGCTTTTTGACACTCTATATCACTGGCTTGAAGATCAATGGATTTTTGAAGCAGTATCCTCGTTGGAAAGGTCTTCCGACCAAGGAAAGTCGTCTTCCTAAAAAGGAGACAGGTTTGACATTCTTGGTGCTTTTTATTGTTCTTTTTCTAGGGGCCATTGAATTAACCCTTCGCAAGCCTGAACCAAAAGTAGAGATACCTAAGATTGATCAAAATCTAAACAAGGCCTTTGAGCAAGAAAGAAGCTCTAGTTATAGTGATTTGATAAAGGGCTTAAGAGATTCAAGTAGCCAGAATGGAGAAAGCGAAACTTCTGCTACAGAATAACCTTAGCAAGTGGCAAGAGCTGATAGTCCTATCTTATAGAGAATGAAAAACCTCTGCAAACTCTTACAAAATATGATAAAATGAAGCTAGTATATTAAGAAAAGGAAGAGACCTATGAAATTTCTAGAACTCAATAAAAAGCGTCACGCAACCAAGCATTTCAATGATAAGCCGGTGGATCCAAAGGATGTCCGTACAGCGATTGAAATTGCGACTTTGGCACCTAGTGCCCACAATAGCCAGCCATGGAAATTTGTAGTAGTACGAGAGCGCAATCAAGACTTAGCAGAAATTGCTTTCGGCTCTAACCAAGATCAGGTTAAAGAAGCACCAGTAACCATAGCCCTCTTTACGGATACAGATTTGACCAAGCGGTCTCGTAAGATTGCGCGTGTGGCTGGAGTTAAGAATTTCTCTGACGAGCAACTTCAATTCTACATGCAAAATCTACCAGCTGAGTTTGCTCGCTATAGCGACCAACAAAAGAGTGATTACTTGGCCCTCAATGCTGGTTTAGTAGCTATGAATCTCGTTCTGGCTTTGACTGACCAGGGCATAGGATCCAACATTATTTTAGGTTTTGATAAATCTAAGATTAATGAAGTCTTGGAGATTGATGAGCGTTTCCGTCCGGAACTCTTGATTACGGTTGGTTATACTGATGACAAATTAGAGCCTAGCTATCGTTTGCCAGTTGACGAAATCATTGAAAAACGTTGATACAGCTGTATTGATTTAAATCGAATTAGAGATTGGGGTAATATAATGACAATTGATTTTAAAGCAGAAGTTGAAAAACGCAGAGAAGCTCTCTTGGCCGATCTGTTCAGCCTTTTGGAAATTAACTCAGAGCGGGATGACTCCAAGGCGGACAAGGAGCATCCTTTTGGACCTGGACCTGTTCAAGCCCTACATAAGTTTTTAGAAATCGCTGAGCGCGATGGCTATGAAACCAAGAATGTAGACAATTACGCTGGTCACTTTACTTTTGGTGAGGGTGAAGAAGAACTGGGAATCTTTGCTCACATGGATGTGGTCCCTGCTGGAAGTGGCTGGAATACAGATCCTTACAAACCTGAAATCATTGATGGTAAACTTTATGCGCGTGGTTCATCAGATGATAAAGGGCCAACTATGGCTTGTTACTATGGTTTGAAAATTATCAAAGATTTAGGATTGCCTGTATCTAAGCGCGTTCGCTTTGTGGTGGGGACTGATGAGGAATCCGGTTGGCAAGACATGGACTATTATTTCAAGCATGTTGGTCTGCCTGAACCAGACTTTGGTTTTTCACCAGATGCGGAATTTCCAATTATTAACGGAGAAAAAGGGAATATCACCGAGTACCTCCATTTTGGAAATGAAAATACTGGGAATGCTAAACTTCATAGCTTTACAGGTGGCCTCCGTGAAAATATGGTGCCAGAGTCTGCAACAGCAGTTGTATCCGGACAATTACCAGATCTTGCTGGTCTCTTAGATGCCTTTGCCAAGGAACACCAACTTCAGTACGAAATCTCAACTGTTGATGAAGAAACCTATACCATTACGATCATTGGGAAATCTGCCCATGGATCAACTCCCGAAGATGGGATCAATGGTGGAACCTATTTGGCCCTCTTGTTGAACCAATTTGACTTTGGTGGTGATGCCAAGGCTTATTTGCAAGTAGCAGCTCGAGTTTTGCACGAGGACTTTACTGGTGAAAAGTTAGGAATTGCTTATACGGATGCTAAAATGGGTGCTCTTAGCATGAATGCTGGTGTCTTCCATTTTGACAGTTCTAAGGCTGACAATACTATTGCTCTGAACATCCGTTACCCTCAAGGTACTGATCCAAAAACGATTCAAGCTGGTCTTGAAAAAGTCACTGGTGTTGTATCAGTGAGTTTGTCTGAGCACGGTCACACTCCGCACTATGTTCCAACAGATGATGAATTGGTAGCAACTCTTTTGAGTGTTTACGAAAAACAAACGGGTCTTAAAGGACATGAGCAAGTCATCGGTGGTGGAACCTTTGGTCGTCTCTTGAAACGTGGAGTTGCCTTTGGTGCTATGTTCCCAGACTATGTCAACACCATGCACCAAGCTAATGAATTTACAGATGTAGAAGACCTTTTCCGTGCTGCGGCTATTTATGCGGAAGCTATCTACGAACTAATCAAATAATCCACTACTCGGCCAGTTTTTCTGGCTGAGTTTTTCCATAGAAGGAGTTCTTATGTCAAAGATTGAAACTATTAAACAAGCCATTATGGCAGATCCTCAAAATAAAGAATATACGGATAAAGGAATCGAACCTCTCTTTGCAGCCCCAAAGACTGCCCGTATCAATATCATCGGACAAGCTCCTGGGATGAAGACAGAAGCTGCTGGCATTTACTGGAAGGATAAAAGCGGTGATCGTCTGCGGGAGTGGTTAGGAGTTGACGAAGATACTTTTTACAATTCTGGTTTGTTTGCAGTGATTCCCATGGACTTTTATTTCCCAGGGCATGGAAAATCAGGTGACCTACCACCTCGCAAAGGCTTTGCTGAAAAATGGCATCCTAAACTCCTCAAGGAGTGTCCGGATATTGAGTTGACCCTCTTGATTGGACAATATGCCCAGGCTTACTATCTTCATGAGAAAGTGAGTGGCAAGGTAACTGAACGGGTTCATCATTTTAAGAACTATTTGCCAGAGTATTTTCCACTAGTTCACCCTTCTCCCCGCAACCAAATCTGGATGGCTAAAAATCCTTGGTTTGAGGCAGAAGTTGTGCCAGAATTGCAAGCGTTGGTGCAAAAGATTATTCATCAATAAAGGAGAAAAACTATGGATGCTTATCAACAAGTGGCTAATAAGTTGCAAGAGTTGGGGATTACCTTTGATGTGGTAGAGCACCCACCTGCATTTACGACAGAGCAGGCAGATAGCTATATTGAAGGCATGGAAGGAGTTCGGACTAAGTCCATGTTTTTGACCAACAAGAAGAAAACTCAATATTATCTTCTGATTATGGATGACAAGAAAAGTCTGGATATGGACTTGTTTAAAGAGCTAGTTTCAGCCAACCGAATTCGTATGGCTTCAGCGGATTCCCTCTATGAAAAAATGCAGTTGCCACCAGGAACGGTATCGCCTTTTGGCCTGCTTAACAATGAGGAGAAGGACATTCAAGTTTATTTTGATAAGGACATTGTATCAGAGGATATCATGACTTTCCATCCCAATACCAATGAAAAGACTATCTTTATCTCGACAACAGATTTATTTAAGTTCCTGCAAGATTTGGGATATTCTTATGAAGTCCTGGAGCTTTAGCCAAGCATTTTGCTGGGATTTCGGACTCGTTGAAACAAGAAAGGAGCTGAGAATATGGCGTCGAGCAAGGAATATTTGACTTTTATCTTGGAGCAGTTATCTGATTTAGATGGGGTCAGCTATCGGGCCATGATGGGGGAGTACATCCTTTATTACAAGGAGAAAATAATTGGTGGTATCTATGATGATCGGCTCTTGGTCAAACCAGTCAAATCGGCTCAGAAATATATATACCTGAAGCTGTGCTGGTGTCTCCTTACCCAGGTGCTAAAGAAATGCTATTAGTAGACAATGTGGACAGCAAAGACTACCTAACCACCTTATTTAAAGCTATGTTTGATGAGCTTCCCGCCCCAAAAGCTAAAAGAAAAAATAAGTAGTAATAAACCAGTTTCTGATCAAACTAGTTTTTTGTCATAATGAAATGCTTCTTAACAGGATTGTAAGTGTTTTACAGTGGAAACTAAATCTTTGACAGCTATTATTCTATTTAATATAATTAGAAAACACTTATATATATTAATATTATAAAGGAAGCGAAATGACTAAAAAGCTTAACTGTGACTTTTATATCGGGAAGATCCACAGATTATCCAACCGACTCATGAATCGGATATTACTAGACCAAGAGATTCAGGATTTTAACGGTGAACAGAGACGAATCTTTCATGCCTTGTGGCAGCAAGATCGACTGAGCCAAACGCAACTAGCAAACAAGACAGGGCTTACACTAAACACTCTAACTAAGATGTTGGAGCGGATGATGGAGATGAATCTGGTTGAACGCTGTCCCCATGAAAAGGATAGGCGCAGGAAAGTCATTTGTTTGACAGATCATGCTAAGAGTCTGAAAGATGATTATGATCGAATTTCTAAGGAAATGACAGAAATCATATATCAAGATTTTTTACCAGAAGAAGCAAAAGATTTTGAAAGTTGTCTAGAAAAAATTCTGCTGAATTTGGAGCGAGTTGAAAAAGAAGAAGTATGAGCGAGACCATAGTACTATCTGGAATTTAAAAGAAGTCTTAGTATAGTGGTGATGGATTCAAATATAAAATGCCTTCCAGTGTCTCTTATAGCTTCTGGTTTCCACCATAAGCATTGCCGGTTAAGTTAAGTCTAAGTTTGATTAGTTACACTATCCAGAAAAAGGGAGGTGATCCTATGAAAAAAATGAAGGCTATTGTTATTTATGATCCGGGAGGACCAGAAAAACTTCTATTAGAAGAGAGACCTATTCCTGTATTACGAGAAGGATGGACTTTGGTTAAGGTTAGAGGATTTGGAATAAATCATTCAGAAATCTTTACACGGCAAGGCTTGTCACCTAGTGTTAGCTTCCCTAGAATTTTAGGCATTGAATGTGTTGGCCAGGTAGCTGAGACGACTCGGACAGATTTAGAGATTGGTCAGAAAGTAGTTTCCATCATGGGAGAAATGGGTCGAGCTTACGATGGCTCATATGCTGAGTACGTTCTCCTGCCAAATGACCAAGTTTATCCTATCGAAACCAGTCTGCCTTGGGCTGAGTTAGCTGCAGTTCCCGAGACCTATTATACAGCTCTTGGATCTTTAAAAAATTTGCATATTAAGCCCGAAGATAAGATTTTAGTTCGGGCGGCAACCAGTGGTGTTGGTCTAGCGTTTGCTCGCCTCGTCAAGGCTCAGTTTCCTGACGTTCATATCCTTGGTTCGGTTCGAAGTGGTTCTAAACAATTTTTGCTTAAGCACCAGGCTTATGATGACATTGTTATTGATCAGGATGGTCGGTTAGAGACCGAAGAGCAGTTCGATAAAATTCTAGAGTTGGTAGGTCCATCGACTATTAAGGATTCATTTGATCATATTGCTCCGGGCGGAATTATCTGTGTAACTGGTCTCTTAGGAGGACAGTGGGAGCTAGAAGGCTTTAACCCAATTGAAGAAATAAAGAATAATAGTTTTATGACGACCTTTCACTCAGCTCAAGTCAACCAAGAATTGATGGATGAGTTGTTTGACTATATTGACCGATACCAAGTAGATGTTTCCCCGAGGCGCGTTTTTTCCTTGGAAGAAGTGCCCGAAGCTCATGCTTATATTGAAGGGAAGACAGGTTTTGGTAAGGTTGTGATTATCAACGAAAATAAATAGGAGGAGCATGATGAAAAAGATTAGTGCAAAAGAATTACAAGGTCTTTTACAGACTGAAAAGATTGAATTGATTGATGTTCGTGAAGTAGATGAGTTTGCAAATGGGCATATAGCTGGCGCTCGAAATTTGCCTCTTAGTGGCTTGGCAGAAAACTATCTTAGCTTGGACAAAGAGATTTCCTACCATGTTATTTGTCAAAAAGGAGGTCGGTCTGCACGGGCGTGTGAATTTTTGGAAGGCCAAGGTTATCAAGTGACCAATGTGGAGGGCGGAGTCGAAGCTTATCCTGATGAATTGACGCAATAGAAATTTTCAGAAGACTACTAAAATTTATTGAAATTTTGGAGGTCTTTTTGTAGAATGTAGTTAAGAATTTCTCTTGTTTTTCATGCTTTGTGAATGGAGGTTTTTCCATGAAAATGAAAACAATAGCTTATTTATTGCTTGCCTTCTCTGCTTTTACATTAGTTGCTTGTTCTTCTGATAAGAAAGATAATTCCAAAACCTCGGGATCGACTTCGGACACTCAACAGGTAGAAAATCAAGCAAAAGATAAGAAAATAACCGAAAAACAAAAGGATACTAGTCTTTCTTATAATGGAAGTTATTATAGTCTACAAGGAAAGTATGAGGAAATCCTGATTGTAAATAAAAAGTACCCTCTCTCTTCTCATTACAATCCTGGAGAAAATCCTACTGCCAAAGTAGCTTTACTTAAGTTGATTGCGGATATGCAAGCTGCTGGATATGCTGTCAGTGACCAATACAGTGGCTTCCGTAGTTATGATACTCAGCTAGAACTTTACCAAAATTATGTCAATCGAGATGGAAAGGAGGCTGCCGATCGTTATTCAGCCAGACCTGGATACAGTGAACACCAGTCTGGTTTAGCCTTTGACCTGATTGATACAGAAGGAAATCTGCTGGAAGAACCTGGTGCCAGTCAGTGGCTTTTGGACAATGCTTCCAATTATGGATTCATTGTGCGCTTCTTAAAAGGTAAGGAAACTTCAACAGGCTATATGGCAGAAAGCTGGCATCTGCGTTATATTGGACAAGAAGCTAAGGAGATTGCTGATTCAGGTAAATCATTAGAAGAATACTTTGGTATTACCGGAGGAGATTATCAAGATTGATCGAATGTGGCTTCGTCTTTTCTATAGGTCATTATAAAATAAAACAAGGAGGACAGATTTATGAAGTTTTACAAAATTGATACATCAATTGATGTTGTTGAAACTCCCGTCGAAGAAAGGGGTCGTTTGATCCGTCATCTTCATTTGGCAAAGGGGAAGGAAATTCCTGAACATAAGGCTGATGCATTAGTGACAGTAGTTTGCTTGGAAAGTAAGGTGAATTTTACTGCTTTAGGAGAAACTGTTCAAATGCTTCCAGGAACTTTTCTTACAATGGAACCCAATGAACTGCACAGTTTATATGGTGTGGAAGAAAGTCACGTCCTAGTCATTCAGCAATTGATTTATTAAAAACAAAAAAGAAGTCTGATGTTTTACATCAGACTTCTTTTTTAATCGAGTTCTAAGGTGGATTAAATAAAGAGAAGTGGATCTTCTAGTTATGGATTGGTAGTTACAAGACCTTGTTCATTAAAGGTATATTGTTTGCCATTGATTAGAAGAGTTTCACTGTGAGCCATTTTCCCATCTTCTTTAAGGTAATACGAACCCTGCCAAGCATTTGATAGCATGGATCCATCTTCAGTAGCAAAGTAATACCATTCGTCAGCGACCTGTTGCCAACCAGTTAACATTTCCCCGTTTACTGGATTAAGATAATAAGATTTTCCATCATCTCCTATTTGGTGAAGTCCTGTTAGCATATAGCCATCAATCGGTTGAAAATAATACCATTTTCCTTGAATATTTTGCCAGCCTGTGAGCATGCTTCCGTCTGTTGGATTAAAATAATACCAGGCTGGCCCTTCATGGTTACCAGCACCTGTTAATTGTTGCCATCCAGTCTGCATATCCCCATTTTTATCATGGAAATAATAACATTCACCGTTTTCACCAATCTGCTGGACTCCATTTAGCATGTAACCTTCAGCAGGATCAAGGTAGTACCACTTACCTTTGATATTCTGCCATCCCGTTTTCATATCTCCATTTTCTGGGTCGAAATAATACCAAGATCTTTCTTTGTAGTATCCAAAACCATCTAATTCTTGCCAGCCAGTCAGCATATAGCCGTTGACGTTGAAGAAATAATACCTTCCATTAATTTGCTGCCATTGATTTCTGGGAAAACTACCATCTGGATATTTGTACCACCAACCCTTCTTATCTTTAATCCACTGTCCATCTGTGTGATTAGTGATTTGCGGTCGAATCTGTTGGGCTTGAACAGAAATACCATCTTGTGTCACTAAAGTTGCTAATAGACCAACTAACAATAAAAGTTGTATAAGGAATAGCGAGCGACGTTTCATTTTTTCCTCCTTCAAAGGTTTCAGCTGAAGTGAAATAAAAATTTCACAGAGAGAAGTGTTACTGCAGTTAAGATACCATATTTTCTTTTATTCTTCAAACAAACAGAAATATCTAATTTATTAAAGCATATTTATTATTTGCATTTGTAAGCAAAAATAAACGAGTCTATCTAGATGGCCTTAAAATAAGTATTTATAAGAATGTAATATTCTTCTATTTTAGATAAATATTTAAAATAACAAATCTTTCAAAAATTAGTGATATATTAAAATCATATTTTGTTTCATGTATAAAACAAAAATAAACACTGATTTATAGCTATAATACCTTTTTGTATGAAATAGCTTCACAGATCAAACCATAAAAGCGCTTACTGTCTTGTTTACAAATAAAAAATAGGGTTAACTCTTAAAATATCAGAAAATTGCATGTAAAATAAAACAAAAACGAACATAGATAAAAAATAGAATTAGATTAAGAACAATATTAAAAAAATAATTTTGAAAATAAGAACAAATTTCTTGCTTTGCCTAAATTTTTGTGTTATAGTTTAGGTCGATGTGAAATATGCATAAAAAAGAATTTTTTAGCAATATAGATGTCGGGCGAATTTTCTCATCTGTCAAATTATTTGTCTCAAAAGTTTACGTGAAACTGACTGATTAAAATATGATTGATGTTGATCTAAAGATTTTATGTCCAAGATGTCTTATTTACTGAAGAATTATTTTTTGTCATGGCACGTCTAAAATATAAGATCATTCTAAAAGATAAATGAATGATTTTGGAGGTTTATTATAATGTCGAAACGTTTAAGATTTTTATCTTGTTCAGTTTTAGCTGCAGCAGCAGTGATTCCAGCTTTTTCTGGAAATACTGTTCAGGCCGCTGACTACTATGGTTATAGTTCTCGCTATAGTAACTTATACCAACCAGGTGTTAATTACTGGAATACTGGCTTCACAAGTCGCCGTAATACAGTAACTAACAACCGTACTAGTCGCCACAGCAATCGTCGTAGCAATCGTTATAACAACTATAGCTACGGTTACAATAACTATGGCTATGGTTATGGTTATGGCTATGGCTATGGTTACAATAACTACTATTTAGGTTCTAATATTTGGGATTATTTCTATCCAAATTACAACTACAATAACTATGGTTACAACTACAATAATTATGGTTACAATGGTTGGAACAACTACAATAACCTAGTAAACGATGAAAACTATATCTACTGGAATGGTAATCACTACTACCGTATGAACGATGGTAGCTACCGTATTTACCGTGACGGTGAATGGAAACCGTTGACAAACAATAGCAACAACAACTCATCATCTAACAATTTGGAAAACGATCCTCATTACCGTTATGAAAATGGCTACCATTACTATGTATTAGAAAATGGTGACTATTACTATTACCAAGATGGTAAATGGGTATTGGTTAAGAATTCAACCAACAATTCAACAACTCCATCACCTCAAGCTCAGCCGGAAACTCCAAGTACAGAACAACCAGCTGAAGATCCAAAACCAGCACAACCTGCAGAGGATCCAAAACCTGAAGTTCCAACTCCAACTCCAGCACAACCTGAGGCTCCAACTCCAGCGCCTAGCGATAAGCCTGAAGAGCCTACTACACCTGCTGAACCAAAACCAGAACAACCAACAACTCCAAGTGTTGATTTACCAGAAAATCCACCAATTAACGGTGCTGATAGTGAGTTTGATCCATTTAATCCAAAACCAGCGCAACCAGCTGAAGATCCAAAACCAGCACAACCAGAACAGCCAGCAACACCTGGAAATTCAGGATTGGTGACAACTGACGAACCTAGTGAAAACCAAATCCCTGCTTATGTTGAAAAACCAGCAGAAGGTTTGGAACATTTAGCTTGGGCACCAAATGGACAAACTCCAAAATTGGTTTACCCACCAGGAAAACCAGGTGATAAAGCCCTTAAGAATGATAAAAACTACTACTTCGATGGTAGCACGCATTACTACTATGTACCATCTAACTCAGAGCGTACAGGTTATTCACCATATTGGAAGTGGATTGGTGGAAAATGGAAACTTCAAGGTATGACTGATCCTAACGATCCAGCTCTTGATCCAAAACTTCACGAAAATACTGCTGACGATGAGTACATGTACAGTGATCAAAACTCTAGCGTGAAACTCTACTCAACAAACTTGGTAACTACTGCCAAAGCTGGTCAACCATTGCCATTCAAGAACGTTGAAGAGTTCAAGAAATACGTTATCGAAAAAATGAATCCTAAATTCCTTGATAACGCTGGATGGGATGCTAAAGTTGAGTGGGAAATCGAAGATGCAGATATCTTTGATAAGACCAAAGAAAACCCATATGCTAAGGACTATGTCTTGGTTGCAAACCTCAAGAGTGGTGTTGAGGATAAGAAATACAGTGACGTAGAATTTGGTTATGTGAAGTTTGTTTACCGTGTTGAAGCGACAAACGATACAAACTACGACTATGTTTCAAAAGCGAAAGAGGCTTTTGCTAAAATCAATGAGACTCGTAAGGCTCAAGGTTTGAAAGAGTTGACTTGGTCAGAAGATATTTATCAAAACCAAGCACTTCCGAAAGTAAACGAGATTTCACGTCAGTACGATAGCACAGGCTTTGTCGGACGTCGTGACGAAGATGCAGCTACTGTCGTTAAGAAATGGGCAAACAGCGGTTTGAGAGAATTGCTTCTTGATCCAAACGTAACTGAAGGAGCTGTAGCGACAGTCGTAGATGGAAACGGTGTATACTACTGGACTTACAACTACAAATAATCAATCTTTTCCTAATGATTTCACTTAATTAACTAGAAAATCCCTTAAGATTAAATTCTTAAGGGATTTTTGTTCAAAAACTTCAATAGTATATATGCAAAAAAACACAAAAAGAATAGGATAATATTTATGTTTTTGTTTGACTAAGAGATCAGATGGGGATAGAATATTATATAGAGGAGGAGTAGACTATCATTGTTTTTATTACAAAGGAGTATAAGTAATGAAATCAAAAAGAAAGTATCTATCAAGAGCGATGCTGTTTAGTTCTGCCTTAGTATTAGCTTTTCTTGCTACAAATACTGCTCAGGCAGAGGAACATAATGACGTATTTTATTCTCGCTATCGTCCAGGATTTAACTATTATAATCCGCGCGTCAGAAATAACTATAATTACGGTCGATACCCTGGTTATTACAATCCTTGGTATAACTATAATGTCTTTTATTGGAATGGAAATTACTACTATAAAAACCAAAACGGAGACTATTATGTCTACAAGAATGGTAGGTGGGAACTCTATTACCAAGATGGCTTTAATAAACTGAAGAATGATCCCCATTATCGTTATGAAAATGGTTATCACTATTATGTATTGGATGATGGTTCGTACTATTACTATGAAAATGGTAAGTGGGTTTATGTTAAGAAAGCAGAAGATCCAACTCCAGAACCAGATCCAACTCCAGATCCAACTCCAGATCCTAAGCCAGATCCTGAAACACCTAAGCCAGAGAAGCCTGATTGGGCACCAAATCCAAATATAGATTATAGTAAATTGCCAAAACCTCTTTACAGACCTGATGATCCTCGGATGAAGAGTGATCCTCGCTTTGTAGATGATAACGGCACCTATTATTACCGAGTCCATCTTGGAGACGAAAACCCTGATGGTATCGATGGATATTACAAGTGGATGGGCGACCGCTGGAAACTATTTAACGGAACGGATCCAAACGATCCGGCTCTTGATCCAAATAATCATTCCAATCCAAAGGACGATGAATATAATTATGATGATAATGCTTCTACAGTTAAACTATACTCAGAAAATCTAGTTGGTACTGGTAAAGCAGGAGATCCTCTTCCTTTCAAGAGCAAGGAAGAATTCATCTCTTATGTTCAGCAACATCTGGCACCAAAAATGATAGATAATGCAGGCTATGACTGTAAGGTTACATATGAACTTGAAGAAGAAGATGTCTTTAATCAAGCAGTGGATCATGCTTGGGCTAGAGATTACGTTTTGACAGCTTATTTGACAAGTAGCGTCAAAGGATATGAAAAAACAGAATTTGGCCATGTGAAGTTTATTTATCGTGTGGAAAAAACTGAAAACTCAAACTTCCCAAATATTGATAAGGCTAAAGCAGCTTTTGCAAAAATAAATGCGGAACGTAGAAGACTTGGCTTACAAGAACTAACTTGGTCTGATGAACTTTATAACAATCAATCTTTACCAACAGCTCAGAAACTTTCTGTCAATTATGATAGTAGCGCTGGTATCACTTTCCGCCGGGAAGAAAATGCTGATGTAGTTGCTAACAAATGGCTAAACTCAGGAAATAGAGAATTGATTCTAAATCCTGATGCCAAAGAAGGTGCAGCTGCCTGTGTACAAGCAGGTGATGGTACATATTATTGGGTGTTTAATTATAAATAAAATAAATGAATTTAATGGTCTATTCCTTTAACCGAGAACTTCCTCCATCTTTTAGAAGGGGGAAGTTTTAAATTGCTAAAGGAAAAACAAAAACCACTTCCGATTAATCGGAAATGGTTTGGATTCAATAATCGAATGTATTGAATAGATGTTCTTATTTGAGACCGTATTTTTTGTTGAAACGATCCACACGTCCATCTGCTTGAGTGAACTTTTGACGTCCAGTGTAGAATGGGTGTGAGTCTGATGAAATTTCAACACGAATCAATGGGTAAGTTTCCCCTTCGAATTCAACTGTTTCGTTTGAACGCTTAGTTGAACCACTAAGGAATTGGTAACCAGTTGAAGTATCCATGAAGACAACAGGACGGTATTCTGGGTGAATATCTTTTCTCATTTTAAAAAATTTCCTTTCTGCCATGGTCTCTTTGCGAGCCATAGATTAGTTACTTTGATAGTTTATCAAATTTCATTTGCTTTGACAAGCCTTTTCGCTCATTTTCTTTGCTTTTTCGCTAATTCTTTTAATTCTTGGAAGATTTCTTCATTTTCTTCTAGCGAATAGGAGTTAGCACCACTAGCTAAGGGATGTCCTCCGCCATGATGATTTTTTGCGACTTCATTGATTGGAATGAATTTGCTGCGCAATCGTACACGGAAATGACCGCTTTCTTGTTCAACAAAGATTCCCCACAACTTGACGTCCTCAATTCGACCAGGAGTTGCGACAATATCTGCAGTTTCGGCATCTGTAAGTTGGTGAGCTTTTAGTAAATCCTGAGTGATGATGACACGTGCTGCTCCATTTTCATCAAGTTCAAGATGATCGTAAACATAGCCTTGCAGCTTAGCAACTTTGTAGCTGAAAGAGTCCATTTTCCGAGCCAGCGTAGCAAAATCAAAGGGATATTCCCTTAATTGACTAGCGACTTGTAGGGTTCGAGCGGTAGTAGCGGGATAAAGAAAGCGTCCCGTGTCACCAGTAATTCCAGCGTAGAGGAGTTTAGCGATATATGCATCCATTTTTAGGTGATTGTTTAAAGCGAATAAAGAAATTAGTTCGCAGGTGCTACTTGAATTGGTATCAACCCACGCTAAATCACCATAAACGTCGTCATTAGGATGATGGTCTATTTTAATCAAAAAGGATCCGTTTGGATAACGTTTATCATCAATTCGAGCTGTATTAGCAGTGTCGCATACGATAACCAAGGAGTTTTCATAATCTTGATCTGAGACATCATCCATCTGGGCTAGCCAGGTTAGACTTGGTTCATCGTATCCAGTTACCTTAACTGTTTTTTCAGGGAAATTTAGCTGAAGGAGCTTTTGTAAGCCGACTTGGCTACCTAAAGCATCAGGGTCAGGATTTACATGGCGATGAATGATAATCGTTTTATATTCCTTGATCTTTTGTAAAATTTGATGTTGAATTGTCATAGAAAAAATCGTTCCTTCTTGCTTAGAGTTATTGTTTAATTGTAACACAAGATTTCTATTTTTAAAATGAAAAATATGTGCTATAATTATCAATAGAAGATATTTTGGAGGAAACTATGACTTTAGCAAAAATTGTATTTGCAAGTATGACAGGTAATACAGAAGAAATCGCTGATATCGTTGCTGATAAGTTAAGAGATTTAGGTATAGATGTTGATGTTGATGAGTGTACGACAGTTGATGCTTCAGATTTTCTAGAAGCAGACATTGCTATTGTGGCAACCTATACATACGGTGATGGAGAATTGCCTGACGAAATCATGGATTTCTATGAAGACTTGGCTGATTTGGATTTGTCTGATAAGATTTATGGTGTCGTGGGTTCAGGTGATACTTTCTATGATGAATTCTGTAAAGCAGTAGATGACTTCGATGCTATGTTAGCTTCAACTGGTGCAACAAAAGGTGCTGAAAATGTTAAGGTTGATTTATCAGCAGAAGAAGATGATATCGAAAATCTTGAGAATTTCGCTACTAGCCTGGCTGCAAAAGTAAGTTAGGAAATATAGAATAGTCAAAAGATAAAATATATGAAAAGGAAGAGAGGCTTTATCAGTCTCTCTTTTTTTTCTTTAGTTTCGTCGGGTGTTTTTCTGTAAAAAATGCTACAATAAGAAGATAAAAGAAAAGGAGAGAAGGATGGAACCAAAAGAAAAAGAATTTAGCATGAGTTGGTTTTTTAGATGGTTTTTAGATAATAAAGCCATTACGGTTTTCTTAGTTTGTTTATTGATTGGACTCAATCTCTTGGTCTTGAGTAAAATTAGTTTTATTTTCACCCCTATTATTGAGTTTATTTCGGTAATTATGTTACCAGTGATTCTGGCAGGTTTGCTCTATTATTTACTCAATCCTCTGGTAGACATGATGGAAAAGCGGAAGATCAATCGTCTTGTAGCTATTACGATTGTTTTTGTATTGATTACTGTGCTTTTGATTTGGGGGTTGGCGGTTGTCATTCCAAACCTTCAGGCTCAGATTGTAAGTTTCTTTAGAAACATGCCTTCTTATCTCAAGCAATCTAAAAAAATAATTGATGATTTACTGGATAGTCGCTTGTCTGAAGAGTTTCGCCCGCAGATCGAGCAAGTTACGGAGAATATTTCTTCTCAATTAACGACATGGGCAAGTAACTTTTCTGCTCGAGCGGTTAACTGGGCTAGTCATTTTGTCAGTGCTGCTTCTCAAGTTATTGTTGCTGTCATTATTATGCCTTTCATTCTATTCTATCTCCTTCGAGATGGGAAAAATTTGAAAGGCTATATAACTCAGTTCCTGCCTAAGAAATTACGTGAGCCAGTTGGGCAAGTTTTGTCCGACGTGAATAGTCAGTTGGCTAATTATGTTCGCGGACAGATAACAGTTGCAATCATTGTTGCCTTTATGTTTATGATTCTCTTTAAGATCATTGGACTGCGCTATGGAGTGACCTTGGCAGTCGTGGCTGGAGTCCTCAACTTGGTTCCGTATTTAGGAAGCTTTTTGGCTATGTTACCGGCGCTTGTTTTGGGACTGATTGCGGGACCTGTTATGCTCTTGAAAGTTATCATTGTCTTTATTGTGGAGCAAACAATAGAAGGACGTTTTGTATCTCCCCTTATTTTAGGTAGCCAATTAAGTATTCATCCGATTACTATTCTTTTTGTACTCTTAACATCTGGATCGATGTTTGGGATTTTGGGGGTCTTGCTGGGAATTCCAGTCTACGCTTCTGCAAAAGTGGTGATTACAGCTATCTTTAAGTGGTACAAAGTAGTGAGTGGTTTGTATGATGATGAAGTAGAGGAAGAAGTAAGTGAAAAATAGTGAGAAAATGCTGTCTGCCATTGAGGCTCAGGATTTAGTGCAAGCAGAACAGTGGTTTGAAAAAGCCTTGTTAGAGGATAGTGATTCTATCTTATTGGACCTAGGAGAATATTTAGAAAGTATTGGCTTCTTTTTACAAGCCAAGCGTATCTATAATAAACTGGCTCTCCTTTATCCGCAGGTTAATCTAAATTTGGCAACAATTGCCAGTGAAGATGGAGACTTGGAGGAAGCTTTTGGCTATTTGGAAGAAATCAGCTCGAACGATCCGTGGTATGTCAATGCTCTTTTGATCAAGGCGGATTTATACCAGATGGAAGGCCTGCCTGATGTGGCGCGTGAGAAACTAGTTGAGGCCAGTCAATTAAGTGACGATCCTATCATTACTTTTGGATTGGCTGAAATAGATTTTGAATTAGGCAATTTTTCCCAGGCAATCAAGGAATATGCCATTCTTGATAATCGCTTGATTTATGAGCAGACAGGGATCTCAACTTATCAGAGGATAGGGGTAAGCTATGCCAGTTTAGGAAAGTTTGAAGCTGCCATTGAATTTCTTCAAAAGGCTATTGAAATAGAGTATGACGAATCTACAGTATTTGAATTAGCTGTGATTCTTTACGATCAAGAAGACTATCAGAAGGCGAATCTCTATTTCAAACAATTGGATACTCTTTCACCGGATTTCGAAGGTTATGAATATATCTATGCACTGTCTCTTCATGCAGACCATCGAGCTGAGGAGGCTCTATTCATGGCTCAGCAAGGTTTGAATAAAAATCCGTTTGATAGTCAGCTAGCACTATTAGCCTCACAAGTTTCCTACGAACTTCATGATACTGAAAAAGCAGAGAGCTATCTATTAGATGCCTGGGATAATGCTGATGATCTAGAAGAGATAGCTCTGCGCCTGACTAACCTTTATCTAGAGCAGGAGAGATATGAAGATATTCTTGATTTGGAGGATCAGGATTGGGACAATGTGTTGACTCGATGGAACATAGCTAGAAGTTATCAGGCTTTAGAGGACATAGAAAAAGCCCGAGAGCTCTATGGAGAATTGCATAGGGACTTACGAGATAATCCAGAATTTTTAGAAGAATACATTTACCTGTTGAGAGAATGTGGCGATCTTGAAAGAGCCAAACAAGAAGCTCAGCACTATTTGAGCCTGGTGCCGGATGACAGTGTAATGCAAGAATTTTATGATAGTCTAGACTATTAAAATTTTTATAATAAATAGTAAAAGCATATCATCTAGATATGTTTTTTTGAAATTATAAAATTTTATGTTATACTAATTTTGCTTTATAAGAGAAGATGAAAGAAGAGTAGGGGATTAAAAATGTTTGAACCAGTTAAATTATTTCAATATAATACTTTGGGTGCCTTGATGTCTGGTCTTTATGGTGGGACAATGACGATTGGTGAGTTGCTTCAATATGGTGATTTAGGTATAGGTACTTTGGATTCTATTGACGGGGAGCTGATTGTTCTAGATGGTAAGGCTTATCAAGCTAAGGGATCCGGAGAAGTGCCAGAAGTAGTTGAGGTGGATCCATCAGAGACGGTTCCTTATGCAGCGGTCGTTCCTCACAAGGCTGAAGTGATTTTCCGCCAGCGTTTTGAAATGAATGATAAGGAGCTGGAGGAAAGAATTGAGTCCTATTATGATGGAGAAAATCTTTTTCGTTCCATCAAGATTCATGGCGACTTTTCTCATATGCGCGTTCGCATGATTCCTAAGTCAACGTCAGACCGAAAGTTTGCAGAAGTTGCTGTTAACCAACCTGAATACAGTAAGGAAAATGTAACTGGGACAATCGTTGGCATCTGGACACCAGAGATTTTTCATGGAGTCAGCTTAGCAGGTTATCATCTTCATTTTGTATCAGACGATTTGAGCTTCGGAGGACATGTCATGGACTTTGTCATCAAAGAAGGTATTATTGAGCTTGGAGCGATCGATCAGTTAGATCAACGTTTTCCTGTTCAGGATCGTGACTATCTATTTGCCAAATTCAATATGGATGAAATGAAAGAAGACATTGATCGTGTAGAATAAGATAAGAAAAATTACTTGGCCAGAAACCTAATTTAGGTTCGTTTGGTCAAGTTTTTTATTTTGTAAAATAAAGGAAGGTAACAGGGATTTAAGCCATGCTATTTTATGGATCAAGTAAGCAAATTGTATCAATTCAATCCTAATGCTTATACCGTCAAGTATAGGCAAGACAATTTCTTTTATAATGATCTGTAATCTATAATGTTTGCTGAGCCCTTTCGAAGTTCTTTAAAAGTATCGAAAATCTATTTTTTTAGTGTATTTTGTATAGCCAAGCCAAAAAAATTACTGTATAATAGGCTAGAATATAATGAATAAATAGGAGATCATTATGGGAAAAGATTTATTTAATCCTCACCTGCGTAAGTTTTCGATTCGAAAACTAAACGTCGGTGTTTGTTCTGTGCTCTTGTCAACCCTTATACTATTAGGGGCTGCAAGTCAGGTTAGCGCTGATGAAACAAGCGCTTCTAGTGTTCAAAACGAGGTCGCTCGAACCGACCTTGCTGAACCATCAGCAACTGTTACAGCACCAACAACTTCTGAAACAACACAAAATCTAGAAACTACTGTAGCGGCTTCAGCTGCTGAGGCATCTCAAACAAGTGAGAATACTGCACCTACAAACTCAGTTTCAGAGAAACCAAAAGATGAGCAACCAGTAGCTTCTGAAACACCTCAGTCTTCAGTCGAGAAGCCAGTTCTTCCTACTGAAGTCAAGCCTGTAGAGAATACTACTCCAGCTTCAACTGAGGCTAGCCCAGAAACTGTAAGTCCTTCAAGAGCTACAGATCAACCAGTAGCGACTGGGGAAGCTGCACAACCTACACGTTCTCGTCGGTTACGTAGAGATCTTGAAGCGACTGCGGTTACTCCTGGAACTGGCCCTGCAGGAGCAGACGATGCAACCCCTATTCCAAGAGTATCTAAGCCAACTTTGTCTGAATCAGAGAAAAAAGAAAGTACTCAATTAGCCAAACAAATTAACTGGGTTGATTTTTCTGATACAGCAAGTATGAAGAACTTGGATCCTCAGGGTGGTTTTAAGGTAGGGACTGTCTTTAAGAAGGAAATTTCGCCAGGTTATGTGGTGACCTTGACCGTTACCGAACTTAAGCCATTTAACTCGACTGAAATCTATAAGAAACGGGTAGAAGGCACACCAACAGCCAGCACCTATGATCCAAATGCGATTAACAGTTATTTGAAAGGTTATAAGGACTATGGTAAAACGCCACCTTCTGTAACCGGTCGTCCACAGAACAAATTTAGTACCATTGGGGGCCAAGGTTTTGATACCCAAGGCCGTAAAACCCAAATTATCTTACCAGATGACGCGGTTAACTGGGGGATTAAGTTTAAGGTAGAAGCGACCTATCGTGGCAACCCTGTTAAACCATCCGTTGTAATGGCTGATGGGGAAGATGCTAACCCTGCTGAATATGGAATCTTTACCACCAACGGGGAAGGTTGGGAATATGTGGGTGAATGGATGAAGGGCCCTCGTGCCAAAGGTCCATACACTGTCATGACTGAAGACATGGTTAAAGCATTCGATAAAACCAGAAAAGATGGTCTTCTAATCTTGAAGGATAAGAGCGTTGACTGGAGCAAATACTTGAGTCCAGATACGGTCACAGGTGGTTTGGGTAGCCAGGTCTTCGGGCCAATTATTTCGGCTAGCAAGGCTGTGCCAGTTGTAATGACCCGTGGGGCCTCTGAAGTTGGCTTTTACGTGGCAACGGGTGGGCAACAAGCCCTCATGATGGGTTTCTTGGTAGTCGATTCTAGTGACGCACCAGCAAGTTATGGTGAAGCTTACCATACGATTGGAACCCGTGATTCAATTGCTAATACTCCAATCAACCAGCCGTACTTAGGTTCAACCGCAGCGGATATCGATGCAGACTCCAAAAGTGACTGGACGGCCGATGACCGTGAGGATGTAGCCGATGAAGGGCCAGCTCAATTATTGACAGCTGATCAGTTAAGCAAAACCAATGACCTCTTAGACTTAAACAAGGCTAAGAATGGGACTTACACCCTTAAGATTAAGGCTAACCCTAATGGTAATGCCAAGGCCTATGTCAAAGCCTGGGTAGACTTCAACAACAATGGCAAGTTCGATGACAACGAAGGCAGTGTTGTTAAAGAAATTACTGCTAATGGCGACCATACCTTAAGCTTTAATGCCATTCCAGGTTTGACTGGTGGCCTAGTGGATCAAATTGGGATGCGTGTCCGTATCGCAACCAATGCGGGTGACATCGAGAAGCCTACAGGGACTGCCTTTAGTGGGGAAGTAGAGGACATGTTAGTTCGTCGCGTTTACCCACCTCAAGGTGAAAAGCAAGAAAGCACTGGCTTCCAAGGTGAAACTCAAAACGCAACAGTTCACTTTACCGCTAAGGGGCCAGACCGTTCTGACTTCGTTACAAACGCTAGCATGAGCAACCAAGCGCCACAGATTTTGGATAATCAAGGGAATATCTTGACACCAACCAACGGCAATACTTATGTTCGTCCTGAAGGGACCTATGTCGTGACTGCTAATGGCGATGATGTCAATGTGACCTTTACGCCTAATGAAGACTTCTCAGGGGCGGCAGAAGGGATTAATATCCGTCGCACTGACTCTAACGGTTCTTCAACAGACTGGCAATCAACAGATGCAGCAGATCCTAATAAGAATGACCGTTTGAACAACATGGATGGACGTTTTGTTCCAACTGTTCGCAAGGTACCAAAATACGATTCGACTGGTATTCAAGGCCAAGATCAAAGCAAGGAGCTAGTCTTTAACGATGGCGATCCTGCTAAGACTCCTGTTACACCAGATGCGTCACGTCCTGCGACCTTCGTGGATGCTAACGGCCAACCTGTCACAGGTAACACCGTGCCTGCTATGTCCAATGGCCAACAAGTGGGGACCTATGAATTAGATCCTAACACTGGCCAAGTGACCTTTAAACCTAATAAGACCTTTGTTGGGACGCCAGATCCAGTTGCGGTTCAAGTAAGCGACACTAACGGTGTGCCTCACCGAGCTCGTTACCAACCAACTGTGACTAAGGTCACTCCTACAGGAACTGGGGCAACTAGCACAGGTCCTCAAGGTGTCCCTCAAACTGGAACCCCAACCTTCCAAGGTGGCGACCCACTGGTTCCAATCGATGAAACAGTAGAGCCAACCTTCGAAGATGGAAGTAAAGAGAAGACCATTCCAGGACAAGGAACCTACACGATTGCGCCAGACGGAACAGTGACGTTCACTCCAGACAAGCAGTTTGTCGGAAATCCTGATCCAGTCACAGTTAAACGCGTGGATAAGAACGGTACTCCAGTCACTGCAACCTACAGTCCAGAGTTTACGAAAGTAACACCAACTTCAACGGATGCCACTTCAAATGGTATCCAAGGTCAACCGCAAAAAGGTACCCCAACCTTCACAGAAGGTAATCCATTGGTTCCAATTGATGATACGAAACCAATGACTTTCGAAGATGGACAGTCAACGAAAACAGTTCCAGGTGTAGGTGAATACAGCATTAATCCAGATGGATCTATTACCTTTACGCCGGATAAGAAGTACGTTGGTACTCCTAATCCAGTCACAGTGAAACGTGTAGATAAGAACGGTACAGAAGTTACTGCAACTTATACACCAACAGTAACCAAGGTAACACCAACTTCAACGGATGCCACTTCAAATGGTATCCAAGGTCAACCGCAAAAGGGTACTCCAACCTTCACAGCAGGTAACCCATTGGTTCCAATTGATGATACGAAACCAATGACCTTCGAAGACGGACAGTCAACGAAAACAGTTCCAGGTGTAGGTGAATACAACATCAATCCAGATGGTTCTATTACCTTTACGCCAGACAAACAATATGTTGGTAAACCAGATCCAGTCACAGTGAAACGTGTGGATAAAAATGGTACAGAAGTCACTGCGACTTATACACCAACAGTGACTAAGGTGACACCAACCAGCACTAACGCAACCAGCTCAGGTCCGCAGGGTGTTCCACAAACAGGAACTCCAAGCTTCCAAGGTGGCGATCCACTGGTTCCAATCGATGAAACCGTTGAACCAACCTTCGAAGATGGAAGCAAAGAGAAGTCTATTCCAGGTCAAGGAACTTACACAATTGCGCCAGATGGTACAGTGACCTTCACTCCAGACAAACAGTTTGTCGGAAACCCAGATCCAGTCACAGTCAAACGCGTAGATAAGAATGGCACCCCAGTTACTGCGACTTACAGTCCAGAGTTTACGAAAGTAACTCCTACAGGAACTGGCGCAACCAGCACAGGTCCTCAAGGCCTTCCACAAACTGGAACTCCAACCTTCCAAGGTGGTGACCCACTGGTTCCAATCGATGAAACAGTTGAGCCAACCTTCGCAGATGGAAGCAAAGAGAAGTCTATTCCAGGTCAAGGAACTTACACCATTGCGCCAGATGGAACTGTAACCTTCACCCCAGATAAGCAGTTTGTAGGAAAACCAGACCCAGTTACAGTGAAACGTTTAGATAAGAACGGAACTCCAGTGACTGCGACTTACAGTCCAGAGTTTACGAAAGTAACACCAACTGGTGCGGGAGATAAGACAGAGGGGCTTCAAGGTCAGGTCCAAGAAGGTAAAGTGACCTTCACTCCAGGCCATGACTCAGTTCCATTCCCAGCTGATTCAACTCCACTATTTGACAATGGTACAACTGTGAAAGAAGTGCCAAATGTTGGTAAGTTCGAAGTGGACGCAGACGGTAAGGTGACCTTTACTCCTGATAAACAGTTCAAGGGTGAAACGCCAGAACTTGAATTGACTCGAGTGGATGCCAACGGAACTCCTGTTATAGTCAAGTACCAAGCGGTGGTGAAAGAAGTAGTTCCAACGAGCACTAACGCAACTAGCACAGGTCCTCAAGGCCTTCCACAAACAGGTACCCCAACATTTGAAGGTGGTGATCCACTGGTTCCAATCGATGAAACCGTTGAACCAACCTTCGAAGATGGAAGTAAAGAGAAGTCTATTCCAGGACAAGGAACCTACACGATTGCGCCAGACGGAACAGTAACCTTCACTCCAGATAAGCAGTTTGTCGGAAACCCAGATCCAGTCACAGTCAAACGTGTGGATAAGAACGGCACTCCAGTCACTGCAACTTACAGTCCAGAATTTACTAAGGTAACACCGACTGGTACAGGTGATAAGACAGAGGGCCTGCAAGGTCAGGTACAAGAAGGTAAAGTGACTTTCACTCCAGGCCATGACTTAGTTCCATTCCCAGCTGATTCAACTCCACTATTTGACAATGGGACAGCTGTGAAGGAAGTTCCAAATGTTGGTAAGTTCGAAGTGGACGCAGATGGCAAGGTGACCTTCACACCAGACAAACAGTTCAAGGGTGAAACACCAGAGCTTGAATTGACTCGTGTGGATGCCAACGGCACTCCTGTTACAGTCAAGTACCAAGCGGTGGTGAAAGAAGTGGTTCCAACCAGCACTAACGCAACCAGCACAGGTCCTCAAGGACTTCCGCAAACTGGTACTCCAACCTTCCAAGGTGGTGACCCACTGGTTCCAATTGATGAAACCGTTGAACCAACCTTTGCAGATGGAAGCAAAGAGAAGTCTATTCCAGGTCAAGGAACCTATACAATTGCGCTAGACGGAACAGTAACCTTCACTCCAGACAAGCAGTTTGTCGGAAACCCAGATCCAGTTACAGTCAAACGTGTAGATAAGAATGGTACTCCAGTGACTGCAACTTATAGTCCAGAGTTTACGAAAGTAACTCCTACAGGAACTGGCGCAACTAGCACAGGCCCTCAAGGCCTTCCACAAACAGGTACTCCAACCTTCCAAGGTGGTGATCCACTGGTTCCAATTGATGAAACAGTTGAACCAACCTTCGAAGATGGAAGCAAGGAAAAAGTGATTCCAGGTCAAGGAACTTACACGATTGCACCAGATGGAACTGTAACCTTCACTCCAGATAAGCAGTTTGTAGGCAAACCAGATCCAATCACCGTGAAACGTGTGGATAAGAATGGCACTCCAGTAACAGCCACTTACAGTCCAGAATTCACTAAGGTCACTCCTACAGGAACTGGTGCAACCAGCACAGGTCCTCAAGGACTTCCGCAAACTGGTACTCCAACCTTCCAAGGTGGCGATCCACTGGTTCCAATTGATGAAACAGTTGAACCAACCTTCGAAGATGGAAGTAAAGAGAAGACAATTCCAGGTCAAGGAACTTACACCATTGCGCCAGATGGAACAGTAACCTTCACACCAGACAAGCAGTTCGTTGGTAAACCAGATCCAATCACCGTGAAACGTGTGGATAAGAATGGCACTTCAGTCACTGCAACTTACAGTCCAGAATTCACTAAGGTCACTCCTACAGGAACTGGTGCAACTAGCACAGGTCCTCAAGGACTCCCTCAAACTGGTACTCCAACCTTCCAAGGTGGCGATCCACTGGTTCCAATTGATGAAACAGTTGAACCAACCTTCGAAGATGGAAGCAAAGAGAAGACCATTCCAGGTCAAGGAACCTACACGATTGCACCAGATGGTACAGTAACCTTCACTCCAGACAAGCAGTTTGTAGGGAAACCAGATCCAATCACCGTGAAACGTGTGGATAAGAATGGCACTCCAGTGACTGCGACTTACAGTCCAGAATTTACGAAAGTAACACCAATTGGTAAGGATGCTTCCTCTGAAAATATTAAGGGACTTGTACAAACAGGTACTCCAACCTTCCAAGGTGGCGATCCACGGGTTCCAATTGATGAAACTGTAGCACCAACCTTTGAAGATGGCTCAACTGAAAAAGTGATTCCAGGTGAAGGAACCTATACCATCTCACCAGATGGCACAGTAACCTTTACTCCAGAAGCTGATTTTGTAGGAAAAGGAACCGGCGTAACAATTGTTCGTAAGGATAAGAACGGTACCTCAGTTACTGCAAGCTATCGTCCAACAGTTGTAGATCCGTCTACTGGACAGGATACAACCTCTACAGGAGCTAAAGGCCAAACGCAAGTGGCAACCCCAGCGTTTGAAGGACATATCGATAGTACAGTTCCACCAACCTTTGAGGACGGCAGCACGACACTGATTGTTCCAGGAGAAGGAAGCTATACAATTGATAAAGATGGTAAGATTACCTTTACTCCAGAACCAGACTTTGTTGGTACAGCCAAAGGAGTGGTTGTAAAACGTTTGGATATTTATGGCAACGTTGTTACAGCGCAGTATACACCAACGGTCATCGGCCAAACACGAGTAGAAGATGTAACCTCAGATGGACTCAAGGGTCAAACACAGACTGGTAAACCAATCTTTGAAGGTGATGTAGACTTAACAGTAGCACCAACCTTTGAGGACGGCTCAACTGAAAAAGTTGTTCCAGGAGAAGGCACTTATACCATCTCGCCAGACGGTGTTGTAACTTTTGTTCCAGAGCCAAACTTTGTTGGTACAGCTAAAGGAGTCGTTGTAATCCGTAAGGATCGCAATGGTCAAACAATTTCTGCAAGCTACACACCGAGAGTGACAGAAATTCCGGTCGTTCCAAACAGACCAAGTACTCCAGAACAGCCAAAGGTTCCAGTAATTCCAGCTGAACCTGCGGTAGCAGTTCAAACACCAGAAGCTGAAGAGAGAGTAGAACCTGTTTATGTCGATCCAAAAGATGAAAAAGCGGTTCTTCCAAGAACAGGAAGTCAGACAAGTGATCAGACTGCTTCAGGCCTCTTAGCAGCCATTGCCAGCTTAACATTCTTTGGTTTAGCAAATCGGAAGAAGAAATCTGAAGAAGATTAAGAGAGAGATTACTGTCTTTCCATTCGACAGATTGAGTTAAGTTTAAAAGCGATTCGGATATTCCGAATCGCTTTTTTGGTTATTGAATTTTCATACTCTTGATTTTCTCTGCGTCAGGTGTCACCCGCAGGGTTTTCTGACCAGTGTAGGTCACAAATCCTGGCTTGCCACCAGTGGGCTTATTTAGCTTTTTAATCTCAATCATGTCTACTTGGACAAGATTGGAGAGTCTGGCCTTGGAGAAGTAAGCAGCTAGCTCGGCAGCGTCAGTCTTGACCTCATCGCTGGGCTGAAGATTGCCTGTGATGACCACATGACTACCTGGAATATCCTTGGCGTGAAACCAAAGCTCGTCCTTCTTGGCCATCTTAAACGTCAGCTCATCATTTTGTAGATTGTTGCGGCCAACCAGGATAATAGTTTGGCCATCTGTTGCCAAATATTTCTCTGGTTTCTGCCTTTTATGGATCTTCTCTCTCTGGCGCCGGCGGATAAAGCCAGTCTGGATTAGTTCCTCCCGAATTTCTGCGATTTCAGTCAGGCTGGCCTGAGCAAGGGCTGTTTCCACGCTCTCTAGGTAGAGAATCGTAGTCCGCGTCTCCTCAATCAAGCTAGTCAGGTGTTTGACGGCTTCTTTGAGCTTCTGGTAACGTTTGAAATAGCGCTGGGCATTTTGGTTGGGAGTTAGGGCCTTGTCAAGTGCGATGAGGATCTTTTCACCTGTGTAGTAATTGTCCAGCTCTACCTGATCTTGGTCGTTGGGCACCTGATGGAGAAAGGTGGTCAAAAGCTCCCCTTTTTGGCGGAATTCTTCTGCATTCTCCGTTGCTAGGAGCTCTTCCTCTTGCTTGCCCAACTTTTTCCGGTTCTTTTCCAACTCATTTTCTACTCGGCGGATGAGCTCGCTGGCCTGCTGGTTGACTCGATCTCGCTCAGCCTTGTCCTTATAGAAAGTGTCCAAAAGCTCGGATAGTGTGGACATTTGGGTCTTACTGTCAGAAAATAGCAGAGCAGAGAAGGATTTTTCGGTCAGGCTAGGCTGAGTCGGACTGGCAAAAAATGCTCGGAAAGTTTTGAGCTTATCAGCTGTAAGACGACCACTGAGTTCGGTAGCCGTATCTCGACCCAATCCCTGAAAAATTTGCTGAAGGCGTTTGGGCTCTATTTCCTCAGTCTGTAGGATTTGAAAGAGCTTTTCATCGCCCACAGTGAAAGGATTGAGACTGCCTGTCTGAGGCGGTGCGACATAAGTTGAGCCAGGTAAAATCGTTCGATAGCTATTTTGCGAAAATCCGACATGTTTGATGGCTTCAATAATCTTACCGCTAGCCTTATCCAAGAGAATGATATTGCTATGTTTACCCATGATTTCGATGACTAGTGTCACAGCTACGCTATCGCCGATTTCGTTCTTATTAGAAACACTGATTTCTAAAATTCGGTCATTCTCAACTTGCTGGATTGCTTCAATGACAGCACCCTGCAGGTATTTGCGCATCACCATGATAAAGGTATTTGGAACTGCTGGATTTTCAAACGTAGTATCTGTTAATTGGACGCGTCCAAAGACCGAGTGGGCTGATAGGAGCAGCTTGAGGCTTTTGCGATTGCTGCGAATCTGTAAAACTAGCTCCTGTTCAAAAGGTTGATTAATCTTCTGGACGCGACCGCCTACTAATTCGTGGCGCAGCTCCTCAGTCATGTGATGTAAAAAAAATCCGTCAAAAGACATGCTTTTCTCCTTGAAAGTTACTATAGAAAATTATAACAAAAAACCAAGCTAAAAGCTTCTAAATTATTTGATACAAATTTTTAAAAAAATTAAATGATTTTTATATAAAAATTGTTAATATAGTAGTGAGAAGGAATTTGAATATAGATGGAGCTAGAATGTTTGAAGATTATATTTTAATTCAAAAGATTAAAAATGGCGATCATAATGCGTGGGAAAGGGTGATTGAGAAGTATTATCACTCTATCTATTTTTACTGTGTACGCAGATGTTATGGCAATGTTGAGTTAGCAGCAGATTTGACGCAAGATATTTTTCTTAAAGTGATAGAAAATATCAAAAACTATCGTTTTACAGGGAAATTTTATAATTATCTATTCACAATTGCTGTTCATCATTGTAATAACCATTATAAAAAGAAAGAAATAGAAAAAGTTGAATTCAACGAAAGTGTTTTATCTTCTCACGAAAGTGATGGTATAAGAAATTTAGTAGTTGATGAAGAAAATAAGGTAATTCAACGCGCTTTAAATCAGTTGTCAAATCCACAAAGAGAGGCTATTATTTTGAAATATTACCATGATTTAAAGGTTAAGGATATAGCAAAGATTACAGGTGTTGGTGTTCCAACTGCACAGTCCCGAATTCATCAAGGGCTTGTAAAACTATCAAAGTTCTTAGATCAAGAGGCATTTACTTATGACGAAAAAAATTATTGAGCGTTTAAAAAATTATCAAATAGAAGTTGATGAATCTAGAAAAAAAGAGGTTCTTTTACTCGGTGCTGCTCATCTGAAAAGACAAAAAAAGAGGACTTCTTATCTTGAACTGGCTCTTTTTACTATTCGATTTATTAGCTTAAAAACTTGGTTGATCCAGTTTGCAGTATTAGCAATTAGTTTATTAGTTATATTAAACAATACTCCCGGTCTCATTTATACTCTAATAAAAAATTTAACAGGATTGCTAATAATTTCTTTACTTTTCTTTATGGAAGAATTATTTAAAAGTTTTACATCTGGAATGTGGGAATTAGAGCAAACTTTTAAGTATGATTTGCGCCAGCAAGTATTGGTGAAGCTTTTTATTTTTGGTTTTATTGATTTTATGATTGTTCTGAGCTTTTCTATATTAACGAACTTACTCTTCAGATTCTCCTTTTTAAGTATGCTACTTTATTTGTTAGTCCCCTATAATATTGTGTGCATTGTTTTGTTTTATTCTCTCTCTCGTTGGAGAAATTCTGGCAATCATCGTAGTGCATGGTTCGTTTTGGGTATGGCTCTTTCAATTCTATTTGTAGCTTTGAATCTATTCAATCCTTATCGTATGGCTGTTATATATTGGTTCCTAACTTATTTAATATCTCTTTTGATTCTCGCACTTTTGTTCTTTAAACAATTAAAAAAATTGACAGCAGGAGGAATGTGGAATGGAACTCAGTCTTAAAAACATTAAAAAAGAATATGGAAACAAGTTGATATTAGATTGTATTTCCGTTTCATTAAAGCCAGGACTTTACGGGCTTTTAGGTTCGAATGGATCAGGAAAGACGACGCTTTTCCGGATTATTTGTGGTCTCACGAAGCCTACTCAGGGAGCTGTTTTCTTTAACGGAAAGAATATAGTTGATCAAGCGGAAAAATTTAGAGATATTTTAGGTTTTTTACCACAGGACTTTCGGTATTATCCAGACTTTACTGCTAGAAATTTTTTACTTTATATTGCTTCTTTAAAAGGGTTGAGTCGAAAAAATGCTTCTACAACAAGCGATGAATTATTAGATTTGGTTGGCCTATCTGCTATCAAAAATAAAAAAATTAGAAAACTTTCTGGTGGAATGAAGCAGAGATTAGGAATTGCACAAGCTCTCTTAAACGATCCTCAAGTCCTTGTGTTAGATGAGCCAACAGTTGGACTAGATCCTAAAGAACGGGTTAAATTCCGAAAGTTATTAAGTAGTTTATCAAAGGAAAAAATCATTCTTTTATCGACCCATATTGTATCAGATGTTGAAAGTATCGCTGATGAAATTTTGATTTTAAAAAATGGGCGTTTGCGAGATAGAGGCACAGTTAGTCAGTTAGTTTCTGAAATATCTGACAAGGTTTGGGAATGTGAAGTAACAGAATATGAGGCTAATAAATTAGAAGAGACTTTTCTTGTGAGCAATCGTCGCCAGGATGGTCAACATATCGTGATGAGGATTGTATCTGAACAAGCTCCAAACTTGAATGCTTCCTTGGTTAGTCCAACTTTAGAAGATTTGTATCTCTATTATTTTAGAGAGGAGATGCAGGATGAAGACACTTATTAGATTTGAATTTCAAAAAATTTTAAAGAATAAAACGATTTTGGGAAGTTTAGTTGCAAGTTTATTTCTACTTGCTGGTATTTTTTTCGTAGGCTATCATTATTCTCAGTATCAATTTGCAGCGAGAGACAATGTTGCACATGGCTATTCTAAAGATATTGAACAGAGTTACAGAGGAGAGTTTACAGATAATAAAATTCGTTGGATTATAGCAGACGATCTCAAAAAATTTCAAGAAAGAGAACTTTCTGATGATGGAAGCTGGAAAGAAAAAGGAGAACCTTGGCTTTTTCATCCATTTTATCTCTTTACAGAACAAATAAGTGATGTTTTTGTCAAAGACGCACGTCATCTTTATGAAAAGCAGATGGAACGTGTGAAAAAAGGAAAAATGTTGACGATTGAAGACATAGAAGTACGTAGCATTAAGGATCTTGGTTTTAAAGAGTTTGGTAAGCCTCTGAAAATTGGAAATTATGCTCCTTGGCTTGATTTATATAAAGTCCAGGGAAATGTTACTATTTTAGTTTCCGTTATAGTCATTTTGGTTTGTTCTCTGATTTTTTCAGATGATAAGTCTAAAAATATGAATCAAGTTTTGCTGACAACTAAATATGGACGCAATAGACTAATAAAAGCCAAGATTGGAGTGGCTTTTCTCTTGACTATTGTACTATTTTTAGTTTTCCAAATGGTCACTTATTTTGTATTTTCTAGTATGTATGATACTAGTGGATGGAGTTCTAGTATTCAGACTAACTTAGATTTGGGGTTATTCAGTTTTCCATTGGAGTGGAATCATCTACAAGTTTACTTTTGGTTTTTGTGCTTACAATTTACAGGGCTTCTTTTTACAGCGGGAGTAACATTATTAATTTCCTCTCTTCTGAACTCTCCTTTGTCTGTCTTGTCATTTTCTATTAGTCTGTATTTATTGCCTTATTTTTTAGATCAGATTTTTCGAGAAGGACTTGCTCAAAAACTACTTTATCTTTTTCCAATTAATCAACAGTCAGTGGGAAAACTATTAGGGTTGCTTGCTTCGAATAGGGGATATTTTTTCCATAGTTTTATCATAAATAGTCTTTCCGTTTTTAGTTTTCTAATTGGTTTGGCTCTTTTGTTGAAGATAGTATCTTATTTCCATGCTAAAAATTGGAAATTCGCCTAACTATAAAAATCCGAACATTTTACAAAAATTGTCAAAAAAGTCTTGACATCCTTTCAGGAAAAACATAAAATATAGGAAATTAGAAAAGTAGCAAACGAATTTGTTTTAAGCGAGCTTGTGGGTGGTGAAAACAAGTAGCAAATCTTTGCGAAATTGGGCTAATGATTAGAGTGTCTTTTAGTAATTTACTGATAAGCTAAAAGAACAAATGAATTCGAAACAATAAGAATTCGGTTGGCACACCTTACAGTGCAACTTGTTGGTAGACAAGGCAGAGATATGGGAGAATGCTATTTATTTTTCCATAATTGAGGTGGCACCGCGATTTACGCCCTCACACAGGATATCTGTGTGAGGTTTTTTGTTGGAAAAAAGAGAAGGAGAGTTGCCCATGTTTAAACGATGGCGTCCCTAGGGATTGAAATGAGAAAGCTTAAAAATAGAAATGGAGAAAAAATATGAAGAATAAACGTTTACTCGCTGTTTTAGCAGTATTAGTAGTCTTGGTTGGAGGATCTTTGATCTATTCCAGCTTGAATAAAGGTGGTGGGGCGAAGTCTACTACAGATAAGAAAACAGTCAAAGTCGGAGTCTTACAGTATGTCAGTCATCCTTCACTTGATTTAATCTATAAAGGCATTAAAGATGGATTAGCTGAAGAAGGTTACAAGGCCGATGATATTAAAATTGATTTTATGAATGCTGAGGGTGATCAGAGTAAGGTTGCTACTATGAGCAAGCAATTGGTGTCTAATGACAATGATGTGCTGATTGGGATTGCGACTCCGTCTGCTCAAGGACTGGCTTCAGCTACTAAGAACAAGCCCGTCGTCATGGGAGCTATCACAGATCCAGTCGGAGCTAATCTAGTAAAAAATCTTGAAAAACCAGGTGGCAATATCACTGGTGTCTCTGACCGCAATCCAGCTAAGCAACAGTTGGAGCTGATTAAAAAATTGACGCCAAATGTAAAAACTATCGGTGCACTATACTCTAGCAGTGAAGATAACTCTAAATCTCAGGTAGAAGAGTTCAAAAAATTAGCTGAAGAGGCAGGCTATAAGGTAGAAGAATACTCTGTTCCTTCAACCAATGAAATTGCTTCAACCATGAATGTCATGACTGGAAAGGTTGATGCTATCTGGATTCCGATTGATAATACAATTGCATCAGCGTTTGCGACTGTAGTATCTAGCAATAAAGACGCTAAAAAACCTATATACCCAAGTGCGACTGCTATGGTAGAAGAAGGTGGACTAGCATCAGTTGTTGTTGATCAACATGACCTTGGAGTTGCAACAGGAAAAATGGCTGCTAAAATCTTGAAAGGTGCAAAACCAGAAGAAACACCAGTTGAAATTTTTAATAAAGGTAAGTCAGTCATCAATAAGAAGAATGCCAAAGAACTTGGAATTACTGTACCAGAAGATGCCCTCAAAGAAGCTGGACAAGTGATTGAGTAAGGAAGGAGACTTAAAAACTCAAGCCTCAGTTGAATGGCAAGTTTTAATACAAAGTTAGGATAGAATATGATTATTTCGATTATTTCACAAGGTCTTTTCTGGTCCATTTTGGGTCTGGGAATCTTTATGACCTTTAGGATTTTGAATTTTCCAGATATGACAACAGAAGGCAGCTTTCCTCTGGGAGGGGCTGTTGCTGTCACTTTGATTACTAAGGGCGTTAATCCACTAATTGCAACTTTGATTGCTATTTTAGCTGGATGTTTGGCTGGTTTTGCAACGGGCTTGCTTTATACCAAAGGAAAAATTCCGACTCTGCTGTCTGGAATTTTGGTCATGACCTCATGCCATTCCTTAATCCTTATGATCATGGGAAGAGCCAATCTGGGCTTATTGGGGGCTAAAAAAATTCAAGACTTTCTTCCTTTTTCAGAGGAAATGAATCAAATCTTTCTAGGCCTAATTTTTGTAGCTCTTGTAATTCTAGCTTTGCTATTCTTTCTTGATACCAAGCTAGGTCAGGCCTACATTGCTACGGGGGACAATCCTGATATGGCTAGAAGTTTTGGGATTAATACTGGTCGGATGGAGCTGATGGGCTTGGTCTTGTCCAACGGAGTGATCGCCCTAGCTGGGGCTTTGATTGCCCAGCAAGAAGGTTATGCGGATGCTTCAAGAGGGATTGGAGTCATTGTTATCGGTTTGGCCAGCTTAATCATTGGAGAGGTTCTCTTTAAGAGTCTTACTTTGGCTGAAAGACTGATGACGATTGTGGTAGGTGCGATTGCTTATCAATTTCTGATTTGGGCGGTTATCGCTTTAGGCTTTAATACAAGCTACCTACGCCTCTACAGTGCGGTGATTTTGGCAATCTGCCTCATGATTCCCACGCTTAAAAATAAATTCTTTAAAGGAGTCACATTAAGCAAATGACAGTCATTGTAGAACTAAAAAATGCCACAAAAGTTGTAAATAATGGTTTAGATGAAGAAAAAGTCATTTTGAATGATGTGTCTCTCCAAATCCATGAGCATGACTTTATTACTATTCTAGGTGGAAATGGAGCCGGAAAATCAACCCTTTTTAACGTAATTGCTGGGACCTTACCTTTAACCAGTGGTAGTATCCATATCTTGGGTGAAGATGTGACTCATTACTCACCAGAAAAACGAGCAAAATACCTTTCTCGAGTCTTTCAAGATCCAAAGATGGGGACAGCGCCTCGTATGACTGTTGCTGAAAATCTCTTGATTGCAAAGTTTCGAGGAGAGAGAAGAGGTCTTTTTCCTCGCCGATTGAATCATTATAAAGAAGAATTCCAGGCGACTATTGATAAAATCGGCAATGGTCTGGAAAAGCATTTGGATACAGCAATTGAGTTCCTATCAGGTGGTCAAAGACAGGCCCTAAGTCTTTTAATGGCAACGCTCAAACGTCCTGAACTTTTGCTACTAGATGAGCATACAGCAGCTTTGGATCCCAAGACTAGCGTGGCTTTAATGGAGTTAACAGATGATTTTGTTCAAAAGGACCGTCTGACTGCTCTCATGATAACACATCATATGGAAGATGCACTTAAGTACGGCAATCGCTTGATTGTTATGAAGGATGGTCAGATTATTCAGGATCTCAAGCAAGAAGAAAAAGCTCAAATGACTATTTCAGATTATTATAGTTTATTTGAATAGAAACAAAGCTAATAAGGAGCTTTAAATGGCTGTCCTATTGGCTTTTTTTTATTCCTTTGTTTTGCAAAAAAATATTATAAAAAAACAATGTAAACGCTTGCTTTTTCAAAGATAAAGGAGTACACTAATAGTAGATAAAGATAGGTGGGAAATTAAGGATTTTGATATTCTTCTTTCCTTCTTTAAACGTTTCGTTCCTTTGATAAGGGATGCATGGCTTAGCAAATAGAAAGGACTGATTCCAATGGGTTTCAGAAATTCAAATCTGTTTTAAGTTATCTATATTTTAGCTTATGTCCTTGTTTACTGATTTGTTGTTCGTCTTAGTTGGAGGTATTGTTAAAAAATATCTGAACCGAATTATCTCTTGTGACGATTGTAGATTGTTGCTATGGAAAATAAGAGTTTAAAATGAGAAAAAAACTTCAGAGAGCGACAATGAAGAGAGAAGCTTTTCAATGGTTTTCGGACTTCGAATAATACAATCGTCATTGCTTTTGTACGATAAAATATATTTTCTTATTAGATCGATATAAAAGAAAATCATTCTTTAGGGCTATAAAAGATTGAATCAATCATCAAGTAAATTGTTTGTCAGTAGCTTTTAGCTACTCAAGTTGCTTCGTTAGTAATCAGTAAACAAGACGCACTCCTGGCTATTCCGTTTTAAATGGACGCCAGGAGCTTTTTATTTTTGTTGCCAAAATAGGGTAAATTTGCTAGAATATTAAGTAACTGAATAGCAATCCGCAAGACCAGTAACCTAGGGGAAGTTTGACAGGGAAGGGAGCCATCGACTGAAAGCTCTCTAGATGAAGGCTAGGCGAATTCACTTGCTCTAGGATTGATAAGTAAGGTCTGGCTTGCCAGATAAAAAACGGATGGTACCGCGTGTCAACGCTCCGCTTATGGAGATTGGTGCGCTTTTTATTTTGGAGGGAAAATGACGAAAACGATTGAAGAACAACTAAAAAGCCTGCGTGAAGAGACTTTAGCTTCTCTCAAGCAGCTCAAGGCGGAGAATCAAAAGGAACTGCAGGACTTGCGTGTAGCTGTCTTGGGCAAAAAAGGTTCGCTGACTGAAGTCCTGAAAGGGATGAAGGATATTTCAGCTGAAATGCGGCCGATTATCGGGAAGCACGTCAATGAAGCGCGTGATATTCTGACAGCAGCCTTTGAAAAGACTGCACAAGAGATGGAAGAGCAATTAGTCGCTCTGAAACTAGCTGAGGAATCCTTGGATGTGACCCTGCCAGGCCGTCAAATTCCGATAGGGAACCGACATATTCTCAGCCAGACTAGTGAAGAAATTGAAGATATTTTCATCGGGATGGGCTATCAGGTCGTGGACGGCTTTGAAGTGGAGAAGGACTATTACAACTTTGAGCGGATGAATCTGCCTAAGGACCACCCAGCACGGGATATGCAGGACACTTTCTACATTACAGAGGAAATCCTACTCAGAACTCACACCAGTCCGGTACAGGCGCGAGCTATGGATGCCCATGACTTTTCTAAAGGACCGCTCAAGATGATTTCACCAGGGCGTGTCTTCCGTCGGGATACCGATGATGCGACTCACTCCCACCAGTTCCATCAGATTGAAGGCTTGGTAGTTGGGGAAAATATTTCCATGGCCAACCTGCAAGGAACACTGCAGCTGATTGTACAGAAGATGTTTGGCCAAGACCGCAGTATCCGTCTGCGTCCGTCATACTTCCCATTCACAGAGCCGTCTGTTGAAGTGGATGTTTCCTGCTTCAAGTGTGGCGGTGCTGGCTGTAATGTCTGCAAGAAGACCGGCTGGATTGAGATTATGGGAGCTGGTATGGTACATCCGCGCGTGTTGGAAATGAGTGGCATTGATGCGGAGAAATACTCTGGATTTGCCTTTGGTCTTGGTCAAGAGCGGGTAGCCATGCTCCGCTACGGTATCAACGATATTCGTGGCTTCTACCAAGGAGATATTCGTTTTTCTCAGCAGTTTAAGTAGAAATCTGTATTCATAGATGCAGCTTTTCTGAGAAAGGAGTGCAGTATGCTAGTCAGAGTCAAAAAAGAAGAAGTGAGCCTCCTGCGGGAGTTGGAGGTCGCGACCTATCAAGAAACCTTTGGTCCATTTATCAAGGAGGCTGATATGGCTCATTATTTTGACAATGAGCTGTCGCTTGCTACTATCGAAAAGGAACTGTCAGATCCTGAGTCAGAGACCTATTTTGTTGTCAAAGATGATAAAATTGCTGGTTTTCTCAAGTTTAACTGGGGCCAGGCTCAAACGGAGCAAGAACTGCCACAAGCCTTTGAGGTTCAGCGAATCTATGTCTTAAAAGCCTATCATGGTCAAGGCTTGGGCAAGGAGATGTTTGAATTTGCCTTAGAAGAAGCCGAGAAGCGAGGCTTTGACTGGGTTTGGCTGGGTGTCTGGGAAAAGAATTTTAGAGCTCAAGATTTTTACTTTAAATACGGCTTTGAAAAATTCAGCCAGCACGACTATATCACTGGTGAGACAGTAGATACAGACTGGCTACTGCGCAAGAAATTGAAATAAATAAGAAAATTTAAAGAGAGGAAATGATACGACCTAAAAGCTTTAAATTTAGATGATTAGTTTCTGAAATCCAGCTTTCAGACAAATCACTAAAATTTGGTCGGTCAAGTTCCTAAGTGATAGAATAGAGAAAGGAATTGAAGCCGGGCTAAAAACTCGGAAAAAAGATAGATTTGCAATCATTCATCGAATGCTTGAGCAAATCTCCTATTTTTCAGTCGTTTTTGACGCCCTTGGTATCCTTCGTAGTAATGGCACAGCACAAGTGCAGAAAATTTAGAGAGAGGAAATGAATACGACCTAAAAGCTCGAAATTTAGATGATTTGTTTCTGAAATAAGAATTTCATACAAATCCCTAAAATTTGGTCGCTTTTACCAATTGCCAAGGCAATTGGCCGGTCTTAATATCTTAAATATGCTAGTAAGTTATAAGTGGTTAAAAGAGTTAGTAGACATTGATGTGGCGAGCGCTGAGCTGGCTGAGAAAATGTCAACGACAGGAATTGAAGTGGAAGGTGTGACATCACCAGCTGCTGGCCTATCAAAAATTGTTGTTGGTGAGGTGGTAACGTGTGAGGATGTTCCTGATACTCACCTGCATGTCTGTCAAGTCAATGTCGGAGAAGAGGAGAACCGTCAGATTGTCTGTGGTGCTCCAAATGTTCGCGCCGGCATCAAGGTCATGGTGGCTCTGCCGGGTGCTCGCATTGCCGACAATTATAAGATTAAAAAAGGAAAAATACGTGGCTTGGAGTCACTGGGCATGATCTGCTCTCTGGGTGAGCTAGGTATTTCTGATTCTGTTGTGCCAAAGGAATTTTCGGATGGCATTCAAATCCTGCCTGAAGAAGCAGTGCCAGGTGAGGAAGTCTTCTCTTATCTAGACTTGGACGATGAGATTATCGAACTTTCCATCACACCAAATCGGGCTGATGCTCTGTCTATGCGTGGTGTGGCTCATGAAGTGGCTGCGATTTATGACAAGTCAGTACAGTTCAAAGATTTTCCGCTGGTGGAAAATGAAAAGCAGGCAGCTGACAGCCTTTCAGTAGCCCTTGAGACAGAGAAAGCCCCTTACTACGCGGCTCGTATCTTGGAAAATGTCACTATTGCCCCAAGTCCTCAGTGGCTGCAAAATCTCCTCATGAACGAAGGAATCCGTCCGATTAACAATGTAGTGGACGTGACCAACTACATCCTGCTCTACTTTGGTCAGCCTATGCATGCCTTTGATCTGGATACGTTTGAGGGTGACCAGATCGTTGTGCGGGAAGCGCGTGCTGGTGAAAAACTGGTGACGCTGGATGGCGAAGAGCGCGAGCTGGAAGTCAGCGATTTAGTCATTACTGTGGCAGATAAGCCAGTGGCTTTGGCTGGTGTCATGGGCGGAGCAGCGACTGAAATTTCCGGTAAGTCCACTCGTGTTGTTCTGGAGGCAGCAGTCTTTGATGGGAAATCAATCCGCAAGACCAGCGGTCGCCTTAACCTGCGCTCAGAATCATCTTCCCGCTTTGAAAAAGGCATCAATGTGGCAACTGTCAATGAAGCTTTGGACGCAGCAGCAAGTATGATTGCGAACTTGGCAGGAGCGACTGTTCAGGCTGGTATCGTATCAGCTGGTAGTTTAGATACTAGCGATGTAGAAGTGACATCCAGTCTAGCGGATGTCAACCGTGTGCTGGGAACAGACTTGCTTTATACAGATATTGAGGATGTTTTCCGTAGACTTGGCTTTGGCTTATCAGGAAATGCTGAACAGTTCACTGTCAGTGTCCCTCGTCGTCGCTGGGATATTACAATCGAAGCAGACCTCTATGAAGAAATTGCCCGTATTTACGGCTATGACAAATTGCCAGCTAGCCTGCCAAAAGATGACGGGACTGCTGGTGAATTGACTGCAACGCAGCAACTGCGCCGTCAAGTGCGGATTTTAGCAGAGGGAGCTGGACTGACAGAAATCATTACCTATGCTTTGACAACGCCAGAAAAGGCGGTTGAGTTCACTCTCAATCCTAGCAACTTGACTGAGCTTATGTGGCCAATGACAGTGGAGCGCTCTGTTCTTCGTCAGAACATGGTTTCCGGTATTTTGGACTCCCTAGCCTACAATGTGGCTCGTAAAAATAAGAATCTAGCCCTCTATGAGATTGGAAAAATCTTTGAGCAGACTGGCAATCCTAAGGAAGAACTGCCAAATGAAATCAATAGCTTTGCCTTTGCTTTGACAGGTCTGGTTAATGAAAAAGACTTCCAGACCAAGCCAGTAGCAGTTGATTTCTTCTACGCTAAGGGTGTAGTGGAAGCGCTCTTTACTAAGTTGGGCTTGACTGCTGAATACGCTGCTAGCAACCAGATTAAGGGCCTGCATCCTGGTCGGACTGCTTTGATCTCTATCAATGGCCAGCCTGTCGGCTTTGTCGGCCAAGTCCATCCTGCGACAGCCAAGGCTTACGATATTCCTGAAACTTATGTGGCTGAGCTCAATCTGTCTGCTATCGAAGAGCAGCTCCAGCCAGCACAGCCATTTACAGAAATCACTAAATTCCCAGCTGTCAGCCGTGATGTGGCCCTCTTGCTCAAGGCTGAAATCACTCACCAAGAGGTCCTTGATGCAATCCAAGAAGCTGGTGTTAAGCGCTTGACAGATATTAAGCTCTTTGATATCTTCTCTGGTGACAAGCTAGGTGTCGGCCTCAAATCCATGGCCTACAGCCTGACTTTCCAAAATCCAGAAGCCAGCCTGACTGACGAAGAAGTGGCTAAATATATGGAAAAAATCGAAAAATCTCTGACAGAAAAACTCGGCGCAGAGGTGCGTTAGAAGAGTCGAAAAAAGCAGTCTTTACAGGCTGTTTTTTTTAATCGCTAAAAGAAGCTTTATAAAAGGCTTGATTTATGATATTCTAGTCATATTAAAATTTATTAAAGAGGTGTCTGATGCAGTATAAGAGAAGTTATGCAGGTGAAATTGTTGGTATTATCTTGATTACTATTTTTGCAATCTTTGCTGTATGGTCAAACTCGTCTTCTACCTTTAGTGCAAGTAACTCTAAAGATCCTGAAGTGAGTTTTGACGCCAAGATGGATGAATACAAACTAGAAGAAAGACCGATAACTATCCGAGATGCAGAACTAATGTTTGGTTCAGAAGATGGTCCCAAAGATGAGACTCCAGAGAAAAAAGAAGCCAGGCTCCAAAGCATTGTAGATACTTATAATAATCAATTAAAGAAAGAACAGGATAAGATAAAAAGGGAAAAAGAAGAGGAAAAGAAAAGAGATAACGATTTTGCTACAACTGTCTTGATTGGTTCAGCAGTTGGGGTTTCTTTATTGTTGATTTCTATTTTTATAAAGTCTAAACAACCTCCAGCAATGACAATTTCAGAAGGAAAACTGGATATTAAATCTTCGATTTTCCAAGATATGAATGAACTTGATCTGAACAATGTCAAGAAGATTGAATATAAAATCAAAACTTATAGTTCTGATGATATGCAGAAAACAAATCGTATGCTTTACTTTTATGATCAGAATGGTAGTTCTCTAGACTCGATTGACTTAAATAACTTGTCTGGTGCTGATTTTAATGATATTTACAAGGAAATTAGTCGTCAGGCACCTCATATCGAATGGATTTTTCCAGAATAAAAGAAAGACTAGCAAATCATCCTTCTTTTCCAATCATGTTGAGTTTTGTGGTTGGGCTTATATTTTGAAAATCTGAGAATTAGGATATGTGACTAATGATTTGAATGATGATGAAGGAATTCAATATTAAGGATTGGCAGGAAAAGTAAGTATGAAAGATTTAAACCAAATGTCTCTGTGTCAGACTCTTTGGGCTCGGAATAAATATCTAGTCCTCAGTCATTCCAGTAATATCTATCTGGAAATTCGTCAATATTTAAAAAGTGAATCGGTAGAAGTAGCTCATGTTCAAGCCTTGATTGACCAAGCTGTTACCCTACCAGAAAATCGAGGTCAGGTCTGCAATGCCTTTCAGCATATCTGGGGCTATTTTAAGAAGAAAGCCAGCCCAGCTGAAAAAGATAATTTTATGCTACTCTTGCTTCGTTACCAATCCGGTCAGGCTGAGCAGAAAGATTTGGTTGCAACAGTAAAAGAGCTGCTTCTCAAGTACCCCAACCCATATCTGCAAAAATCGACTCTGTTATTTCAGAATGAGGAATGATGCCTTGCTATCAAGGAGACATCGCGCACCTGTTCTGCTAGTGGCTTAGTGATTACATATGAGAAGAACAATAATATATCCCCAGTCAAATTAGACTGGGGATTTTTCTAATGTTTAAAAGAAAAGATCTAGATTTGATTGCATCTGGCATATAGAATTTTTAATAGAAAACAAGATTCTTTCTCTTGACAAATAAAACAGACAAGTGTAGAATATAAGTATAAACTACAAATGTAGAAAAGGAGGAATTGATATGTCTATTCCGAAGAAAACTATTTTAGCAATTGTATCCCTTACAGCAGCTGTTGTCTTGACAGCTTGCTCAGGAAATAACAACCAAGGGACTAATGCTAACTCTCAATCTCAAGATGTCAAAAGTCAAAGTTCCCAATCAGCAACTAGTTCTAATACAGAATCTTCTTCTAGTCAAGCTAACTCTTCTAAGCCTACCCAAACTTCGAATCTAGATGGTAGTTATAAGGCAACTGACCATGATGGGGATCAACATCTTCTTCAAATTAATGGGGCCTCTGGGACATGGACGGAGACAGAAGTAGATGGAAGTAAGGAAATCAAGCAAGTTCAGGTTGATGCAGCTAATCAGCGTTTGATTGTTGGTGACGATGTTAAAACCTATCAACAAAATGGCAATCAGTTAACTGTCAGCGAACTTGATGACGATCCAGATACTCTAAACTTTACGAAACAGTAAGTTAGACAACAACCTGCAGTAGACAAAAATGAATCGCAGGAAAATTCCAAAGTGACATCAAAACAGTAGTTACAACCTATTGGAATTGTCGAAAAATAGGACTGAGATGGACAACTGTTAAACCTGAAGATTTTGCTATTGATTCATTTACTTACGGGTAAGAGCAAGATCATTAAGACTAAGTCCATGATTATCTTTGATTAAGTATAGAAGAAAACAGCCTTGCTGCGGTCTCTTTAAGATGGCAGTAGGCTGTTTTTGCATGGTTTAGTAGGATTTTTCAGGAAAGGAATTTCATTCTTTATGCTCTTTGCACCAAGCTATCCACTTTGACCATTCGGCAGCAAGGTGGAGCTGGTGTTCTTTGATAAGGCTGTCTGGACAAAGGCTGGGGAATTCGACGCAGAATCGGGCTTCTAGGCCTTTTTCTGTGTCGCGAAACTGATGGCGAATACCACCGATATTACAACCATTCGCTAGACTGGCGGTACCGACAGTTTGGAAGGGATAAGATGCATCACGAGGCTCCTCTATAGCAGCTTCAGCACCAAGGTCAAGGAAAAACTGTGTTGGCAGCGGGCTATTTCCTGCTGTTTCAATGACTTCCAGTATGCCGCCATACGGCTGCAAGGCATAATGATCTGGACAGGCACCAAGATTGACGCTTTTATGAGCATTTGCCTTTTCTAGCATCAACCTTTCTAGTCGTTTACTGAAAGAAGCAGCAGTCAATCCACTTGCAAAAATCGTGATGATAGCTCTTTTTCTTGGTTTCTTGGACCATTTGGCTGCCCATTTCATCAAACATTGGCTCCATTTGAGTTTGGTTCCGATTTGCTGGATTAGCTCTTCGTATGTCAGCTTCATTTTTGCTTCCAGTAGGGCTTGGTCTAAAATCTCCGTGTTGTCAGTATTAGGTAGCTGTAGATTAAGCATCTTAGCAACTTTAAGGATTCTTTGCTTTCTCTATTGCTCAATTCTTTCTTGACTGACTTCTTTTTGATTGATCATAATCTTCATCTTTTAATCCTCTTGTTCTTGTCTTCTGCTTATATTTATTATATAGTGGGAGCTGGATGGCATACAAGCATCAATTTTAGAGAGATTGTTGCATTTTGAGGTGAATGGCATGTATGAGAAAAAACGAAGAAAGACAGAAAAACAGATAGAGACTAGCTTGCTGCAACTGATGAAAGAGCAGACTTTTGAGACTATCAGTATTCGCCAATTGATTGATTTGGCGGAGGTGAATCGCAGTACTTTTTATCGGCATTATCTGGACAAGTATGATCTGCTAGAGAAGATTGAAAACCGCTTGCTAGATGAATTGCAGGCCTATTATCAAGAGGCTCTAGATTCTGCCTGCTTGTTCAAGTTAGAAAAGGATTTTAAAGTGAAAGACTACATCCATGAGAAACAAAATCTTTTTCATTTTTTTGAGCCATACTTGGAAGACTTAGCCATTCTTTTGGGACCCAATGGTAGTCCTACTAGTTCGAGGCGGTTGCAGGAAGCTCTGAGGGAGATTTTCTGGCAGAGTATTTCCTTGGGTGATCCACTTTTAGAGGAGGTAGAAGCGGATTTACTGCTGAATCATCAGGCTGCTTCCTTTATGGGAACCTTGACTTACTAGTTGGCTCATCCTCATTATAAGTCTCAGCAAATGAGTGATTTTCATACTAAGGTGACCACTGTCGGTCTAGCAGGCTTTGTTAGAGAGCACATGCGGGGAGACTGATGGGATATTTTCTGTATCTTGTTTCTTTATGATATAATAGTTTGGAATCTTTCAAAGGAGGATGGCTTTGTTTTTAGCTTTTAAAGAGATTGTCTACAGTCGCGGACGTTACCGTATGGTTGTTGCTGTGGTTTTTCTCATCACCTATATGGTTTTCTTTTTATCCAGTCTTTCCGTCGGTTTGGCTCGGCTTAATCGCTTGGCAATAGATCAGTGGGGAGCGCAGTCAGTTGTTTTATCTGAGTATGCCAATAAGAATCTGGTTTCGTCGACTCTCAAGGAAGAAGAGTACAGCCGCCTGCTTCAAGGTGACTCAATAGCGGCTTTGGGACAGATGGCAGTAGTAGCCAATCATGAAGATGGGAAAGAAAAAATTAATGCCCAAGTCTTTGGTCTGTCATGGAATAGTTTTTTAGCTCCAAAACTGAGTGAGGGGAGATCAGCTGATAATGCTTATGAAATTATTGTTGATAAACGCCTACAGCAAAAAGGCGTGAAAATGGGCGACCAGCTTCAGCTCAATGGAAGCGAACGCCTCTATCAGGTTGTTGGCTTCACAGAGGATAATAGCTTCTTTACGCAACCTGTAATTTTTATGGCTTTAGATGATTTTAGAGAATTAAAATATGGTTCGAGCTTAGTCAAAAATATTAGTGCCTTGGTAGTTAAGAATGACCAAAAGATTGAGGAAGCAGGTCTTAGTCAACTCTCCATGGGGGAATTGATAGAAAATATTCCAGGTTATCAGGCTCAGGTACTGACTTTTTCCTTTATGATTGGGGCCATGGTTCTGATTACATTTTTGGTATTGGGAATTTTCATGTACATCATTACCATACAAAAGACGCATCTTTATGGTATTATGCGCGCCCAAGGAATTGCCAGTAGAAAGATTATTGCTTCTATTTTCTGGCAGATTTTCATCCTGTCCACTCTGGGAATAAGTCTGGCTGTTTTGGCACTTTTGGGGACACAATTGGCCTTACCTGCCTCTGTGCCTTTTTACAGTGATTGGCGAGCTTATGGAGGACTGATTGCCTTGATTGTTCTCATGTCACTGGCTGGAGGACTCTTGTCCATTCGTAGGGTTCTAAAAATTGACCCTATCACAGCAATAGGAGGTGAGTAAATGCCAATCTTAGAATTAAAAGGGGTTACCAAAGAATACGGCCAGGGGCATACGCTGGTTCAAGCCCTGAAACCAACTGATTTCCAACTGGAAGCGGGGCAGTTTGTAGCTATTATTGGGCCGTCAGGCTCAGGTAAAACAACCTTTCTGACCTTGCTGGGGCATTTGCAAACTCCCTCAAAAGGACAGATTCTCCTGCACGGGAAAGATACCTCCCAGCTCAAGGAAAAGGAACGAGCAGCTCTGCGTTTCAATGATTTTGGCTTCATTTTGCAGGCTTCCAATCTCATACCTTTTTTGAAAATCGAAGACCAGTTCCAGCTGATTGACCGCTTGTCTAAAAAGGAAAGAACGGATCTAGACAGTCTGATTGAGTTGCTGGATCTTAAAGGAACTCTCAAGCAATATCCGAAAGAATTGTCCGGTGGGGAACGGCAGAGAGCTGCTATCGCTAGAGCGCTTTACAATAGCCCGGATATTATCTTGGCTGATGAGCCGACAGCTAGTTTGGATACGGAAAGGGCCAAGCGCGTGGTTCATTTGCTTAAAGAGGTTACTCAGAAATTCAATAAGAGTGTAGTCATGATTACGCATGATACCCGCCTACTGGATGAGGTTGATAAGATCTATGAAATGCAGGATGGTACACTAACTCAAGTTCGATAAAGCTTTAAAAAGCTTGTGCGATCTATTAAAACCATTTATAGGCAACCTGTTTTTCGTTGACAGGCTTGTCTTTTTTTGTATAAAATCATCATAAGTGAAAGACAGTTTTGAAAGATGAATTATCGAATTTGTTGTAGTGGAATAGGAGAAATACTCATTAGAAATCTTGCAACGGAAATCATAAGTAAAGCAGTTTGTTTTGCTAGTTAGACAAAACAATAGCATTCAGAAGGGTTGATGAAAAATCTAGCTAATATTGACTAATCTTTGGAAGGCAAAAGTTGCTACTTTTATTTTTTAAAAGTAATAAATCAGAAAGGAACAAAATGCAAAATAAGGCTAAGCTTACACTATGTCTTTTATTCTTGGCAATGATTGCTCTTTTAGTTTTTCTCTATTTTTTCAGGCGCATTTACTGGAAATATGATGATCAGTGGATTATCGGTAAAAGAGAATGGGAGATAGTGGAGCGTTATGGTAAATTTGATTATGAAACGAAACCCGGCGCCCGAAAGGGATATTATATAGGACAAAAGAATCATTTTTTTGAAACTCATGGTAAAAAGTTGTATTATTTTATTCTTTTTGATAACAATAATAAAGCTAAAAAAGTCGTGATTGGTGGTCAGCCGGGAAAAGATTGAGTGATTGTAAAGGTAATATTGGAAGAGTTACTTGCTTATTACTTTCGAAAGTTTATAGTGCATCTCGAAGCTTAGTTGAAAAATCTAAGTTGTGAGATGTTTTTTTCTTCTACAAAGCCTTTTGTGACAGAGCTATGCGTTCAGAAAAATCTCTAGGATAATGAACCTGCTGAAACTTTTTTAAAATCTGGTAGATAGCAGGAGTGAAGCAAATCTGCTATAATGGTCTTATGATTATTTTACAAGCAAGCAAGATTGAGCGCTCTTTTGCAGGGGAGCTTCTTTTTGACAATATTAACCTGCAGGTGGATGAGGGTGATCGGATTGCCCTCGTCGGTAAAAATGGAGCTGGGAAGTCAACCCTGCTCAAGATTTTGGTGGGCGAGGAAGAGCCTACTTCTGGTCAGATCAATAAAAAACGAGACCTATCTCTGTCCTATCTGGCTCAGGACAGTCGCTTTGAGTCGGAGAATACTATCTACGACGAGATGCTGTTGGTCTTTGATAGTCTGCGTCAGCAGGAAAAACGCTTGCGGCAGATGGAGCTGCAAATGGGAGAATTGTCAGGGGAAGAGTTGACTGCTCTCATGACCCAGTACGACCAGCTGTCAGAGGATTTTCGTCAGAAAGGTGGTTTTACCTACGAGGCCGATATTCGAGCGATTTTAAATGGCTTCAAGTTTGACCAGTCCATGTGGCAGATGAAGATTTCTGAGCTGTCAGGCGGGCAGAATACCCGTCTGGCTCTGGCTAAGATGCTTTTGGAAAAGCCAGAACTGCTGGTACTGGACGAGCCGACCAACCACTTGGATATCGAGACCATTGCCTGGCTGGAGACTTACTTAGTCAACTACAGCGGTGCCCTGATCATCGTTAGCCACGACCGCTATTTCCTAGACAAGGTTGCGACCATCACGCTGGACTTGACCAAGCATTCCTTAGATCGATATGTGGGTAATTACTCTAGCTTCGTGGTCCAAAAGGAGCAAAAGCTAGCTACCGAAGCTAAGAACTATGAGAAGCAACAGAAAGAAATCGCTGCGCTGGAGGACTTTGTCAATCGCAATCTAGTTCGGGCTTCCACAACCAAGCGGGCTCAGTCCCGTCGAAAGCAGCTGGAAAAGATGGAGCGTTTGGACAGGCCGGAGACCGGCAGTCGCTCGGCTAATATGACTTTCAGAGCCGATAAGGTTTCGGGTAATGTTGTGCTGACCCTGGAAGATGCGGCTATTGGCTACGGCGAGGAAGTCCTGTCGGAGCCGATTAACCTTGACATTCGCAAATTTAATGCGGTAGCTATTGTCGGGCCAAATGGGATTGGGAAAACGACCTTGATTAAATCACTAATCGGTCAAGTGCCTTTCATCAGGGGCAAAGAGCAGCTGGGGGCCAATGTGGAAGTGGGCTACTATGACCAGACCCAGAGCAAACTGACTCCCAGCAATACAGTTCTCGACGAGCTATGGAATGACTTCAAGCTGACACCAGAGGTCGAGATTCGCAATCGCTTAGGCGCTTTCCTCTTCTCGGGAGACGATGTCAAGAAGTCTGTCGGCATGCTATCAGGTGGAGAGCGAGCGCGGCTGCTTCTAGCCAAGCTGTCTATGGAAAACAAGAACTTCCTCATCCTAGACGAGCCGACCAACCACCTGGACATTGACAGCAAGGAAGTGCTGGAAAATGCCCTGATTGACTTTGACGGCACCCTGCTCTTTGTCAGCCATGACCGTTACTTTATCAATCGCGTGGCCACTCAGATTATCGAGCTCTCTGAGACAGGCTCCACCCTTTATCTGGGTGATTATGACTACTATCTGGAGAAAAAGTCAGAGCAGGAAGCCTTGCGTGAGGAGACGGAGCAGGTTGATTTAGATAAGCCTGCCCCTGCCAATGACTATCAGCTTCAAAAGGAAAACCAGAAAGAACAGCGCCGGCTGGCCCGCCGCCTAGAGCAATTGGAAGCGCAAATCGAGGACTTGGACAGTCAGATCAGTCAGCTTCAGGAAGCCATGCAGGCTACCAACGACGCCAGTGAACTCATGGAGAGCCAGCAGCAAATCGACCAGCTGACTGCCGCCCAAGAAGAAGCCCTGCTCGAATGGGAAGAACTGGCAGAGAAGGTGTAGTATTTTTAGGGGCAGTCAGTCAGCCCGCTTTGAAAGGAGCTACTGATGACGACAGAAAACGATTGGTTTATGCGGCAGATCAAGGGAGCAGCCAATATGCTTGGTTCGGCGCTGCGCCTAACAATCCAGCATTTAGATCTGGGGCAGTTTGAAGATGAGCAAGGCCGGCAGCTTGATGGAGCTGATTATTTGCAAGAGCTGCTGGAAAGCGAGCATTTTGCAGAGGCTACTGATTTCGTTCAGGCCCAGATGAAGCGCCTGCCTTTCCATCAATATGAGATACTGGCGGACCAGTTCTTGCTTTATCTGGCCAGTCTGGAAGCCCCAGCAAAAGACCGGAATGGCTTGGATGAAGCCTATTTACAGGATTTGGAAAAGCAACTGAAAGAATTTAAGTGGTAAACAAATGGAAAATTTAGGCAAAGTTTTTCGTGATTTTCGTTTAAATGGGCATTATTCTTTGAAGGAAGCGTCGGGTCAGGTTTGCTCGACCTCTCAGCTGTCTCGTTTTGAGCTGGGTGAGTCGGACATGACCCTCTCGAAATTTTTAGATCTCTTGGATAATATTCATGTGACCCTTGAAAATTTTATGGACAAAGCTCGGAATTTCCAGCAGCATGAACACGTGGCCATGATGGGTAAGATTATCCCTCTTTACTACTCAAATGACATCAAGGGATTTCAGGACTTGCAAGCGGAGCAGTTAGAAAAGGCCAAGGCCAGCAGTGCGCCTCTTTACTATGAGCTCAATTGGATTTTGCTGCAGGGCTTGATTTGTCAGAGGGACAATCAGTTTCGCATGAGGCAAGAGGATTTAGATAAGGTGGCTGATTATCTCTTTCAAGTGGAAGATTGGACCATGTACGAGCTTATCCTCTTTGGAAACCTCTATAGTTTCTATGATGTGGACTATGTCTACCGTCTGGGCAAGGAAGTTATGGAGCGGGAGGACTACTACAAAGAAATCGGTCGCCATAAGAAATTGGTCTTGATTTTAGCCCTCAATTGTTACCAGCATTGTTTGGAAAGTCGTTCTTTTGATAAGGCTAGTTATTTTGAGGCTTACGTAGAGAAAATCATTGGCAAAGGCATCAAACTCTATGAACGCAATGTGTTCCTCTATCTCAAGGGTTTTGCGGCCTATCAGAAGGGGGAGAATAAGCAGGGCATCAAGCAAATGCGGGAAGCCATGCATATCTTTGAAGTGCTGGAACTACCTGAGCAAGTCGCTTATTATCAAGAGCATTTCGATAAGTTTGTGAAAGTATAATTTCCCAAATATGGGAAAAATAAAGAACCTCCCTCCATTTCTGATACAATAGTTTCAGAAATGGAGGGAGGTATTTTTATGAATCGACAAGCAGTGCAGCTGATTACACGGGCTGCTATTAATAAAATTGGGAATATGCTTTATGACTATGGAAATAGTATCTGGCTTGCTTCTTTGGGAGCTCTGGGGCAGACGGTCTTGGGCATTTACCAGATATCAGAGCTAGTTACTTCCATCTTATTCAATCCTTTGGGGGGAGCTATTACGGACCGCTTTTCCAGACGTAAGGTGCTGATGGTAGCAGACTTGGTTTGTGCTGGTCTTTGTATGTTGATTTCCTTTATCTCAAATGACCAGCTCATGATTGGAGCACTGATTTTTGCTAATGTGGTTCAGGCTATAGCCTTTGCTTTTTCTCGGCCAGCTAATAAGTCTTATATTACCGAAATTGTGGACAAGGAAGACATCGTGGCTTACAATTCTCATCTGGAATTGGCCTTGCAGGTTATCAGTGTCTCAGCCCCAGTTCTGTCTTTTATCGTGATGCAGTATGCGAATCTGCGCATGACCCTTCAGCTGGATGCCCTTAGCTTCTTTCTGGCTTTTGCCTTGATTTACTTTCTGCCCAATCATGAGCCAAGCAAGCAGAAGTCTCCCATCAATCTTGGAAATATCCTGAGAGATATCAAGGAAGGTTTAGTCTATATCCGTCAGCAAAAAGAAATCTTCTTTCTGCTCTTGGTAGCTTCGGCAGTCAATTTTTTCTTTGCGGCCTTTAATTATCTATTGCCTTTTACCAATCAGCTCTACGGTAAGACAGGTTCTTATGCAAGCATTTTGAGTTTGGGTGCTGTAGGCTCAATCATTGGAGCCATTCTAGCCAGCAAGGTTAAGGCCAGTATGGGCAACTTACTTGTAGCCCTGCTATTGACAGGTGTTGGAGTCGCAGTCATGGGCGTCTCTACCTTGCTACCGGTTCATCCCTATTTTTCTTATTCTGGTAATCTTATCTGTGAGCTCTTTATGACTGTTTTCAACATTCATTTCTTCAGCCAGGTTCAGACTAAGGTGGACAAGCAGTATCTAGGTCGCGTTTTCTCAACGATCTACACGCTGGCAATTCTTTTCATGCCTCCTGCGACTTTCCTAATGACTCTGCTACCAAGCGTCCACACTCTTTCCTTTCTACTGATTGGTTTCGGAGTGATGGGATTGGCTTTGATTTCCTACCTTTATCAAAAGAAAATACAAAAAAACTAGGCTGGAATAAATTCCAACCTAGTTTTTTGAATGTGAGTTTTCAAGTACTTCTTTGGTCTTTTTAAGCTCTTTTTTCAGTGAGAAATTTTTTACCATGCTGATGAGAAAGGTCGTGACAGAACCTAGGAGCACTGAAATCAAAATCAATATAATCAAGGGAAGTTTGAAGCTAAATAGGATAAAGCTAACATTGACGCTCTGCATATTGGCCAAGGAAATACCAGCAACCAATAGAACGGTAATTAAAAGTAGAATATAATGCAATTTTTCTTTCATAGTGATTCTCCTGTTTGTCTATTCAAACTCAGCCTTGCTTTTGACATCTCCGTATTCTTCCTGTTTTTCCAGTGCTAAGATGTCCTCATAAGCTGCCAATTTAAGATCTGAGCCATATTTCTTTTTCAGTGCTGTTGTTACCAGACGATAGGCCAAGTTTGCGTTACGTGATAAGATGGGGCCATGGAAGTAGGAACCAAAGACATTTTTATAATGAACACCTTCGCAACCATCCTCTTGGTTGTTACCATTTCCATAGACAACCTTGCCCAGTGGTTTTTCATCATCAGAGAGGAAGGTGCGGCCTTGATGATTTTCAAAACCATAGTAGGTCTCGTTGAATTCATCATTATGAATCTTGATGTCGCCAATGTAACGATTATTAGTCTGATTGAGGGTGTAATGTCCCATGATACCTAATCCTTCGATCCGTCGACCCGAGGCTTCGATATAGTATTGTCCCAAGAGTTGAAAACCGCCACAAATAGCCAGTACCACACCGTGTTCATTGATAAAGCTTTCCAAAGCTTCTTTTTTAGCTGGTAAGTCACGAGCTACGATTGTTTGTTCATAGTCTTGGCCACCACCGAAGAAGACGATGTCGTAGCTGTCCTTGTCAAAACCATCTTCCAGAGAGACAATATCAACTTGAACTCTAGCACCTAGCTTTTCTGCCACATATTTGAGCATGAGCACATTCCCATTATCTCCATAAGTATTCATGAGATCTCCATAGAGGTGGGCAATTTTAATATCGTAAGGGAAATTCTGGTTATCAAGAGAAGTGAGGGAAGTATAAACCATTAGTTCATCTCCTTTCTAACAACCTGACGCTCTGCCAGCAACTCTCGAAATTCAAGCATAGCGGTATATGTAGCTAAGATATAGGCATGCTTGGTTTCTTGTTGTTCAATGGCTTTGAAAACTGCTTCTAAGTCTTTGACTTCGCTAATCTGATCTGCTGGATAACCCGTTACTCGCAGTCGCCGAGCAATCTCGGAGTGACGGACACCACCGGCGATGACATGAGGGATCTCCATCTCTAAAATTCTCTCAAAATCAGCATCCCAGATCCAGCTGGTATCAATGCCGTCCGCATAATTAGCATTGAGCAAGACAGATAAGCTAAAGTCAAAAGGTGCAAGCTCAATCATTTCCAAGGCTTGGGTCGCCCCGACCGGATTTTTAATCAAGACTAAGGTACATTCCTTATTGCCGATTTTGAAAGTTTCCTGACGGCCAAAGACAGCTCGGCTCTTATCAAAGCCAGACTTGATTGTAGAAGGATCAACCCCAAAGAATTGAGCCACTGACACAGCAGCCAAGGCATTGTAGATATTGTAGAGTCCGCCGATATTGATCTGATAGTCTTGTCCATCAATAGTAAAGGCAGAGCGGTTATGCTCAAGAGCATTGAGAGCAGTCAAGCTGTAGTCTAGTTTAGGTCGTTTGAAGCCACAGTCCTCACAGATATAAGCTCCCAGATTGGCATAGGTGTTGAGCTCATACTTGAGGATATGCTCGCACTTGGGACAGAGGATGCCTTCAGTATTATAGTGAGCCAGCTGAGCCTGGCTTTTTTTAGTGTCAAATCCATAGTAGCGGACAGGATTCTTCAGGCTAACAGAGTTAAAGAGAGGGCTGTCCCCATTCATTAGCACTGTCGCTTCAGGAACTTTTGCAGCAGCATCCAGAATCATCTGGTAGGTCGTGTAGATCTCACCATAGCGGTCCATCTGATCACGGAAAATATTGGTAAAGACAAAGAGGCTGGGCTTGATATAGTCACAAATCCGAGATAGGCTGGCTTCATCTATTTCCAGCACAGCTATATTCTTGCCAGATTTGCCTTTTCTAGCAGTCAAGAAAGTAGTGGTGATCCCTGTAATCATATTGGCACCACTAGTATTAGTAGTAACTTCTCCAAAAGCTTCCTTGAGAATGCCCACTGTCAAAGCAGTGGTTAATGTCTTTCCGTTGGTTCCAGTAATCACTACGACTTCATAGTTCTTAGCTAAGTTTTGTAAAATATTTTTATCAAAGGTTAAGGCAATTTTTCCAGGAAGAGTAGATCCACGTCCCATTTTGCTGAGGACAAAGTGGGAGGATTTACCTGCCCAGAGGCCTAAAAGTGTATTTATCTTCATAAGAATTATTTTATCATAAAAAGTAAATTTGATTACAGAAAAAAACTACTAAAAGTGATATAATAGAAAAGAACGTTTTCTTTGATAGGGTGGATTGATTATGAATTTTCAACAATTGTCTAATCTCCAGTACTGGTCCAGTTTGTTTGGCAGCCCCTGGAGTATTTTGATTAATATCATTGATATTGCTTTGGTGGCTTGGATCTTATATTTCTTTACTAAGGCTGTTGCAGGAACAAAAATCATGATTCTCCTGCGTGGAGTTTTTCTCTTTGTATTAGGACAAATTATTGCAAATGTTTTAGGCCTAGCAACGATCTCTTGGCTGATTAATCAAGTTATTACTTATGGGGTTATTGCAGCAGTAGTGATTTTTGCTCCAGAAATTCGAACAGGACTCGAACGCTTAGGTAGAGCAACAGATCTTTTTTCAGCAACTCCTATGAGCTCGGAAGAAAAGCTTATCCAAGCTTCTGTCAAAGCAGTTGAGTATATGAGTCCACGTAAGATTGGAGCTTTGGTTGCGATTCAAGGTAGCAGAACCTTGCAAGAATATATTTCGACTGGAATTCCCTTGGATGCGGATGTATCAGGTGAATTACTGATTAATATCTTTATCCCCAATACTCCTTTGCACGATGGTGCAGTCATTATCAGAGATAATAAGATTGCTGTATCATGTGCTTATCTTCCTCTCACAGAAAATTCAAGGATTTCCAAGGAATTTGGTACTCGTCACCGGGCTGCAATCGGCCTATCTGAGGTTTCTGATGCTTTTACATTTATTGTATCGGAGGAAACGGGAGGTATTTCTATCACTCACAATGGTGTCTTCAAGCATGATTTATCTCTGCAGGAATTTGAAGATGAGCTTCGTAAGGTTTTAGCACCTGATCAACCTGTTAAAAAAGGTTGGCATCAGCGTATATTGGGAGGGCATAGAAAATGAAAAACTATAAACAAATCTGGTATATCCTCTCCTCTATCTTTTTTGCTCTGGTCTTATTTGTTTATGCAACCTCAAATAATTTCCAAAACAATGCCAATATTCGCTTAAATAAGTCTGAAACATACACTAATACAATTACAAATGTTCCAATTGACGTGAAATACGACAGCGATGAATATTTTATAAGTGGTTTCTCTTCTGAAGCAACAGTTAGTTTGACGGGATCGAATCGCTTGACCTTGGCCAGTGAAATGCAGGAAAGTACTCGGAAATTCAAAATAGTAGCTGATCTGACCAATGTTAAGACAGGTATCTCAGAGGTGAAACTAAGTATTAATAATCTACCTAGTGGCCTGACAGCAACAGTAAATCCTGATAAGATCACTGTAAAAGTAGGTAAGCGCGTGAGTAAGACATTTCCTGTACAGACAACTATCACAGAAAGTCAGGTTGCTCAAGGAGTTTCAATTTCAAGTGTCAACTTCGGTGATTCGAAGGTTACCGTCTTTACTGATGAGGACTACATGGAAAGAATTGACCATGTAGAAGCGGTCTTACCAGAGAGTGACGTCATTAGTGGTAATTATACAGGCGTTGCAACTTTGAGAGCTGTAGACAGTAATGGGACTGCAATACCAAGTGTCATTAGTCCTTATGAAACGACGGTGAAGATTACGACTAAGACGTCAGGTTCATCTTCGACAAGTACAAGCTCAACTTCTACGAGCTCTTCTAATCATTAATAAAACAGTTTATAACCTGAAAGGAATAATAGAATAATGGGAAAATATTTTGGAACCGATGGTGTTCGCGGAGAAGCAAATGTGGAATTGACGCCTGAATTGGCCTTTAAATTAGGTCGTTTTGGCGGTTATGTTCTGAGCCAGCACGAAAGTGAAGTGCCCAAGGTCTTCGTTGGACGTGATACACGGATTTCAGGAGAAATGTTAGAAAGCGCCTTGATTGCAGGTCTTTTATCAGTTGGTATTCATGTTTATAAACTTGGAGTTATTGCAACTCCAGGTGTAGCTTATTTGGTTAAGTCAGAAAAAGCAAGCGCCGGAGTTATGATTTCGGCCAGCCATAACCCAGCACTGGATAATGGTATCAAGTTCTTTGGTGGTGACGGCTATAAGTTGGATGATGATCGAGAACTAGAAATTGAAGCACTGCTTGATGCGACTGAAGATACTTTGCCACGTCCAAGTGCTGAGGGACTCGGAACTCTTGTTGATTATCCAGAAGGACTACGCAAGTATCAACAATACCTAGTTTCAACTGGTTTAGAGCTAGAAGGAATGCATGTTGCTCTAGACACGGCTAATGGTGCTGCTTCAACAAGTGCCCGTCAGATTTTTGCTGATTTGGGCGCTCAATTGACTGTTATTGGAGAAAACCCAGATGGCCTCAATATTAACTTGAATGTTGGTTCGACTCATCCTGAAGCTTTACAAGAGACTGTAAGAGAATCTGGCGCAGCTATTGGTTTAGCTTTTGATGGAGATAGTGATCGTCTGATTGCTGTGGATGAGAATGGTGAGCTGGTAGATGGTGATAAGATTATGTACATCATCGGTAAGTATCTATCTGAAAAAGGTCAGTTGGCTCAAAATACTATTGTGACTACAGTTATGTCTAACCTTGGTTTCCATAAGGCATTAGATCGAGAAGGAATTCAAAAGGCTGTAACAGCTGTTGGAGACCGTTATGTAGTAGAAGAGATGCGCCAATCTGGCTATAATCTTGGCGGTGAACAGTCTGGACATGTGATTATTATGGATTATAATACAACAGGTGACGGTCAGTTAACTGCTGTACAATTAACCAAAATCATGAAAGAGACTGGTAAAAAATTATCAGAACTTGCATCTGAAGTAACTATTTATCCTCAGAAATTAGTCAATATTCGAGTAGAAAATAGCATGAAGGACAAGGCGATGGAAGTCCCTGCTATCAAATCAATCATTGAAGAAATGGAAGCAAAAATGGCTGGAAATGGACGGATTTTAGTTCGTCCAAGTGGAACTGAACCATTACTTCGCGTAATGGCGGAAGCTCCAAGTCATGAGGAAGTTGATTTCTATGTTGATACGATTGCGGATGTCGTTCGTGCAGAAATTGGTATTGAATAAATAACTATGAAAACAAAGAAGTAGCATTGATTTTGCTACTTTTTTGTATGAAATGAATCCATTTACATATATATCTTGTACTATAACTGATTTTTTTGTTATTTTTCTATAAAACATTTCCTACTTTTCTGTATTTTAGGTATAATAAAATATGAAGGAGGGAATAATGAATGAAAGAAAAAAATAATCTTGTTCTTAAATTCTTTATTTTGTTGTCGGCTATTGTTTTTGGTCTTGGAGTAACAAAATCAGCTCAAGCGACTGAAGTTACTGACTATACAAACAATGTTACTATAACTAAAAATGGTAGTCCTCTAACTAGCGATACAACAGTTACGACAAATGAGACCTTAGCTGTGACAAGTGACATTACTTTTCCGGATTCACAAGCTATTAATAGCGGTGATACCCTTACTCTGAAGCTGCCTCAAGAGTTAACTCTTATTACAGTTTTGAATTTTAATGTCATTGATGTCAAAAATGATAAGGGTGAAGTTGTTGGTACCGCTCAAGTAGATCCGAACAATCAGACGGTGACAGTAACTTTCAGTGATTACTTCTCTCGTTTGCCTGAAAATAAGAGAATGTCTCTAAATTTCAATGTTCGATTAAATAATGACACAGTCAAAGAGTCTGGCCCTGTTTCATTCCGTTTTGGTCAAACTGACTTTTCTTTCCAATATAAAAAGGATGATGGTCAAGCTGGTGAGTACGAGATGAAATATGGTTACCAAGATAAATCAGACCCAAGCATTGTTAAATGGCGTATCATCCTAAACGCTCGACAAGATATGCTTCGTGGAATGGTTATTTCTGATAATTTTGGTGATGGCTTAACTCTTGTCCCAGGAAGTTTACGAGCTGTGCGCTATGCACCAGTTCAAGGAGGAATTCGTAACGAAGCCCATCTTTTAACTCTACCTGTACTTGACAATTTTACAAAGAAAGCAGTTCTTTCTAAAAATGCAAATGGCGACGTAAATGGATTCACCATCAACTTTGGTGATAATTACAATTGGCCAATGTATATTGAATACTCAACTCGTGTAGCGCCAGGAACTAAAGTAGGTGATACAGTAAATAATAAATTATCTTGGTCAGCTACAAACTTCCCAGGAGAACGAACAATCAATCGCTCACTTAGATTGGAAGCTGGTTCGGGAGATGGAAGTGCCGAACGCTCAAAAGATGTTGTAATCAAAGCTCAAAAAACTCTGGTCGGTAAAGAATTGACTAAGGGACAATTTAGTTTTGGCCTTTATGATGACAAGGGGCAACTTTTACAGACAGCGACTAATGAAGCTGATGGTTCTATTAATTTCGCAGCAATCAATTATAGTCAAGCTGGTACATTCAACTATGTAATTAAAGAAATTCCAGGCCAGGAAGATGGCTACACTTATGATGCTAAAGAGGTTAAAGTAACAGTTAAAGTTGTTGATGTATTGGGTGAAAAATTTGGTTCAGTTTCTTATGATGGAGACGCGACTTTTACCAATACATATAAACCAGTAACCTCTGTATCAGGTCATAAAACATGGGTTAATGATACAAACATGACTCGTCCACAGAGTATTACAGTTAATCTATATGCTAACAATCAAGTAGTAGCATCTAAAGTTGTCAGTGAAGCTGATGGCTGGAACTACACATTTAGTGGTCTTCCAGTAAATGATGAAAATGGTCAAAAAATTACCTATACAATTGGTGAAGATGCCATTGTAAACTATAGTTCAAAAGTTGAAGGTTATGACTTAATTAATACCTATGATCCGCCAACTATTCCATCAGACCCAGGAGAGCCTGGAAAGGATAAACCAAGCAATCCAGGTGGAGGCGATCCGAATGATCCTGGTCGTAAAACACCAGATCCAAAAGTAGAAGATCCAAAAGGATCAAATAAACAAGATCCAAAAACACCAGGAACCAAGAAAACTGACAATAAGCCAACCTTGCCAAAAACGGGTGAGCAAGCAGCGATCTGGTTGTCAGTAGCTGGGGTCTCAATTTTGGTTATTCTTGGTGGTGTATTTGTAGTCTTAAGAAAGAAAAATAAACAATAATTGATGGCTTAAAAAATAAGAAGTCAGTTTTTAAGTGATCAAAATAATTTGAAAGAAGATAAGGTTTATCATTTTTATCCCTTTCTTCTTTCTTTTTTTATTTGAAGCGACTAGCATTTGAAAAATACTATCAATCATGTTAGAATAAGTCTATAAAAATATAAGAGGTAATTATTGTGGCTTTTGGAGATGAAGGAAAACGCAAAAAAACAGGATTTGAAAAATTAACAATGGTCGTTGTGGTAATCATGATTGTGGTAACAGTCGGAGCCATTATTGCTAGTGCAGTCAGCGCTATTTTGAGATAATTTTAAATCCGAAACGCTCTTTCAGCGTTTTTTTTAGGAATATGAAAGTGAAATTTAAGAGAAGGTAGAGAAAGAATGAGTATGTTTTTAGATACAGCCAAGATTCAGGTTAAGGCTGGTAATGGTGGTGATGGTATGGTTGCCTTTCGTCGTGAAAAGTATGTTCCTAACGGCGGCCCTTGGGGAGGCGATGGCGGCCGAGGCGGTAATGTGGTTTTTGTCGTAGACGAGGGTCTTCGTACCCTGATGGATTTTCGTTACAATCGCCACTTTAAAGCTCAGTCTGGTGAAAAGGGTATGACCAAGGGTATGCATGGCCGAGGGGCTGAAGACTTGGTCGTTCGTGTACCTCAGGGGACGACAGTGCGAGATGCTGAGACTGGCAAGGTACTGACGGACTTGGTAGAAAATGGCCAAGAATTTATCGTAGCGCGTGGTGGCCGAGGCGGTCGTGGAAATATCCGTTTTGCAACGCCTAAAAATCCTGCTCCAGAGATTTCTGAGAATGGAGAACCAGGTCAAGAACGGGAGCTTTTGCTTGAGCTCAAGGTCCTAGCAGACGTTGGTCTGGTCGGCTTCCCATCTGTCGGAAAATCCACTCTGCTTAGCGTGATTACAGCGGCTAAGCCTAAGATTGGTGCCTATCATTTTACGACAATCGTGCCAAATCTAGGCATGGTTCGCACCCAGTCTGGTGAGTCTTTTGCAGTTGCAGATCTACCGGGTTTGATAGAGGGAGCTAGCCAAGGGGTTGGACTGGGAACCCAGTTTCTCCGTCATATTGAGCGGACACGGGTTATTCTTCATGTTATCGATATGTCAGCGAGTGAAGGACGTGACCCTTATGAGGACTATCTAGCCATTAATAAAGAGTTGGAATCCTACAATCTTCGTCTTATGGAGCGGCCTCAGATTATTGTTGCCAATAAGATGGATATGCCAGATAGCGCTGAAAATATCAAGGTATTTAAAGAGAAATTAGTGGCTAATTATGACGAATTTGCAGATTTACCACAAATCTTCCCAATTTCCAGTCTGACAAAGCAGGGACTTGCGACCCTCTTGGATGCGACCGCAGAACTACTGGATAAGACACCTGAATTTCTTCTTTACGATGAGTCTGAAATGGAAGAAGAAGCTTACTATGGCTTTGACGAAGAAGCTCCTGCCTTTGAAATCTCTCGTGATGATGATGCGACTTGGGTGCTGTCAGGTGACAAGCTTGAGAAACTCTTTAATATGACCAACTTTGACCGTGATGAGGCCGTTATGAAATTTGCCCGTCAGCTTCGTGGTATGGGCGTTGATGAAGCCCTTCGCGCTCGTGGAGCCAAGGATGGTGATCTGGTCCGCATCGGCAAGTTCGAGTTTGAATTCGTTGACTAAGGAGGTTTGAAATGGGTGATAAACCAATATCTTTCCGTGATGAAAATGGAAATTTTGTCTCTGCAGCAGACGTCTGGAATGCAGAAAAGCTAGAAGAACTCTTCACACGTCTTAATCCAAACCGAAAATTACGATTGGAAAGAGAAAAGACTAAAAAAGAAGAATAAAATAAGCACTCTGAGGAAATTTCTCAGAGTGTTTTCTTATTATGAGTGATAGACATTTCAATTCTTTTGTTTTGGATAATGATATAATATGCTTAAGGAATATTCGAATCTAAAGGAGAGTGGATGATGACAAAATCATTAGAGGATATGACTTTAGAAGAGCTGTGGCAACTTTTTCCAATTTTTTTGAGAGAACATCAGCTTGAGTGGAAAGACTGGTATGAGGAGGAGCGACTTCGGCTCTTGAGTTTTTTGCCAGAATATCAGATCGTTCGTCTTAGCCATATTGGCTCAACATCAGTAGAGACTATCTGGGCCAAGCCTATAGTGGACATCATGCTGGAAATTCCCAAAGAAACAGATATGGCGGTAACGAGAGACTTGCTGCTACAAAATGGTTATCTCCTCATGTCAGAAAGCCAAGGACGGATGTCATTTAATAAGGGCTACACACCGAGTGGTTTTGCGAAGCGGGTTTTCCATCTGCATCTGCGCTATGAAGGTGATCATGATGAGCTTTACTTTAGAGATTATTTACAGGAGCACCCTGCTGTAGCTAAGAACTATGAACAGCTCAAACTTTCTCTGTGGAAACAGTATGAGCACAATCGGGATGCCTATACAGATTCCAAGACGGATTTTATCAAGAAATACACTAAAGAAGCTAAAAAGCTTTATGGTAGAAGACATGAGAGGGAAGACAGATGATTTATCTAGCAATGATTGGCCTTATGATTATTCTGGCTTTTCCTTACTTAATTTACCAATCTAAGAAACCATCAGGCCTTATTGGACTATGGATGATGAAGTTATGGAATCGTGTTTATATGCCCATGGTTGTTTGGTCGGTCAGTCAGCTGGGTTATAAGAAACAATTTGATTCAATTTTGGATGTTGGAGTTGGAAATGGAGCCTCCTCGAAGTATTTAAAAATGCACTTTCCTGATAGCCAAGTTTTGGGGATTGATATTTCAAGTACAGCCATCAAATCAGCTGAAGAATTGTCTGAGCCTGGTCTATCTTTCGAGGTGAAAAATGTTGAGAAAACAAATCTTCCTGTTGAGGAATTTGATTTGATTACAGCCTTTCAGACGCATTTTCATTGGTCGGATTTAACTCAAGCGTTCCTAGAACTTAAGAGGATTCTTAAGCCAGATGGAACCATTCTACTGGCATGTGAATGGAGCAAATTAGCTTACTACCTACCAGACTTTACAAAGCAAGAAAAACTGGAAAGCTTCTTGACAGCCTTGGACCTACATCTCCTCAATAGTCAAAGAAATGGTCAATGGATTCTTTATCAAATCGTGAAAAACTAAGGGAGGTATCCTATGAAACAATTATTTTTATGCTCTTATTTTGCGGGAGTCAAGGAATTGTTCAGACAATATGTATCTGAAAATCAATTGGGCAAACAAGTACTTTTTATACCGACGGCTGGAAATGTAGAAGAGTACAGGGGTTATATTGATGAAGCCCTACAAACCTTTGAGGACTTGGGATTTCAAGTAGAGGTCTTGGATATTTCAGCTTGTGATAGAGAAACAGCTCAAGCTAAGATTTTCCAAAGTAAGCTCCTCTATATCTCTGGTGGCAATACCTTTTACCTTTTGCAAGAACTTAAGAAAAAGCAACTTCTGTCCTTGATAAAAGAGCAGATTGCGGATGGCATGGTTTATGTGGGCGAATCCGCTGGTGCTATCATCACAGCTAAGGACATTGACTATAACAAGATCATGGACGATAAGACGGTTGCTATGGAACTGAATGGTACAGAGGCATTAAACGAGGTGGATTTTTATGTTCTTCCTCATGTTGGCGAAGAACCCTTTGTAGAAAGTGCCCAGACTACTTTGGATACATACAGCGACCAGCTGAATCTCCTTCCCCTAAATAATCGTCAAGCTTTGCTTGTGGAGGGTGAAGAAGTGAAGGTTTTGGAGGAGTAATAAAATATTTTTGCCACGAATTTTAACAAAAGGTCTATAAAAAGTAAGAAAAGCTTGGTTGAAGCAACCAGCTTTTTTGCTATACTAACAGTGTAATCATAAAAAGGAGATTAAAAAATGATTTCTAAAAATATTGCTATTTTAAGAAAAAGAGAGAATATTTCTCAGGAAAAACTGGCCGAGGAAATAGGTGTATCAAGGCAGACTATAGCAAAATGGGAAGCAGGAGAAAGCGTTCCAGATGTGATTTATTCCTCTCAATTAGCTGATTTTTTTGATGTGAGTTTGGATGAACTAGTACATTTAGAGAGCAATTTATTGACAACTCCTAGTATCAAAGGGAAATATATTTTTGGAACAGTAACGGTGGGGGATCGTGGTGAAATCCACTTACCCCCTCGGGCGCGAAATATTTTTCAAATAAAAGCGGGAGATCAGCTTCTTTTGCTAGGAGATGAAAATCAAGGATTGGCATTATTAGATCCGAATTTTTTTCTAGAAACTCCTAAGTATTTTTCAGAAAAGTAGCAGGCGATGAATGAAAAGGACAATGATGTTAGTTATTTTGATATTGATAGCTGTTATATTGGTAAGTGCGCTGATTTTTTTGATGTGAGTTTGGATGAACTAGTACATTTAGAGAGCAATTTATTGACAACTCCTAGTATCAAAGGGAAATATATTTTTGGAACAGTAACGGTGGGGGAGCGTGGTGAAATCCACTTACCCCCTCGGGCACGAAATATTTTTCAAATAAAAGCGGGAGATCAGCTTCTTTTGCTAGGAGATGAAAATCAAGGATTGGCGTTATTAGATCCGAATTTTTTCTAGAAACTCCTAAGTATTTTTCAGAAAAGTAGCAGGCAATGAATGAAAAGGAAAATGATGTTAGTTATTTTGATATTGATAGCTGTTATATTGGTAAGTGCAGGGTGGTTTGCTTATCGTAATCTTCACTATGATAAGGCTAATCTTGAATATATCCGACAAGCTGGGATGATAGAAAAGCAAGTGACTTTACCAGATGGATCTCTTATTAATTATGGCGAAGGTCCAAAAAATGGTCCCCCTTTACTCCTGATCCATGGCCAGCAAGTATCTTGGGAGGACTACGCCAAGGTTTTTGGAGAATTGTCTAAGCGATATCATGTATATGCAGTAGATTGTTATGGACATGGTGGGTCTAGTAAAAATCCTGCTAAATATTCAGCACTAGAAAATAGTCAGGATTTCATTTGGTTTATTCATAATATTATAAAAGCTCCTGTGTTCATTTCAGGACATTCATCAGGAGGGCTTCTGGCAACAATGGTAGCTGCACTAGCTCCTGATACTGTTAGAGGACTATTGATAGAAGATGCACCGTTCTTTTCAACAGAGCCTAGTCGAGCACATTCTACTTTTTCTTGGTTAGGATTTAAAGATATGTATGATTTCTTAAAAAGCGGTAAAAAAAATTATACTGCCTATTTTTTAGAACATACTTATTTAAAAAAACTTTTTGGTGAGGAAAATTTTAATAAAATTGTCAAAAAACCAGCTCTGAACTATATGAAAAATCATCCAGGAAAGATTCCTAGAATTTGGTACTATCCGCCAGAATTACAAGTGAATCTCATCTATGACTTAACAGCTAATTTACAGGATGGAACAGGAGATTACGATCTTCGTTTTGGCTCAACATTTTATGATTTTTCTTGGTTCAAGGGATTTGAACAGGAAGAAATCTTGAAAAAAGTTCAATGTCCATCTATATTGCTTCATGTGGCTCGGCCTTTGAATCAGAAGAATTACTATGATAAAAATGGGATTCTCTTGAGTGCTATGGATGACAAAGATGCTAATCGAGTAGACAAACTTTTGTTGAACAATCATCTAATAGATAATATCAAGAGTGGGCATGATATTCATGCTGAAAAACCTGAGATTTTTATTCGGGCGATTGATGATTTACAAAAAAGGTGTAAATAGAATCTTAAAGGTGAGAGATGTTTTTGCTTTATCTATTGGGATTTTCACTTGACGAAAAGTTTAAAGTTTATTTTAGTTGTACTTCTTATTTTTATTTCAAAAACGGCCATCAGACTGTTTTTTTGATATAATAGACTCTATGAACACAAAAGATAAAATTTCAAATTATCAACTTTTACTAGCCCAGCTGGAAGCCTTGTTAGATGGTGAGACTAACGCTTTAGCCAATCTTTCCAATGCTAGCGCGCTGCTCAATCAAGCTTTGCCTCATTCGGTTTTTACTGGTTTCTATCTTTTTGATGGGAGTGAGCTGATTCTGGGGCCCTTTCAGGGTGGTGTTTCCTGTGTCCATATTACGCTAGGCAAGGGTGTCTGTGGGGAGTCTGCGGAGAAAGAGCAGACGATTATCGTAGATGATGTGACTCAGCATGCCAACTATATCTCTTGTGATAGCCGAGCTAAGAGCGAAATTGTGGTGCCCATGGTAAAAGACGGTCGCCTTCTTGGAGTATTGGATTTAGACTCGGCTTTGACGGGGGATTATGATAAGATAGATCAGGAATATCTGGAAAAGTTCGTCCAGATTTTGCTTGAAAAGACGATTTGGAATTTTGAAATGTTTGGAGAAAAAGCCTAATGTATCAAGCTTTATATCGGAAATACCGCAGTCAGACCTTTGGTCAGCTGGTGGGTCAGCAGGTAGTGGCAACCACTCTGCGACAGGCTGTGGAGCAAGGGAAAATTAGCCATGCTTATCTCTTTTCTGGACCACGTGGAACAGGGAAAACTAGTGTTGCTAAGATTTTTGCCAAGGCTATGAATTGTCCGAATCAAAAGGACGGCGAGCCCTGCAATGACTGCTATATTTGTAAGGCCATTACTGAGGGAAGCCTTGAAGATGTCATAGAAATCGACGCAGCTTCTAATAATGGGGTAGATGAGATTCGTGATATTCGGGATAAATCTACCTATGCACCTAGTATGGCTAAGCACAAGGTCTATATTATTGACGAGGTGCACATGCTCTCAACAGGGGCATTTAACGCCTTGCTCAAGACCTTGGAAGAACCGACAGAAAATGTGGTCTTTATCCTAGCGACGACTGAGCTACATAAGATTCCAGCCACTATTCTTTCCCGTGTCCAGCGTTTTGAGTTTAAGTCTATCAAGACTCAGGACATTATTGCCCATATTGAGTGGATTTTGGAGCAGGAAGGTATTGACTTTGAGCAAGAAGGTGTGCAGATTATTGCCCGTCGAGCAGAAGGTGGTATGCGGGATGCCCTGTCTATCCTTGATCAGGCTCTTAGTTTAACCCAGGAAAACCGTCTGACCACTGATATTGCTGAAGAGATCACAGGCTCTATCAGCTTGGGAGCCTTGGATGCTTATGTAGCAGCCTTGATTTCGCATGATGCAGTTACAGCCTTGGATAATCTCAATCTGATTTTTGACAGCGGAAAAAATATGGCCCGTTTCGTAACGGATCTTCTGCAATACCTGCGTGACCTAATCATTGTCAAAACTGGCGGGGAAAATCATCATGCCAGTGAGCTCTTTCTGGAAAATCTCAAGACACCGCAGGACACTCTCTTTGCTATGATTGATATGGCAACCAAGAGTTTGCCTGATATCAAGAACAGCCTGCAGCCTAAGATTTATACAGAAATGATGACCATTCGACTGGCAGAGACCAGTAGCCATTCTACGTTGGCAGCTATTCCGGATAATCTAGCTGATGAACTCAAGGGATTGAGGCAAGAGCTTGATAGTCTCAAGCAGCAGCTGGCTAATGGCAATGGAAAACCTGCAGCACCTGTCAAAACTTCGGATATTCGGCCGCAGAAATCTAAGGGCTACCGTGTAGATCGCAATAAAGTCAATGCTATCCTGGAGGAGGCTGTTGACAATCCTAGCCTAGCTCGTAGCAATCTGACTAAGCTACAGAATGCTTGGGGAGAGGTCATTGAGAGTTTATCTGGGGCGGACAAGGCTTTATTAGCTGGCTCGCAACCTGTGGCAGCCAATGAAAGCCATGCCATCTTAGCTTTTGAGTCTAATTTTAACGCTGAGCAGACCATGAAGCGAGACAATCTCAATACCATGTTTGGCAATATTCTTAGCAACGCAGCAGGGTTTTCACCAGAGATTTTGGCTATTTCCTTAGAAGAATGGACCAAGATCCGAGCGGATTTCTCGGCTCGTAGCAGAAATGGTAAAGTTGAAGTCGAAGAGAAGAAGGAGGAAAATCTGATTCCAGAAGGATTTGACTTTTTAGCTGAAAAAATTACGGTGCAAGAAGACTAATAAAAGATTTTTTGAATTTTTCATGATATAATACATTTATGAATAGAAGACAATTTATCACAGTGGCTCTCTTTACGGCTGTTGAAACATACTTTTTTAATGAATCCATAATGTCGGAACACTATTTCATGGCGATTTTCTGGGCCTTTCTGATTTTGCGGAATCTTCAGATTTCCTATGTCATGGGTCGGATTGTTGATGAAATTGATAAACATTTAAAATAAATATAAGAAAAGGACTGAGTTTTTTCAGTCCTTTTATCTTGTGATTTTATGTGGCCTATTACCAACTTCTTAGAGAAACTTCGCCACTATTGAGCCAGATTTCTTGACCATTATCGAGCTGAACGAGGAGCTGACCACTGTCAGAAACGTCCTTAGCCAAACCCTTGTAGTCAGTATTATTTTGACTGAAGCTGACTTCCCTCCCTAGCACCAAGGAATGTTGTTTGTAAAGGTAGATGAGTTCTTCTGGATCACTTTCGTAAAAGCATTTCCAAATCTCAGCGATGAGCTCATTACGACTAATTGGCGGTTTCTCATCAAATAATGATCCGGCCTTATCCTTGAGATCTGCAGGAAAATCCTTAATAGAGAAGTTAAAGCCAACTCCAATAATAACATCAGTTACCTGTCCATTCTCGATAGAAGTAGTAGCTTCTGTTAGGATGCCAGCTATCTTTTTATTTTTATAATAAATATCATTGACCCACTTGATGTCAATGTCCATAAGAGTTAAATTTTTTATAGCTTTATAGATGGCTCCCGCAGTTAAGATAGTATAAGATGGGATCTGGTCAAAGGGGAGGTTGGGCTTGAGGTGGAGAGACATATAGAAACCACCTTGGCTAGGGCAGAAGAAAACACGACTGAAACGGCCACGACCAGCTGACTGGGAGGTTGCTAGATAAAGGGTATCGGATGGGGCGCCAGCTTCCATCCCAGCTTTTGCATCGATTTGAGTGGACTTACAGTCAGGATTGAAGGAAACTTTTACAGGTGAGTGTTCCTCAATCCAAGAAGGAAGCAGCAAATCTCCATCAAGCAATCGATAGCCACGATTCTTGACTGATTCGATTTGAATGCCTTCTTTCTCAAGTTTTTGAATGGCCTTCCAAATAGAGGTCCGAGTAATCCCTAGTTCTTGGGCTATTTTTTCACCATTGACGTAATCATCGGCCTGACTAAGAATATCATAGAGTTTTTCGTAGGTTTTCATAGTATGTCTTTCTAATTTAAATGCTGCTTTCTCTAATAGTCAATCTTGTAGCTAATTTGACCATATAAGGAACTGAAGAACTATCTTTTTGGAAACTTTGCTCAAGAATCTGAATGGCTTGTTTTCCCATGTCTTCTGTAAAGACTGTCACAGTACTGAGTTTTGGATACATATATTTGGCTAGAGAAGTATCGTTAAAAGAAATCAAGCCAACTCTTTCTGGGACAGGGATTTTAGCTTCTTGCAAAGCACGCAAGGCGCCTGAGGCTAAGGCATCATTTGCTGCAAAGAAGGCTGGAGGTAGATTGTCACCAAGCTCCATAATGAACTCTTTCATTATTTTATATCCAGCTTCTGAAGAAAAACTCCCAATTTTGATCAAGTTGGGATCATATAGTGTGAGTTGTTTGAGATAGGATTGAAAAGTGTTGAGTCGAGGGTCAGATAGGAGTGTGCTTTTATCAGAAGAGGTTTCTTGGCCAGCAATCATACCAATTTTTTTTAGGCCACTGTTGATAAAGTAATCTATAACATTGATGACGGAGTTTTCAAAGTCGGTTGTGACGCAAGAATGACCAGATTTTAAGGTATCGCTATCAACAAAAACTAGTTTATCACTGTAATTCTCTAGTTCTTTTATTTTACCAGGACTAAACTTTCCGATAGCTATGATTCCATCAATATTTTCTAGTTGAGTCAGGGAATCGTTGTTGAAAATTCTTATGACCTCATAGCCCAATTCTTGAGCTCTTTTTTCAGCTCCCAATCGAATAGAGTAGTAGTAGAGATCATCTAGCTCTTCTTGTTCTGTATACCATTCGATTATGGCAATTCTGTGAGAAGGTTTAGATCGTTTATTAGTTTTCTTTGATTTTTTATAGCCAAGCTGTTCAGCGATGGTAAAAATTTTGATACGTGTTTCATCACTGACAGACATGGCTTGATCTTGGTTTAAAACTCGCGAAACAGTTGCAGATGAAACACCAGCAGCATGGGCAATATCTTTGATGGTAACCATACGATTCAATCCTTTTTCTTTACTATCCTTTCATTATACATCAAAAATTAGTAAATCACAAAGCAGAATTTAGTAAAACACCCCAGCATATTTGGCATAGCTATTAGTGGGCAGATTATAGTATGTGGTATAATAAAATAAAGCTTTGAATGAGGAGGATAAAAGATGAAAAGAGCTGGAATAACTTTTCTTGCATTAACAACTCTTTTATGTGGCTTGTTTTTCCTAACAGCCTGTAAGAAAGGACCGCTAAGTCTTGACCAACAATTTGATGTTTATTCAAAGGCTAAATCGGTCTCTATTTCTGATGGAGAAACTTATTATCTTTGGGTTAAAGATGGTCAAGGTAAGACAGTGGATAGCCTGAAGTATATGATTCCAAAAGAATGGGAACTAGATCTTGAACAAAGTCTAAAACCTAATGAAGATGTGGCTTATACTGCTAAAGAAGATGGTCGTTATTTCTTAGTTCAAATTTATACTTTACGTATTCAAGGTAATCAGAATCTTTCTGAGAAAGCTCTAAAGCAAACAATGATGGATGACGGTCATCGTTTTTCTAAAGAAGGAAAAGTCACTATCGGAGATAAGGAGTGGCTGACAGGTTATGAGCGTTCAGAACAAGCTAACAAGGCTTCAGCTATCTCTTTTTATCGTCTGGAAAAAGACTCGTCAGGAAATCCCATTATTTTAGTGGGAAATTTCCTATATCCAACCTATCCTGGAAAAGGAGAAGATGATGTAGATGCTTTGGTAGAGAGGGGAATTGGACACTTAAAGACTATTTTAAAGCAGTTGTCTAGTCAAGATCAATTTTCTTAATACTCGAGGTTGGATCGAAACTTTCTTTTTCAAATTGCAGAAAGAGTTAGTTGGATAAAAGTTGAGTACAGTATATTAAAAATTTTCAGAAAATATCGACTTTTTCTTGACAAGGCAAAAATACTGTGTTAGAATTCTAAACAATAAGAAATCATCTCAAAAGGAGTTAGTCAAACATGAAGTCAACCCAATCTTCAAACTTTGCTTTGTTGTTGCGTTACTCGGGCTAGTGCAAAAGCATTAGTCCTGTTTGGCTTACCAAGCGGGAGTAAATCAACATCTCGCTTGTTCCTCAAGTGAGATGTTTTTTTATACCTACTCACCTCAATATAGATTAAGGTTTCTATGCTTGGCCCAAAGTGCTAGTCTTTTAGAGATATTTTCTACTGCTAGTTTACATTTTGATGCCTTGATTATAAGAGTCCTTGTGTATTAGAAAAGGAGTTGTCTATGACACGAAAAATTGAGTTTCTTGATACCAGCCTTCGGGATGGTGAGCAGACACCTGGAGTGAATTTTTCCGTTAAGGAAAAGGTTGCTATTGCCAAGCAACTTGAAAAATGGGGAATTTCTGCCATCGAGGCTGGCTTCCCAGCTGCTAGTCCAGATTCATTTGAAGCAGTACGGGAAATCGCCAAAGCAATCACCAAAGCTTCGGTCACTGGCCTAGCGCGTTCGGTTAAATCTGACATTGATGCCTGCTATGAGGCACTCAAGGATGCCAAGCACCCTCAGGTACATGTTTTCATTGCGACCAGTCCCATTCACAGAGAGTTCAAGCTGAAAAAGTCCAAGGAAGAGATTTTAGAAGCCATTAAGGAGCATGTTTCTTATGCTCGCTCTAAGTTTGAGATTGTCGAGTTTTCACCTGAGGATGCGACACGAACCGAGCTAGATTTTCTGCTTCAAGTTGTTCAGACAGCGGTTGATGCAGGTGCTAGCTACATCAATATTCCAGATACGGTTGGTTTTACTACACCTGAAGAGTTTGGCAATATCTTCAAGTATCTGATTGACAATGTCCAAACGGACCGCGAAATCATTTATAGTCCTCACTGCCATGATGATTTGGGAATGGCAGTAGCCAACAGCTTGTCTGCGATTAAATATGGTGCTAGGCGGGTGGAAGGAACGATCAACGGTATTGGTGAGCGTGCAGGTAACGCTGCGTTGGAAGAAGTAGCGGTTGCCTTAGAGATTCGTCAAGACTATTATCAAGTTGAGACGGATATCGTCCTTAATGAAACCATTAATACTTCTGAACTGGTGTCTCGTTTCTCAGGTATTCCAGTGCCTAAGAACAAGGCTGTCGTTGGTGGCAACGCCTTTTCTCATGAATCTGGTATCCATCAGGATGGCGTTCTTAAGAACCCACTAACCTATGAAATCATTACTCCTGAGCTAGTCGGTGTCAAGAGCAACTCACTCCCACTTGGTAAACTCTCTGGTCGTCATGCCTTTGTCGAAAAACTCAAAGAATTGGCTCTGGACTTTGCGGAATCTGAAATCAATGATCTCTTTGCTAAATTTAAGGTCTTGGCTGATAAGAAAAATGAAGTCACAGATGCTGATATACGGGCTCTGATTGCTGGAACGACGGTTGAAAATCCAGAAGGATTCAGATTTGATGATCTGCAGTTGACGACCAATGATGACCAAACTATCACAGCTGATGTGCAGTTGGTTAATGGCGATGGTGAGATAGTCACTTGTGTGGCAGAAGGCAAGGGAAGTGTTGAAGCTATCTTTAATGCGATTGACCAATTCTTTAACCAGTCTGTTCAGCTTTTGTCTTATAACATCGAGGCAGTAACGGATGGTATCGACTCTCAGGCTCGTGTTTTGGTAGCTGTTGAAAATACGGATACTGATACGATCTTTAACTCTTCAGGTATTGACTTTGATGTTCTTAAGGCTAGTGCTATTGCTTATATCCATGCCAATACTTTTATTCAGAAGGAAAATGCAGGTGAAATCGGCCGTCGCGTTTCTTATCATGACTTACCTGCTAGTGAATAGGAAGGAGTACCTATGACAAAAAAAATCGTAGCTCTGGCAGGCGACGGTATTGGCCCAGAAATCATGGAAGCGGGCCTCCAAGTTCTAGCAGCTGTTGCGGACAAGTTTGGATTTACTTATCAAGTCACAGAGAAGGATTTTGGAGGTGCTGGTATTGATGCGGAAGGTCATCCTCTGCCTCAGTCAACTCTAGAAGCAGCCAAGAAGGCGGATGCTATTCTCCTAGCAGCTATTGGTAGTCCCCAGTATGATAATGCCCCGGTTCGGCCGGAGCAAGGTTTGCTTGCTCTACGCAAGGAGCTTGAGCTCTATGCTAATATCCGTCCTGTTAAGATTTTTGATGCCCTAAAACATTTGTCGCCTTTGAAGGCAGAGCGAATTGCTGGCGTGGATTTCGTGGTTGTGCGCGAGTTGACTGGTGGGATTTACTTTGGCGAGCATATTTTGGAGGACAAATCTGCGCGGGATATCAACGACTACAGCTATGAAGAGGTGGAGCGAATTGTCCGTAAGGCCTTTGACATTGCGCGTGGTCGCAGAAAGCGCGTGACCAGTATTGACAAGCAAAATGTGCTAGCAACATCCAAACTCTGGCGCAGAGTAGCAGATGAAGTCGCCAAGGATTATCCAGATGTGACCTTGGAGCACCAGCTGGTGGATAGCGCTGCGATGCTTATGATTACCAACCCTGCTAAGTTTGATGTTGTGGTAACGGAAAATCTCTTCGGGGATATTCTATCCGATGAGTCCAGCGTCTTATCAGGAACGCTAGGAGTTATGCCATCAGCCAGTCATTCGGCTGATGGGCCAAGTCTTTATGAGCCTATTCATGGCTCAGCTCCTGATATTGCAGGGCAAGGCATTGCCAACCCTATCAGTATGATCCTTTCTGTAGCCATGATGTTGAGGGATAGTTTTTCAGAGCTAGAAGCTGCAGAAGCCATTGAAGTAGCAGTTGAAAAGACTTTGGCTCAAGGGATTTTAAGCCGAGATTTGGGAGGACAGGCGACAACAACTCAAATGACGGAGTCGATTATTAATAACTTATGAAATGGATATTAACAGGTATTTGCCTGCTTTGGAACCTTATCGTTTTCCAGCTTTATGGCTGGGATAAGCGAAAGGCAAAGAAAAATTACTACCGCATTCCAGAGAAGACCTTGTTGCTGTCAGCTTTGGTAGCTGCGGGTTTGGGCGCTTTATTAGGCGGTCAACTCTTCCATCATAAGACTAGAAAATGGTATTTCTGGTTAACTTGGATGTGTGGAATAATAATAGAAATTGTAGTTTTATATTACATATGGAGAAGCTAGTATGGCTGGAAAATCGATTTTTGATAAGCTGTGGGAAAGGCACGTAATAACTGGTCAAGAAGGCCAGCCTCAGCTTATGTATGTGGATCAGCATTATATTCATGAAGTAACCAGCCCTCAGGCTTTTCAAGGACTTCGAGATGCAGGGCGCAAAGTTAGACGGCCGGATTTGACCTTTGGTACCTTTGACCATAATGTTCCTACGGTCAATATCTATGATATCCGAGATGTGATTTCTAAGGCTCAGATTGATAAACTTTCTGAAAATGTCAAGGATTTTGGCATCGAGCATGCGGCTCACGGATCGGAGTTGCAAGGTATTGTCCATATGGTTGGACCTGAAACAGGCAAGACTCAGCCGGGCAAATTCATCGTCTGCGGTGACAGTCACACGGCCACTCACGGAGCTTTTGGAGCTATTGCTTTTGGAATCGGTACTTCGGAGGTGGAGCACGTTTTTGCCACGCAGACCATTTGGCAGGTTAAGCCCAAGAAAATGTTGGTCAAATTTACCGGAGTGCCACCTAAAGGTGTCTATTCCAAGGACTTTATCCTCGCTCTGATTGCCCGATATGGTGTGGCTGCAGGTGTTGGTCATGTAGTCGAGTATGCTGGTGATGCGATTGACCATCTGACCATGGAAGAGCGCATGACCATTTGTAATATGTCCATAGAGTTTGGATCCAAGATGGGTATTATGAATCCTGACCAAAAGACCTATGATTATGTTCAAGGTCGGCCGGGCGCTCCCAAGGATTTTGAAGCAGCGGTAGCTGATTGGAATACTCTGGTCAGTGATCCCGATGCCGTCTATGATAAGGTCATTGAGATTGATGTTTCCACGCTTGCACCAATGGTGACTTGGGGGACAAATCCTTCTATGGGAGTAGAGTTCGGTGCTGCTTTCCCAGAAATCCGTGATATGAACGATGAGCGGGCTTACAATTACATGGACTTATCCCCAGGTAAGAAAGCAGAAGATATTGACCTAGGTTATATCTTTATCGGATCCTGTACCAATGCCAGACTCAGCGATTTACAGCTGGCAGCCAAGTTTGTTGCGGGTAAGCACATTGCTCCTAATCTGACTGCTATCGTCGTACCAGGCTCTCGCCCAGTCAAGCGTGCTGCTGAAAAGATGGGACTGGATAAAATTTTCATGGATGCAGGATTTGAGTGGCGCGATCCAGGCTGCTCTATGTGCCTGGGAATGAATCCAGATAAGGTGCCAGACGGAGTTCACTGTGCCTCTACTAGTAATCGGAACTTTGAGGATCGTCAGGGATTTGGTGCTAAAACCCATCTCTGCAGTCCAGCCATGGCAGCAGCGGCAGCCATTGCCGGACGCTTCGTGGATATTCGTCAGCTACCAGAGGTTCAGTAAGGAAGGTTTATGGAAAAATTTACAATCTACACGGGGACAACAGTCCCACTCATGAACGATAATATTGATACGGACCAAATTTTACCTAAGCAGTTTCTCAAGTTGATTGATAAAAAAGGTTTTGGAAAGTATCTCATGTACGCATGGCGCTATCTGGACAATCAGTACACTGAAGATCCTGATTTTGTCTTTAATAGACCGGAATACCGCAAGGCGACTATTCTGATTACAGGGGACAATTTCGGAGCTGGTTCGTCTCGGGAGCACGCTGCCTGGGCCTTGGCTGACTATGGCTTCAAGGTAGTTATTGCCGGATCTTTCGGGGATATTCACTACAACAATGAACTTAATAACGGCATGTTACCTATCGTCCAGCCACTGGAAGTTCGGCAAGCCTTGGCGAATCTGAAGCCAACGGATCAAGTGACAGTGGATTTGGAGCAACAGAAGATTTTTTCACCGGTGGGAGAATTCTCCTTTGACATTGATGGAGAATGGAAGCACAAGCTCCTCAACGGGTTGGATGATATCGGTATTACCCTGCAGTATGAGGATTTGATTGCAGAATATGAAAAAAATCGTCCATCTTATTGGCAGTAACTTTATTTTTGCTATATTCAGAAAATTCTAAATATATCTTGCCTCTGATAAGAATATATGGTAAAATAAATCTTAATTTAATAGAAAAGGAAGAAACTTATGACAAAACACATTCAATGGAACGGACAGCTTTCACAAGAAGGTTATGACATCCTGAAAGGCGATGGCGGCTGTATCGTTTGCCCGACCAAGGTGGGGTACATCATTATGACCAGCGATAAGGCAGGTTTGGAGCGTAAGTTCGAAGCTAAGGCTCGTAATCGTAATAAGCCAGGTGTTGTCCTCTGTGGCAGTATGGATGAGCTCCGTGCTTTGGCTCAGCTAAATCCGGAAATTGAAGCTTTTTATCAAAAGCATTGGGATGAAGACATCCTCTTGGGCTGTATCCTTCCATGGAAGCCAGAAGCTTTTGAAAAGCTCAAGGCCTTTGGCGACGGTCGAGAAGAGCTGATGACAGATGTTCGTGGCACTAGCTGTTTTGTTATTAAGTTTGGCAAGGCAGGCGAGCAGCTGGCAGCTAAGCTTTGGGAAGAAGGCAAGATGGTCTATGCATCCTCAGCTAACCCATCCGGTAAAGGGAACCGCGGCAAGGTTGAAGGAATTGGCGAGCGCATCGAAAACGCTGTTGATTTAGTCATTGAAGCAGATGACTATGTAGCCTCTATCCAGCCAGACAAGACCATTGAAACTCGCTACGAGCAAGGTGTTATGGTCTCCATGGTGGACAAGGATGGAAAACTGATTCCAGAACAAGGTGGGCAACGTTCCATCTCACCAGCACCTGTGGTTATCCGCAAAGGATTGGACATCGACAAAATCATGATGCACCTGTCCGATACTTTCAATTCATGGGATTACCGTCAGGGTGAATATTACTAAGATAAAAACGAAGCTCAGTGCGAGAGGGGGATTTCCTCTTTACACTGGGCTTTTTATTTTATAATTTCTTTTATTTTTCCTATAATCATGCTATGATAAAGAAAAGCTACATTATCCTTTTAAAATTATTTTTTTTAATTCTTATATCATAATGTAGAGCGTAATCTATATTGTTTTCGCAACAACGCAAAGGATTAGAAAATGAATATAAGATTTTAAAGGTTAGGTTAAAAAGTTAGAGGTTTTTTATGGCAGATAAAGTAAATTATTGGATGATAGTTGCTGGTGGTGGAGGTAGCAAATGGTCTTTATTTAAAAAAGAAAAGATAGCTTGTATAGATTTTAATGCTAATTTAAAAAATATTTTAAGTTATAAGAACTTGCAAGACTTGAAGCAAGGAATTCACAGGAATAAATTCATTTGGCAATTTGCCCATGACATAAAAATAAATGACTATATAGTAGCTACTTCAGGATTTAAAAAGATTTTAGGAATTGGTCAGTGTGTGAAAACATATTACTTTGACGAATCAAAAAAAGAGTTTAAACATTGTATTGGTGTTAATTGGTTGAAAGTTGACGGTGCATGGGAATATCAGGGTAAAAAAGGAGCTAGACAAACTATCAACTGGGATAGAAATACGGAACGTATCAATTTATATAAATCTATTTTAAATGATACATATGGAAACGATACAGAGAAAAAAGTTATGAATAAAAATATAGATAATTATATAGAAAAACTAGAAAAATCCAAAAATCTCATCCTCCGTGGTGCTCCTGGTACGGGAAAAACCTATCTTGCTAGACAAATTGCAAGGGAGTTGACTGGAGGAAATGAGGAACAAATCGATTTTGTACAATTCCATCCCTCTTATGACTATACGGATTTTGTTGAGGGGTTACGACCTGTTTCTAATGATAATAGCCAGATAAGTTTTGAGTTACAAGATGGTATTTTTAAGAAATTTTGTCACAAAGCTAACGAAGCTCAAAAAACAGGAGGACAAGATAATTTTGATGAAGCCTGGAATGATTATCTTGAATATGTAAATAATAGAGATGAAAAAGAGCGTTTGACAGATTTTTCTTATCTTACTGTTAATAGCCGGAATAATTTTAATGTCAATTATGAGAGCAAAAGTCAAGGGACAGTTTTGACTAAGTCCTATGTCTATGAACTCTATAAAGATGAAAATTATTTAAAACAGACTTATTATCGTGGTCAGGGAAAAAAAGTTCTTGAAACGTTAAGAAAAAAATTTGGTCTAAAAGACTATATTTCTCCAACAGAAATTGACACAGACAAGAAATTCGTATTCATCATCGATGAAATCAATCGTGGGGAGATTTCTAAGATTTTTGGTGAACTTTTTTTCTCTATTGACCCAGGTTATCGTGGTGAAATGGGGAGTGTTTCTACCCAGTATTCTAATTTACATGAAACTGATGAGAAATTTTATATCCCTGAAAATGTCTACATCATCGGAACGATGAATGATATTGACCGTTCAGTGGATACTTTTGATTTTGCCATGCGCCGTCGTTTCCGTTTTGTAGAAATTACGGCTGAAAGTCAGCTGGGAATGCTTGATGAACCTCTTGGAGATGGAGCTGAAGAAGCGAAAATTCGTCTAAGAAACTTGAATGCTTCCATAGAAAAAGTAGAAGAGCTCAGTAGTCATTACCATGTTGGACCAAGTTATTTCCTTAAGTTGCAGGAAGTAAATTTTGACTATGAATTACTCTGGTCTGATTATATTAAGCCACTCCTAGAGGACTACTTGCGAGGTTCTTATGAAGAGGGTGAAACGTTGGAAACTTTGAAAAAGGCATTTGATAAGACAAGCAATGAGCAAACCAATCAGTCAACAACTGGTGACAATGAAAGCGATGGAAATGACGATACGGATAACAGATAATCAGCAACTTATAAAAAAAGAGGATTTTGTTGAAATCTATCCAAAAATTAGTCAGGTACTTTTAGATAGAACTTTAGAAAGCCTTTCTCAAGAGGATAGTATTTTCATTTTTCCAAATGACTTGAAAAATACTTCTGACTTGGACAAGGACCAGAAAATTTTTGAAACTGTAAATCAGAATATTAAGACAGGAAATGTGATTGGTTTTCTGGGTTACGGTCAGGAAAGATTAACGATTTCCTCTCGTTTTTCAAATGCTAATAACGACTATTTTTTACATTATCTCTTGCAGAAGGTCCTCAATATCAATCTCACTAACTTGGATGTTGGTTTATCAAGCGAAGATAAACTTTATCAACTATTGGTTTACCTCTTTCCAAAATATCTGCAAGCGGCTTTGAGAAAAGGGCTTTATAAGGAATACCAGAGGTTTTTCCATAATGATAGCCATGTAAAGGGAGCGATTGATGTAGGAAATCATCTTAAGAAAAATGTTCCTTTTATGGGAAATATTTCCTACACTACTAGAGAGTTTGCTTATGATAATCCATTGATGCAACTGGTTCGACACACCATTGAGTATATTGAGAATCAGAAAACAATTGGAAGTGGAGTGTTTGATGCTAATCGTGAAAATGTAACAGAAATTATTCGTGTGACTCCGTCTTATAAACTATCTGATCGTGTTAAGATTATCAGACTAAATCAAACTAAACCTGTCCGTCATGCCTATTTTCGAGAATATAGAAAATTACAGGAACTTTGTCTGTTGATTCTGAGTAAAGAAAAGCACGGTTTAGGACTTCGAGAGCAAAAAATACACGGTATTCTCTTTGATGTTGCCTGGCTTTGGGAAGAGTATGTTTACAGCTTATTGCCAAAAGGTTTCATCCATCCACGAAATAAAGATAAGACGGGTGGCATTTCTGTGTTTAGCAGTCATGTTCGAAATATTTATCCAGACTTTTATCATAAAGATTTAAAAATCGTACTAGATGCCAAATATAAAAAGCTAGAATTTACTGAAAAAGGAATTAATCGTGAGGATTTATATCAACTGATTTCCTATACATACATTTTAGAAGCTAAAACAGCCGGTCTTATTTTCCCAAGCGTGGAGAAGTTTGTTGATAATGACATAGGTAAATTAGCAGGTTACGGGGCATTCTTGAAAAAGTGGTCCATTCTTATTCCTCAAGAAGCTGAAAGTTATGACCATTTTGTTCAACAGATACATCAATCGGAAACAATAAATTTTAGATTTTAAAGCAGGTTCAACCTGCTTTTTTCTTTACCTATTTTTAAGTTGTATCAAAATAGAACAAAATTCTTGATAGTTGAAATCACAAGTGTTACAATGGAACCGTTCGTTATGGATGATAATGGCTTGATTGTGGAGCATTGGGATAATAAAGAAGTCATGCCTAAGGTAGAGGACTTGACGAATCGAGGAAAGTTTTAAATTGAGGACAAACAATGATTGAATATAAAAATGTAGCACTACGCTACACAGAAAAAGATGTTTTGAGAGATGTCAATTTACGGATTGAGAATGGGGAGTTCATGGTTTTAGTTGGACCTTCTGGGTCCGGTAAGACGACCATGATCAAGATCATTAACCGTCTTTTAGAGCCAACAGATGGCAATATCTATATGGATGATAAGCGGATTAAGGATTATGATGAGCGTGAGTTGCGCCTTTCTACAGGATATGTCTTACAGGCGATTGCCCTCTTTCCCAACCTAACTGTGGCTGAAAATATTGCTCTCATTCCTGAAATGAAAGGATGGAGCAAGGCAGATATTGAGCAGAAGACTGATGAATTGCTGGAGCTAGTAGGCTTGCCTGCTGAAGACTATGCTCAGCGTATGCCGAGTGAGCTGTCTGGCGGTGAACAGCAGCGGGTGGGTATTGTCCGTGCCATGATTGGTCAGCCTAAGATTTTGCTTATGGATGAGCCCTTTTCGGCTTTGGATGCTATTTCGAGAAAACAGTTGCAGGTTCTGACGAAAGAATTGCATAAAGAGTTTGGGATGACAACGATTTTTGTGACCCATGATACGGATGAAGCTTTGAAATTGGCGGACCGTATTGCTGTTTTGCAGGATGGAGAGATTCGTCAGGTGGCGAATCCCGAGACCATTTTAAAAGCGCCTGCAACAGACTTTGTAGCAGACTTGTTTGGAGGTAGTGTTCATGGCTAATTTGATATCAACTTTTCAGGATCGTTTTGGTGATTGGGTAACAGCTCTATCTCAACATTTGCAGTTGTCACTTTTGACCCTGTTACTGGCTATTTTTATTGCAGTCCCCTTAGCGGTATTTCTTCGTTATCATGAAAAGGTGGCGGATTGGGTCTTGCAGATTGCAGGGATTTTCCAGACCATCCCATCTCTTGCCTTGTTGGGGCTCTTTATCCCCTTGATGGGAATTGGGACCTTACCAGCTTTGACAGCTCTTGTGATTTATGCGATTTTTCCGATTTTACAAAATACCATTACTGGGTTGAAGGGAATTGATCCAAGTCTGCAGGAGGCTGGGATTGCCTTTGGGATGACCAGATGGGAACGTCTCAAGAAGTTTGAAATTCCACTGGCCATGCCTGTTATCATGTCTGGGATTCGGACGGCAGCGGTCTTGATTATCGGTACAGCAACCTTGGCTGCCTTGATTGGGGCAGGCGGACTGGGTTCCTTTATCCTTTTGGGAATTGATCGTAATAATACCAGTCTGATTTTGATTGGGGCCCTTTCTTCTGCAGTGCTTGCCATTGCCTTTAACTTCCTGCTAAAAGTGATGGAAAAAGCAAAATTGCGGACGATTTTCTCTGGTTTTGCCTTGGTGACAATATTGCTCGGTCTGTCTTATAGTCCAGCTCTATTAGCTCAAAAAGAGAAAGAAAACTTGGTTATTGCTGGGAAATTAGGACCGGAACCAGAAATCTTGGCCAATATGTATAAATTGTTGATTGAAGAAAATACCAGTATGACTGCGACTGTTAAACCGAATTTTGGGAAGACAAGCTTTCTCTATGAAGCTTTGAAAAAAGGCGATATTGACATCTATCCTGAATTTACAGGTACAGTGACTGAAAGTTTGCTTCAACCAGCACCTAAAGTAGGTCATGAGCCAGAGCAGGTTTATCAAGTGGCGCGTGATGGCATTGCTAAACAGGATCATCTAGCCTATCTCAAACCTATGTCTTATCAAAATACCTACGCTGTAGCTGTTCCGAAAAAGATTGCTCAAGAATATGGCTTGAAGACCATTTCGGACTTGAAAAAAGTGGAAGGACAGTTGAAGGCAGGTTTTACACTCGAATTTAATGACCGTGAAGATGGCAATAAGGGCTTGCAATCAATGTATGGCCTCAATCTCAACGTAGCGACCATGGAGCCAGCCCTTCGCTATCAGGCGATTCAGTCAGGTGATATTCAAATCACGGATGCCTATTCGACCGATGCAGAGTTGGCGCGTTATGATTTACAGGTCTTGGAAGATGACAAGCAACTCTTCCCACCTTATCAAGGAGCTCCACTAATGAAAGAAGCTCTTCTCAAGAAACACCCTGAGTTGGAGACAGTTCTCAATAAACTGGCTGGTAAGATTACAGAAAGCCAGATGAGCCAGCTCAACTATCAAGTCGGTGTTGAAGGCAAGTCAGCAGAACAAGTAGCTAAAGAATTTCTACAAGAACAAGGTTTGTTGAAGAAATAGATTGAAAATGTCAAACTCAACTTCTTTAAATGACCATACAGAAGAATGCTCAGACAATGTTGTCTGGGCTTTTTTGGTGTCAGAATTAATGATTTTCATTTTTAAATGGAAAATAAGAGGAAATTTTCAGGATTTTCTAAAGTTTTACTGTAAATACACTTGACTATTCAGAGAATAGGTGTATAATGTGTTGTGAACTACTTAACAAATAAAGATTTCCAGCTCATGTCGACTAAGGATGGAAATCTTGTGTATAGACAGTTCAGTAGATATATAATAGAGCGTTGCGTCCGAAAGTCTATCCAGACACGGCTCTTTAAAAACAAAAGGAGAAGATTATGAAAACAGAACCGATTCATCGTACCAGTATGTGGAAATTTAAGTTAAGTGCTGCCACCATGACTTTGATTCCCGCTGCCGTGGGGATTAACTATGTTGCCAAAGCCTTGGCGGAGGGGTTAAAGTTGCCCGTTTGGCTGGGGTCTTTGGGAACCTTTCTTGCCAGCATGTTGGCTGGGCCGGTTGCCGGTGCCATTAGTGGTTTCATCAACAACGTGATCTATGGGCTGACCTTATCGCCAATTTCAACCGTGTATGCGATTACCAGCATCGGAATTGGGATTGCTGTCGGAGTTTTGCACGCCAATGGGTGGTTCTCGTCAGCGCGACGAGTATTTGTTTCTGCTATTATTATTGCCATCGTTTCAGCTGTCATTTCAACGCCGCTCAACGTCATCTTTTGGGGTGGTCAGACCGGTATCGCTTGGGGTGACTCATTGTTTGCGGTAATGGTCGCCAATCATGCACCAGTGTGGCTGGCCTCATTTACCGATGAGTTTGTCTTGGATATTTTGGATAAAGTCTGCGTGGCCTACCTGGCATTCTTCATCTATCGTCAGCTGCCGAAGCGGATGGTGCACTTCTTTAGCGATGATAAATGATGACTGATAAAACATTGATTTCTGGAGCGCCACGGGTCAAGCTCAAGTGGTACCAGGTGATCGATCCGATTACTAAGCTCTTGTTCATCTTGGACATGACGTTGTTGAGCTTTGCCAGTATGAATTTATTGCTTCAGGCCGGATTAATTCTTGTCGCAACACTGCTATTGTTATTTTCCAAATTGAGTTCTACCACCTTTAAGGCGCTGGGATTCAGCCTGTTTCTGATTTGCACCATGCTGATCATCCAAGGGTTATTTTACAGTCGGAATCAAACTGTGCTGTTTTCTGTGCTTGGGGTGTCGTTCTACAAAGAAGGCCTGATTTACGCCACCACTCTGGGTTGTCGAGTATTGGTGATTATTTTGACCAGTGGCTTTTTTATGGTGACCACGAGTATTTCAGAAAACGCGGCCTATTTGGAACTGTCCGGATTGTCTTATAAAACCGTCTACGTTCTGATGTCGGTGTGTTATATTTTGCCGGAAATGATGCGCAATATGCGGAAAATCCAGCAGGCACAAAAAGTTCGCGGAACCAATCCGCAAAAAACGTTGATTCAGAAATTAAAGTCAGTCCTGCCGGTTCTAATTCCATTGGTGATTAAGACCTTGGATCAATCGATGACGCGGTCGATTTCTCTCCAACTGAGAGGTTTTGATAATCTCAACCGGACTGTCAGAACCTCCCAGCGCGTGTATCGCCTGTCGCGGACGCTGCACATTGGTCTGACTGGATTGGCAATTTTATTGATTGGGTGGAAAATATGGACGAAGATAAACGGATTGTAATTGAAAATTTGACCACCCGTTATCCGGGTACTGAGCAACCACAACTGCGTCAGATTAACGCGGAGGTTCATACCGGCCAGGTGGTTGGGATTATCGGGAATAGCCACTCCGGCAAATCGACTTTGTGCCGTGTGCTGGCAGGGGTCATTCCCAAAATTGTGTCTGCTGAGATTGAGGGCGACTGGCACATGTTTGGCCAGCGAGTGTCCGACAATTGGCCCGTTTATAATGCCATGAATGGAGTTGTACTGCAAAATCCAGCTGGCCAACTAAGCGGGTTGGCAGACACGGTTGCCGATGAAATCGCCTTTGACTTGATTAATCAGGGAATGGCTGAAGGACTGATTCAAAAACGGGTTGAAGAAGTTGCCACGCAAATGGGGCTGATTGAACAGCTGAATTTGCGTCCCGAGAGCCTTTCCGGTGGTCAGATCCAGCGGTTGGCAATTGCCACGGCGATTGTGGCTAATCCGGCTGTTTTGATTATGGATGATCCGACCAGTGAGATGGATCCCCTTGGCCGCCGGCAATTTTTCCAATGGCTGGCCCAAGTCAAAGAGACGACTGTCTTCATTGTCACCAGTGAAATTGACGATTTGTGCGAAGTCGCCGACGTTGTGTGGGTGCTGCACGAGGGTCAAATGGTAGCCCAGGGCAGGCCGGGTGAGGTGTTTAATCATTTGGCAGCTGACTGGCAGATTCCAGCCCCGACAATCCAGCAACTTGCTCAAAAAATGGATTGGCACTTGGCTGATGGCCGGTATCCGGTGAATTACGCTGATCTGAAGGAGGTTCGTTATGTCCACAATTGAACTGAGCCACCTGACGTTCACTTATCCGGAACGGTCCTTTAGCTTGGATGTTGAAGACAAACACTTCGCCGATCCGATGGTGGCGATTGTCGGCCAAAATGGTGCCGGCAAATCAACGCTCTTCAAATTGTTGACGGGCTTGCTGACACCACAAACCGGTGTGATTAAGATCGATGGAGAAAATTTTAATGATCTTAAACCAGTCGAAAAGTTACTGAAGGTTGGGATTACTTTTCAGAATCCTGACGATCAGCTTTTCAACCCGACCGTTCAACGAGAGGTGGAGTGGAATGTCGCGCAGGTCATGGATGACCACGACACGATTACGAGGCGGGCTTTAGCGGCTCTAAAAAGAGTTGGCTTGGATGATAAAACAGCTGAAAGTCCATATGACCTGTCATTGTCGGAACGCAAGCTGTTGAGCGTTGCCACAGTTTTGGCAGTGGATCCGGCGATTTATTTATTTGATGAGCCGATGATGTCGCTTGATTGGGAAAGCCGGCGCAAGTTGACCGCAATTTTCCATCAGTTGGCTGATTCGGGCCACCAAGTTGTGACCATCACCCATGACATGGATTGGGTCGCCGCCGAGTTTGAGTCGGTGTATGTTATGGAACACGGGAAGTTTGGCTTCGCCGGCAGTCCACGGGAATTGTTCAGCAATCACGAACTTGTCCAGCGAGTGGGATTACTACCACCGCGGATTATGAACATAGCGGAGTCGCTGGGTGATTCACAGACATATTTATCGGTTAATGATTATTGCCAGAAAAATCGAGATGTATAGAAAAAGTCACCTCTGCGGGTTTTCCAGGTTGAAGGATTAACTTCAGCTTCTGGCAAGAACTCACATGGGTGACTTTTGTGTTTAATAACGTTTCATGATCATCGGGTGCTTCCTCAGATCACTCGGTTTGATTTTACTTTGTTTCATGTTCATAATCATATACCATTTCTTTTGGATTTTTTGTTTGACTAATACAAAATAGGTCTTCATAGTTCTTCGCATTTTTAGCGCCCATTAGGATCATCAGTATAATTTTCTGAATTAGGAGACTGTCCCATCACTATTCGAACTTCGTCTCCCAACTTACGCTGTTCCCATTCATCCGTGAATCCTTTAAATCGCAATTCTGGAACTTTCTTTTTAACTGAATCATCTATTTTCGCCATAGTCCCCACCATTTTATTGGTTTTTCTTGTTCTTCTATCCTTTTTTGATCTTTGATTTGTTCCTGCAAATTTTCCAACTTCTCTTTAAGAGCGTTCACTTCATCTTTATATTGATTGTCTAAGTGTTTGAATTCTGTTTCCTGTGAGGGCATTTTGAGGGCTTTTAAGTTATCATTTTCCGCCTTGTATTCTTCTAGCAACTTTTTATCTTGCAAGGCTAATCGTTGTTACTGGTCTAACAAATTAGTTAGTTTTTCTATTTGTTGGTCTTTGCTACTTATTTGTTGGTCTTTGGTATTTGATTTGCTACTATTTTCTACTTTACCTAAAATTATTTTTTCTGCTTTAGAATTTATTAGATTAGACCCATTGGAACTTTTAAGCTGTAATTCTTTTGGTAACCTTTGGTAGTGATATTGAATATTTTGTTTTGTAACACTCAACTCATCCGCCAGCTCTTTGATCGTTTTTAAGTCTTCACTCATGGTTTAAGTCCTGCCTTTTAACCGTTGGTAGATATTGTTCAATGGCTTTTTTGAGGTAGCGTGCGATATTATGCTTAGAATATTCTTCACGTCTGCTGGCAACATAAGACAAGTGGTCTTTGACACTATTTAGCCCTCTTAATTCTTTCAGTTCGTCATAGAGGGGGTAAACATGGACTTGCAATCCTGCCATGATTTTTGTATCTTGCATTTCAAACGGACTTAGCAACATATTTTCTAGCAATAGCGTGGTGTACTTGCTTTTCATTGCTTCAATAGCTAGCTTAGAAAGACCAGTTTATCATGGTAGATTCCTTTTGTTTGACTATAGTTCTTAAAATTTTCCAGACGCTTGTCCTGGATGATTTCTTCTTGGTCAGTTGTTTCCTCAAGCCCTGTTAGAATCCCGATACGATCAAGCCCTTGGCTGAGGAAGTAATCTACAACTTGTTTTACAGCAGTGTAAAAGTCAGTGATAATACAGGTATGTCCCAATGAAAGAGTATCGCTGTCTAAAAAGACCAGGGGTTTTTGGTATTCTTCAAAGGCAGAAATTTGTGATTGGCTGAACTTTCCAATACAGAGTATCCCAATCACTTCCTCGCTCAGAGTAAAAGGATGGTCGTTAAAATAGCGCAAGATATCATAGTCCAACTCTTGGGCCCTTTTTTCAATACCGAGACGAATCTGGTAGTAGTAGAGGTCGTCCAGTTCCCCCTGCTCGCTGACTCATTGGATAATGGCAATCTTTTGCTTGGGTTTGTGGGATTCGCCTGTCTTGAGGTACTTAGTATAGCCCATTTCTTCAGCGACAGTTAAAATACTGTGTCTGATTTCTTCTGTAACAGATAGACTCTGGTTGCGATAGAGACAGAGGTTAGTTGTGCAATGTCTTTTAATGTAGCTATAAATGCTCCTCCTTTTTGGTTAGTATATCATATTTTTCTCTTTTTACCGATTGTTTAGTAAAACTTTAGTAAAAAGGATTGACTTTGGCAAAAACCTTGGATACAATAGAAGAAAACGATTACAATATCGGGCATTTATTTTAAAGGAGTATAGCTTATGTCAAAAAGACTTTCAGCGGAGCAAGTCCGCGCAGATTTCGCCAAAGTTTTTGGAGTAGAAGCGGATCACACATTCTTTTCACCCGGTCGGATCAATCTGATTGGTGAGCATACCGACTACAACGGCGGCCATGTCTTTCCTGCAGCAATTTCCCTAGGAACTTATGGAGCGGCTCGCAAGCGGGATGACCAGCTCTTGCGATTCTTCTCAGGGAACTTTGAAGAAAAAGGGATTATTGAAGTGCCGTTGGAAAACCTGCACTTTGAGCCTGAGCATAACTGGACCAACTATCCAAAAGGAGTTCTCCATTTTCTACAGGAGGCGGGTCATATGATTGACCGAGGCATGGATGTCTATGTTTATGGAAATATTCCCAACGGATCTGGCTTATCTTCATCTGCGTCACTTGAGCTCCTAACGGGTATCATTGCTGAGAAACTTTTTGATTTGCAGTTAGAACGTTTGAATCTAGTGAAAATCGGTAAATTAACTGAAAACAAGTTTATCGGGGTTAATTCTGGCATTATGGACCAGTTTGCTATCGGAATGGGTGCTGACCAACGGGCTATTTACTTAGATACCAATACTCTTGAATATGATTTGGTGCCGCTTGATCTTAAGGATAATGTCGTAGTGATTATGAATACCAATAAGCGTCGTGAGTTGGCTGACTCTAAATACAATGAACGTCGGGCGGAGTGTGAAAAAGCTGTTGAAGAACTGAACCGCAAGCTATCTATCGCAACCTTGGGTGAGTTGGACGAGTGGTCCTTTGACGAGTATAGCTATCTGATAGAGGACGAAAATCGTCTCAAACGGGCTCGCCATGCTGTTTTGGAAAATCAGCGCACTTTGCAAGCGAGGGCAGCTTTGCAGGCAGGCGATCTTGACAAATTTGGCCGTCTTATGAATGCGTCCCACGTTTCTTTGGAACATGACTATGAAGTGACTGGTCTAGAGCTGGATACCTTGGTTCACACAGCCTGGGAGCAAGAAGGTGTTCTGGGGGCTCGTATGACTGGAGCTGGCTTCGGTGGTTGCGCCATTGCTTTAGTTGCTAAGGATGCTGTGGAATCTTTCAAAGAAAATGTCGGTCGCAAGTATCAAGAAGTTGTCGGCTATGCCCCTAGCTTTTACATTGCTGAAGTAGCTGGCGGAAGCCGAGTGCTGGACTAATTCACAGAAAAGAAAGTTGAGTCTGGGACAAAAGTCCTAGTCTTTCAATTGTCTTTGGATTGTCGAGCAAGACGCAGTGGTTGAGTGGGTTCTATTACGCTGATTTCATCAGCTTTTACAGCCCTACTCAACTGTGCGGAGGTGGGACGACGAAATCGAATTCTACCGAATTACTGATTTCTGTCCCACTCTCTTTACTAGCAAGAGAAAGGAAAATCTATGTCCAATAAGTTACTGGATGCTTTTGTATCAGCAGTGATTGACAATAGCACTTTTGAAGAAATGGACACCATCTATCTGAGCAATCGTGTCATGGCTTTGGTTGGAGAGACCGAGGCAGAGCAGGAGACCGAGGCTGAGCAGCTAATTGACCTGAAGGATGACTTGGTAGCTGTGGCTGTCAAGAATGGGAAAATTAGTGATACTCTGGCTGAGCAGGATATACTGGGAGCTGAGCTCATGGACTTGATTACACCTGCCCCTAGCCAGCTCAATCGGGACTTCTGGACGACTTATGCCTCCAATCCCGAGCAAGCTGTGGCTGATTTTTACCAGCTTAGTCAAAAGAATGACTACATCAAGGTCAAAGCTATTGCTAAAAACATTGCTTTCAAAGCACCGACCGCTTATGGAGATTTGGAAATCACCATCAATCTCTCTAAGCCAGAAAAGGATCCCAAGGAGATTGCGGCAGCTAAAAAGTCTAAGAATAGTAACTATCCAGCCTGCCAACTCTGCATGGAAAACGAAGGCTACCAGGGTCGCTTGGATCACCCAGCCCGCACCAATCATCGGATTATCCGCTTTGACTTGGCTGGACAGGAGTGGGGCTTTCAGTATTCGCCCTATGCCTATTTTAATGAGCATTGCATCTTTCTGCACAGCCAGCACCTTCCTATGGCCATCAGCCGGCTGACCTTTGAGCGCCTGCTGGACATCGTTGAGACCTTTCCAGGTTATTTCGCTGGCTCAAATGCCGACCTGCCTATTGTTGGCGGCTCTATCCTGACTCACGACCACTATCAGGGCGGACGTCATACCTTCCCTATGGAAATGGCAGAGCTGGATTGCAGCTTTACTTTTAGCGGTTTTGAAGAGGTAGAGGCAGGCATTGTCAAGTGGCCTATGTCCGTCATTCGTCTAAGGTCTGAGAAAAAGCAATTGTTGATTGAGTTGTCTGACAAGATCCTGCAAGCTTGGCGCACTTATTCTGACCCAAGTGTGCAGGTGTTGGCAGAGTCTGAGGGTGAGCCTCACCATACCATCACACCGATTGGCCGCAGGAAAGATGGATCTTTTGAGCTAGACTTGGTCTTGCGGGACAATCAAACTTCCCCAGAACATCCAGACGGCATTTATCATCCTCATGCAGATGTGCAGCATATTAAGAAAGAAAATATCGGCCTGATTGAGGTGATGGGGCTGGCTATTCTACCACCTCGTCTCAAGGAAGAGCTCAAGCAGGTGGAACTTTTCTTGCTGGGAGAAGACTGTCAGGTTGCTGCCTATCATCAGGAGTGGGCCAATCAACTCAAAGACCAGAATCCGAATGTTTCCGCTGAGACGGTGGAAGGAGTAGTTCAGGCCTCGGTTGGACAAATTTTCAGCCGAGTACTGGAAGATGCTGGAGTTTTCAAGCGAACAGAGGAGGGCCAGGAGGCTTTCATGCGCTTCGTCCAATTCGTCGGCATCCAGCTCTAGGAAATGTGTTAGAATGGAACTAACGATACAGGGAAAGGAAGTTTTATGGCAATTTTAGTATTAGGTGGTGCTGGCTATATCGGCTCGCACATGGTTGACCGTTTGATAACAGCAGATAAGGAAGAAGTAGTCGTTGTTGATAATTTGGTGACTGGACACAGGGCAGCCGTCCATCCGAAAGCAGTCTTTTATGAGGGGGATTTGGCAGATAAGGACTTTATGCGTGATGTCTTTGCCAAACATCCATCTATCGATGCAGTCATTCACTTTGCTGCCTTTTCACTGGTTGCTGAGTCTATGGTAGATCCACTCAAGTATTTTGACAATAACACAGCCGGCATGGTTTCCCTTTTAGAGGTCATGCAGGAATGTGGCGTTAAAAATATTGTCTTTTCTTCAACGGCGGCGACTTATGGCATTCCTGAGGAAGTTCCGATTCTGGAAACGACTCCGCAAAAGCCGATCAATCCTTATGGTGAGAGCAAACTCATGATGGAGACCATTATGCGCTGGGCAGACCAGGCCTATGGCATCAAGTTTGTAGCCCTGCGTTATTTCAATGTAGCCGGTGCCAAGCCCGACGGCTCAATTGGTGAGGACCACGGACCTGAAACCCATCTCCTGCCCATTGTACTTCAGGTGGCTCAGGGCAAACGCGATAAGATTGCTGTTTTTGGCGATGATTACGATACTCCGGACGGGACCAATGTACGCGATTATGTCCATCCTTTCGACTTGGCTGACGCCCATATTTTGGCTGTTGATTACCTGCGTGCAGGTCAACCATCAGATGCTTTTAACCTTGGCTCTTCGACTGGTTTTTCCAACCTGCAGATTGTAGAAGCAGCACGAAAGGTGACCGGACATCCTATTCCTTTGGAAATAGCAGAGCGGCGCCCAGGGGATCCAGATACGTTGATTGCTTCCTCTGAAAAAGCAAGAGAAGTTCTAGGCTGGCAGCCGAAATTTGATAATATCGAAACCATCATCGAAACCGCTTGGAAATGGCATTCCAGTCATCCAAATGGCTATGATGATAGAGTTTAATAGTCCCTAAAGTAAACCAGTAGGATCTACTGGTTTTTTGTTTAAATCAAATCTTAAACTAGAAGAAATTAGAAGGCCTCTTCACAGTTTGCCCTACTGAAGGCCTGTAATTTTTATGGTATAATGGGTTCATTATAATTTGAAGAGTTCTGGTTGACTCTTATAAAAAAGAATAGGAAATGAGTATGCATTCGATTCTTGCTTTATATATCACCCTGATGCCGGTCATTCTAGCTGGGGTTATGAATATGATCTTTTGCAAGTCTTCATTGCTAGAGGCAGCTTATCGACCAATGGATGCTGGGCTGATTTTAAAGGATGGGAAGAGGCTTTTTGGAGCTAACAAGACTTGGAAGGGTTTCTTTGGTATGATTGTCTGGGGAGCCTTGGCTCAGATCCTTTGGGGTTTGCTCTTAAAGAGTATTCCTACCCTAGAGAAGCTGCACTTGGTCTATGCTTTCTACGAAAATACGGTGCTGTTTAATCTGGTGCTTGGGGCTCTTTTGGGGCTGGCTTATGTTTTGTTTGAGTTGCCCAATAGCTTTATCAAGCGCCGTTTGGAAATCAGAGAGGGCAAGACAGCGGAAAATGGCTGGAAATGGACTTTTATCTGGATAGACCAGATTGATTCTTTGATTGGCTGTATTATTTTCTTACTTTTCTATATCCCTCTGTCTTGGCAGCAGATGCTGGGCATTCTACTCCTAGGGGCGGGCACGCATCTGGGGGTTAATCGTCTGCTCTACTGGACTAAGCTTAGAAAAAATCGTATGTAAGATGGGAGTATTTGATGAAAGAACTATGGCTGGAAAAAGAGCCTTTGGCCGTCTATGGCGGTAAAATTAATCAGTTAATTAGTCTCTGTCAGCTGGGGCTTTCGGTTCCTAAGGGTTTGATTTTGCCTGCGGACCAAGTAATGGATTGGCTAAGAGCAGCTCTGCCAGAATACTCAAAAGAGGGACTTCAAGAATTCATCGAACTGGGCAAGGAGGGAATTGCGGAGCGTTTGCAGCAGTATCCCTTGGATCCAGCTTGGAAGCGAGAGTTAGTAGCCTTTTGCCAGGAAAATCAAGCTTATGTCGTTCGCAGTAGTGCCCTTTTAGAAGACGGACAGAACATGTCATTTGCTGGCCAGTATGACTCGATTGGCAATTGCCAGACACTGTCAGAAATTGAGCAGGGCATTCGTTCTTGTCTGCTTTCTCTCTTTAATCCAGAAGCCTTGGCTTACTGGCAGCGTCAGGGTCTTGTTGAGAAGGATTTTGCCATGGCAGTGCTGATCCAGGAGCAGATAGAGCCTGACTTCAGCGGTGTCTGCTTTTCCCTAGACGTGGCAACAAATCAGGACCAGACAATGCTGTTGGAGTATGTGAAAGGCTCGGCTGAGAGCTTGGTTAGCGGTCAAGTAAATCCTGAGCAGCTGACTCTTTCTTGGTACAAGACGGACTGGAGCCTGTTTGAAAAAGTTGAAATGCCTCTGGCAGTCTTGCAGAAACTGCATGAGCAAGTTTTGCAGATTGTTGCGTATTTTGGTCGGCCGATGGATATTGAATGGTGTGCTGTCCAAGAGCAAGTCTATCTGCTTCAGGCTCGGCCCATTACAACAGTACCAACTAAAATCGACAGTGGCCGCTGGACGACGGCAAATTTTCGAGATGGAGGCGTGGCGGCTCAGCCCTGTCCCAACCTGATGTGGAGCCTTTACCGCCATTCTTGGCAAGAGGCCCTTTCCAGCTTTTTGCTGGCAATTGGCCTAGAGCCTGAAGGAGTGATGCCGCCGCTGATGCGCCTGCATTATGCCCGACCTTTCTGGAACTTAGGCGTAGTCAAGCAAGGTATGGAGCAGATTCCGGGCTATATTGAGCGAGACTTTGATGATGAGCTGGGAGTCAATAAAGACTACCAAGGTCAAGGTTTTACTAGCAAACTAAGTCCAGCCTTTCTCTTGAATTTCCTGCGCGTAGCTTTGAAAACGCAAAAAGTAACTAAGACTTTTTTGCATCAGGCGCCTGACAAGCTGCAAGAGCTGCGCCAGCAATTTACCCACCTAAATCAAGAAATACGAGAACTGAACGACCAAAGCTCGCTGCAGCAGGTCGAGAGTCTTTGGCAGTTAGTGCTAAATCAGGCTTATTTAGACAGTGAGGGAACTTATTTCTGGCAGGCCTACATCAATACGGTACAGCTGTCTATGAAAAAGACCAGTCTGCTTAAATGGCTGACGGTCGATGAATTTTTCCAACTGATTGCCAAGTTAGGAAATGTTTCGCATACCAAGCCTTTAGCTAGGATGCTAGAAGCTGCGGACCTTGTTTTGGCAGACGAGAAGCTGACAGACGATTGGTTGAAGCTATCGGTGGAAGAGTTGCAGGAACTGGCTGCACAATATCCTGAGCGAGCAGATTTCATCAAGATTCGGGATTTCCAAAAGGACTTTGGCTATCACTCCGCACGGGAGCTGGACTTGCGAGTAGCCAGTTACGAAGAAGATGCTCATCAGGTTCTGACAGCGGTCCAGCAGTTAGTTGCTGATTCAGCTTACTACCAGGCGGCCAAAGCTTCGCTCAGTCCTGTCTCAGAGTCTGAACTTGATCTTGCTCATCTATCTCGAGCCAAGCAGAAAAAGATAGAAAAAATCAGTCAAGATCTGCGGAACTTGCTCTGGTGGCGGGAGGAGTTCAAGGACATTTCCACGCGCTATTACCACCTCATTCGTCAGATTAGCCTTAAACTCGGCCGAGCCTATGAAAAGCAAGGCTTTCTGAAAAATGAACAAGATGTTTTTTACATTAAGAAAGAAAGTCTGACTGCCTTTATGGAAGGGCAAAAGACTGCCTATCAGCTTCAAGAAGAAGCGGCTGATAATCGGCATTATTGCCACGCCTATCGGAATTTTGAGCCAGTTGGTGATTTGACTGATAAAGAGATGAGTTTGGAAGAGGTAGCCCATGATAGTCAAGCACTTCTTACGGGAATGCCAGCCAGCAGTGGTCAGGTGACCGGTCGAGTTCGCGTCCTCTTGGATCTGGCTGATATTGAGACGATTGAGCCGGGAGAAATTCTTGTCACTCGCTATACAGATACGGGTTGGAGTTATGTTTTCGGTATTCTGGGCGGTCTTGTGACAGAGTATGGCGGGGTTCTCTGCCATGCCTCCATCGTCGCTCGGGAATGCGGGATTCCTGCTCTGGTCTGCGCCAAGAATGCAACTCAGCTGCTAGAAACTGGCATGATGGTAACTTTAGATGGAAGAAGAGGAGAAATAAGAATTCATGAAGAAGAATGAACCTTTGTTTATCGGGGAATACGACAAATCTGTTATCCTGACCTATTTGGGCGCCACTTTTGCACTGTTGGCAGTCTATGCCATCATTCAGTCCCAGCTGCGTCTGGCCATGATGGCCTTTATCGTTAGCGGTATCTGTGACCTCTTTGACGGTGTGGTGGCGCGGCGGATGAAGCGGACTGAAAGTCAGAAGCGATTTGGCATTGAGATTGATTCGCTCTGCGACATGATTAGCTTTGCGGCACTTCCAGCTGTGCTCCTCATGACTCAGCTGCCCTTGGGGGCGGTCAATATTATCTTGGCTGTCCTCTATGTCTTAGCTGCGGTTACGCGCTTGGCTCATTTTAACCGCTTGGCCAAGCATGATGAAGGATCGGGCGCTTATTTTATCGGCTTGCCCGTGACTTACAGTGCTCTCTTTTTTCCTCTGACCTATCTGGTCTGTCAATGGCTGGCGTCTGGTCTCTATGCTTGGGTGTGGCTGGGCTTGTCTCTTTTGCTGACCTTCTTATTTGTCTACAACTGCCGAATTCCCAAGCCAAATAAGCTGGCCTATCTGATCTTTGCGATTCTGGCTGTTGCAAGTCTGATTGGTCTGGGGGTTCTCCCGCATGGTTAAGGTCTATCTGAGAAGGACTGACCAAGTAGTGGAACCGACAGAATACAAGGCGGGTCTGTTAGATAAGCTTTATGGTACTGCTTGGGGTCGCTTCCTATTGCCTATCTTCACCCGACCTATCCTGTCTTATCTTCTGACTTTGAAAGACTACACTCCTTTTTCTCGCAAGAAAATAGCAGCTTTTGTGGAAAATTATCAGCTGGATTTGGCTGACTATGAAGATGGCCCCTATTCTAGCTTCGCGGCTTTCTTCCAGCGAAAAATCAAGCCTAGTTTGCGTCCGGTCTGTCCTGATAGTCAAGTACTGGCAGTGGCGGATGCCAAGCTGGAGGCTTTTGCCATCAGTCAGGACTTGCAGCTGATGATTAAAGGGCAGACATACAGTCTAGCTGACTTACTGTTGGATGATGACTTAGCTCAGTTGTTTAGTGGCGGAACAGCGCTGGTCTATCGTTTGGGAGTGGAAGACCTGCACCGCTATTTGGCAGCTGAATCCGGCAGAATTACCCAAAGACGAAAAATCAAGGGACGCCTGCATACGGTCAGGCAAGTAGCCCAGAAGCGGCGCTTGATTTACAAGGAAAATAAAAGAGAATACTGTCTTTTAGATACCGACCTAGGACCTGTCCTGCAGATGGAAGTAGGAGCTCTCTTGGTCGGAAGAATATACAATCACAGTCAGGACCATTTGGTCAGGGGACAGGAGAAGGGCTGCTTTGGTCTGGGCGGCTCAACCATTCTTGTCCTCTATCCAGCAGGCACGATTCGCTTGGATCAGGATATCCTGACTTACTCAGACCTTGGAATAGAAACCCAAATTCAAATAGGGGAAAAGATTGGAGAAAAGCTATGTTTAAACGATTAGCTGTTTATTATAAGGAAATGTTTCCTTTGCTACCGCGCTTTTTTGTGGCTGCCATCATGTTTTTTGAGATTTATTTTGTCCTTCTGCTCAATGACGGAGTAACCACCTTTCACTTTGACCATCAGGAGTTGATTGGGATTTTTACGATTTTCGTCTTTCTGATGATTCTGCGAATTGCGGATGATTTCAAGGACTATGAGACCGATAGACGTCTCTTTCCTCATCGAGCTCTGCCATCTGGTCGGGTTAAAAAGAAGGACTTGGCTATTGCCCTCAGCTTTATCGTAGCGGTGTCTGTACTTCTCAATATCCTCTTTATGAACAATGTTGGCTGGTTCCTCTTCCTCTATATCTACGGAACTCTCATGTCCTTCTGGTTCTTCAAGCGTGACAAGATTCAAAATTCCCTGCCACTGGCTCTAGTAACTCATAATCCGGTCATGATGATTTTGAATCTCTATACCATCTCCTTCGTCTGCTATAAGTATAATCTGCCTCTCTTGTCCCTGCCAACCGTTTTGCTTGCCTTTACTATGTATTTCCCAAGTCTAATCTGGGAAGTCTGCCGCAAGATTCGGGCGCCAAAAGACGAGACAGAGTATGTGACCTATTCTAAGCTTTTTGGCTACAAAAAAGCCACTCGCTTTATCGAGGTGGTGACTCTGCTGGATATCTTGACCAATTTCGCTCTCCTCTGGAATATTTCCCATGTCGGAGTGCTAGTCTTGGTGCTGAATGTCATCTGGATGACCGTCCAGTTTGAGCAGTTTATCAAGGATCCAACTCGCTTTAATATACGGGAGCGGGTGGAGCGTTATACTTATATTACGGAGACGACCATGGTTCTGTCCGTTGCTGTTTATCTCTTGATGGGGGTACTTTGATGAAAAGAATCAAGCAGACAGGGCTTGACCAGGTCGGAGGCAAGGCCTATCATTTGCTGAAAATGCAGGCTGCTGGTTTGCCGGTTCCTGACTTTGCGGTGTTTGCTTTTGACTTTTTTCAAGAATCTGCCAGCTCTGCTGACTTAGAGCGGATGGAAGTAGCCTATCGGTCTGGAGAATTGAACTTGTCCCAGCTCAGTCAGCAGCTGCAGGACTGGGCCAGAGAGCAGTTTGCGCAGGAAGATCTGACAGCAGCAGAAAACTGGATTCGGCAGGAATTTTCTCAGAAAGACTGTCGCTTCGCAGTCCGCTCATCTGCTACCATTGAGGATGGGAAGGCTTCATCCTTTGCCGGTCAGTTTGAGAGCCAGCTCAATGTGAAGCCAGATGGACTTAAAGAAGCTATCCAAGCGACCTTGCTCTCTCTTTATCAGGAGTCGGCTCTTAGTTATCTATTTGAGCAAGGACTATCGTTGAAGCAAGCGCAGATGATTTGCCTTGTTCAAGTTATGCAGGAGGGAGACTTGTCTGGGATTTACTTTACAGCTAATCCCAAGGGCATTCTGAACGAGCACATCATTGTCATCGGTCGGGGCTTGGGCAATAAGGTTGTCGAGGATAAGATTCCTACGACAATGGTGACCCTCCATCCCAAGGACCAGCTCTTTTATACAGAGCAGACGGAGAACTCACCAGGCGTATCACTGGAACAACTCGAGGAGTTACAGGCCTTGGCGAGTCAGGTGAGTCAGCTTTTCGGACCTTATATGGATATGGAGTTTACCTTCGCAAATGGCCAGCTCTATCTCTTGCAGGCACGACCTATTACCACCTTGCCAGAGGGACAGAAGATTATTCTGGATAACAGCAATATTGTCGAGAGCTATCCAGGCGTTTCCAGTCCTCTGACTATTAGTTTTATCCAAGAGGCTTATGCCAGCATTTTCCGAAGTCTGGCTCAACGCTTGGTTGGCAAGAATGCCCCTGAATTGGCAGCTTATGAAGCCACATTTCAAAATATGCTGCAGCCAATTAATAGCAGAGTCTATTACCAGATTCAGAGTTGGTATCAGCTCTTGCAGCTTCTGCCTTTTTCTAAGAAAATCATTCCTATCTGGCAGGATATGCTGGGAGTGCGAGAGACAGAGGTACCTCAGATGCCGGTACACCTGTCTGCTTTCAAACGCCTGCAAATCATGCTCCGAATCATCCGAGAGTTTTGGACGGCTCCCAAGCAAATGCGACAATTGGAAGAGCAGTTTGCCCAGATTCAGCGTGAATACGAAACGAGCTTTTCTCCCGAAGCAGATGCGGAGACCTTGATTGCCTTGGTCAGTAAGCTAAAAGAGGATATTCTGGCTCACTGGGACATTACGCTGGTCAATGACCTCTATGCTTTTGTTTATACTGGTCTCCTGAAGAAGTCGAGTCGCAGCGGGGCTGTTCAGGCTGAGATTGCAGGAATTGAGCAGATTGAAAGTATGCGGCCAGCCTTGGCTCTGCAGGCTTTAACAGCTCAGCTGAAAGCAGAAGCAAACGAAGAGATTAGACAGGCCATGGCAAGTGAAAGTCCAGCAGTCTTTCTAAGTCGCCAGCACCCTTTGATCCAAGAAATAGTCCATTTTATCCATGAATTTGGTGATCGAGCTCCAGAAGAGTTGAAGTTAGAAACTCCAACCTTCCGAACGCACCCAGAGCGTCTACTCAAGCTCCTGCTGCAAATGTGCCAGCAAGAGGAGAAGAAGTTGGCCCCTCAGAAACTTGAAGAAGAGGAGCAAAAATCAGGCTGGTGGACGAATTTTCTTCGCAAGCGAGCCATGATCGGTGTTAAATATAGGGAAAGCTCCCGCTTAAACCGCACACGAATCTATGGCATGATGCGACAGATTTTCCGAACGCTTGGGCAGCAATTAGCCGAGCAAGGACTGCTGGCTACGCCTGACGATGTTTTTTACCTGACAAAGGAAGAATTGTTTGAGCTGACCAGAAAGCCCAGAGATGTTAGTGGCTTGATAGCCGAGCGTCGGGAGAAGTTGGAGGCCGACAAGGAACTGCCAACCTTTAGTCGCTATGTTTTTGCTGGACAGGTCTTTGAGAAATACCTGAAACCGCAAAACCGCACCAGCAGTCATAATACGGGCAATCAAGCCTTACAAGGGATTGGCTGCTCACCTGGCTGCGTCAAGGCTCAGGTTTTGGTCGTGGAAGATGTGCAGGAAATTGAGTCTGCTCAGGACCGAATTATCGTGACCAAGATGACCGATCCAGGCTGGGTCTATCTTCTGACCCAAGCCAAGGGTGTCATTGCCGAGCAGGGGTCTTTGCTCTCCCACACTGCTATTATTTCCCGCGAGTTGGGTATTCCTTCCATTGTCAATGTTAGAGGAGCTTGCAGTCTCTTGCAAAATGGCGACTGGATTGAGATGGATGGCCTTACTGGCAAGATTCGACTGATCAAGGAGGAAGGTTATGCTTGAAATTAAACCAGTCAAACCCAATACGGCTGAGCTGGCCGATTTTCTAGCCCTGCCCAAGCAGATTTACAAGCCGGACCACCTCATGCAGTCGGAAGAGGAAGAGCTTGCTTTGATTGAAGGCAATCACCCGCTGAGTTCCGATCTAGAAACCTATGCCTTTATTGGCTATGTGGACAGTCGGCCTTGTATTCGAGGGCTCCTGACCTTCTATCCAGATGATGAGGCTGCTTACTTGGGATTTTTCGAGTCAATCAATGATCAACAGATTGCATCTGCTTTTATCGACCATTTAGCGGGATTTGCCCGCAGACTCGGAGCGATTAAAATAATCGGTCCCGTACAGGCAAGTTTTTGGCTAGGCTATCGAATGCAACTGACTGGAACAGAGGATCTCCCTTTTACAGGGGAGCCTCATAATCCAGACTATTATCCCAAGCTGTGGAAGGTAGCTGGTTTTGAGATCAAGGAGCGCTATTTATCCAATTTTTATCCCAAGGTCAGCAATCAAACTCATCAGGATAAGCTGGCTCATCGCTTTGAGTCTTTTGAAGAAGCAGGTTTCACTATTTGCTCTCCAAAGAAGCAGGAGTGGGAAGAAGCTTCGCTGCAGGTTTTTGAGCTCCTCAATCGCCTCTATCAAGATTTTCCGATTTATCGGTCAATTTCTAGTCAGCAGTTCAGTCAGATTTTTCAAAAATACCAGTATATTCTTGATTTTTCTATGGTTAAGCTGGCCTATAAGGAGGGCAAGCTAGCTGGTTTTTTGATTGCCATGCCGGACTATGGCTCTCTGGTTTATCAAAAAATGACTCCTATTAACCTAGCCAAGTTTTTTTGGACCAAGCGTTTTCCCAAACGTTATACGATTATGTATCTAGGAGTAGATGAGCAATTCTTGGGGTTAGGTTCTGCCTTGGCCTATCCGATTTTTAAAGAAGCACAGAAGCGACAGGCTTCAGCTATCGGCGCCTTGATTCATCAAAAAACCGTCACGCGTCACTATGCGGCAGAATTGCAAGGGGACAAGCATGAGTACGGCCTCTTTGAGTTAAGATTGTATTCATAGTTACTAAAGCATATTTACAAAAGCAAATTTTCTGAGTGGAAATTTGCTTTTTATTTCAAAAGGTAAAAATGAATAATATGTTTGATTGAAAAAGAAGTAAATTTCAGTATTTGAAGATATATTTTTGAGCAAAGAAATTGTCTTTTTGAAAAAATTTCAGTAAAATTTTAAGAGATTATTATATTATGAAAAGGGAATTATTATGGAAAAAAGAATCACTGGTGAGAGGTTCCAGCGCTATTCTTTAAGAAAGTTATCAGTAGGATTGGTTTCCGCTACTATCGGAAGCTTCTTTTTTAGTACAGCGATAGCAGGAAATGTAATTACGATTGAGGCTGCAGAAGTATCAGCTAGGCAAACTATTCCTGTTCAATATCACTACGTAGTAGAGTCTGAACTGACTGAGGCTGAAAAGAATGCGGTCGTTAAGGAGCTTCCAAAATTTGTAGAAGAAAACTCTGACGCTTATTATTTAGTATATCGTCCAAAAAATCAGGGGCTTTTGGAGAATAATCTGCCGAGGACGGGATACTCAAGTCTGTGGGAAGCAACTTTTGCAGTCGCTGGGCTGACTTTAGCAGTCTTAGTAATTGCACGAGGTAGAAATGGTAAGCGATACCTGTCTTCTATTTTGCTGGTGACGGGTCTAGGCTCTATTCTCTTAGCTCCTTCTGTGTTTGCAGTGACCAATATTGAATTAGCAGCTTACAATCAAAGGCTGAATTTGTCAGTAGGAGATAAGCTGCCTGAGCCTTTAGAGATAACCGGTTTTGAATATGTAGGATATCTGAAAAGCGGTGAACAGGTCAAGGAGAACGCAGCAGGAAATCATCAGCTTCCTATGGCACAAAAGGACTTGTCAGCTGTTGAAGTCAATAAGCAGGCGGGCAAATCTGTGAGTTTTTCTGAGAATACAAGTGCTCCCAATAAGCCAGTATCTACTGAAACAGAGAAACCGACAGAGCAAGAAAAAGCCATTGCTATTAAAGAGCACGAATCTGCTCGACGTTTTCCAGTTACTGAATTACCTGAATTGCAACTCAAGAGCCAAGACAGCACCCAAACCCAAGTCCTGCCTTATCAAACTGAGTACCAATATTCAAATGAGCTCGCAGAAGGGCAATCTCAGGTCATTCGCGCAGGTGTCGCTGGTACACGTACTGTTGTCACTCGCAATTATATTGCAGGTAAAGAAATTGTAAAAAGCGAAGTGATTTCAGACCAGGTAACTACAGAGCCTGTTTCGGAAATTGTGTTGGTAGGAACTGCCGCAGTCAAATCTGTTCCAAAAGAAGCGCCAGTTCAGGAAGTTCCAGAATTGACGACTTATGGAACTGCACCAGATACCGCACCGGTTCAAGAAGTTCCGGAGCTAACCAACTATGGTACAACCCCTGAAACAGCACCAGTGCATGAAGTTCCTGAGCTGACCAATTATGGTACAAGTCCTGATACAGCTCCAGTGCATGAAGTTCCTGAACTGACAGAATATGGAACCAGTCCTGAGACAGCACCTGTCCAAGAAGTTCCTGAGTTGACCAACTACGGTACAACTCCTGAAACAGCACCAGTGCATGAAGTTCCTGAGTTGACCAACTACGGTACAACTCCTGAAACAGCACCAGTGCATGAAGTTCCTGAACTGACAGAATATGGCACCAGTCCCGAGACAGCTCCAATTCACGAGACTCCAGAACTGACGGAATATGGCACAGCACCAGATACAGCACCAGTGCATGAAGTTCCCGAGTTGACCAATTATGGTACAACCCCCGAAATAGCCCCAGTCCACGAAGTTCCTGAGTTGACCAACTACGGTACAACCCCCGAAACAGCACCGGTGCAAGAAGTTCCAGAGTTGACCAACTATGGTACAGCCCCTGAAACAGCACCGGTGCAAGAAGTTCCAGAATTGACCAATTATGGTACAACCCCCGAAACAGCACCAGTGCAAGAAGTTCCAGAATTGACGACTTATGGCACAAGTCCTGATACAGCTCCTGTTTATGAGAACTCTGAGTTGGAATTGACTACAAATGACGAGGTTAGAATAGAAAAGATTGATTTTTCTATTGAGGAGCAATATACCGATGAACTTGTTCGAGATGCTCGTCAAATCGTGACTCCAGGAGTGCAAGGCGAACGGACCATCAAGACTCGAGTCTACAGTTCCCATGGTCAAGTGGTTGATCGTCAAGAGCTATCGAATGAAGAAACCTTGGCTCCCGTAACGCAAGTTGTCAAGGTTGGTACAGCTAAGCCAAGCATGGTACCGAACGATGCGCCGAAAGCAGACGCTCTTCCAGAGTATCCACTAACTTACACCGACGAAACTCGGGTTGAGAAAATCAGCTTTAGCATTCGTGAAGAAGAAACGGATGAATTGGTTCGAGATGCTCGTCAAATTGCGACTCCAGGAGTCCAAGGTGAGCGTACGATTAAGACTCGAGTCTACAGTTCTAATGGCCAAGTGATCGACCGTCAAGAGCTTTCTAACGAGGAAACATTGGCTCCAGTAACGCAAGTCGTCAAAGTTGGCACAGCTAAGCCAACCATGGTACCAAGTGAAGCTCCGAAAGCAGACGCTTTGCCAGAGTATCCACTGACATATACAGATGAAACCCGCGTAGAGAAAATAGCCTTCAACATCGAGGAGCAATATACCGATGAATTGGTTCGCGATGCTCGTCAAATCGCAACTCCGGGAGTTCAAGGCGAACGGACCATCAAGACCCGCGTCTACAGTTCCAACGGTCAAGAGGTTGATCGCCAAGAGTTGTCTAACGAGGAAACCCTAGCTCCCGTAACACAGATCGTCAAGGTCGGTACAGCTAAGCCGAGCATGGTACCAAACGATGCGCCGAAAGCAGACACTTTGCCAGAATATCCACTGACTTACACAGACGAAACTAGAGTTGAAAAAATCAATTTCACCATTCGTGAAGAAGAAACGGATGAATTGGTTCGTGATGCTCGTCAAATCACAACTCCGGGTGTCCAGGGCGAGCGTACAATCAAGACCCGAGTCTACAGTTCTAATGGTCAAGTGGTTGACCGCCAAGAACTTTCGAATGAAGAAACCTTAGCTCCTGTAACACAAGTCGTCAAAGTAGGAACAGCTAAGCCAAGTATGGTACCGAACGATGCACCGAAATCAGAAGCTTTACCAGAGTATCCGTTGACTTATACTGACGAAATTCGCGTTGAGAAGGTTGCGTTCAACACCGAGGAGCAATATACTGATGAATTGGTTCGAGATGCTCGTCAAATCGCAACTCCGGGTGTCCAAGGAGAACGGACGATTAAGACTCGTATCTACAGTTCTAACGGTCGGGAAATCGACCGCCAAGAGTTGTCTAACGAGGAAACCTTGGCTCCAGTAACGCAAATCGTCAAAGTCGGCACGGCTAAGCCGAACATGGTACCGAACGATGCACCGAAAGCAGAAGCTTTAGAGGAGTTCGATTTAATTTCACTGCATAATCTATTAGCAGAAGCGGATCAGATTAAAGCTCAGGCACGTTATTTTAACGATAGTCAGAGTCATCAAGCTAACTACGATACTGCCTTGATGGCAGGTCAAGCTATTCTGAGCCAATCCCAAGCCAGCCAAGCAGAAGTTAACCAACTGGTGGAACAAATCAACCAAGCTAAAGCTCAGTTAAGCGGTCTTGAGGTTGTCAAAACGGCTCTTCAAAACGAGTACGATTTAAATCCAACTGTTAAAACTTCTGTTAAATATAAGAATGCGGATTCAGATAAGCAGACAGCTTATACTGACGAATTGTCCAAGGCAGAAAGTGTTCTGAACAATCAAACTGCCACTCAAGTGCAGGTCAATCAAGCATTTGCTAGCCTGACAGCAGCCAAAGAAGCTCTAAATGGAGTGCCTAAAGTTAAGCCGACAGTTTCTATTCTAAGTTTGACAGAAAATGCAGATGACAAGTCGGTTACAGTCCAATATAGATTAGAAGACCAGACCCAGTCCTTCCGTTCAGCGACTGCTGAATTGTATCAGGGAGATCAGCTTGTCCGCACTCTTCCGATTACCAATTTCGCAGGAAGTCTGAAGATTGGCGACTTAGACTACTACACAGGCTATACTCTGAAAACCAAGCTGACTTATGAACTGGATAATGGCAGCTTCACTGAGTTTGAAACAGACAGTCGTAACTTTGAGCTAGAATACAAGAAGATTGCCTTCCGAGATATTGATTCTGCCGAGTTTTACAGCAAAGAAAACGACCAGTTTAAGCGCGTCGTATCCATGAGCTCTATGCCTACGGATCTGTCTACCTACTTTGTCAAAGTCAAATCAAGTGAATCTAAGGAAATGCTCCTGCCGGTTCACAGCATAGCGGAAAGTCAGAAGGATGGCAGGGATGTCTATAAGGTGACCGTCTCTCTGCCTGAGCTGGTACAAGAAGGTGAGACAGGCTATAAGTCTGGCTATGACTTCTATATCAGTAAGGCAGCTGTTCCTAGTCAGCAAAATGTCTACACTAGCTTTGCTGGTTTGGTAGACGCTATGAAGCAAAATATGGCTGGCAACTATGTTCTGGGTGCTGATTTGGATGCGAGCGAGGTTAACCTAGCTCCTGCGGATTATGTCTACCTCAAAGGAAACTTCACAGGCAGTCTGACTGGTAACCATAATGGCAAGCAGTACGCTATTTATAATCTGGCCAAGCCGTTATTTGAAAATCTCAAGAGTGGTTCCTCTATTTCTAATCTGGACTTGAAAGAGGTCAATATTGTAGGTACCTATGACTCAGCTGCACTAGCTCGTAGTGCTGAAAATGCTCAAATCACAGACCTCTCTGTCCAAGGTAGAGTATCGGTAGTAGGCAACGCTTCTAATGTAGCGGGACTAGTTGTGAGTGCGACAAATACCCAAATTACCAATAGCTCCTTTACTGGAACTATCGTGTCAAATGATAAGCAGGGCAAGGAATACAATGTCGGTGGTTTGGTTGCCAATCTTAAGGGAGGAAACTCCTTGATTAGCCAAAGCAGGGCAGATGTGACTATTCTAGCAGGCGCTAGAGCCAACAACCAACGCTTCGGCGGTCTGGTTGGCCGTTTAGAAAACAATGCCCGCATCAGCCGTTCTTATGTAGCTGGAAAGATTCAAAACTCTACTAAGAACGGTCAGATTGGTGGCGTGGTTGGCTCCAATTACTTCAATGGCTTGATCGATAATGTCATCAGCAATGTCAGCGGTACAAATGTTTACAGTATTTCTGGCGATCAGGGATATGAGAATAACCGTATCACAGATGCTTATGCCGTTGAAGGAAATAAAACGCTGGAAAATGACAAGTTTGTCACTTCAACACTGACTCTGAACGAGGCAGAAGAAAAGCTGGCTGACCTAGACATTACGACCACGCTAGAAGACACGAATCTTAACCTTTATTCTGTCGACTACACCCAGGAAAAGAATGCCCGAGAAGATCGTCTGATAGCTTATGCTAACATGGAAAAGCTCCTTCCATTCTACAATAAGGAAACTATCGTTACTTATGGAAATAAACTTCCAGATAATCACAAGCTCAATACGGAGTACTTGCTGGATGTTGTTCCGATGAAGGGTGACCAGATTATCACTGATATCAATAGCAATAAGACCGGAATTAACCGTCTGATGCTGCACTTTGAGGATAATACGGTTGAATACCTGGATCTGACCTATAAGGGAGATTTCAAATATAAGGCAATTGCTGAGTACAGTGTAAATGGCTTGGGCCTTCTTTATACACCAGAAGCATTCCTATCAGACTATAGCAGGATTCTTAATCAAGTGCTACCAGAGTTGAACAAGGTTGACCTTGACTCACCAACTATGCGAACTGTTTTAGGCGTGAATGCTGATACTTCTCTGGATGATCTCTATCTGGATACCGCCTTTGACCAAGTCAAGACTAAGCTGTCAGAAGAGTTGCGCAAGGTTCTGGCTATGGACAAGTCCATCAATACTGAAGGCAATGTCGTGGCTGACTATGTAGCCCAGAAGATTACAGCCAATAAGGAAGCCTTCCTGCTGGGTCTGACCTATCTCAACCGCTGGTATAATATCAACTATGACAATATCAATGTCAAGGATTTGTCAGCCTATAAGTTTGACTTCTTTGGAAATCATAATGCTTCAACGTTGGATACCATTATTTCACTAGGTCAGTCTGGCTTTAATAATCTTAAAGCCAAGAACAACTATATGGCTTATGATACCTCGCTCTCTGAAGCAACTGGTAAACGAGGGCTCTTCAATTATCTTGAAGGCTATCGTCAGCTCTTCCTTCCATACAAAACCAATAATGAATGGCTCAAGACCAATACAAAAGCCTACATCGTTGAGGCCAAGTCGGATGTTGCAGAAGCTAGACATCTTCAGGATGCAGCCGAGGGCAAGAGCAAGTATTCTGTTGGCGTTTATGACAAGATTACTGCAGATAATTGGGAACACAAGGGCATGCTTCTGCCACTCTTGACCATGACGGAGAAAGGTGTCTATGCTATCTCCAATATATCTACCCTCTCTATGGGAGCTTATGATCGCTACCGCCTTGATGCCAATGGCAGAGTTCGGACAGATGCAGAGCTAGCTGAATATGTCGAAGACCGAGTGAGAAAAACAGCTGAATACCAGCGAGATCACTATGATTTCTGGTATAAGATTCTAAGCGATGAAAGCAAGGACAAGCTCTTCCGTTCTGTTCTGGTTTACGATGGATTCTCATTGGTTGACAAGGATGGTAAAAGATATTGGGCTCCAGCTAATGACAAAAAATCACTGGCTATGCAGGAGTTCTTCGGACCAGCTGGTAAGTGGTACCCAAGCAAGGGCTACAATGCCTATGCTACAGGAAGTGTAACCCACTTTGATGCTGCTCGCTTGTTAGAAGACTATGGGAACTCTGTCTATACGCATGAGATGACCCATAATTCTGACGGTGGTATCTACTTTGAAGGTTATGGTCGTCGTGAGGGCTTGGGTGCGGAACTCTATGCTCGTGGACTCTTGCAGTCCACTCCAAGTGCAGATGAAGCTACCATTACTCTCAATACCCTCTTCAAGGTTGACAAAGACTCTAAGACGCGTCTACACACATATAACTTCAAGGAACGCGTTCAAAATGCAGAAGACCTGCAGCACTATGTCCATGGTATGTTTGACATGATCTACACGCTAGATTACCTAGAAGGTAGATCTATGCTGAAGCAGAGCGATGATGCTAAACTTCAGTGGTTCAGGAAGATGGAGAATTACTATATTACAGATAAGTATGGTAAGGAGACTCATGCTGGTAACCAGACGCGAAGCTTTACTGCTGAAGAAATCAAACAGTTGAAGACCTTTAACTCTCTGATTGAAAATGATGTGATCACTCGTCGGGAGAACAAGGATAGTGGGAAATATGGCCGAAATGGCTACCTCAGTCTCAGCCTCTTCTCACCAATTTACTCAGCCTTGAGCAATCCAAATGGAGCGCCGGGTGATGTCATGTTCCGTCGCACAGCCTATGAGTTGCTAGCGGCTAAGGGCTACCATGAAGGATTTGTCCCTTATGTTTCTGGTAAGTACTCTAAGGAAGCCTTTGATGAAGGCAAGAAAACTTGGGACGGATGGTCCGGAAGAGATGTTGGTCTCGTAACTGACCAGAAAGTCTTGGAAAATGTATTCAAGGGTGAATACGACTCTTGGGCATCCTTCAAGAAGGCTATGTACCAAGAGCGGATTGATCAGCTGACCAAGCTCAAACCAATCACCATTGAGTACGAGCTAAAAAATCCAAGCAGTACCAAGAAAGTAACCATTCGTTCTTATGAAGAGATGCAGAAGCTAATGGACGCAGCCGTAGCAGAGGATGTGCGCAACATTACCAATGCTACTAGTCGTGTCGAAGCTAGCTGGGTCAACCTGCTCAAGAAGAAGATTTACAACGCTTATCTTCGTGAGACAGACGACTTCAGACAGTCAATCTTTAATAAGTAATCATTTTAATACTAGCTAAGGAAACTTAGCTAGTATTTTTTATATTTTTCTTGATTTTTGAGTTAGGATATGGTTAAATATTTTAAAAGAAACAATTGTTGCGCAACAAATGTATCAGAAAGGGATATCAATGCCTCCAAAAAATAAATTCACCAAAGAAGAAATCATTGAAGCTTGTCTAGATCTTGTTCGAGAAGAGGGGAAGTCGGCTGTCACGGCACGAGCTGTTGCTGCTAGATTGAAGTCTTCACCTAAGGTCATTTTTGGTCTTTTCGATAATATGGATGAGTTGAGCAAGGCTATCGTCGTTGCTGCCGAGAGGATCTTTGTCAGACAAGTTGAAATTGCCTTGCAGGAAGAAAAAGCCTTTCGGGCTGTTGGGATCGCTTATATCCGATTTGCAGCAGAGGAGCCCCAGCTTTTTCAATTGATCTTTATGAATGAGTCCGAACGTGCTATTCATCAGTTTTCTGAGTTTTTACCAATCAAAGATTACAGTTATGAAAATATGATTCTGTCTATTCAAGAGGAATATGGGCTTTCAAGACAGCTATCAGAGCAACTTTATCAACATCTATTTATTTATTCACATGGAATTGCCAGTATGACTGCTGCAGGAATCTATCGCTTTTCACCCGCAGAACTAACTACCATGCTGACACAAGTTTTCACAGCGCTTATAAAGGAATTATTAGGAGGGAATCATGATTGAACTAAAGGGAGTAAGAAAGTCCTACGGAGCCAATGAGGTTTTAAAAGGTATCGATTTACGGATAGAAGAGCAAGATTATTTAGTGATTTTGGGAGCTTCTGGATCGGGTAAGTCGACTTTGCTAAACATTCTTTCAGGCTTGGAAAAACCTGATCAGGGTGAAGTATTATATGATGGGGAAAATATTGCGTCTTTAAGTGAAAGTCAACTGACTAAGTTCCGTAAGAATCAGGTCGCTTTTATATTCCAGCAATATTATTTATTACAAGAGTTGACGGTAGTGCAGAATGTTAAAATGGGAGCCCATCTTGCAAAGAATCAAGATTACCTCCCAATTATTGAAGAAATGGGTTTAAAAGAAAAAATCCATCAATATCCCAGTGAATTATCCGGCGGTGAGCAACAGCGCGTAGCGATTGCCAGAGCCTTGGCTAAGAAGCCAAAGGTACTTTTCCTTGATGAGCCGACAGGAGCTCTCGATGAGGCGACAGGCCGCCAGATTCTATCCTACATTGCTCAAATGAAAAAAGAGCTTGGATTTACCCTAGTAATGGTTACTCATAATGAGCATATAGCCCAGCTGGCAAATACTGTGGTGAGGGTGAATAGCGGGCAAATTCAGGACATTACGGTCAATGAAGAGCCAAAGAGAGTAGAAGAGATTGGGTGGTAGATTATGGTAGTTAGTAGCAAAGATTTACGGAAATTATCTGTTGTCTCCATTATCAGTTTTTGTGCAGTTTTGGTCTCGACTTTATTTATCAATTTTTACCTTGATCTTCAATCTATTGAGGTTGAGAAATTATCTTTACCAGCCAAGGCTTATTACGATGCTCAAGTTCTCATTGCTAAATTCGTCTCCTTGGTTAGTGGAGGAGTGCTTTCTCTCCTAGCTGTTCTTCTCTTATTCTTTTATATCAAGCAGTTTATTGATGATCATAAGGAAGAGTTAGGGATTCTCAAAGCTCTTGGCTACCAAAATGTTGAATTAGCCAAGCATTTCTGGATTTTTAGTTGTTCAGTTTTTCTAGGAGCCTTGCTTGGGTTTGCTTCATCATTCTTCTTTATGAAGGACTTTTATGATTTGCGCAATCAAAAAGGTTTCTTGCCCACTATTGAAATTCATTTTCATTGGCAATTATTTCTTGCGATGGTCATCTTACCGACTCTTCTATTTGCATTATTAGGAATTGGCTATGCTTTGATTAAATTGAAGCAGCCGAGCCTTTATTTGCTGAAGAGATTTGAGTTGGCACAAGTAAAGCAAAAGCACCATAAAACTAAAGCAAATAAACCTTTTTTGAAAGAGTTGGGGGCTGTTCATTTTTATAAAAGGAAATTATTGATTTTCTTTGTTGTCTTTGCAGCATTTTCTTTTGCAGCTATGATGCAGCTTTCCTTAGGCATGAAAGACTTTATAGATGGTACCATTCAAGTCATGATGATGGGAATAGGCATTCTTCTGTCACTTTCGATTTTGCTGCTTTGTCTAGGTACTGTCGTCCAAGAAAACAAAGCCAGTCTGGCTCTCATGAAAGCCTTTGGCTATAGCAAAAAAGAATGTAGTCTCGTTATTTTTGCTCGTTATCGAGTGGTTGCTTACCTTGGTTTTGTCTTAGGGACGGTATATCAGTATGGTCTTATGAAGTTACTCCTTAAAGTTATTGTGAAAGATGCTAAGGGGGTCCCCGACTACGCATTTGATGTTCAGCTTTGCTTAATCGCCTTCTTAGCCTTTGTGATCTTATATGAACTTTTACTTGCCTACTATGTCAAAACTATTGAAGGCTTGACCTTAAAAGAAGTCATGCTAGCTGAATAATATAAATAATCTAGCTTTTACATTGATAAACCCATCTGTAAAAGCTATTTTTGTGCTATAATGATAAAAAAATATGAGGAGATTAAAATGAATCAAACTGTTCAATATTTACAAGAATTAACGGCGATTCCTTCCCCAACAGGCTTCACAGCCGAGGTGGCTGACTATCTGGTAAAAACTTTGGAAGGATTGGGCTATGAGCCTATCCGGACTAATAAAGGTGGCGTCCATGTTGTGGTTAAGGGTGAAAATGATGCCCAGCATCGGGTAGTGACTGCCCATGTGGATACACTGGGGGCTATTGTGCGTGCAGTCAAGTCAGACGGTCGTCTTAAACTGGATCGGATTGGAGGTTTCCCTTGGAACATGATTGAAGGCGAAAACTGTCTAGTTCATGTGGCCAGCAGTGGCAAGACTATAAGTGGGACTATTTTGGTTCACCAGACTTCTTGTCATGTCTACAAGGATGCTGGGACGGTTGAACGTACCCAGGACAATATGGAAGTCCGTTTGGATGAAAAGGTGACTAATGAGAAAGAAACTCGCGATTTAGGAATCGAAGTCGGTGATTTTATTTCCTTTGACCCTCGTACCACAGTTACTGAGTCAGGCTTTATCAAGTCTCGCTTTCTGGATGATAAGGTCAGCGTAGCTATTTTGCTCAATCTTTTGCGTGTCTACAAAGAGGAAAATATCCAGCTACCAGTGACGACTCATTTTGCTTTCAGTGTCTTTGAGGAAGTTGGTCACGGGGCTAATTCCAGCCTTCCTGAGCAAGCGGTAGAGTATCTGGCTGTTGATATGGGCGCTATGGGTGACGACCAGCAGACAGATGAGTATACTGTTTCCATCTGTGTCAAGGATGCTTCAGGGCCTTATCACTATGGCTTCCGCCAACATTTGGTAAATTTGGCTAAGGAGCAAGACATTCCTTACAAACTGGACATCTATCCATTTTACGGATCAGACGCCTCTGCAGCTATGAGTGCAGGAGCAGAAGTTAAGCATGCTCTGCTAGGTGCCGGCATCGAATCCAGCCACTCTTATGAGCGGACGCATATTGATTCGGTTGTTGCGACAGAGCGTATGGTCGATGCTTATTTGAAAAGCGAGTTAGTAAAATAGACTAAAGTGGAGTCCTATGCTGAAAACTATGCTAAAGCTTCTTAAATATCTTTCATGCTTACTTCTGTTTATTCTAGTTCTTGTGTTTTTATACCATCAATACAGTTTGAACAAAGAAAAAAAGTTCCTCACCTCTAGTATCGGTCAGCGAGTAGAGGTAGACGGAAAGCAAATGAATGTCTATGTGGCTGGAAATGGACCGAAAACACTGGTCTTTCTTTCTGGTAGTGGGACAAGTTCACCTATTCTTGATTTCAAATCCCTGTATTCCAAACTTGTAAAGGACTATCGGGTAGTTGTGGTAGAGAAGTTTGGGTATGGCTTTAGCGCTGACTGGTCTAAAGATCGTGATTTGGATACTATTCTAAGCCAAACAAGGAAAGCTTTACAGAAGGTTGATGTTAAAGGACCTTATGTTCTCCTTCCACATTCTATGTCGGGACTTGAAGCCTTACATTGGTCTGCTTCTTACCCTAAGGAAGTTGAAGCGATTATTGGTTTAGATATGTCCTTTCCTCAAGCATACGATAATTATAGACCCAATCAGCTTCTATACAAGACTTTGCAACTGGCTGCTAACTTAGGTCTAAGTCGCTGGTTTTATTCTCCCGATAAAGAGATCCGTTCCCTGTCTAATGGTTCTTTGAATCCAAAGGAAAAGTCAATTTATAAAGCTTTATTCTATCGGCGTCCCATATCTAATTCCATAATGAAGGAAGCAGAAGAAGTTAAAAGTAATGCAAAACTTGTAAAGCAAGACAAAGTCCCTGCCATTCCTTATTTACTATTTGTATCCAATGGTCAAGGGACAGGTTTTGCTAGAAAGGACTGGCAAGATATGTCGAAAGACTTTGCTAAAGATCATAAAAATGTTCAGCTAAAGAGTTTTGATGTTCCGCACTATATTCATAGTTATATTCCTGATGAGCTTGTTAAGGAAATAAGAAAATTTTTGAAGTAAGTTTTGGAAAGGATATCTAGGAGATCTAATAAAAAACAGCAGGTTAAATAACCTGCTGTTCTTCTAATATTTATTTTTTAAAAAATTTAATATAAATTTGCAGCTTGATGGGTTATAATAAATAAGACACACTAGGAATGAGATACAGAGATAGGATAGGTGTATGAGAAAACATAATAAAAAAAGAATTAATATAAAGAAACTGCTTTTCTTTAGCTTGCTTAGTTTTACAGTGGTTCTTGCCCTCTTTTTTGGAGTCAAGAGAATTTACTCATATTTTCAAGATAAGGAGTACCAGGAGAAGATTGAAGCCTTAATTTCCAAGGAAGAGAAAAATTACGCTTCAAATACTGAGAAGAAGAGTAGACAAGAGGGTAGTCACTATATTGAAAGCTTCTATCCATTGCGTGATGGTCAAGTCAATTCAATCGTCAAAGAAATGATGGATGCTGATAGTCAAACCATCAAGAATGGCCAGAAAAAAGATAGGAAGATTGATCAATTGACCTTCTATTATTCAGAAGAAAAAGATACCAGTCTAACTGATGTAAAAGAAGTTTTGGTCCATCGAAAAGATTATCAAGCAAAAAACAGGAAAATTAATCCTGCGGAAACCCGTCAAATTGCATGGAGCTATCTCGGTTCAGATGGTAATCGTTTCACCTTAGACAAGGTTTTTCAGGATGCAGAAGTTGCAAAAGAAGTCCTCTTAAGTGAAATCTCTAGCCAACTTACTTTTAGACAGATAGATGAAGCGGCTCAGACAGAAGTTCTTAACAGTATGTCAGCAAGCGACTTAAGCCAGTGGAATTTCCGGTATGAGAATAGTCATTTTTCTATTAGCTTACCTAGGGAAATTCAAGGCTTGACTAGTATAGATGTCCCTTTATCCAGCCTTTATAATCAAATCAACCCTTCTTTTCTTAAAGGAGCAGACTTGGAAGCATATCAGAACTATGAATCTAAAAGACATGAAAAAATGGTTGCTCTGACTTTTGATGATGGACCGGATGCTAAAACAACACCACAAGCGTTGGATATCCTAAAGAAATATGGTGTTAAGGCTACTTTCTTTATGCTAGGTCAAAATGTAGTAAGCAATCCAGACATTGTCAAGAGAGTAAAAAATGAAGGTCATCAAATTGGAATACATACATGGGATCATCCAGTTTTAACCAAACTTCCTATGGAAACAGTCAAGAAAGAAATTTTTGATACTCAGACGGCTATATATAACGTTGTAGGGATTAAGCCAACGATTACGCGACCACCTTATGGAGCTATTAATTCTACGATTCAAAATGCGATTGACCAATCCTTCATCATGTGGAATGTGGATAGTCTAGATTGGAAGACACGGAATACTAAAGCCATTATGCAGGAGGTTGCCAAGACCCAACCAGGCTCTATCATTCTCATGCATGATATACATCAGACCAGTATTAATGCCCTTCCGAGTGTCATCCAGTATCTGCAAAATAATGGCTATACTCTAGTGACAGTCGATGAGTTGCTAGAGGGTCAGTTAGAGCCACATCGTATCTATTATGGTAGAGACTAAGACAGTTCTTGGGGTTAGATTTTTGAAATCATTGTTGGTAATGAGTAAAAGCAAAAAGCTTTGGAAACATTAGATTTCCAAAGCTTTTTTAGCTTAACTCGTTACATAAAGTTCTTGATTTTTTAGTACAATTTCGCGAACAGAAGCGTATTTTTTTAATGTCTTCAGCTCTTCTGGATGGCTGATGAGAGTGATGACATTGCCTTCTTTGCCCATACGGCCGGTTCGGCCAGAACGATGGGTATAGGTTTCTAAATCGCGCGGAAGTTCATAGTTGACGACGCATTCTAGGGAGTCAATATCAATGCCACGAGCAACCAAGTCAGTGGCCAGCAAGAGAGTAATCTGGTGTTCTTTGAACTTATCTAGAATAACCTTGCGGAACTTAACATTGATATCGCTGGCAAGTGAAACAGCATTGGCTTCTCGATACTGGAGTTTTTCTTCGGCACTGCCCAGGTCTGACAGAGCGTTGAAGAAAACCAACCCACGGAAATCTTCAACATTGGATAATTTGCGAAGCAACTCCACTTTATCACGTTTTTCGACTTGCATGTAAAAATGCTGGATATTGTCCAAGACTTGATTATCAATGCTGATTTTTAGGGTGTCTTTAGCAATCTTATCGTGGTCGAACTTAGCTGTGGCGCTCATGTAAATCAACTGATGATCACGAGGTGCATAGCGAACGATTTTATCAACAAAATGATACTGAGAATCACTGAGCAGTTGGTCAAATTCATCTAAGACGATTGTATCAATATTCATCATCTTAATTTTTTTTAGCTTGACCAACTCAAAAATTCGACCGGGAGTGCCAATGATAATTTCAGGTCCTTTTTTTAGACGTTCAATCTGGCGTTTTTGACTGGATCCAGAAATGAATAGCTGAGCGTTCAAACCAAGTGAGTCTGCCCAGCTTTTGCAAACTTCAAAGATTTGTCCAGCCAACTCAGTATTAGGAGCTAAAATCAAGAGCTGTTGAGCTTTTTTTGGCGTTATCTTAAGTAGACTGGGAAAGAGGTAGGCTAGAGTTTTGCCAGTTCCCGTTGGACTGATCCCTAAAACAGATTTTCCTGATGAAATTGGCTCAAATATATCTTCCTGTATACTTGTAAGATCTGAAAATCCTAAGTCTTCTAACTTGTCTTGCCAAGAGTTAGGAAAATGTATTTTAATCATAATCAACCTCAAATCTAATGCCAGCATCCTTACGCATGGTCCACAATGTTTGGTGAACGGCAGATGCTGCTTTTAGCCATTCCTCATAAGCTGTTCGATCTTTTCTTAGTAATACTGTTGCAAAGGCTTTAGCTTCCTCCTGCATGGTATGAGAAGCTTGCTGAATGGGAAGAAGGGTTTCTTGTCCATCTAGTCCTTGGAAAATAGCAGAACTGATAAATTCAATACTGTCTAAAGTCAGAGTTCCCTGATCCGTGTAGATTTCTGCGGGTAGATTGCTATTGATATTTTTTCCAGCCTGAATCCCGACTTGGAAATCGGGGTATATCAAAGCTCCCACTCCATTTAAGTCAATGGTATTAGGTAATTGTTGAGCACTGTATCGGGCAGATTGAGGGGAACCAAAGAGCCTAATAGCAGCGTAGACGGGATAGACACCTAGGTCCATCAAAGCTCCACCAGAAAACTTAGCAGAAAAGACATTAGGCTCTTTACCTGAAAGTAGTGCCTGCATCTTAGAAGAATATTTGGCATAGGTGAAGTGTGCTCCCCAGACAGTCTTGTCCTTGAGGAAGCCTTGAATAGTAGAGAAGGCTTCTTCATGATAATTACGAGCAGCTTCAAAAATATAAACTTCTTCTTGCTTAGAAAGAGCAACCAGTTCCTTCCATTCTTCCGGTAGCGACACAGCTGGTTTTTCAATAATCGCGTGTTTGCCTGCTAAAATAACTTGTTTAGCATGCTCAAAGTGTAGGGAATTTGGACTGGCAATATAGACTACATCGAGCGAACTTTTTAAAAAATCTGTAAAATCACTAAAAAGTTCTACATTTTGATAATCTTGGGCAAAGGCTTGAGCAGAAGTTAAGCTCCGCGAATATACAGCCTGTAACTCATAATGGCCACTGAGTTTAGCAGCCTTGATAAACTCATGGGAAATCTGTCCTGTACCAATAATACCTAATTTTAACATGCTTCCCTCCTTTAAAAATCTCTCTATTTTTTACTGATTAGCCCTTTCATTATACCATGATTTGGTGTAAAATAGATAAGATTAAAAATATTGGAGCAAGAAATGCAAAACAGACCTATTATTATTGGAGTGACCGGTGGATCAGGTGGTGGTAAAACCAGTGTCTCCAGAGCAATTTTATCTAATTTCCCAAATGAAAAGATTGCTATGATTGAGCATGATTCTTACTATAAAGACCAGTCCCATTTGACTTTTGAGGAAAGGATTAAGACAAACTATGACCATCCTTTTGCCTTCGATACAGATCTAATGATTGAACAAATCAAGGAGCTTTTGGCTGGCCGTCCAGTAGATATCCCCACCTATGATTATACGGAGCATACTCGTAGTAGCAAAACCTATCGCCAGGAACCTAAAGATGTATTTATCGTAGAAGGGATCTTGGTACTTGAAGATCAGCGCTTGCGTGACTTGATGGATATCAAAATTTTTGTCGATACTGATGATGATGTTCGAATCATTCGCCGGATCAAGCGGGATATGGAAGAACGTGGTCGCAGTCTGGATAGCGTTATTGAACAATATTTGGGTGTAGTGAAACCCATGTATCATCAGTTTATTGAGCCGACTAAGCGTTATGCTGATGTCATCATTCCTGAAGGAGCTTCAAATACAGTTGCCATTGATCTGATCACAACTAAGATTGAAAAAATCTTAAAAGAAGCTAGAAATTAATGAGGAGGAAGTCTAGTAAAGAGCTAGACTTTTTAAATAAAATGAGAAATATTGTGAAAAGAGAATTTCATTCCCGATCTAAATTTTTCGCCTGCTTGTTAACGTTTTGCGCAGGGTTTGTGGATGCCTATACCTTCATTGAAAGGGGAGGGACCTTAGTAGCTGGGCAAACAGGAAATGTTGTTTTCCTTTCAGTTGAATTGATTAATCATGAAACAAGAGAAATTGAAGTAAAACTGGCTACGATGTTAGCATTTATGCTAGGGATCTTTCTAATGACGGTTTTTCAAAATCTTTTCGAGAAATCCTGGTGGCGACTTTCTAGCATTGTGCCACTAATTCTAGTATCTTCTATAATTGGATTTTTGCCAGGCAACTTCGCCAATATCTACATTGTGCCTCCTCTTGGTTTTTGTATGGGTTTGGTAGCGACGGCTTTTGGAGAAGTAGATGGCATTGCCTATAATAATTCCTTTATGACAGGTAATCTTAAGAAGACCATGGTTGCTTTTGGGACTTACGTTCGAACCAAGAAAATACCTTACTTAGAAGAAGGCTTGTTTTTTGTGGCTCTTTTAGCTAGTTTTGTAACGGGAGCCATCGCATCTACTTATCTCATCCAATTCTGGTACTTGAAGACGATTTGGTTAGTAAGTTTGATTTTATCAGCCTTTCTAATCTTTAGATTAACTCAATATCTGCGTAGAAGATAACAAGTATATAGCATTAAATATAAACTGAGATCAGCTTATCTCGGTTTTTTTGTTTCTTAATTTGGTTAAGTAGGGTAGACATCATGTATTTCACAATTTATGCCCAAGTGATTTTTAAAGAGTTAGAAAAATATCCTGACTTTTAACTGCTTTTATAGAAGGATTCAGCTAGGAGAGTCTCTTTATGATATAATAATAAGGAAATAAGGAGGAATGAAAATGTCTAAGATAATTAATACAAATAAAGCACCTAAAGCTATTGGTCCCTATGTTCAAGGACGAGTAGCTGGCAATCTTTTGTTTGCAAGTGGCCAGATCCCTTTGTCACCAGAAACTGGTGAGATTGTCGGTAGCACGATTGAGGAACAGACTGAGCAAGTTCTTTCAAATATCAAGGCTATTCTAACAGAAGCTGGAACTGATTTTGATCATGTCGTGAAAGCAACTTGTTTTCTGAGTGATATCAATGATTTCGCGGCTTTTAACGCTGTTTATCAAACAGCCTTTTCAAGCGCCTATCCTGCTCGATCTGCTGTAGAAGTAGCGCGCTTACCTCGTGATGTTAAAATTGAAATTGAAGTCATTGCTGAGCTAGATTAAAGCTCTAGCTGGAGGGGAGAGAATATGCCAGAGAAAGAGATGAAACTAGTCATTGTTACGGGAATGAGCGGTGCAGGAAAGACAGTAGCCATTCAGTCATTCGAAGATTTGGGCTACTTTACCATTGATAATATCCCGCCAACACTTGTACCCAAGTTCCTGCAATTATTAGAAACAACTAATGATATTGACAAACTAGCTCTTGTCGTGGATATGCGTAGCCGTTCATTTTTTGCTGAAATTCAGAACGTTTTAGATCAGGTGGAAAACAATTTAGAAATTGATTTTAAAATTCTCTTTCTAGATGCGGCTGATAAAGAATTAGTAGCTCGTTACAAGGAGACACGACGAAGCCATCCATTGGCAGCAGACGGTCGGATTTTAGACGGAATTAAGTTGGAGCGGGAATTGTTGGCTCCTCTTAAGAATCTCAGTCAAAATGTTGTTGATACGACAGATTTAACTCCTCGTGAATTGCGAAAGACTATTTCAGAACAGTTTTCTGACCAGTCTCAACTACAATCCTTTCGTGTTGAGGTCATGAGTTTTGGATTTAAGTATGGCCTTCCTTTGGATGCGGATCTGGTTTTTGATGTTCGTTTTTTACCAAACCCATACTATCAGCCAGAACTACGTAATCAAACAGGATTGGATAAACCAGTCTTTGACTATGTCATGAACCACGAGGAGTCATCCGAATTTTATCAACATCTTCTGAATTTAATTGAACCGATTTTACCTGGTTACAAGAAAGAAGGGAAGTCAGTCTTGACAATTGCAGTTGGTTGTACGGGGGGGCAGCATAGAAGTGTTGCTTTTGCTCAACGTTTGGCAGACGATTTAGCTAAAAATTGGCCTGTCAACTGTAGTCATCGTGACAAAGACCGTAGAAAGGAAACGGTAAATCGCTCATGAGAAAGCCCAAAATAGCTGTTATTGGTGGTGGAACCGGGATTTCCGTTATCCTTGATAGTTTACGAAAAAGGGATGTAGATATTTCTGCTATCGTAACGGTTGCTGATGATGGGGGGAGTTCAGGTGAGTTAAGAAAAAATACCCAGCTGACTCCTCCAGGCGATTTACGAAATGTACTTGTTGCTTTGTCTGATATGCCAAAGTTTTATGAGCGAGTCTTTCAGTATCGCTTTGCTGACCAAGATGGACCTTTAGCGGGGCATCCTTTAGGAAATTTAATTATTGCTGGTATTTCTGAAATGCAGGGCTCAACCTATAATGCCATGCAAATTCTGACTAAGTTTTTCCATACAACGGGAAAAATCTATCCATCCAGCGATAGTCCATTAACCCTTCATGCTGTTTTTACTGATGGTGTTGAAGTGGCAGGTGAGAGTCGGATTGCCGATTATAAAGGCATGATCGACCATGTCTATGTGACTAATACTTATGATGATGAAAAGCCCCAAGCCAGTCGTAAGGTTGTTCAGACCATTTTGGACAGCGATATGGTCGTACTTGGTCCTGGATCTCTTTTTACCTCTATTTTGCCAAATTTGGTGATTGAAGAGATTGGCCAAGCTCTACTTGAAACCAAGGCTCAGGTGGCTTATGTCTGTAATATTATGACCCAAAGAGGGGAAACTGAACACTTCACGGATGCCAATCATGTGGAAGTTTTGCATCGTCATTTGGGACAAAAATTTATTGATACAGTGCTGGTGAATATTGAAAATGTTCCAAAAGATTATATGAATTGTAATAAATTTGATGAGTATTTGGTGCAAGTTGAGCATGACTTTAAGGGACTTCAAGAACAGGTTCCCCGTGTTATTTCTTCTAATTTTTTACGTTTGGAAAATGGTGGAGCCTTCCACGATGGTAATTTAGTTGTGGAAGAATTGATGAAGAACATTCAGGTGCGAAAATGAGCTTTACGGTAAAGGTAAAAGAAGAACTATTGGGACTAGATACCAAGAGTAAGAGTGAATTGGCTGCTATCATGAAGATGTCTGGTAGTTTAGGAATTGCAAGTCAAGGATTAACTCTATCCATTACTACTGAGAATGCGAAAATTGCTCGTCATATTTATGAGTTGCTGTTGAGCTTTTATCAGGTGAAATCTGATATTCGTCATCACCAGAAAACTAATTTACGAAAAAATCGTGTTTATACGGTTTTTTTAGATGAAAAAGTTGAAGATATCTTGTCAGACTTGCACCTGGCGGATGCTTTCTTTGGAATCCAAGAGGGAATTGATCCTTTAATTCTATCAGATGATGAAGCAAGTAGAGCCTATCTTAGAGGTGCTTTCTTATCAAATGGCAGTATGAGAGATCCGGAATCTGGTAAATATCAACTAGAAATTGTTTCTGTCTATTTGGACCATGCTCAAGGACTTGCCAGTTTGATGCAACGTTTCTTACTAGATGCAAAAACCATCGAACGAAAAAAAGGAGCAGTTACTTATTTGCAACGAGCAGAAGATATCATGGATTTTCTGATTGTTGTTGGAGCAATGGAGGCCATGGCTGAGTTTGAAGCTGTGAAAATCCTTCGGGAGACTAGAAATGACCTCAATAGGGCTAATAATGCAGAGACTGCCAATATAGCTCGAACTGTGACAGCCAGTATGAAGACTATCAATAATATTGTCAAGATTATGGAGACGAGTGGTTTGGAGAGTCTGCCAATTGATTTACAAGAGGTAGCACATCTGAGAGTTAATCATCCTGATTACTCTATCCAGCAGTTGGCTGATAGCCTTAGTAAACCTCTGACCAAAAGTGGCGTGAATCACCGCCTTCGGAAAATTAATAAGATTGCAGATGATTTATAACCAAGAAAACTAGAAACGGCTCTAGTTTTCTTTTTTATCAAGGGAAAACTCGGCTTTGTCATGTTACCGCATAGGAATGTCATCTTTTTGTCACAAAAGTAATAGGAAATTAGTGTAAAATAGATCTATTATGATTTTAGAGCAGGCAGAATCAGACTTCTGACTTGTTACAAAAAGGAATAAAAATGAAAAAAATAATCAAACGTACTGTAGTTGGTCTTCTTGTCTTATTATTTGGCCTGATCCTGATTTTGGTACCTTCCTCAATTCAATCCTCTGATCAGCTAAAGAATGTAGAAAGCACAATTAGTTTGTCTAGTATGGTTGAATCTGGACTTCAGAATGCAACCGTAGGAACAAATGGTCTAAGTACAGAGATTACGATTAACAGCAAACAATTGAATCAGTTACTGAAACCATTTTTGACTGATAATCAGAGTCAAGAATTATTGGAGAGTGCGTACAGCATTGAAGGGGATAAATTAAGATTGCAACTCCCGATAAAAATCCTTGGGATTGACAGCAAACTTGATTTGCGATTCTACGCGGCCTACGAAAATCATACCCTACGATTTGATCTTGCTAGCTCTCGTCTAGGAAATCTACCAGTACCAAAAGCTATTGTAGCTTCGATTTTACAAAATAGATTGAAAGACCAGTCCAGCAATCTAGCCATGGAACAAGAAACAATATTGGTTTCTCTACCAGAGTCTCAGTTTAAAATTACAGGACTTAACATACAGGATAATACTGCTAAGGTTAAGCTGACAATGAATGTGTCAGGTTTGCTGGGTCAGTAGGAGTAGAGAATATGCTTATAGTAAATTCAGCTCAACCTGATTTTATTCAAATTAATAGCAACTTGCGTTTGCGAGCTTATGATGGCCACTATCAAGTGGCCTTTTCTTGGTATCAGGATCCAGAGCTTGTCTATTTAATTGACGGCAAAAAAGAAAGCTATTCACTAGAAAAGATCAAGAAGATGTATGAGGTCCTTAGTCAGCGAGGAGAACTATATTTCATTGAAGTTAAGCAGGATGGTTCCTGGTTGCCAATTGGTGATGTGACATTTTCAGAGAATGACTTACCTATTGTTATTGGAGTGGAGGCTTATCGATCTATTGGTCTTGGACGAGAGGTTATTGCAGCATTGATTGAGAGGGCTCGATCTCTGTCCTATCGTCAGTTATGGGTTCAGGACATTTATGATTTTAATCTCTCGTCTAAAAAGCTATTTACTTCATTCGGTTTTTATCCTTATGAAGAGACGGATCTGGGACACCGTTATGTTTTAGATTTACTTTTACCTCTAACTGATATCCAGCCCAGCCAATTTTTCCTTTCAAAAAGGAAGCTAGAAGAAATTGTGACATGGTTTGACCAAGAAGAATTAAATCCTTTGCCAGTAAAAAGATTGGAGGGCAAATGGTTCCTGACAGATGGTCATAGCAGAGCTTTCACTGCATATCTTAGAGGATGGTCAGAAATACCGATATATTTTGACAGAGACGACATAAATTTAAAATTTTATTCCAATTGTATTAGACTCTGTAAGGAAAAGAAGATCTTGTCAATAGCTGACTTGAAGGACCGTATCTTATCTGAGGAAGCCTACCAAACAGAATGGCTTGACTGGTGTAAAAAGACCTTTGAAAGTATGAATGGGATAGACAGCTAATTCGTCTTTTTTTCACAAGTTGTGATATAATAAACAAGAAAGAATTAGAATAATATCATAATAAATTAAAGGAGTAGCGGATGCTATACGAATTTTGTGCTGAAAATGTAACCTTGCTTGAAAAAGCAATGCAAGCAGGAGCTCGACGTGTTGAACTCTGTGACAATTTAAGTGTCGGAGGAACCACGCCAAGTTATGGAGTCATTCGTGCTGCAGTGGACTTGGCTAAGTCTTATGATACCACTATAATGACCATGATTCGTCCTAGAGGTGGTGATTTTGTATATACTGACCTTGAAGTAGCAATCATGATCGAAGATATTAAAAAGGCGCGTGAAGCTGGAAGTCAGGGTGTCGTATATGGCCTACTGACAAGGGAGAATGAACTAGACACAGAGAATCTTGAGTCTTTGCTAGCTGTGTCACAAGGTTTAGAAGTAGTCTTTCACATGGCTTTTGATTCTATTCCAAGAGATAAGCAATTCGAGGACTTGGATTGGTTGGCTGAGCATGGTGTTAAGCGCATTCTGACTCATGGAGGTCCAGCTACAGAGACGATTCAAGAACACTTTGCTTGGCTAAAAGAGTTGGTGGCCTATGCAGACAAGCGAATTCAAATCCTGCCTGGCGGTGGTATTACGACTCAAAATCGCGATGAAATCGTTGCTGAGTTAGGTCTGGATCAGCTACATGGAACCAAGGTAGTATTTTAGGAGGATAAGGAGAGGAGCTGTGGCTCCCTTTCCTTTTTATAGACATGTTTGAACTATTCGAAAAGTATAAAGCTAACTATGATAAGCTAGTTAAGTATGGTTTTTTAGAAAAGGAAGGCATCTATCAGATATCAAGAAAAGTCATGTCTGGAGATTTTCAGATGGTGATCAATGTTGAAGATAGTAGTGTCAGTTTTCAGCTGTTTGATTGTGAGACAGGGGATGAGTATAGGCAGGTTCACATGGAATCTATGACAGGCGAGTTTGTCGGCCAGGTGCGTCAAGCTTGTTTGGACCTTCTCTTAGATATTCGTCGCCATTGTTTTGATGAAATTGGTTTCCTTTATGAACAAAGTCAGCGCTTGGTAGCTCACGTTTCTGAGCGTTATCAGGGAAGTTTAGAGTACCTTTGGGCTAAGTCTTCAAGAAAAAGTTCTACCCAGGCAGCTGTATTTCGCCATGAAGGTACAAAGAAGTGGTATGGAGCCTTTCTAACGACTGACTGGTCTAAGTTTGATTCAGGACGAAGCGGAGCAATTGAGGTTCTTAATGTCAAGAACAATCAGGTCTCAGAACGAGTCCAAGAAAAAGGAATCTACCCAGCCTTTCATATGAATAAAAAATATTGGCTGAGTCTCCCGCTAGACGATACTCTAACGGATCAAGAATTATTCTCTCTTTTAGAAGAGAGCTTTCTTTTAACAAAGAAAAAATAAGAGGCTGAGTTTTCCAGCCTTTTTCGCTGTCAATAATCAAAAAATGAGTGTATAATGAATAGTATTTGAAGATTAGAAATAAGGATAAGTATGAAGTTATTAAAGAAATTATCTTGGTTTTTTAAATTAGAAAAGTGGCCCTATATTACTGGTATTTTAGCCTTGTCTTTGGTCAGCCTTTTAAACTTGCTTCCACCTCGTGTGATTGGAGAAGTGATTGACCAGATTGCCAGTAAAGATTTGACGAATCTGGAATTAGCCTATCAACTTTTTATTTTGGTTTTGTCAGCCTTGGCCATGTATGCTTTGCGTTTTGTCTGGCGTAAGTATATTTTGGGGACAGCCAATCGTCTGGGTAGAATCTTACGATACCGTCTCTTTGAGCATTTTACTCATATGTCTCCTTCCTTTTATCAAACTTATCGGACAGGTGATTTGATGGCTCATGCTACCAATGATATCAATGCTGTTGTTGGGGTTGCTGGTGGAGGAGTCATGTCAGCTGTAGACGCTTCAATCACAGCTCTTGTGACTGTTCTTACCATGTTTTTCGTCTTGGACTGGAGACTGACTCTGATTGCCATTTTACCCTTGCCTTTTATGGCCTGGGGAACCAGTCTGATCGGTCGAAAAAATCATGAAAGTTTTAAGGCAGCACAAGAAGCTTTTTCTGATTTGAACAATAAGGTCCAAGAAAGTTTCTCAGGTATCAAGGTGACCAAGTCCTTTGGTTATCAAGATGCAGAGACAGCTGCTTTTGCAAGGATTAACCAAGATGTTTTTAAGAAAAATATCCTTGCAGCTAAGTACAATGCCCTTTTTGATCCTATGGTTCTGATTTTTGTCGGTCTGTCCTATCTTTTAACCTTGATTTTTGGTGGTCTTTTCATTAGTCAAGATCAGTTGACGGTGGGAGAGTTGGTCACCTTTATCACCTATCTAGATATGTTGGTCTGGCCCCTTCAAGCTATGGGCTATCTCTTTAATATTAGTCAGCGAGGAACTGTGTCTTATGAGCGAATTGAAAGCTTGCTAGCCCAAGAAAGTGATGTGACAGAAGTAGCTTCGCCCATTAAGGACATTAAAAATGGTCGTCTGGATTACTCTATTCAAAAATTTGCATATGATGATCGACCAACTCTCAGGGATATTCATTTTTCAATTGATCAGGGTCAGACCTTAGGAATTGTTGGTGTTACAGGCTCTGGAAAAACGACCTTGCTTCGTCTTTTGCTTCGAGAACAAGATATACAAGATGGGAATATTTGCCTGGCTGGACATGACATAAGAGATTACAGCCTTTCTGCTTTGCGAAGCTTGATTGGTTATGTGCCTCAAGATCAAATCTTGTTTGCTACATCGATTCGTGATAATATTCGATTTGGTAATCCAAGTCTTTCTGATGAGGACGTTATCGCCGTTACTAAACTTTGCGGAATTTATGAAGACATCATGCAAATGCCCGATAGATTTGATACTTTGGTTGGGGAGCGTGGTGTATCCTTATCTGGTGGACAAAAGCAACGCTTGGCCATGTGTCGTGCTTTGATTCTTAATCCCGATATCTTAATCTTGGATGATTCTTTATCTGCTGTTGATGCCAAGACCGAGCACTTGATTTTAGATAATCTCAAGAGGGAGCGATCTGGTAAGACTACTTTGATCACTGCCCATCGCTTATCAGCAGTAGTGCATGCAGACTTGATCCTAGTTTTAGATCAGGGACGGATTATTGAGAGTGGTAGTCATCAGGAACTTCTGACACAAGACGGCTGGTATGCCACCACTTATCAAAATCAACAATTGGCTGAAAGCTTAGAGGAGGTCTAATATGAAAAAAAAATCAACTTTTCAACGACTTCTAAGCTATATGCTTGCTTATAAATGGCTTACACTGTCAGCATTTGCTTTTGTTTTTCTAACCACTTTAGTTACAACTGCTCTACCACTTTTGGCTAGAACTTATATTGATCAGTTCATTAGTTCTGGACAGGCGGCTGCTGGTTTTTATCTCTTGGCTATTTACTATGCCTTATTTATACTGCGCGTGCTTTTGACATTTTTAGGGCAGTATTCATTTGCTAAAGTAGCCCACAGTATTGTTCGTGACTTACGTCAAGAAGCCTTTGCCAATATTCAAAAGCTACGAATGGCCTATTTTGACCAAACACCTGCTGGAGCCATCGTTTCTCGTCTGACCAATGATACTCAAGCAGTGGCTGATATGTTTAGTAGTATTTTCTCAAGCTTTTTAAGTTCAATCTTCATTTTAGTGGTAACTGCTGCAACTATGTTTGCTCTGGATTGGCGTCTGGCTCTTTTAATACTTTTATTTCTACCAATCATGCTGGCCTCAATCTTGCTTTATCAAAAACTATCTACTGGCTTGCTCAAGCAAGTCCGTAGTAAGTTGAGTGATTTAAACGTAAAACTTTCCGAGACTATTGAAGGAATGAGAATCGTCCAAGCCTTTGGTCAGGAAAAGCGCTTGATTGATGAATTTGAAGCAATCAATCAGGAGCACCTAAACTACACTAATCGCTATCTGGATATCAACAGTCTGCTTTTACGTCCAGCTATGTCTCTTTTGAAAATTCTGGCCTATGGCGTTATTCTGACTTATTTCGGTCTGACTTGGCAAAGTGCTAGGATTACAGCAGGGATTATGTATGCCTTTATCCAGTATGCCAACCAGCTCTTTAATCCTTTGATTGAAGTCATGCAAAACTACTCAGTTCTTCAGACTTCTATGATCTCTGCTGAGCGTGTCTTTGAAGTCATTGATAGGAGAGACTATGAACCAATCCAAAAAAATAAAGACTTGAAAATCCAAGAAGGCGATATAGAGTTCAAAGACGTTAGTTTTTCTTATGACGGCAAAAGAGATATTTTGAAACATATTTCTTTCAAGGTCAAGCAAGGTGAAACGATCGCTTTTGTTGGATCTACTGGATCGGGAAAATCATCCATCATCAACCTCTTTTTACGCTTTTATGAGTTTGAAAGAGGACAAATACTGATTGACGGACACGATATAAAAGACTATAGTCAATCAGAGCTTAGGAGACATATTGGACTGGTCCTTCAGGATCCCTTCCTTTACCATGGGACAGTTGCTAGCAATATTAAGATGTACCAAGAAGGACTTAGTCAACAGGACATTGAAGAGGCTGCTAAGTTTGTTGATGCTCATGACTTTATTCATCAACTGCCATTGACTTATGATGCACCAGTAACAGAGCGAGGAGCTGCATTTTCTAGTGGTCAGCGCCAGCTCTTAGCCTTTGCTAGGACAGTAGCGACCAAGCCTAAGATTTTGATTTTAGACGAGGCTACTGCCAATATTGACTCAGAGACAGAGGAGTTGATCCAAGCCTCACTGAAAAAAATGCGACAAGGCAGAACGACGATTGCCATCGCCCATCGCCTCTCTACCATTCAGGATGCCAACTGTATTTACGTGCTAGATAAGGGGCAGATCATCGAATCTGGCAGTCACGAAGAGCTCCTAGCTCAAAATGGCACCTACAAGAAAATGTATCAACTTCAGGCAGGAATGCTGGAAAAAGCTTAGGAATGAATTTTCCTAAGCCTTTTTTACATATTTTTTTAGTCCCTCTATAGAGGCTTCTAGGTCTTGGTATCGAATTTTGACATAGCGATAAGGGCAAGGATCAATATAAGCAGACTCAAAGAAGTCAAGCGGGAGACCACTGTGTTTAAGAGAGCTTATGGATGTTAGTGTTTTTAGATCTAATAAAACACCTCCCGGTGTCAGTAGGTAAGGTAGTCCCAAACCTGATTTTTCAAGTAAATGTTGGGCATTTTCTTTTTCTTCCTCCTGTAAACGCAGTAGCGCCTGTCTATTTTTCTGAAACATTTGATTATCGATATAAAGGGAGAGAGCCTTTTGCATGATAAGATTGCTATCATAGTCCAAAATGCTTTTGAAAGCGATGAATGGCTTCTTGACGCTATCAGGCAATAGCAAAGCTGTGATTCGAAGAGCAGGGAAAAGACTGGTTGAAAAAGATTTGATATAAATAACTGAGTCGCTATCATCTAGATAATGAAAACTTAGTTCTGACTTATTGTCAAAATCAGCTAGGTAATCATCCTCAATAAGAAAGACCTGATAAAGCTTAGATAGGCGGAGAATTTCTTCCTTCTCCTGACGACTGTAAGTGTGGCCTAAGGGATAGTGAAAGCGAGGAATGGTATAGAAAAACTTGATGTTTCCTGAACGAAAAATATTTTCTAGTTCTAGCAAGTCAATTCCTTTTGGACTTCGTTCTATGGTCTTATATTTTAAATTTTGAGCCTTGAGCAAATCATTTATTCTGTGATAGGTTGGTTGTTCTACTAAAATAGTATCGCCGTGATTAGGGAAGTCTATTTGAGATAGAATATAGAGTGCTTGCTGGGTACCAGATGTCAAAGCTATCTTGTCTAGGGTTGGGTAAATAGCTGATTCTAGCAGTAGATTTTTGACAGATTGTCTCAAATCTTCTAGCCCTTCTTGTTGAGAATAGTAGTTAAAAAGGTAATTCTCACGCCCAATCAAGGTTTCATTGAGACAGATGCGAAAATCTTCATAGACTTGATGGCGGTCGTTTCTTAAGGGAAGCTCTAGATCATTGTTTTCTTCTGGAGCTTGCTCCAATACATAATAACCACTTTTTGGGACGGCATAGATATACTTCTGATAACTCAGATCTAGAAGAGCCTTTTGAACGGTATCCTTGCTACAATGGTAACTTTTAGACAAAAGCCGAATAGAGGGAAGCTTATCTCCTTTTTTAAGCTGTCCACTCTTGATTTGTTCAATCAAATGATCTGAAATTTCTTGATATTTTGTCTTAAGCATACAACTGTCCCCATACAGATTTTATTTTTCCATATTGTAACTTATTTTAAAGTGTTTTACAATAAAAAAGTAGAAACGGAGAGGGACGAATGGAATGATCATGACAAAGCCAAAGAGAATTATTTTAGCTAGTGATATTTCTGGCTTAGGGAAAGTTGCTGTGACGGCAACCCTGCCATTGTTTGCCATATGCCAGTTGGAAGTCTCTGTTCTTCCCACAGTTCTTCTATCATCTCACACTGGTGGTTTTCCTAAAGTCTATATTGATGACTACACTGTTGGAATGCAGGCTTTTTTAAAGCAATGGCAGAGCTTAGAGATCGGCATTTCTGCATTAGTAACTGGCTATCTTAGATCAAGTCAGCAAATAGCGTCTCTGATTGATTTTTTGGAGCATGAGAACATCCCCTTGATTGTAGACCCTATTATGGGTGACAATGGTAAGCTATACAAAAGCTTTGATGATCATTATATTTCTAGCATGCGTACTCTCTGTCAAAAAGCAGATTTGATTTTGCCCAATTTAACAGAAGCTTGTTTTCTTGCTGATTTGCCTTATCAAGATAATGATTTGACAGAGCAATTTTTAAAAAGTCTTGCTCAGCGTCTGAGCGAATTAGGTGCAAAGAAAATTCTATTGACCGGTCTTCCACTGAGTCACGATCAGATAGGTGTTGCTTATTTCGACAAAGCAGAAGGCGTCTTTAGTCTGTATAAAGGTAAGAGATTTCAGCAACAATTTTTCGGAACGGGGGATATGCTGACTGGTTTGGTAGCGGCTGCATTTGTACAGGGGCTTGACCTGCAAAAGTGTCTTCCGGTTTTTATCAACTTCATAGAGAAAAGTCTAGCGACGACACTGGTTTGCCACTTTGATCTTCGTTATGGAGTTTACTACCAGCCCCATTTGGGAGATTTATTTATAGAATTTAAAAGATTATTGGAGGTTTCTAATGACAAATAATAAACTTACTACCCGTGAACTAGTGGAATTGAGTCTTTTTTCGGCCCTAATTGCACTTAGCATTCAGTTTTTCAGAATTCCTGTTGGTCCTCAATTTATTCATTTTGGAAATGCTCTGGTTGTGGTAGCTACCCTTATTTATGGAGTAAGAAAAGGTGCTTTGGTTGCAACCGTTGGTCTGGGAGCCTTTGATATATTAAATGGCTATGCTTCAGTAGTTTGGATTACAATCTTGGAAGCATTAGTTGTTATTCTTGTTGTTCATTTTGTTTATGAAGCAATGCCAGAGAATAGAGAAAGGTTAGTGATTGTTGGTTTTGCAGCTGCTTTGACCAAAATAGTATTAAATCTATTCAAATATACTTTGATTGGAATGCTCGGCAACCTCACTTTAGGTGCTTCCTTAAATTTAGCTCTTGTTAAGATAGTTGGAACTTTTGGTTCAAGCTTGGCTACTGTTATAGCTGTTCCTATCCTTTATCCAATATTTAAGAAAATTAGTGAAACAATTAGAAAATAATTTTAAATATCAAACATAGTTTAAATGCTTTGAATAGAAAGAATCAGTGATAAAAAAATGCATATTTAAAGACGGTTTATAAACTCGTCTTTTTTAGTATTTGAGGATTTAAAAATAATCAATTTTTTTCGTAAAAAATGCTTGAAAAGCCGTTATTTCCACTGAAAATATGATACTATAGATACGATACTTTTTTAAATACTAATTTTTTGGGATATTAAATTAAGTAGAGGGGATTACATGTTTTTTAAACGTCAAAAGGGTCAATACCACGAAGTTGAACGTGTTACGCGTTTTAAACTGATTAAGTCTGGGAAACACTGGCTTCGTGCGGCTACATCTCAATTTGGACTTTTAAGATTAATGAAGGGTTCTGATGTTTCTTCCACAGAAGTGAAGGTAGTGGAGGAGCAGTCTGTAGAAAAAAGTGGACTGAATTACCTGAAAGGAATTATAGCGACGGGAGCAGTGCTTGGTGGAGCGGTTGTAACAAGCTCTTCTGTTTATGCTGAAGAGGAACAAGCACATGAAAAAGTGATTGATACGAGGGATGTTTTAGCAACTCGTGGAGAAGCGGTTTTAAGCGAAGAAGCAGCAACTACTTTGTCATCCACAGAAGCCAATCCAGTGGAATCCTTGTCAGATACTTTGTCTGCAAGTGAAAGCACTTCAGCGAGCTCTTCTGTTTCAACTAGTTTATCTATATCAGAGTCGTTTTCAGTATCAGCATCATTATCATCAAGTTCAAGTCTATCACTGTCTAGCTCAGAATCTGCAAGTGCGTCTGAGTCTCTTTCAGTGTCCTCAAGTGCGTCTGATTCTGTGAGTGCAAGTACAAGTACGTCAGCTAGTGCTTCTCAGTCGGTCTCAGCCAGTCATAGATCTACCACCTCTACATCAGAGAGTACTAGATCCGAAAGTAATAATTCTTTAAATACGAACCAGTCAGTTAGTGTAAGGAATCAAAGTGCTCGTGTTCGGACTCGTCGTGCTGTAGTCGAGAATGATACAGAAGCTCCTCAAGTAAAATCTGGATATTATGTAGTATATCGTGGCGAATCTTTTGAATATTATGCTGAGATTACCGATAACAGTGGTCAAGTTAATAGAGTTGTCATCCGAAATGTTGAAGGTGGTGCTAATAGTACTTACCTTTCTCCTAATTGGGTAAAATATTCAACAGAGAATCTTGGTCAGCCTGGTAATGCTACTGTACAAAATCCTCTCCGGACTAGGATATTTGGTGAAGTTCCGCTAAATGAAAATGTTAATGCAAAATCTTATTATACTCGTTATATAGTTGCGTGGGACCCTTCAGGGAATGCCACTCCAATGGTGGATAATGCTAATCGGAATGGACTCGAAAGATTTGTCCTTACGGTCAAAAGTCAAAATGAAAAGTATGACCCTGCTGATCCTTCCGTTACTTATGTTAATAATCTTTCTAATTTATCAACGAGCGAAAGAGATGCGGTAGCAGCAGCAGTCCGGGCCGCAAATCCAAGTTTACCATCAGCTGCTAAGATTACTGTTTCACAAGATGGTACGGTTACAATTACTTATCCAGATAGATCTACAGATACTATTCCTGCAAACAGAGTAGTTAAAGATCTTCAAATTAGTAAATCAAATTCCGCTTCGCAGAGTTCATCGGTAAGTGCATCTCAATCAGCCAGTGCATCTGTATCTGCAAGCGAATCCGCCTCAACCAGTGCGTCTGTTTCAGCAAGTACGTCCTCGTCCACAAGCGCTTCAGTAAGTGCGAGTGAATCCGCCTCAACGAGCGCATCTGTTTCTGCAAGTACGTCCGCGTCAACGAGTGCGTCAGTAAGTGCGAGCGAGTCCGCGTCAACGAGCGCCTCAGTATCTGCAAGCGAGTCAGCCTCAACCAGTGCGTCTGTATCTGCGAGTGAGTCCGCATCGACGAGTGCCTCAGTAAGTGCCAGCGAATCAGCTTCCACGAGCGCATCTGTTTCAGCAAGTACGTCCGCTTCAACGAGTGCGTCAGTAAGTGCGAGTGAATCGGCCTCCACGAGTGCATCTGTATCTGCAAGCGAGTCCGCTTCCACGAGCGCATCTGTTTCAGCAAGTACGTCCGCGTCCACAAGTGCTTCAGTAAGTGCCAGCGAATCAGCATCGACGAGTGCGTCTGTAAGTGCCAGTGAGTCCGCGTCAACGAGCGCCTCAGTATCTGCAAGCGAATTGGCTTCCACGAGTGCGTCTGTATCTGCGAGTGAGTCCGCCTCAACGAGTGCCTCAGTAAGTGCCAGCGAATCGGCCTCAACCAGTGCATCTGTATCAGCAAGTGAGTCCGCCTCAACGAGTGCATCTGAATCGGCAAGCGAGTCGGCCTCAACGAGCGCATCGGTAAGTGCGAGTGAGTCCGCGTCCACAAGCGCTTCAGTAAGTGCCAGCGAATCAGCTTCAACGAGCGCATCTGTTTCAGCAAGTGCGTCCGCGTCTACGAGTGCCTCAGTAAGTGCGAGCGAATCGGCCTCCACGAGTGCATCTGTATCTGCAAGTACGTCCGCGTCTACGAGTGCCTCAGTAAGTGCGAGCGAATCAGCCTCCACGAGTGCATCTGTATCTGCAAGTACGTCCGCGTCTACGAGTGCGTCCGTAAGTGCAAGAACGTCCGCTTCAACGAGCGCTTCAGTAAGTGCGAGCGAATCCGCATCGACGAGCGCCTCAGTATCAGCAAGCACGTCTGCGTCAACGAGTGCCTCAGTAAGTGCGAGCGAGTCCGCTTCGACGAGTGCCTCAGTAAGTGCCAGCGAATCAGCTTCCACGAGTGCCTCAGTATCTGCGAGTGAGTCTGCGTCAACGAGTGCCTCAGTAAGTGCGAGTGAATCGGCTTCCACGAGTGCGTCTGTCAGTGCCAGTGAGTCCGCATCTATGAGCGCTTCAGTATCTGCGAGTGAGTCCGCATCAACCAGTGCCTCAATAAGTGCTAGCGAGTCCGCATCGACGAGCGCCTCTATGTCTGCCAGTGAGTCCGCCTCAACGAGTGCCTCAGTAAGTGCCAGCGAATCCGCATCGACCAGTGCCTCAGTAAGTGCGAGTGAATCAGCTTCCACGAGTGCATCGGTAAGTGCGAGTGAATCAGCCTCAACGAGCGCATCGGTAAGTGCGAGCGAATCAGCATCAACCAGTGCGTCTGTTTCAGCAAGTACGTCCGCGTCCACCAGCGCTTCAGTAAGTGCGAGTGAGTCCGCATCGACCAGTGCCTCAGTAAGTGCCAGCGAATCAGCTTCAACGAGCGCATCAGTAAGTGCGAGCGAATCCGCGTCGACCAGTGCGTCTGTTTCAGCAAGTACGTCCGCTTCCACGAGTGCCTCAGTAAGTGCGAGTGAATCGGCCTCCACGAGTGCATCTGTATCTGCCAGCGAGTCCGCTTCCACGAGCGCATCTATTTCAGCAAGTACGTCCGCGTCCACAAGTGCTTCAGTAAGTGCCAGCGAATCAGCATCGACGAGTGCGTCTGTAAGTGCCAGTGAGTCCGCCTCGACGAGTGCGTCTGTCAGTGCGAGTGAATCAGCTTCAACGAGCGCCTCAGTAAGTGCGAGCGAATCGGCCTCCACGAGTGCATCTGTATCTGCAAGCGAGTCCGCATCGACGAGTGCGTCTGTCAGTGCGAGTGAATCAGCGTCAACGAGTGCGTCTGTATCAGCGAGCGAATCAGCCTCCACGAGTGCGTCAGTAAGTGCAAGTACTTCGGCTTCAACGAGTGCGTCAGTGTCCGCAAGCACCTCAGCGTCCACAAGTGCTTCAGTAAGTGCAAGCACGTCCGCGTCAACTAGTGCATCTGTTTCTGCCAGTGAGTCAGCATCCACGAGTGCGTCAGTTTCTGCCAGTGAGTCAGCTTCCACGAGTGCATCTATATCTGCCAGTGAGTCCGCGTCGACGAGCGCTTCAGTAAGTGCGAGCGAATCAGCCTCCACGAGCGCTTCAGTATCTGCCAGTGAATCAGCCTCCACGAGTGCGTCTGTCAGTGCGAGTGAGTCCGCGTCCACAAGCGCTTCAGTAAGTGCGAGCGAATCGGCCTCCACGAGTGCATCTGTATCTGCAAGTGAGTCCGCCTCCACGAGTGCATCGGTAAGTGCGAGTGCGTCAGTAAGTGCGAGTGAGTCCGCCTCAACGAGTGCCTCAGTAAGTGCGAGCGAATCAACTTCGATGAGTGCGTCTGTAAGCGCGAGTGAGTCCGCTTCAACGAGCGCTTCAGTATCTGCAAGCGAGTCCGCGTCTACGAGTGCTTCGGTAAGTGCTAGCGAATCGGCCTCAATGAGTGCATCTGTAAGTGCGAGCGAATCAGCTTCCACGAGTGCGTCAGTAAGTGCGAGTGAGTCCGCCTCAACGAGTGCGTCAGTTTCTGCCAGCGAGTCCTCGTCAACCAGCGCGTCAGTAAGTGCAAGCGAGTCCGCATCGACGAGTGCATCTGTAAGTGCGAGCGAATCAGCGTCCACGAGCGCTTCAGTATCTGCCAGTGAATCAGCCTCAACGAGTGCATCTGTAAGTGCCAGCGAGTCAGCTTCGATGAGTGCGTCAGTAAGTGCGAGCGAATCAGCCTCAACGAGTGCGTCAGTTTCTGCCAGCGAGTCCGCGTCAACCAGCGCTTCAGTAAGTGCAAGCGAGTCCGCTTCCACGAGCGCATCTGTAAGTGCCAGTGAGTCCGCCTCAACCAGTGCCTCAGTAAGTGCTAGCGAATCGGCCTCCACGAGTGCGTCAGTTTCTGCAAGCGAGTCCGCGTCAACCAGCGCTTCAGTAAGTGCAAGCGAGTCCGCATCGACGAGTGCATCGGTAAGTGCCAGCGAGTCAGCGTCAACGAGTGCGTCTGTCAGTGCGAGTGAATCAGCTTCCACGAGCGCCTCAGTAAGTGCGAGCGAGTCAGCTTCAACGAGCGCCTCAGTAAGTGCGAGTGAATCGGCCTCCACGAGTGCATCTGTATCTGCAAGCGAGTCCGCATCGACGAGTGCGTCTGTAAGTGCGAGTGAATCAGCGTCAACGAGTGCGTCTGTATCAGCGAGCGAATCAGCCTCCACGAGTGCATCTGTTTCTGCAAGCGAGTCCGCTTCAACGAGTGCGTCTGTTTCAGCAAGTGAGTCCGCTTCGACGAGCGCTTCAGTAAGTGCGAGTGAATCCGCTTCCACGAGCGCCTCTGTGTCTGCAAGCGAGTCCGCTTCAACGAGTGCGTCTGTATCTGCGAGTGAGTCCGCTTCAACGAGTGCGTCTGTATCAGCGAGCGAATCCGCGTCAACGAGCGCCTCTGTGTCTGCAAGTGAATCAGCCTCCACGAGTGCCTCAGTAAGTGCCAGCGAGTCCGCATCGACGAGTGCCTCAGTAAGTGCTAGCGAGTCAGCCTCAACCAGTGCATCTGTAAGTGCTAGTGAGTCCGCCTCCACGAGTGCCTCAGTATCAGCTAGTGAATCAGCGTCCACGAGCGCTTCAGTTTCTGCGAGTGAATCGGCCTCAACGAGTGCGTCTGTTTCTGCAAGCGAGTCAGCTTTGACGAGTGCGTCTGTATCTGCGAGTGAATCCGCTTCGACGAGCGCATCTGTAAGTGCCAGCAAATCGGCCTCAACGAGCGCATCGGTAAGTGCAAGTGAGTCCGCATCGACCAGTGCCTCAGTAAGTGCTAGCGAATCGGCCTCCACGAGTGCGTCTGTCAGTGCGAGTGAGTCAGCCTCAACCAGTGCATCTGTATCAGCCAGCGAATCCGCGTCGACGAGCGCATCTGTTTCAGCAAGTACGTCCGCGTCCACCAGTGCCTCAGTAAGTGCGAGCGAATCAATGTCAGTTAGTGAGTCACTATCATTAAGTGTTAGCACATCAACACTACACAGTCAGCTAAATGGTATATATGAAAGCGAATTGAATTCATTAAGCCTTTCTGAAAGTTTATCTGCCTCACAATCGCTTAGCCAGAGCCTGTCTGAGAGTCAATCTTCTTCAGCAAGTCAATCAATGCATGATAGGATTTCTAAAGGACAACTTCCTCGAACAGGTGAATCTGAAAGCAAAGCATCCATTTTGGCTTTAGGGTTAGGAGCTTTGGGATTGGCGTTTAAGAAAAGGAAGAAAAATGAGTCAGAGGATTAAACATTAATTAAAGCAGGAAGTTTTTGAACTTCCTGTTTTGATTTTGTTATCAAAATCCTTGATATTCTAGCTTTTTCTAGCAATATTTTATATAATATCTAGTATAGCTTGATGTATTTGTACTTGATGTATTCAACTAAAAATTGGATAAGTAATTATCAAGAAAATCGCAAGTAATTATGGACATAAAAATATAGTAAAATCTAGATTTAAAAACTCATTCTATTTTTGCTAGAAAACTCTATGATTTCTTGATTTTACAGTTGTGAAAGAGTTACAAATAATTTTCGAGATTCAGATTTAATTAGGGTGTAATCGTATAGGGAGTAAGTTTGCTAAGTGGATAAGTTAGAGAATAAAAGTATGGCTAACTATGATGAATACCGAGCAGTTGTTCTTTGTGCCAGCTTTTCTGAATGTAATCAAGTTTTAACCACCATTAAGTCCATCGTCTTCCACAACCGCTTTATCAAGTTTTATGTCATCAACAGTGACTTTCCAACAGAGTGGTTTGTCAGCATGAAAAAAAAGCTGGCCAAGCTGGACTGCCAGATAGTCAATGCTCGGCTGGATGGCAGTCATATTAGTCAATATAAGACAAATATCCATTATTCAGTTTCCTTGAGATATTTTACGGCTACTTTTGTAGAGGAAGATCAAGCCCTTTATTTGGATTGCGATATTGTAGTAACACGTGATTTATCAGAAATTTTTGCAGTTGATTTGGGTTCCTATCCGCTTGGAGCGGTAAGAGATCTGGGTGGAGAAGTATATTTTGGCGAGCAGATTTTTAATTCAGGTGTTTTACTAATTAATGTGAACTACTGGAGAGAAAACGATATTGCGGGTCAATTGATTGAGATGACTGATAACTTACATGATAAAGTCAATCAGGATTACCAAAGTATTCTCAATATGCTCTTTAAAAACCGCTGGCTGGAGTTGTCTTTTGCTTATAACTGCATTACGCTCCATACGACCTTTTCGGACTATGAGCCTGAAAAAGGTCTCTATCCGCCTGTGATTCATTATCTGACCGAGCGCAAGCCTTGGAAAGAGTATACTCAGTCCATCTATCGTGAGGTCTGGTGGTTCTATCAGGGACTGGATTGGTCGGATATGCAGGAGCCAGTCGGAGCCCTGACTCAAAAGATGGTGGAAGGTGAAGATGGACCAAGTCTGTCCTGCCTAATCTACACCTACTCTTGTGACCTGATGCATATCAACTATCTGATTCAAGCCCTTCCTACCTGTCATTTTTACATCGCGGCACCGGTAGTGGTGGCAGAGCCAATCACGCGTCTGCTCCAGTATCCTAATGTCAGCGTCAGCTCAGATATCGCGGGCATTCCGGCTCTCTTGGAGTCGCTGGAAGCCAAGTCTCAGCTGTTGCTGGATATCAATGCCGGTGATGAGGTAGGTGGTATCATTGCTCGCTTTAAGTTTGCTGGTAAGCCAGTCTTTGCCTTTGACAGCACAGTCCATGGCCAGCAGGGGCAGGAAGTCTTTCCAGCTGATAATCCTGAAATCATGGTTCAGGCTATTGAGAAGCTAGGCATGGCCGAGCCTGAAGAGCGGCAGATTTCTGTACTCTCTATTGACCAGTCGCTGGATTATCTCTTGGAGAAAGGTGCTTCAGTGGTTCGTTTTGGAGATGGGGAGATGGATTTAGTTGCGGGTCGCGGTATCCCTTATCAGGAGTACGACCCTGAGCTGTCAGCACGCTTGAGAGAGATGATATCTATGGAGAGCGATGAGCGTTTGATGGTCTGTCTGCCCGATGTCTTTACAGGACTAGAGCGCTATTCCATTGATGCCCAGAATTTTTGGAAAGCTCATCTGCAGCACCATTTGGCAGATTATCTAGAAATTTGCCGGGCAACTTGGTATGGATCAACTTTTATTTCCCGGCCTTATATCGATCTGGAAGATAAAACGCAGTCTGCGGGCTATTTTGCAAAGTTAAAGAAGGTATGGCAGGACAAGGACCTCTTGATCGTAGAGGGCTTGACTTCTCGCTCTGGTGTGGGCAATGACCTCTTTGACGGGGCTAAATCCATCAAGCGGATTATCTGTCCTTCTCGCAATGCCTACAGCAAGCTGGAGGCCATCAAGCAGGCTGTTCGAGAGCATGTGGATAATCGTCTGATTTTGATCATGCTTGGTCCGACGGCCAAGGTCTTGGTCTATGATCTGGTTCAGGAAGGTTATCGGGCGCTGGATATTGGACATATTGACTCAGAGTATGAGTGGTTTCAGATGGGAGCTAGTCACAAGATCAAGCTATCGCACAAGCATACAGCTGAGCACAATTTCGATCAGGATATTGAGTTTAGAGACGACCAAGCTTATGACAGTCAGATTGTTGCCAATCTGGCTCAGGAATGAAGATTAGAAAAAGAATATGAAAGTTAATATTACCAATCTATACGGTATGTCTGGCCAGAGTACGGCCTTGATTGCCCAGAATGATGTGACCAAGCTAGCCAAGCAACTGGGCTTCAATGAACTGAGTTTTTATTTTTACGATATTTACAGCGACAGCCAGTCGGAGCTCAGTCGTCGTCTGGACGGTATCATGGCTAGTGTTGGCTATGGCGATGTGGTTATCTATCAGTCGCCCACTTGGAATGGTCGGGAGTTTGATCAAGCCTTTATCAGCAAGCTCAAGATTTTGCAGGCCAAGCTGATTACCTTTATCCATGATGTGCCGCCACTTATGTTCCCGTCAAACTACTATCTGATGCAGGAGTATATCGATATGTACAATCAGTCAGATGTGGTCATCGTTCCTTCTGAGCAGATGCGGGACAAGCTGCTGGCAGAGGGGCTGACTGTGGACAAGATTTTGATCCAGCGCATGTGGGATCATCCCTATGATTTGCCACTGCACCAGCCTCAGTTTGCGCCTAAGCTGTATTTCGCAGGAAGTGTGGAGCGTTTTCCGCATCTGAGCAACTGGTCTTATGCTATGCCGCTAGAGATTTTTTCGCCTGAGGAAGAGTCAAATCCAGAGGCCAATGTCAGCTATCGCGGCTGGGTCAGCCGTCCAGAGTTGCTCTTGGAGCTGTCTAAGGGCGGTCTAGGCCTAGTCTGGGGTGTTGAGGAAAATCCAGCAGACGAGCCGGAATACTATGGTCTCAATATCTCTCATAAGTCTGCCACCTATCTGGCAGCTGGGATTCCGGTCATCGTCCCTTCTTACCTGTCCAATGCAGAGCTGATTCGCGAGCGTGATCTGGGCTTTGTCGTAGACAGTTTGGAAGAGGCCAGTCGGATCGTTGAAAATCTGACTGTCGAGGAGTATCAGGATATGGTCGAGCGGGTTAGAAAGTTCTCTTTCTTGCTTAAGGAAGGCTATTTCAGTAAAAAAGTATTAATTGATGCGGTGATGGAAGTCTTGTCCTAAAATTCTCAAGCCATCATCATAAGGAGTCAGAGTGAAGTCATTTTTTAAACCGCTTATTCTCAAAAAGTTTCTTTGGACCTTACTTTTCGTATTTATCTATGTTTTGGGAAGTAAGTTGACTCTTCCATTTGTTGATGTCTCGAGTATAGCTAAACTAAATGGAGATTCAGTAACACTAAATTATGCAGCTGCTTTGATGGGTGGAAACTTAAGGAGTATGTCTTTCTTTTCGATTGGGCTAGCCCCTTGGATGTCGTCTATCCTCATCTGGCAAATGTTCACTGTTTCGAAACGATTGGGACTTAATAAACTTTCTATGGAGAGTCAAGAAAAGAGAAGGATGTTGTTGACTCTAGCTATTGCTCTGATTCAATCCTTAGGTTTAGTTCTTAATTTGCCTTTGAAGACAGTGGCAGGAGTTGGACAAGGAACGATTGTCTTCCTGGATACCTTGATCTTAATAGCGGGAACTTATTTTCTTATTTGGCTGACTGACCTTAATTCATCAATGGGGCTTGGGGGTTCCATTATGATTGTCATGGTCAGTATGATCTCCTATATTCCGCAGGACATATGGCTTTCGATCCAAGAACTCAAAATTTCTCCTCTTATTTTAGCTGTAGTAGGGCTTTTGAGTCTTTGTTTTCTATATCTTGCTGTTCTAGTTGAAAGAGCCAAGTACAGAATACCGATCAATAAGATAAATATCCATAATCGCTTTAAAAAATATTCCTACCTAGATATTCGAGTAAATGATGCTGGGGGTCTTCCTATTATGTATGCCATGACTTTGGTCAGCATTCCCCAGTATTTCCTCATGCTAGTTCTGTTTTTCCAACCAAATAATAGGCTGGTGAAAGAATGGATTCTAAGGTTAGCGATGGGTGGAATACCTTGGTTGATTCTCTATCTGCTGACTATTTTTATTCTGGCTTGGGCTTTTGCTTTTATTAATGTTAACAGTGATCAAATTGCAGAGCGGATGCAAAGGAGTGGGGAATATATTGAAAATTTGTATCCTGGTGAAGCAACCCGTCGTTATATTCACAAAATTGTAGGTTATTTTGCCTTTGTCGGAGCGCTTTACCTAGTTTTGGTGGCTGGTCTTCCAATGCTTCTGATCCTCTTCGATATTCGCTATATGAGGCTTGGTATGATTCCTGGTATGTTTATGATTTTTATTGGCATGGTCTTTTCTATTAAGGATGAGGTAGATACTTTAACACTTAATGACCGTTATCATTCATTGTTCTAGGAGGAACTATGTATTATTTTATTCCTTCATGGAGTGGAAGTGGAAAGAGGGTTTGGCATCGAGATATTATTCCCTGGTACCGATCTATGCAGAGGCTTGAGTTTGATGATACTATTCATCAGATTCGGATTTTTCATAGTGAGAATCTGCCAGTCAAACTCCTCTTACAAGCCTATATGCCTCATGCTCGTTATTTTTTACATCGCCAAGATATCTTTGAGACGGAATACTATTCAGTTTTTGATGAGATCCAGGCTGTAGAATCTAATGATATGCAGGTTTTACAAATCAAAGATCTTGAATGGGAAGATGATTGTGAATTTATTTATACTCCATTTTTGATTATCGTACGCAGGCAAGGACAGCTTTATGCTCATGTCGAGTTTGGAGTAGAAGGCTTTATCAGTTTTATCAAATTTTTCAAGGATGATCAGCTGGAAAAGCTAAATATTTTTGATGATAGAGGCTTTGTCTCTAGTATCGTCTATTATGAAGATGGTCAGGAAGTATATCAGGACTACTTAAATCCAAATGGAGATTGGCGTATACGAGAATATCTAAAATTTGAAAATAGTCATGTAGTAGTCAATCCAGTTTTTTCTCGAGACTTTGATAAGCTGGAGTATGAATGCATACCAGATTTGATTCTTGAGAAGTTGGGATATTATATTTCTCATAATGTTGAAGAAGACAGCCGATTTGTAGTCGCTGCACAGCCTTTTACTAATCAAGGGGTGCTAGATCTGTTACCTCAACATTCTCATAGTATTCTCAGTTTTTTCCACGAACGTAATCAAGCAAGCAAAATAGAGAATTTTAAAGCTGATTTGGAGTACGTGGACTTGGTATTGACAGATCGAATGGATTTCAAAGAGACTCTTCAGAATCATTTTCCTCTCCAGGCAGAGAAGATTCATTACTTGTCTCCATTTGATACACGTTTGCAGCTAGGAAAGAGTCAACAACGTCATGAGTCAAAGATTTTTTATCAAATTGATCTTAGTGAGCTTTTGAATGACTATGCTATTTTTAAGGTTCTGTTTTATGTAGCCCAGCATCCAGACACGGAACTGGTTATCGGTGTATACAATGCATGGCAAGAAGGTATTAAACAGGTGGAAGATAAAGTAGAGGAACTTATTTCTGATTACTTGGATTTAAAAGATTTTATCAAAAAATCTTATAAAAATAACCAAGCAGAAAACCCTTTACCAGAAAACCAAGAGTTGGAATACCGATTTAGGATTAGGAACATTACAGATGAGCTTAGCCTGATTCAAGAGTTGGATGATACTCGTCTTATTATTGATTTAAGCCAGCAACCTAATCTTTATACACAAATTGCCGGTATCTCAGCTGGTATTCCACAGATCAATCTGGTTGCTTCTGACTATGTGACTCATTTACAAAATGGCTATATTCTTGACTCTATCTCTCAACTTGCAGTTGCTGCAGATTATTATTTGCAGGGGCTAAAAAATTGGAATCAGGCCTTGATTTATTCAATCGAAAAGATCAAACTGAATACTGGACATCAAGTGATTAAGCGGTGGGAGAAGTGGCTCAAGGAGGCTATAGATGAAAAATAAGCTGAAGATCTTACAGATTGGTTCCATCGATTGGAGCAAGGAAGTGGTAATCCCGGATAATATGGATTGGTACTATTTCTTTCCTCACTCTCAGCTGGCTATCAAAAAAGTTATGGAAATGGAGAAAATCAACCATTTCAGTGCCATTATTGTAGATGATTTAGACTTGATTCCAGATTTATTTTTGATTGAATCGAGAATTATTCCTTATACTATTTTTTACAGTAAAAAGCAGCAAGCCATACAAGAGCCGATTGCCTTTTTCCTTAAACGATACTGCGCTCAACAGATAGATCTAAGTGATAGACCAAATTTACTGAGAAAACTTTCTAAGGCACTTTTTCGTGGACAATATGGAGATAAGATGACACCTCTTGATATGGTCGTTAGTCCAGGTTTTAAGGGCAGGATTTGTTACAATGGCTATGAAAATTTGGAATTGGAAGGAAATTTTGGATCAGGCTTTAGGCCAATCGTGTCTTGGAAGTATAATATTGTAGCAAGCAAGAAAAATCCTGTAGAAATTTGGCTTGAATACGAAAAAGACCTTAGTTGCGAACTCCGCTTAAGAATCTATAATATTCAGGAAGGTTCGGCTGGTGATCTTGTTAGAGAATCAGTTTTTTCGGAAACTGATATGCAGGAAGCCATTGTTTTAGATAATGATTTCACTTCCTTTTTAGGAATCACTTTAGAAGCCAGAGGCTTTGGTACTTTAAAAATTGGTGCCTTCCACCAGCGTTTGACTCGCTATGAATTTGGTAAGTTTGTTTTGGGAGGTGAAATTTTAAAGGATATCCATCGGCAGGAAATCAATTATTTCTTTTATCCTGGAGATTTTAAGCCACCTTTGGTTGTTTATTTTTCTGGCTATCGTAGAGCAGAAGGCTTCGAAGGATTTGGTATGATGAGAGGTTTAGGTTGCCCTTTTCTTTTGATTTCTGATCAGCGATTAGATGGTGGTGTCTTTTATCTAGGTAGCGATGAATTAGAAGAAGGTATTAGACGCATAATCCAAGAACATATGGAATTACTAGGTTTTTCTGAACGAGAATTAATCCTATCCGGTATATCCATGGGAACCTATGGCGCCGCTTATTACGGGGCAGATTTCAGCCCTAGAGCAATTATATTATGTAAGCCACTTGCTAATCTTGGAACAATTGCTCAACGTGGCCGTCTTCGGCTACCAGAAGTTTTTCCGATGGCTCTTGATATCCTTCATCGTCATACAGGAGGGAAAGGTCGAGAAAATGTAATAGAGCTAGATAATCGCTATTGGAAAAAATTTAAAAATGCGGATTTCAGCCGTACTATTTTTGGTCTGGCTTACATGAAGGAAGAAGACTACGATCCGACAGCTTACGAGGATTTAGTACAATATCTCTATCCTACTGAAACCCAGTTGATGAGCAACGGGCTTTCAGGGCGACATAATGACGATTCTACTATGGTGATCAATTGGTTTATGAATTATCATCGCATCATACTGGAAAAAGAATTTGGAAGAAAGAAATGAAGATTCAAAAACATAAGGAAATTTACTGGGGAGAATTGAGAGGTGCGTCTATCTCAAAAACTAGAAAAGATTTCACCTACTTGTATGGTTCAACCATCATATTTCATTCTCCTGACCAGGTCTATTTTGAAAACAAATTAATGGCTTCTGGTCAAACGATTCATGAATGGTCCTCCAGTTGGAACTATCAAGGAGATAGACAGGTTCCTTCCCTTCCTTTGCTAAAAAGGGGAAGATCTTATTCTTTGGCTAGAGATATGACTTCCTACCCTTCCGAAAGTGTTTTTCTAAAACTTATTTTTTTCGATCGTTATAATAAAGAAGTCGGCAATATTGTTGAGCGTTCGGATAAAATGACTTTTACTTATCCCGAAGAAGCCTACAGCTATAAGGTACAGCTTCTTAGTGCGGGTGTTGAGTCTTTTGAGTTTTACTGCTTAAGAATTGAAGAAATTTTAGAGGAGTCAAATGGTTAAAAATTTTTTTCATATTCGGCGCTTAAAGAAAATTCTAGCTAAAATTAAGAGTTTTGAAAAAGAGATGTCTAGTCTGTCAGATTTAGACCTACAGAAAAAAACTGACGAATTCAAAAAGAGATTTGCTGACGGGGAAAATTTGGATCAACTTTTGCCAGAAGCCTATGCTGTTGTTCGAGAAGCGGATAAAAGGATTTTAGGATTGTTCCCTTACGATGTCCAAGTCATGGGAGCAATTGTCCTCCACGAGGGAAATATTGCTGAAATGGCGACAGGTGAAGGTAAAACTTTGACAGCGACTATGCCTCTTTATCTAAATGCCTTGTCTGGTCAAGGAGCGATGTTGGTCACTCCTAATTCCTATCTGGCTTTGCGAGATGCGAAAGAAATGGGTCCTGTCTACCGTTTTTTAGGACTGACGATTGAGACAGCAGTGAGGGCGGATGAAACAAAGCCCTTGGAGACCAAGGAAAAACGTAGGATCTACCAGGCAGATATCCTATATACAACCAATAGTGCTTTAGGATTCGATTACTTGATCGAAAATTTAGCAGAAAATAAAAAAAATCAATTTCTAAGAGAATTCAACTATGTTATTATAGATGAGATTGACTCTATTCTTCTGGACAGTGCACAAACCCCTTTGATTATATCTGGCGCTCCGCGTGTCCAGTCAAATTTCTATGACATGATGGACACTTTAGTCCAAACTCTCTATGAAGATGAGGATTATTGCTATGATGATGAGAAGAATGAAGTTTGGCTGACCCAGAAAGGAATTCGAGCAGCAGAGTCTTTCTTAGGATTAAACCATCTCTTTTCCAAAGAAAATCAGGAATTGGTTCGACATCTCAATCTAGCCTTGAGAGCTCATATGGTTTATAAAAAAGACCAAGACTATGTGGTACGACAAAGTGAAAATGAAGCAGAAGTGGTGCTTTTAGACCGTGCAACCGGTCGCCTTATGGAATTAACCCGTCTTCAAGGAGGCCAGCATCAGGCGATCGAAGCCAAGGAACATGTTAAACTAACTCAGGAAACACGTGCCATGGCCTCTATAACTTATCAGAATCTTTTTAAACTCTTTCGAAAACTCTCGGGTATGACTGGGACTGGAAAAGTTGTAGAAAGTGAATTCCTAGAAACTTATTCTATGTCTGTCGTTAAGATTCCAACAAATTGCCCTGTCATTCGAAGAGATTATCCTGATCAGATTTACCAAACCTTGCCTGAAAAAGTATTTGCTTCACTGGATGAAGTAAAGCATTATCATGCAAAAGGAAATCCTCTTTTGATATTCACTGGTTCTGTTGAGATGTCTGAAATCTATTCTTCTCTCTTACTGAGAGAAGGAATTGCCCACAACTTGCTAAATGCTAACAATGCGGCTCGAGAAGCACAGATGATTGCTGAATCTGGTCAGCTTGGAGCGGTGACTGTAGCTACATCTATGGCTGGTCGAGGAACAGATATTAAATTAGGTCCAGGAGTAGCTGATCTAGGTGGCTTGGTTGTTATTGGAACTGAAAGAATGGAAAACCATAGAATTGACCTACAAATTCGTGGCCGTTCAGGCAGGCAAGGTGATCCGGGGATCAGTAAGTTTTTCATCTCTTTAGAAGATGATTTACTAAAAAAATGGGGACCAGATTGGATAAAAAACTTTTATCGAGATTATTCTCCAGAAGATCTTAAGAACAACCCTATCTTGCTTAAACAAAGACGTTTTAAAAAACTTGTCTCTAAAGCACAAAAAGCTAGTGAGGGCAATGCTAAATTATCACGACGTCTGACTTTGGAGTATGCTCAAAGTATGAAGATTCAGCGAGAGCTGACCTATGCGGAGCGCAATCGCTTACTTGAGGATACAAATGAGATGGAAGAGGAAATCAATCGAGTTATTGAGTATGTCATTAAACAAGTTGCCTATGAACAAAGTTTTGAAAATAGGGCAGATTTTTATCGATTTATCTTGCACCATTTTAGCAACCGGGCTGAAAGAATTCCCCAGGAGTTTGATATTCACTCACCAAAAGAAGTCTCTCATCTTCTTCAAGCCATTGCTGAGCAGGAATTATTGGCAAAGAAAAGCTATCTTAAGTCGGACAAGCTTTATAGTCAATTCCAGCGTTTAGCTATTCTTAAGGCGATTGATGAGAACTGGGTTGAACAAGTAGACTATTTGCAACAGTTAAAAAGTGCTTTGAGTGGATTTCATACTTCTAATAAAAACCCTATAGTTGAGTATTACCAAGAGGCTTATGATGGTTTTGAATATATGAAAGAACGAATGAAACACCAAATTGTTAAGAATCTTTTAATGAGTGAATTGGCACTCAACCCCAAAGGAGAGGTCGTAATGTACTTCCCATAGGATGAGGAAAATATGACAGTATATAACATCAACTTAGGCATCGGCTGGGCAAGTAGTGGTGTAGAATATGCCCAAGCTTATCGAGCTCCGATTTTAAGAAGAATGCAGCAACCGGCTAAGTTTATCTTTATGGATATGATTTTAGCGGATAACATTCAACATTTGACAGAAAATATCGGTTTTTTGGATGAGGAAATTATCTGGCTTTATAACTATTTTACTGATATCAAGATTGCACCGACGACGGTGACGCTGGATCAGGTACTGGCTCAAGTCGCAGGTCAGCCGGAGTGCTCGGAGAGAGAGGGCAAGATTGTCCGCTATTTCTATCCGCAGGATGACCAGTTTATCACTTGCTATCTACGGCAGGAAGACCAGGACTTTGTGGAGCATGTGGAGTATGTCTCGCGGGGCAGATTGATTCGTAAGGATTATTTCTCCTATGTCCGCTATGCCAGTGAGTACTTCGCACCTCACAATGACGCCGCAACTCTCTACCAGCGCCGTTTCTACAATGAAGACGGCAGTGTGGCCTATGACATGCTGATAGAGGATGGTCAGGAAGTCTTATACCGTTTTCCGGATAGGATCTTTTATTCCAAGGCTGAGCTGGTCCGTTATTTTCTCCAGTGTTTGCAGCTGCAGGCAGATGATGTGGTCATCTTGGATCGAGAGACAGGGATTGGTCAGGTTGTCTTTGAAGAGAGCCAGAAGGCTAAGCTGGGAGTAGTGGTCCATGCGGAGCATTTCAGTGAAAATGCCAGCAGCGACGACTATATTCTCTGGAACAATTTCTATGACTACCAGTTTACCAATGCAGACAAGGTGGACTTCTTCATCGTGGCAACAGAGGCTCAGAAAATGATTCTAGAGCAGCAGTTCCAGCATTACTCGGACAAGCAGCCCAAGATTGTCACCATACCGGTGGGGAGTTTGGACCAACTGACTTATCCCAAAGAGCCTCGCAAGCCTTTCTCCATGATTACGGCTTCGCGTCTTGCTACGGAAAAGCATATCGATTGGCTAGTGGCAGCGACTGTCCAAGCCCATATCCAGTTGCCTGAACTGACTCTGGATATTTATGGTAAGGGGAGCGAAGAGGACAAGCTGCGTCGCAGGATTGAGGAATCGGGAGCTCAGGACTACATTCGGCTCAAAGGGCATGCAGATTTGAGCCAGATTTATGCAGGCTATGAGCTTTATCTGACGGCTTCAACCAGCGAAGGCTTTGGTTTAACGCTCATGGAAGCAGTTGGATCAGGTCTGCCTCTCATCGGCTTTGATGTCCGCTATGGCAATAAGACTTTTATCGTTGATGGTAAAAATGGCTATCTGCTACCGGTTAGTTCCAATCATGTCGAGGACCAGATTATTGCTGCTTTTGTGGAGAAAATAATAGCTCTCTTTAGCCAAGGGCGCCAGCAGGAGATGAGCCAACACTCTTATCAAGTGGCCGAGAATTATTTGACCAGCCGGGTTGAAGCGGCTTGGACCCAGCTTTTAAAGGAGGTTAGAGATGATTCAGCTCTTTGATTATTACAATCAGGAAACCCAGGATCTGCATGATTCCCTCCTTGCAGCTGGCTATGCCTGTCCGACCATTGTCATTGAGGCCAATGGCTATCTGCCGGACGACATGATCTCCCCCTATACTTATTTTTTAGGGGATGAAGAGGGAGTAGATCATCCGCTCTTTTTCAATCAAGTGCCAGTGCCCCCTTTCTGGGAAATCACAGGCGACCATCAGGCGGCGCGTGTCAGTGACATGGGAGAAGAAAGAGCACGGATTCACTATGCCAGTCAGGCCAGAGGCCGGCTGGTCAAGCAGGTGGATTGGCTGGATAAAAAAGGCCAGCTGCGACTGAGTGAGCGCTATAATAAGCAAGGCCGTTGCTTTGCCAAAACAGCCTATAAATCAGGCCAGGAGGCTTTCAACACGACCTATTACAGCACTGATGGTCAGGAGCGTATCGTGGAAAATCACGCCACCGGTGACATCATCCTGACCCTGGACCAAGAGCCCTTGCGGATTTTTAAAAGCCGAGTGGATTTTATCCGTTTCTTTTTAGAGCGGCTCGACTTTGACTTGGATCACATTCTCTTTAATTCTCTGGCTTATTCTTTCCTAGTTTCCCACAGCTTGACAGGTCGAGCTGGGCAGGATATTCTCTTTTGGCAGGAACCTCTGTATGACGAGCTTCCGGGCAATATGCAGCTGATTCTGGAAAATAGCCAGCTGCGGACGCAGACCATTATCATTCCAGACCTAGCAACTTATGAAAAGGCCATGAGTTTGGCAGCGACTGCCCAGCAGCAGAAGTTCCTGCATCTGGGCTATCATTATGACTTTAAGCGGGACAACTACCTACGAAAAGATGCTTTAATTCTGACCCATTCAGATCAGATTGAAGACTTAGAGACCTTGGTTCAGTCCCTGCCGCAGCTAGTCTTTCGCATTGCAGCACTTACGGAAATGTCACCTAAACTCTTGTCTATGCTGTCCTATAAAAATGTCGTCCTTTATCAAAATGCCAGTCTCAAGCAAATCGAGCAGCTCTACTTGGAATCGGACATTTATCTGGATATCAATCACGGAGGCCAGGTCTTACAGGCAGTGCGCAAGGCTTTTGAGAACAATCTCTTGATTCTAGGCTTTGAGCAGACCCTGCATGACAGGCGCTACATTGCCCAGCAGCATATTTTCGACAGCAGCCAGCCTGCTCAGCTGGCATCGACTCTGGAAGAAGCCTTATCTGGTGTTGAGCAGATGCGGTCGGCCTTGCAAGCTCAAGGCCGGCATGCCAACGATGTACCCGTCAGTCTTTATCAGGAGACTCTCCAAAGCTTGTTAGGAGGTCAGCATGGCTAAAAAAGATTTATTTCATAAGGATATTGAGGGACGGTTAAATGAGCTTAAGCATGGCAAGCCCAAGAAAGAAAAGGCTAGCTTGGGGGAAAACCTCAACAAAGCCTTTGTCATCGCCTTGGGCTTGATGATTTTGATTGGCTTGATTTTTACATTGATTGGAGCCTTGAGGAAATAAAATGCAAAAATTATTACTTATTCTGACTATCTTACTTGCTCTTATTTTAATTACATTGGTTATTTCTTTGCCTAGAGAAAACCAACAGTTTTTCAGCGAAACTCGTTCAACAATTGGTAAGTCAGGTTATTGGGAGACAAATTTTTTTAAAAAAGTTATTCTTTTGATTGTTAGTATTCTTCTCTTTTTAACCCTCATTTTCTATATAATTCAAACAGCCTAACTTTTTAGATCAAAAAGAGACCCTTAGACTAGGGTCTCCTTTGATTTAAATATTAGGAAGTTGATTCATTATTAGCCGATTTCATATCCCATTAATAATCCGCCTTCTTCTGCATAGAAACTACATAAGCCGGATGTCGGGATAGCTTGAATTTGGGCGTTAGGAAATTTTTCCTTGACTAAGTCAGAGAATTGCTGACAGAATTTATCATTATTGCGGTGAGAGATAATAATTTCACCTCCTGCATAACCCGCCTTGATGATTTCTTCAAAAGCAGCAGACAACGACTTCTTATAACCTCTAGCCTTCTGCAATAGTTCTAAGGTTCCTTGTGGCCCAGCTTCCCCAACCATGCGAATATTGAGCAAGCCTACGACTGCTCCAATTAGCTTATTTAATCGCCCGTTTTTAACCAGATTATCCACTTTGGCCAGGACAAAAAGTAATTTGGTTTTTGATTGGTAGTTTGTAATTTCTTGCACGATTTCGTCAAAAGAAAGGCCGTTACTAATTAGCTGATTGAGCTTTTGAACAAGCAAGTCAACTTCACCTCCAGCCGATAAACTATCAATCACATGAATATTGACATTCGGATGCTCTTCAAGGTAAAGCTTTTTAGCAACCTGAGCGCTGTTATGGCTACCAGATAAGGTTCCAGTAATAGTGACAACAAAGATATTATCAGCTCCTGCAAATGCTTTTAGATAGTCATCTGGACTTGGGCAAGCAGATTTAGAAGCAGTTGATGTGGCATACATTTTTTCCATCATTAAGTCAATATTTAGTTCTGCGTTGTCAATAAAGATTTCCTGGCCTACCTGAATGGTTAATGGGACATTTTCAAAATTTGTGTCTAAAGCCAGGTCTTTTAATTCTCTAAAATCGCATCCAGAGTCACTAACGATTTTCCAAGTCATTTTTAATCCCCTTGTTCCTATAATTATACATTGACAAAGATTGTGTCTTTTTTTACAATTATATCATGAAAGACTTTTTCCAGAAAGCTATTGATATCCGATGAGACAAGAAGGAAGAAACTGTTATGCCTGAACGTAAAATATCCAAAAAATCTCTTGAAAACCTAACGATTTCCAATCGGGAATCCAATCGTTTAACTCGCGAATCTTTGGAAATTTCCTTATTACAGTTATTAGAAAAAAAAGAATTGGCTAAAATCACTATTTCTGAGTTAGTAAACCGTGCTGGCGTATCCAGAGCGTCTTTTTACCGAAACTACAGCTCAAAAGAAGAGATTCTAGAGGAGCTTTTCGGCCAGACTGTGCATAATATTATGGAAAAAATGGCTCAGTTCGATTTTAAGACGGAGCTTTACCAAGTATGGCTTGCTCTGTTTAAAGAGGCACAGAAGGAAGCGTATCTCATTCGTTTAGCTGTTGAGTATAATTTAGAGAAACACTTGACGCAAGCAGTTCTTAACTTTTTAGAGAAAGGTCAAGAGTCCAAGAAAGATGCTTCGTCCTACGTTAATTCTTTCTGGAGCTCAGCTTTGGTTTCTGTCCTGTCAAAATGGATCAAAGAAGGCATGAAAGTGCCAGCTGAAAAGATTGCTTCTCTTGGTTTGCCTTTAATGGTTCAAGAAAATATCTAGTAAAGAAAAGAGAAAGAAATGGAAACAAAACGATTAGCTTGGGATGAATATTTTGCTGCACAGGCTCTTTTGATTGCCAATCGCTCAACTTGTAAGCGCGCAAGAGTAGGAGCGGTTTTGGTCAAAGACAACAAGGTTATTTCTACGGGATATAATGGCTCCGTATCAGGAACAGAACATTGTATTGATCATGAATGTTTGGTAGTCGATGGCCACTGCGTAAGGACCCTACACGCTGAGGTTAATGCCATTTTACAAGGCGCTGAAAGAGGTGTTCCAAAAGGATTTACTGCCTATGTAACTCATTTTCCCTGTCTCAACTGTACCAAGCAGTTGCTCCAGGTCGGATGCAAGCGCGTAGTCTATATCAATCAGTATCGGATTGACGAGTATGCTGAGTACTTGTATAGCGAGAAAGAAGTGGAATTAGTGCACCTGCCTTTAGAGGAAGTGAAGTCAGCCATAGCCGAAACAGATTTTATTTAAAAAGTGACTATCCTAGTTATTGTTTAAGATAAAAAGGCTCTATCATTTCGATAGAGTCTTTTTACGATCTTACTGATTATTTGACTTGACCACCTTCTACAACAAGATCATCAGCCTTAGCTGCATCGCCGTAGGTAGGGTGAAGAGTTTTTTCATAAGCCTTATGGAAGAAGTTTTCCTTACCAAGCTTTTCAATATCTTTGTTGATAAAGTCAAGAAGTTCTTTGTTTCCTTTTTGAACGGCTGGAGCAATAGTATCAGGATCACCTAAAGAAGTTATACCAACTTCGTAACCCTTGTTTTCAAGAGCCCAAGCTAGGACTTCAGTGTTATCTGTTGAGAAGGCATCACCACGTCCATCAAGCAGAGCTTGGTAGGCGTCACTGTATTGATCATATTTTTGAAGTTTAACCTCTGGGTGATTCTTTTCAAAGTAGGTTTCAGCTGTTGTACCTTTGGTCACGATCAAAGTTTTTCCTTTAAGTTCTTTAACATCTTTTATAAGGGCATCTTTAGGAGAAACGACTCCCAGTGAAACCTTCATATAAGGAAGCGCAAAGTCAACCTGTTTCTTGCGTTCATCTGTTACAGTGAAGTTTGCCAGTGTAATATCAACCTTGTTTGAGATCAAGTACTCTGCACGGTTGGCTGCGTCAACGGAAACATATTTAACCTTGACTCCAAGATCTTTGGCAAGTTGATTTCCAAGTTCGATATCGTATCCTTGGTAAGAGCCATCATTATCAACATAACCGAAAGGTTTTTTGTCTCCAAAGACTGCGATACGAAGCTCGCCACTTTTCTTAATTTCATCAATGGTCCGAGCCTTAGAACTTGATGCATTGGAGTTTTTGCTAGCACCACAAGCTGTGATAAAGACTAGAGCAAGGGCAAGTGTCATTACAGTTAAAATTGATTTAATTAGTTTCATAATCGTCTCCTTTATAGATATGAGCCAAATTGGCTAAAGTCAAATACGTTTAAAAATTCTTGCGCTCTTTTTGTTTTAGGATTGGTAAAGAAAGAGTGAGCATCTCCTTCTTCAGCGATCTGTCCTTGGTCCAAGAAAATGATTCGATCTGCTATAGCTTGAGCAAATTGCATTTCATGTGTGACCAAAATCATAGTTCGTCCTTCTTGGGCAAGATCATTAATTAATTCTAGCACCTCTCGTACCATCTCAGGATCTAAAGAGGCGGTTACTTCATCGAAAAGGATGATTTCAGGATGCATGAGAAGGGAACGAACAATTGCCACCCGTTGTTTTTGACCTCCAGAGAGCTGTCTTGCGTAGCTATGCTTTTTATCTAGAAGTCCAACACGTTTCAGTAGTTGTTCGGCTTCCTGAATGACTTCCTCTTTCTTACGTCCCTGGGCTTTTGTTGGTCCTAAAATAAGATTTTGCAGAACATCTAGGTGTGGAAAGAGTTCATAACTTTGAAAAACCATGCCAATTTTCTGACGAACAAGGTGAAAGTTCTTTTGATTGCCTGTGATGGATTGGTCATCTAAGAGGATATCACCTCCTTGAATATTTTCTAAGCCATTAATACAACGAAGAAGTGTACTTTTACCACACCCAGAAGGACCCAAAATCACGACAACCTCACCTTTTTTAACTTCAAGCGAAAGACCTTGAAGGATAGGATTGTCTCCAAAGGATTTTTGAAGGTCCCTTATTTTTAAAATCGTTTCAGGCATATTAATTCCTCCAGTGTTTTTCTAAATGACCTGCTAACTTGGAAATAGGGAAGCAGACAAGGAAGTATAAAACAAGAATAGTTCCATAAATCCAAAAGGAAGCGGTGGGGATAGTCAATCGGTTGCTATCGATAATTTGCTGGCCGACTTTAGTCACCTCAACAACGCCAATCAAAACGACTAGCGAAGTTGTTTTAATCATACGTGTAATCAGGTTAATGGCTTGTGGTAGTAGACGTCTTAGAACCTGTGGAATGATGACATAATAGTAAAGTTGAAACTTGGTTAAACCAAGCGCTTGGCCACTTTCAAACTGGTGCTTGGGTAGAGAAGTGATTGCTCCTCGAACTAGGTCCCCCATTTCAGCTGTTCCCCAGAGAGTAAAGACAATGATGGCTGAACTCTCGCCTGAGATATTGATATTAAAGTTGCGTGCTAACCCAAAGTAAACAATAAACAGTAAGACGAGCTGAGGCATTATTCGGATGAATTCTAGATAAAATCGAGTTAGTAGACGAACGATTTTAGATTGAGAAGTCATGATAATTCCCAAAAATGTACCAAGGATCATGGATAATAGAACGGAAATAACTGAAATACCAATCGTGACTCCCAAGCCTTGTAAAATACGAAGGAGATTATTTCCCTGAAAGAGTACCTGGATTCCCGAATCCTGCATGGCGTAATCTCCTTTCTATCCAACCAAAGAGAAGTGAAATCGGTAATAACATGAGCAGATAGGCAAGAACCAACATGGCCAAGGCGATATCTGTCTCGTAGTAGAGTCCAATCAAGTCCTTTGCCACATACATAAGATCTGCTAAAGCTACTACAGAGAAAACTGAGGTTTCCTTGATTAAGAAAATGACATTTGCACTAAAGGAAGGAAGTGCTACAGCAGTCGCTTGTGGAAGAACAACGTAGCGAAAAACTTGTCTTGGTGTCAAACCAATAGAGAGACCAATTTCATGCTGGGTTTGACTAACAGCTTCCAAGCCACTACGGAAGGATTCAGCCATGTAAGATCCACCTAGGAAGATGAGACCGATTGTCGCACAAGCTTCTGAAGACAAGACAAGACCAATCCTAGGTAGCCCAAAATACAGAAAGAAGAGCTGAATCAATAGTGGCGTGTTTCGAGATAGCTCAATGTAGACAGTTGCTAGCTGGCTCAAGATGGGAACTCGGTAATGTCGAATGATACTAACAACCAAGCCTAAAAGAAATGAACCAATTATCCCCCAAATAGCAATATGCAGGGTCAAAAAGAAGGCCTGCTGGTATAGTGGATAGTACTGTTCGATAATAGACCAATCCAAAAATGAATTCCTCCCCTCCTTAAGTCAGGAAAGTAAAATCGTCCCTGAACTTATCGGTTTAATAGAGTCATTTTATCATCAATCACACTGTTTGAATAATATGTATATTTTATCGGTCTGATAGAAAAAATTTATAAGGACTGCCAAAAAGATTGTATTTTAGTAACTGATCTAGACAAAGATGTTTGTCTAGATGCTGGATTGTTTTGAGAGAAGATGGATATACTTGATTTTTATACTGAAAATAATTAAAGAATAGAGTATAATGGATATAGAAAAATATGAAAGAGTATTTTGTTTTTTTAAAGAAATATAACAGTAGGATGGATCAATCAAATGTCAAATAAAGAGATAAACCAGGAGTTAAGTCAAAGGCGTAATGAAATAAGTCCAGAGATAGATAACGAAAAAAATAAGGAGAAGATTGAAGAAAAACAATCTATTGATGAAGCAAATGGGTCAGAACAAGTGGTAAAAGATTCAAAAGAGATCAAGTATACATCGGCTCTTCTTTCATTTTCCTTCTTCTCATCGATCATTTATCTGATTCTTTTCGTGTCACTTTTTAGTATAGCTTTACCATGGGGAATTGTCTTGTTGATTTTTCTAGGCCCTAGCTTAATTTGTTTTTTTATTGCAACTTTTTTAACTAGGGTTGGGATGACTAATGGGAGGAAAGGTTTACTATATGCAAGTTCAGGTATTTACCTGATTTCAGCTCTTTGTGCAGGAGATCCTGATTGGCATCTTTTTCAAATAGCTCCTTTTGTTTTCGCAGTTCTTGTTTTGGTTGGAACGCTAGTAGCTAAAGAAGAGAAGAGATGATATGGCGCGAAGTCATATCTTTATCTATTAATGGTTCCGTACAAACTTTCTTGTGCGTTGATACTTGGTACATCTTTTACGCCCTTTTTGATTGTACCCATTGTAATCGTAGCTCTAATCAGGATTGGTTTGCTAAAAACAGCAGATTCATAATTTTAAAAAGGTATAGTTTATGTCTATACCTTTTTCTTTTTTTAAACAAAGGAGTGTTAGCGTAAATTATGTTATAATGAAAAAGTTATATAGTCCCGATAAGATGGTAGGAAACTTCTATCAGTTCTTTGTAACTCGCAAACAATGACGGCTCCAAAGTCGCTCGTCATTCTACGGTTGCCGCTATACTTCGGACACCCATGCGCCTTACTAGCTTCGGAAATAAAAAGGTATCGTTTTTATTTCTTTCGCGTCGTAACTCTTAGACAATAGAAACACCTATCAGTACTTTGTAACTCTATAACAATATTTTTTAAGGGGGGACATTTCTATGTCAGAACGTAAACTTTTCACGTCTGAGTCTGTATCGGAGGGACATCCCGATAAGATTGCAGACCAAATTTCCGATGCTATTTTGGATGCCGTCTTGAGTCAGGATCCAGATGCCCATGTGGCTGCTGAAACAGCTGTTTATACAGGCTCTGTTCATGTTTTTGGTGAGATTTCGACTACAGCTTATGTAGATATTAACCGTGTGGTTCGTGATACAATTGCAGAGATTGGCTACACCAATACAGAGTATGGCTTTTCGGCAGAGACCGTCGGTGTGCATCCATCTTTGGTGGAGCAGTCGCCAGATATCGCTCAGGGTGTCAATGAAGCTATAGAGGTTCGTGGGAATGCAGATCAAGATCCATTGGACTTGATCGGTGCTGGCGACCAAGGGCTTATGTTTGGCTTCGCAGTGGATGAAACACCGGAGCTTATGCCATTGCCTATCTCACTCAGTCATAAGCTAGTCCGTCGATTGGCAGAGTTGCGCAAATCAGGAGAGATTGGCTATCTGCGTCCAGATGCTAAGTCACAAGTGACTGTTGAGTATGATGAAAATGGCCAGCCTGTGCGCGTGGATACGGTGGTTATTTCGACCCAGCATGACCCAGAAGTGACCAATGAAGAGATTCATCGTGACGTGATTGAAAAGGTGATTAAAGCTGTTATTCCTGCCCAGTATCTGGATGATAAGACAAAATTTTTCATCAATCCAACCGGACGTTTTGTAATTGGCGGCCCGCAAGGTGACTCTGGCTTGACTGGACGTAAGATTATTGTGGATACTTACGGCGGTTATGCTCGTCACGGTGGCGGTGCCTTCTCTGGTAAGGATGCAACCAAGGTCGATCGCTCAGCTTCATATGCAGCTCGATACATTGCTAAAAATATCGTGGCGGCGGGACTGGCTAAGAAAGCAGAGGTACAGCTAGCTTATGCCATTGGTGTGGCTCAGCCGGTTTCTGTACGTATCGATACTTTTGGCACTGGAGTAGTTGCAGAAAGCAAGCTTCAGGAAGCTGTTCGTCAGATTTTTGATTTGCGTCCGGCAGGTATCATTCAAATGCTTGATCTGAAACGTCCAATCTATCGTCAGACAGCTGCTTATGGCCATATGGGTAGGACAGATATTGATCTGCCTTGGGAAAAAACGGATAAAGTTCAAGCGTTGAAGGAGTATCTAGCCTAATTATAAAGAGTTGCAAGATGAGTATTTGATGGTTTCTACTTTATAGAAAAATAAAGATTATGAAATTAGAACGATTAATTTATATTTTATTAGCCCTTTTGAATAAGAGACAGATAACAGCTAAAGAAATTGCTGAACGTTTTGAAATATCTACTCGTACAGTATATCGAGATATGGATACGCTCAGCTTAGCTGGAATCCCTATTTACTCTGAACGTGGGGATAAGGGAGGCTTTTATATACCAGATGACTACAAGATGGACAGCAGCTTTTTCACAGAAGAAGAAAAGCAGTTTATCATCAATATGAGCCAAAATGTTGGCAAAATTGTCGGTCGTCCAAGTTTTGACAGCATTGAGCATAAGCTTACTTCTCAAGAAGTGACTGATAATGTTAATCCTTTTTACTTCGATCTTACTTCATGGTCTCTCAATACAAATTATTTACTTGAAATGGAGCAGGCTATACAAACTGGAAAGAAAGTTTCCTTTTCTTATTTTTCTAAAAAACAGGAACGAAGCCAACGAACGATTTTTCCATACCGTCTGATTTTTAAACTAAATGCTTGGTATGTTATCGGCTACTGTTTAGAAAAGTTAGATTTTCGTATTTTCAAGCTTAGTAGAATTCGTGATTTGCAGCTAGTAGATGAGGGGATAGAAGTTGATGACTACCCACTTTTATCTCAAGAGAAGCTAGATCTTTTTCTAAATCCATCCAAAGATAAAGTTGAAGGCAGTAAAGAAGAAGTGGAGTTGATTTTCACAGAATTTGCACTTCCAAAAATTTATGACCACTTCACAGAAGAAGAAATCACTGTTGAGCAAACCAGAATAATAGTCCATGCTTTCAGAGCATTAACACCGCCCTTTTTCGAATTGATTTTAAGTTTTGGTCAGCAAGTAAAAGTCAGATCGCCCAAAAAACTGCAGGATAAATTAATTGATACTCTTCAAAAAAATCTTCAGCAATATGACAGACTGTAGTCATATTGCTTTTTGTATACTCTTAAGTGGGCATAAACTTTCATTGGTTTGAAAACAGCCTAAATAATTTTTGGAGGTTCCAAATGGATACAAGAACATTAGCAGAAAGCTATTTTACCGCAGTCAATAAAGGTGGCTGGGAAGATTTCGTAGCTGAAAACTTTGATTATGGGATGTGCGACAGTCAAGAAATCAGGCAAGGTCGTAATGTTTATCTACAAGGTGCAGGTCAATTCTATGCTTTAAGTCAGCATCTTGAAGTAAAGAAGTTGCTGGTGGAGGGAAGAGAAGTAGTGGCTTTAAATCGCTATCGCTTGCAGTCGCCACAAGGAAATCAACTAGAATTGGATGTTGCAGAATTTTTAAAATTTGACGAATCAGACAAATTAATAGCATCCAACATTTACTTTGATACTCATCGTTTCCAAGAGTTTATGCAGGGCAAATAAATCTCAAGTTTCATTTGACAAATGCTTTAACTTGTTTTATACTGTTAAAAATTAAATATGACTTTAAACATGTTCCGTGAGACATGAAAGTTCTAAAATGAGACTAGCAATTGCTATGCTCTAATTTTCTGTAAACTTTTAGAGGTTGGGAACAGTATTTCCAACCTCTTTTTAAGGTATATTCAATTTAATAAATGCAGTCTGTGAGCTGCGATTAAGGAGAATCATATGTCAAAATTGTCTTTAGACAAAAACAATCAACGGGCTTTAGCCGCTGCGATTGTCGCTTCTGGTACGGATGACTTAAATGTCATGTTTCTGGCCTTTTCAATGTCCTCTATTATCTCGGAACTTGGGATTAGTGGTACCCAGGGTGGTTGGATAGCTACTATAACTAATTTGGGAATGCTTGTTGGGGGCTTAATTTTCGGTCTGTTAGCTGACCGATATCACAAATTTAAGGTTTTTAAATGGACCATTCTGATTTTCTCTCTGGCAACCGGTTTGATTTTCTTTACGAAAGACGTCAATTACCTTTATATCATGCGCTTTATTGCAGGGATGGGTGTTGGAGGCGAATATGGCGTGGCTATTGCTATAATGGCGGGAATTGTTCCACCAGAAAAGATGGGTCGGATTTCATCCCTAAACGGTATTGCGGGTCAAATAGGATCGATTATATCGGCTTTACTTGCAGGCTGGCTAGCTCCTGCTTTGGGATGGCGCGGGCTATTCCTCTTTGGGCTTGCACCTATTGCCCTAGTACTATGGATGGTTTTAGCTATTGACGATCAGAATATTCGTGACGACGGTGGAGCTAAAGTAGAAGAAGAAACAACACAACCCGTTAAAATAAGTCAGCTTTTCAAAACTCCAGCTCTCACATCACAAACCATAGCTTTAATGGTTATGACAACCGTGCAAATCGCCGGTTACTTCGGCATGATGAACTGGTTACCAACGATTATTCAAACAAGTTTGAACATTTCTGTCAAAGACTCTTCTCTTTGGATGGTGGCAACCATTTTGGGAATGTGCCTAGGAATGTTGACTTTTGGACAAATTTTGGATAAATGGGGACCTAGAGTCGTATACTCAGGCTTTCTTCTTGCATCATCTGTCTGTGTCTATCTTTTCCAATTTGCAAATTCTATGGCCACTATGGTAATAGGTGGAACTGTTGTTGGTTTCTTTGTGAATGGGATGTTTGCTGGCTATGGTGCAATGATCACTCGTCTATACCCTCATCAAATTCGATCAACAGCTAATAATGTTATCTTAAATGTTGGACGAGCAATTGGCGGATTTTCATCTGTTATTATTGGAAAGATTTTGGATATCTCAGGTGTTTCAACAGTTATGATTTTTCTTGCCTCTTTGTATCTAATCAGTCTAGCTGCTCTTTGGACAATCGGTAATTTGAAATCTGATATTTATCAAGACCTAGGTCAAGGTCTTGAAGCAGAAAAAGCGTAGCCATTAAATAAAAAAAGACAAAGAGAATTATTCTTTGTCTTTTTTATGATCATGTAAAAAACTCTCTACTTTAAATAGAGAGTTTTAAGGTTACTCTTAGTGTGCTACACGTTTGCGAGCTGCTTTTTTACGGTTTTCTTCAATGAAAGCTGCTTTTTGCTCTTCAGGTTCGATAACTTTTTTCTTGACAGTATAAACTGCACCTGCTACAGCAGCAACAGTAGCTGCAACGCCTGTAAGTACGCCTTTTCCAAATCCTTTAGCCATATGATTTCTCCTTTTTTGAACTTTTATTATTTATGTTATAATTAATAGTAACGAAAAATCAAAATTTTTTCAAGGAAAAAAATGAAAACTAAGATAATTGTAATTGTAGGGCCTACGGCAGTTGGAAAAACAGCTCTGAGTATTGAGGTTGCAAAAGCCTTTAATGGTCAGATTATCAGTGGTGACAGCCAGCAGGTCTATCGTGGCTTAGATATTGGTACGGCTAAGATTCGTCCTGAAGAGCAGGAGAGCATTCCCCATCATCTTTTGGATGTGAGGGATGTTGAAGAAAGCTACTCGGCCTATGATTTTGTGACTGAAGCAACTCAGGCTATTCGTGAGATTGAGGCTCAAGGACAGCTTCCCATCATTTGCGGTGGTACAGGACTCTATATCCAGAGCTTACTTGAGGGCTATCATCTGGGTGGCTCCGTCCCTCATGAGGAGATTCTGACCTATCGGAAGCAGCTGGACAGTTGGTCAGATGAGGATTTGTTTGGGAAAATAGCAGAGCTGGGTATCGAGATCCCCCAGATAAATCGTCGCAGGGCTATGAGAGCGCTGGAGATTGCTCAGTTAGGTGGTCAATTAGAAAACAGCCAGCCAGATTATGAAGCCCTGCTGATTTGCCTAGATGATGAGCGTGAGCGACTTTATGAGCGAATCAATCAGCGAGTAGATCTGATGATAGAAGATGGTCTCTTAGAAGAAGCCCGTTGGCTTTATGAACAGGCTCCAACCAGTCAAGCCAGCAAGGGGATCGGCTACAAGGAACTTTTCCCCTACTTTGAAGGAGAGATGAGCCTAGAGGAGGCCGTGGACAAGCTCAAGCAGAATACCCGTCGTTTCGCCAAGCGCCAGCTGACTTGGTTTCGTAACCGGATGTCCGTAACCTTTTATCAGGTGGGAAATCCAGACTATAAAAATCAGGTTATGGAGGACATCAAGAATTTTCTGGACAAGTAGCTGGCTGACCAAGTCATAGTAAGGATATGAGATGATAGAAACAGAGAAAAAAACAGAGCGTGTCTTTTTGGTTGGTGTGGAACTAGCAGACACGGAGAATTTTGACTTATCCATGGAGGAGCTTCAAAATCTGGCTAAGACGGCAGGGGCGGAAGTAGTTGGCTCTTATAGTCAAAAGCGAGAAAAGTATGATAGCAAGACCTTTGTCGGCTCTGGCAAGTTAGAAGAAATCCGGCAGATGGTTGATGCCGAAGAAATTTCGACAGTTATTGTCAATAACCGTCTGACACCCCGCCAGAATGTCAATCTAGAGGAAAGCTTGGGGGTCAAGGTCATTGACCGTATGCAGCTGATTTTGGATATTTTTGCCATGAGGGCTAGGAGTCACGAGGGCAAGTTGCAGGTGCATCTGGCCCAGCTCAAATACCTCCTGCCTCGCTTGGTTGGTCAGGGCATTATGCTCAGCCGTCAGGCAGGTGGCATTGGCTCCCGCGGTCCAGGCGAAAGTCAGCTGGAGCTCAATCGACGCAGTGTCCGCAATCAGATTCATGATATTGAGCGCCAGCTCAAGGCAGTGGAGAAAAATCGAGCAACCGTTCGTGAAAAACGGTTGGAATCCAGTATTTTCAAAATCGGACTCATCGGCTACACCAATGCTGGCAAGTCTACGATCATGAACTGCTTGACCAGCAAGAGCCAGTATGAGGCAGACGAGCTTTTTGCGACGCTAGACGCCACGACCAAGAACATCAACCTCAGTGGTCAGCTCAATGTTACTCTGACGGACACAGTTGGTTTCATTCAGGATTTACCGACAGAGCTGGTGTCAAGCTTTAAATCCACACTGGAAGAGAGTAAAAATGTCGATTTGCTGGTCCATGTTATTGACGCCTGTGACCCACAACATGAGGAGCACGAAAAGACTGTCCTCGACATCATGAAAGAGCTGGACATGCTGGATATTCCTCGGCTGACTCTCTATAACAAATCGGATAAGGCTGAGAATTTCACTCCGACCCTGACTCCTTATTCTTTGATTTCGGCTAAGGCAGACAATAGCAGAGCTCTTTTGCAGCAAGTCCTTCTGGAGCGGATGAAAGAGTTATTTTTGCCTTTTACCATCAAGGTAGCTCCGGCTAAAGCTTACAAGATTCATGATTTAGAGAAAGTCGCGATTATGGGGAATCGAGAATACATAGACGATATCGAAACCATTTCAGGCTGGATTGCCGAGAAAAACAAATGGAAACTGGAAGAATTTTATGACTGATTATATTGACTTGGCCATCAAATACGGCGGTTTTACAATCTTAGACAGGGTCTACTTAGAACAAGCGTTGACTGGGCTGACAGAGGAGCAGAAGCGGATCTTCATTACGCCACCGCCCAGCGTTATCAATGCTTACTTTGCTGAGCTTTATCAAAAGAAAAGTCCGGAAGCCGCGACAGAGTACTTCTTAGAAATCAGTCAGGCTTTGGACTTATGGAATGCGGAGCCTAGCTTTGTAGAAAAGAAACCTTTTGTCAGACTTAACTTTTCTGGCAAGTCCTATGGATTTTGCTACGAGAAGAAGGAAGTCGGCATGGTCTTTCCTGAAAAGCCTGAGCCTGTAACAGCTGACTTGCTCTTTGAAATCGCACAAGTCTTTCCTCAGTACTTGGTCTACGAAGAAGCTGGGAGAATAAAAATGACACCTCTCAAAGCTGAATCTCAAGTCGTGGACAGTAAGGAGCTGACTGCTTTGACTGAATGGCAGCAGCTAGCAGATGGTAGCCAAAGACTTTTGGGATACAATCAAGATGAAGTTAGTGATCTGGCTCAGTCCTATGCTGGCAGAAAATACTATCACTCGCAGAATCGGTCTGCCATGATTTATATCATTTAGAAAGAAAAATATGCAATTACAATTTTTAGGAACCGGAGCTGGTCAGCCGTCAAAGGCCCGCAATGTATCCAGCCTCGTTCTCAAGCTTTTGGAAGAAATCAATGAAGTCTGGATGTTTGATTGTGGTGAAGGGACCCAGCACCAGATCTTGGAGACGACGATTAAACCTCGCAAAATTAGCAAGATTTTCATCACGCATCTTCATGGTGATCATATTTTTGGTTTGCCTGGCTTTCTATCCAGTCGTTCTTTTCAAGCTAATGAAGAGCAGACTGATATAGAGATTTATGGCCCTAAGGGTATTAAGAACTTTGTTATGTCCAGTCTTCGAGTTTCTGGTTCTCGTTTACCTTATCGAATTGATTTTCATGAGTTTGATGAAAATAGTTTGGGAAAGATTTTGGAGACGGACAAGTTCACTGTTTATGCAGATAAGCTGGATCATACGATTTTTTGCGTTGGCTATCGGATAATGCAGAAAGATTTGGAAGGCACGCTGGATGCAGATAAGCTACGAGCAGCGGGGGTTCCCTTCGGCCCTCTCTTTGGTAAAGTCAAGAATGGTCAAGACATCGTCCTAGAAGATGGTACAAAGATTACCGCAGCAGACTATATCTCAGCACCTCGTCCTGGGAAAACAATTACAATTTTGGGAGACACAAGAAAAACGGATTCTAGTGTACGCTTAGCCGTGGCGGCAGATGTGCTGGTTCATGAAGCAACCTATGGTAAGGGAGATGAAAAGCTGGCCCGTAAGCACGGTCATTCTACCAATATGCAGGCGGCAGAAGTAGCCAAAGAAGCTGGAGTTAAACAACTTCTTCTCAATCACGTCAGTGCTCGGTTCTTGTCGAAAGATATCAGCGTTATGCGACAAGATGCTAGTACAGTTTTTGAAAAGGTTCATGTGGTTAAGGACTTGGAAGAAGTTGAAATTTAAGTATATTAAAGGGACTTTTAATACAAGAAAAAATTACAATATTGACAAAGAGGCGGGAGATTTTCCTGTCTTCTTTATGTTATAATGTAAAAAAAGGAGAAAGAATGAGAACAATCATCATCACAGGGGCTAGTGGAGGGCTAGCACAGGAAATGGTTAAGCTCTTGCCGTTTGACAAACTGATTTTAGTCGGACGCAGCAAGGAAAAGCTTGAAAAACTATATGGAGAAAGCGAAAATATTGACCTTGTGGAACTGGATATTACAGATAGCTCAGCTTTGGAGAGATTTTCTGAGCGGATTGACAGTCAGTACGGCCACGTTGATGTTCTAGTCAATAACGCTGGCTATGGGATTTTTGAGGAATTTGACAAAATCAGCTCAAGCGACATCGAGGCTATGTTTGAGGTCAATACTTTTGCTCTGATGAACCTGTCTAGACTTTTTGGTAGTCGTATGAAAAAGGCTGGACAAGGACATATCATCAATATCGTCAGCATGGCTGGCCTTATCGCAAGCAGCAAGTCCAGTCTTTACTCAGCGACTAAGTTTGCTGCTATTGGTTTTTCCAACGCCCTGCGCTTGGAACTCCTACCTTTTGGTGTTTATGTTACGACGGTTAATCCTGGGCCTATCAAAACAGCCTTTTTCGATCTAGCCGATCCTGATGGATCCTATGTTAAAGCAGTTGATAAGTATATTCTTGAGCCTGACTTTGTAGCTGGCAAAATCGTCAACGTTTTTGGCAAAAAAAAGCGAGAAATAAATCTTCCTTGGATTCTTAATCTTGCTCATAAATTTTACACCCTGTTTCCAAGAATAGCTGACAAATTGGCGGCTAAGATGTTCAATTATAAATAAAAGTAAAATTTCAACTTTTTAGAAAAGGATAATGAGAAAATGGATTTACAAGCTTATAAAAATCATTTAGAAGAGCCTTGGGGTAAAATCTATTATGACATTCTGTTTGATCAGTTGAAGAATGTTGAAGGGCTAAAAGTTCTTGATTTTGGTAGTGGGTTTGGGATTGTGGCCAACCACCTTGCTGAAAAAAATCAGGTCACTGCGCTGGAACCGAATATGGAAATGATTATTCATCGGAAAAGAACGAATTCTTATGAGCAGTTGCAGGGAAGTCTAGAAGTGCTAGAAATTTTTAAAGATGAATCCTTTGACCTTATAATTTGCCATAATGTTTTAGAGTATGTAGAGGATATTGATCCATACCTCATGGCTTTCTCTCGCTTGCTCAAAAAGGGAGGGAAGTTATCGATTGTTAAACATAATCACGTGGGCCGCATTATGCATACAGTAATTTTTGAAAATGATATTAAGAAAGCTCGAGAACTCTTGCTTGGAAAAGATTATCTGACGCATAGTATGGGGCAGGCTACCTATTATGAGATAGTAGATGTCATCAAGCCTTATCCTTTCGAGATTTTAGATTTTCAAGGAATTCGAATTTTTTATGGCTTACAGCCCAATGATGTAAAAACTGATCCAGGATGGCGTGAAAATATGCTAGAAATGGAACTTGCTGTTAATAACCAGTCACCCTATCGCGATATTGCAGCTTTTCAGCATTACTGGCTCGTGAAAAAATAATAGCTTAAATTTTTTGTGTATGAATGAATTTTTGACCTTGTTTGGAGAAAACTAGATGGTGGAAAAAGAAGTTAAAGAGCAAGAGCAATCAGTTAATTATGCCATGCTCAGCCTTTTTCAATATGTAGCATCTATCTTAGTTATTTTAGTGCACTGTCAACGTCTCTTTCCTAATGAAATTTTGCATTTCACTCAAAAGAGTATGTTTGGGCGAATGGCTGTACCTTTTTTTCTCATATCATCTGCCTTTATGCTTAAATCAAGTCTTGCAAAAAAGAAGAGTATGAGAACTTACGTAAGTAGGATTTTAAAACAGTATATTTTTTGGAGTATTCTTTATCTTCCATACGCACTTATCTATTTTTGGTCGCTTCCAGTTGAGAAGTATTATGCCCCATTAGCCTTAATAGCGGGATTTTTATATATTGGACTTTGTTACCAGCTTTGGTATATTCCGGCTTTTTTGCTGGGGCTTTGGATCGTCCATTATTTATATAAAAAAATAGGACCTAAATGGGCGGTAGTTGTATCTTTGTTCCTTTATTTACTTGGCTCGATTGAGACATACTATACTTACTTTGCTAATACTTGGCCAACTCATTTATATGATGTTTATTCCCGTATTTTTTTCTCAACCCGTAATGGCCTTTTTTACGCACCAATCTTCATTCTTTTCGGTTATTTGCTTTATGATTATTGGAATAGTGATTTCTTTAAGAAAGATGTAGGAAAAAAATTTCTGCTGGCTTCAATTTTACTTGCTCTGGATGGTTGGTTAGTTTTTGTCAATCAGGGAATCGATAAGAATTTCTTTCTAGCCTTACTTCCTTTCTCACTTTTTCTGGTCAATGGTGTTTTAAGAACAGAGATTGGAAAGAAGAGGAATTTATACCATCTTAAAGAATTAAGTGTGCTCTATTTCTTTTTACATCCGATTTTTATAGAAAGTTCTTTCTATCTTCTAAGAGAGACAAATATTTCCAAATGGAATAAGGGTCAAATTGTATTTGTTCTTACTATAGTTTTGACTCATTTGACTTCAGAAATTATTTTAAAATTTCGTAAGTCAGTATTTGCAAGACAGAAAAACGGAAATAAGACTGTCTGAATGAGATAAGGAATAAAAATTGTTGGAGGTCTTATCATGTTTGAACGTTTACAGCAGCAGTTAGCTTTTACTAATGAGCTGGAAAAGCTGAAAGCTACTCATCGCAACAACAGGACCTTGGATGCCTATCGTTTTGAGAATTCTGCAGAGCATAGTTGGCAGGGTGCGCTCATGGCACTAGTTTTTCGAGAGTATATTCCTGAAGAAGTTAATCTGGAAAAGGTCATGTCTATGTTATTGATTCATGATTTGGGAGAAATATATGCTGGCGATACCTTTGTCTTTGACGATGTGGGCAAGAGTGATTCTTACGATGGAGAGCTTAAGTCCTTGAAAATCAGTTTAGACAAGCTACCATCAGATCAGCAGGATTTCTTTTTAGGGCTTTGGCAGGAATTTGAAACTGGCATTAGCATGGAGGCTAAGTATGCACGAGTGCTGGATGCTCTGGTCCCTCTGCTCAATCACTTGGAAGTTGCTCAGCCCCATGATAATCCTCATGGCCTGACCAAAACGCAGGTCATCGCTAAGAAATCCTTTATCCAAGAAACCTCTGAAACTCTTTGGGAATTGGCTTTAGAAGTTATTGACCAAAGTGTTGCTAAGGGGCTTTACCTAGATGAGTGAGGCTGAGGACCTTGCTCGTAGATAGAAAGTTTGAGACTGGTTGAACCAGTCTTTTCATGTTATAATATTCAGACAAGATTGAACGGAGAAAGTGTTTCACTCATCATGATTAGCTCAAAATACGACTGGCAGTTTGCCACTAATTTTACAGACGAGAATTTTTTAAAAAAGGCTAAGAAAGCTGGATTAGAACCTGCCGCTACTAGTCTCCTTTACCAAAGGGGTGTGCAGACTGAAGAAGCTCTGCAGGAATTTTTGGAGCCTAGTTTAGACCAGCTTCACGACCCTTATGATCTGCATGATATGGATCGGGCAGTGGAGCGCATTCGCACAGCGATTGAGAATTATGAGCAGATTTTGATCTATGGCGATTATGATGCTGATGGGATGACCTCGGCATCAATTGTCAAGGAGGCCTTGGAGCAGCTGGGGGCTGAATGTCAGGTCTATCTGCCCAATCGTTTTACGGATGGCTATGGTCCTAATAGCAGTGTTTACAAGTATTTTATTGAAAATCAAGGCATCTCGCTCATTATTACAGTAGATAATGGAGTGGCGGGACTTGAAGCTATCGAGCTGGCCCAGTCTCTAGGCGTGGATGTCATCGTGACGGATCACCACTCCATGCCTGAGGAGCTGCCAAACGCCTATGCGATTGTCCATCCGGAACATAGCGGAGCAGATTATCCTTTCAAGCATTTGGCTGGTTGTGGGGTGGCTTTTAAGCTAGCAACAGTCTTGTTGGAAGAAGTCCAAGTCGAACTTTTGGACTTAGTGGCCATTGGGACCATCGCTGATATGGTCAGTCTGACGGGGGAAAATCGGATTCTGGTTAAATATGGCCTTTCTGTTCTCAAAAATACTCAGAGAGTAGGACTTCAGGAACTCTTCAAAATTGCAGGCATTCAGCCAGATGAGCTAGACGAAGAAACGGTTGGTTTCCAGCTTGCTCCCCGACTCAATGCCTTGGGAAGGCTGGATGATCCCAATCCAGCGGTTGAGCTTTTAACAGGATTTGACGATGAAGAAGCTCGTGACATTGCGCTCATGATCAACCAGAAAAATGACGAGCGTAAGGAAATTGTCCAGCAGATTTATGAAGAGGCGCAAACCATGCTGGACACTGGGAGACCAGTGCAGGTGCTAGCCAAGGAAGGTTGGAACCCTGGTGTGCTAGGAATTGTCGCTGGGCGCTTGCTGGAAGAGCTGCACCAGCCAGTCATAGTGCTGAATATTGAGGATGGCATCGCTAAAGGCAGCGCCCGCAGTATTGAAGCGGTCAATATTTTTGAGGCCTTGGACAGTCATCGTGATCTCTTTGTAGCCTTTGGCGGCCATGCTGGAGCAGCTGGTATGACCCTTGAAGCAGACAAGCTGGTGGAGCTTGCTGACATTTTGACAGCTTACATCTTAGACAATGATTTGGATTTGACTGGCAAAACAGTCCTGTATTTAGATGAGGAGTTGCATCTGCCAGAACTGACCCTTGATACACTCAAAAGCTTTGAAAAATTGGCGCCTTTTGGCATGGATAATAAGAAGCCACTTTTTTACCTCAAAGATTTTAAAGTTGACAATGTTCGGACTATGGGGGCTGGCAATAGCCATCTCAAGCTGAAGATTTCTCAGGAAGATGCTACTTTTGAAGTAATTGCTTTTGGCCAAGGAAGCCTGGCGACAGAGTTTGCCCAAACCAAGAATCTGGAGCTAGCTGTCAGCCTCTCTGTCAATAAATGGAATGGACAGACCAGTCTCCAGCTCATGCTGGTAGATGCTCGTGTAGATGGTGTTCAGCTTTTCAATATCCGCGGAAAAAATGCGACGCTACCTGACAAGGTTCCAGTTTTGCGTTTCACAGAGGAATTGCCGGATTTGGCAAATAGCAGAGCAGTTGTGGTTTATGACCTGCCTGATGATTTACAGGCCTTGAAGAAGATTCTTCAATCACAGGATTTTGAAGCGATTTACTTTAGGAATGAGATTGCCAAGCCTTACTATCTGACTGGTTACGGTAGCCGTGAGCAATTTGCCAAACTCTACAAGACCATCTATCAGTTCCCTGAGTTTGACGTTCGTTATAAGCTCAAGGACTTGTCAGCTTACCTGAAAATCGACCCGATTCTCTTGGTCAAAATGATTCAGATTTTTGAAGAGTTGGGCTTTGTCAGCATCAAAGAAGGCGTCATGAAGGTCAATAAGGAAGCTGAAAAGAAAGAAATTGACAGCAGTCACATTTACCAAGATCTCAAGCGCCTAGTCAAAGAACAAGAACTCATGGCACTAGGCACTGTGCAGGAGATTTATGATTATTTGATGGAGAAATAAAAGTTAACAAATAATATTTCAAGCACATTTAAATAAAAAAATGGTATAATAGAGAGTAAAAATTTTTTATATAGAAAGAACATTATGAATTTAAAAGACTATATTGCAACAATTGAGAATTATCCAAAAGAAGGTGTTACCTTCCGTGATATCAGCCCATTGATGGCAGACGGGAATGCATACAGCTATGCTGTTCGTGAGATTGTCCAATATGCTACAGATAAGAAGATTGATATGGTAGTTGGACCTGAAGCTCGTGGCTTTATCGTGGGCTGTCCAGTTGCTTTTGAGTTAGGAATCGGCTTTGCTCCAGTCCGCAAGCCTGGCAAACTTCCTCGCGAAGTTATCTCAGCTGACTATGAAAAAGAGTATGGTGTAGATACTTTGACCATGCATGCAGATGCTATCAAGCCAGGTCAGCGTGTATTGATTGTTGATGATTTATTGGCAACAGGTGGAACTGTTAAGGCAACTATTGAAATGATTGAGCGCCTTGGTGGTATCGTTGCAGGATGTGCATTCCTTATTGAATTGGATGAATTAAAAGGCCGTGAAGTTATTGGCGAATATGACTATAAAGTGTTGATGCATTATTAATACATAGTTTCAGGCTATACCTAGGTAAAGATAAAATATAATTGAAAACTATATCTCCTTTCAGTATAATAAATATATTAGAGAATAGGAGATATTTTCATGCCAATTAAGATCGATAAAAAACTACCAGCTGTTGAAATTTTAAGTTCTGAGAATATCTTTGTCATGGATGATGATAGGGCGGACCATCAGGATATCCGCCCTCTGAATATTCTGGTACTCAATCTCATGCCTCAGAAAATGGTGACGGAGACTCAGATACTTCGTCATTTGGCTAATACTCCACTACAGTTGACTATTGACTTTCTCTATATGAGCTCGCACCAATCTAAAACCACACGTGCAGAGCACATGGAGACTTTCTATAAGACTTTTGATGAGATTAAAAATCGCTATTTTGATGGCTTGATTATCACTGGGGCACCAGTAGAGCATCTTCCTTTTGAAGCGGTGGATTACTGGGAAGAGTTTCAGCAGGTGATTGAATGGTCCAAGAGCCATGTTTTTTCGACTCTGCATATTTGCTGGGGAGCTCAGGCTGGACTTTACGCCCGCTATGGCGTTGACAAGTACCAGATGTCGCGCAAATTATCAGGTGTCTATAGCCAGTCTGCTGACAGCAACAATCTGCTTTTCCGGGGCTTTGACGATGAGTTTTATGCGCCTCATTCCCGCCATACTGAAGTTCTGAAGGAAGATATTGTCAATCTGACCAATCTGGAAATTCTCTCATATGGAGAAGATACGGGTCTCTCTGTGTTGGCTAGCCGAGACTTGCGAGAGGTGTATAGTTTTGGTCACATGGAATACGATCGTGATACTCTATCCAGAGAGTATTTCCGAGACTTGAAGGCAGGGAAGAATCCACACATTCCAGAGAATTATTTTAAAAACGATGATGTCCATGAGACACCAGCCTTGCGTTGGAGTTCAGCCGCGGCTTTATTTTTCAATAATTGGATTAACTATGCAGTGTATCAAGAAACGCCATTTGATTGGGAGAATCCAGAAAATGACGCTTCCTATTTTGCTTATTTATAAGAGGGACTATGACTTATTTATCAGCCTTTCAACAAGGCAATTTAGTATTACCAAGTGCCTTGTACTTTCATTTTCAAGAGATTTTCTCGTCTAGTGAAGATTTCCTTGTTTGGCAATTCTTTTATTTGCAGAATACAACAGCATTGGAAGAGATAGAGCCGAGCCAGATTGCTGAAAGCATTGGTAAAACGGTGTCTGAGGTCAATCGCATTATGTCTCATTTGACCGAACAAGGCTTATTGCAGTATAAAACTATTGAATTAAATGGAGAGATTGAAGCGATTTTTGATGCCTCTCCAGCCTTGGAAAAGTTAGATGAACTGCTGGGAGCTAATCTTAGTCAACAGCCAACTACAAAAGCATCTCAAAATGTTTTAAAAGATTTAGTTGAAACCTTTCAACAGGAATTAGGTCGCCTTTTGACACCATTTGAGATTGAGGATTTGACCAAAACTATTCAAGAAGATAAAACAAATCCTGACTTAGTAAAAGCTGCTCTTCGAGAAGCAGTTTTCAATGGGAAGGCTAACTGGAAGTATATCCAAGCAATTTTGCGCAATTGGAGACGGGAAGGTATTACGACTTTAGCACAAGTTGAAGCCAAAAGAGAGGAACGTGAAGCATTTAATCCACAGAATGTTACGGTTTCAGATGATTTCCTTAAAGCAATGGATTTGTGGAAGGACTGACTTTATTAGATATACACCGGCCTGTTAGATATGACAGGCCCTTGGTTTTATAAAAAAGGAGAAAAGTATGACGTATCAATTGCCAAAAGTCTGGTCTGCTGCGGACAGCGACCAAGGAAAATTTTCAGGTATTAATCAGCCTACTGCAGGTGCACGTTTTGAACAGAAGCTTCCTGTCGGTAAAGAGCCTTTTCAGCTTTATTCACTTGGGACTCCAAATGGGGTCAAGGTGACGATTATGCTAGAGGAACTGCTGGCAGCAGGTGTGACAGAGGCTACCTATGACCTCTATAAGATCAGCATCATGGAGGGCGACCAATTTGGCTCAGATTTTGTGAAAATCAATCCCAACTCCAAGATTCCGGCCTTGTTGGATCAGTCTGCTGATAAGCCGATTCCTGTCTTTGAGTCTTCGAATATCCTGCTCTATCTGGCAGAGAGGTTTGGAATGTTGATTCCGTCCGATTTGCCAGGTCGAACTGAGGTGCTCAACTGGCTCTTCTGGCAGACGGGTGCTGCGCCCTTCTTGGGAGGTGGATTTGGTCATTTCTTTAACTATGCTCCAGAAAAGATAGAATATCCTATCAATCGCTTTACCATGGAAGCCAAGCGACAGCTGGATCTGTTGGATAAAGAATTGGCCAAGAAAGCTTATATTGCAGGGGATGAATACAGTATTGCTGATATTGCTATCTGGTCTTGGTATGGGCAGTTGGTGCAGGATAAGCTTTATCCAGGCGCAGCTGAGTTCTTGGGTGCCACCTCCTACAAACACCTATCTGCTTGGGTGGAGAAAATTGCAGCTCGTCCGGCAGTCCAGCGCGGTTTAGCTGCCGAGTATCAGGAAATCAAATAAAAAAGTGATGGGTAGAACACCCCATCATCAAGTGGCGAGACAAAATCAGTTTATCAACTGGCTGATTTTTTTCGTTGCTTTTTTTATACCCTTAAAAATGATATACTAAATAAAAGAATGTTTAGAAAAGAGTGTGCAATGCAAAAAAAGATGATTTCCCAACGTTTGGAGCGAGTAGCTTCATTTGTGCCAGATAAGGCTAAGCTTCTGGATGTGGGGAGCGATCATGCCTACCTGCCGATCTACCTGGTTCAGCAGGGACGGATAGAAAAGGCTCTGGCCGGTGAAGTGGTGGAAGGGCCTTTTCAGTCTGCCCAGAAAAATGTGGCAGAGCATGGACTGACGAAGCAGATTGAGGTTCGCTTGGCAAATGGCCTAGCTGCTTTTGAAGCGGAAGATCAGATTGATACTATCGTTATTGCTGGTATGGGTGGTCGCTTGATTTCGGAGATTTTGGAAAATGGCAGAGCTAAGCTTGGGTCTATTTCCCGCTTGATTTTGCAGCCCAATAACCGAGAGGATGAGCTTCGTAGCTGGCTGGTATCTAACGGCTTTCACTTGCTGGCTGAGGATATCTTAGAAGAGGCTGGTAAGTTTTACGAAATCCTGGTAGCAGAAGCTGGCCAGCAAACTTTAACAGAGCAAGAAAAGCGTTTTGGTCCTTTTCTGATGAAGCTACAGTCAACTACTTTTCAGTTAAGATGGCAGAAAGAACTGAAGAAACTTGAAGGAGCTCTAGCTCATATCCCAGAAAGAAATCAGCTAGAACGCTCTGCTATGTCCAAAAAAATCGAAAGTATCAAGGAGGTGCTTCATGTTAGCAAGTGAAATTATTGCCCGTTATGAAGCCTATTGCCCGCAGGAATTGTCCATGGAGGGCGACATATCAGGCCTGCAAATCGGAACTTTGGACAAGGAAGTGGACAAGGTTCTAGTGGCGCTGGATATTCGCGAGCAGACAGTGGCGGAGGCTATCGAAGCTGGTGCTGGACTAATTATTGTTAAGCATGCGCCTATCTTTCGCCCGCTTAAGGACCTAGTGGCGGATAAGGCGCAAAATCAGATGATTCTAGACCTCATCAAGCATGATATTGCTGTCTATGTCAGTCATACCAATATTGATGTTGTGGAGGACGGACTCAACGATTGGTTCTGCCAGCTTCTTGAGATTGAGGAGACAAGTTTTCTCAGTCAAACGAGTCAAGATCACGGAATTGGCCGGGTGGGTATGATTGCTCCTCAGACCTTTGGGGACTTTGCGGCTAAGGTCAAGGCAAGTTTTGGACTAGATAGTTTGCGTCTGGTCACTTATGAAGAAGCAGACCTCGAACGTGTCATTGAGCGTGTAGCTATTTGCGGTGGTAGTGGTCAGTCCTTTTATCCTGAGGCTATCGCCAAGGGAGCACAAGTCTACATTACAGGTGATATATACTATCATGCAGCTCAGGAAATGCTGACAGAAGGGCTTTTGGCGCTGGATCCTGGACACCATATCGAGGTTCTTTTTACGGAAAAAATAAAAGAAAAGCTTGATACTTGGAAGGCTGAAGAGGGATGGGGGCTTGAGATTTTGGCTAGTCAGGCTTCGACCAATCCTTTCCGACATATTTGAGAGGAAGCGACATGGAAAAAATAGCAGTGATTGGAGCGGGGATCGTCGGATCAACAGCGGCTTACTATCTGTCCAAATCCCCAGATGTGGAAGTGACTGTCTTTGATGACGGCAAGGGGCAGGCAACCAAGGCAGCCGCTGGCATTATCAGTCCTTGGTTTTCTAAGCGTCGCAACAAAGCTTGGTACAGGATTGCGCGTCTAGGCGCTGATTTTTATCAGGACTTGATTGCGGATCTGAAAGTGGCAGGTATTCAGACAGACTTTTACCAACAGACAGGTGTTTATCTGCTGAAAAAGGACGAGAGCAAGCTGCAGGAGCTTTATGATTTAGCTTTTAATCGTCGGGAAGAGTCGCTCTTAATAGGAGAGTTGAGTCTTCTCAGTCGTCAGGAGGCCCAGGAGAAATTTCCAGACTTGCAAGGCTTTGAGCGGCTTCTCTATGCTTCCGGAGGTGCCCGTGTGGAGGGAGCACTCTTGACGGAGACGCTTCTGAAAGCCAGCAAGGCAGAGCTAGTTGAGAAAAAGGTAAGCTTGACAGTAGAAAGAGAGCAACTTCTGGTCGATGGTCGGAGCTTTGACTGTGTCATCTTAGCTGTAGGGGCTTGGCTGGGAGAAATCTTGCAGCCACTGGGCTATAAAACAGATGTTCGACCGCAAAAGGGACAGCTACGTGATTTTAAACTGGCTGAGCAGACGGATGACTACCCTGTGGTTATGCCTGAGGGCGAGCTGGATATCATTCCCTTTCTGGCAGGCAAGGTCAGCGTCGGTGCTAGCCATGAAAATGATCAGGGCTTTGATTTAACGGTAGATAAGACGGTACTGGATCAGTTGCAGCAAGAAGCGGAAACTTATTTGCCAAGGTTGTCTAAAGCAGAGATTCTAGGTGAACGCGTGGGAACACGGGCCTATACCAGTGACTTTGCTCCTTTCTTTGGAGCTGTTCCAAACTTGTCGCATGTTTACGCTGCCAGCGGATTGGGCTCTTCTGGTCTGACAACTGGTCCGCTTATCGGACGCCAATTAGCCCAGATGGCTTTAGAAGAAGCGGGGCTGCTGAATCCAGCTGACTATCCTATTGAGCGGTATGTGAAGAAGGTTTGATATGAAAGAAACTATTTTGAATTGGGTCAATATTTGTGTGAAAAAAGATGATGAAATTTTACTGCTTAATCGCCAGCATGATAACTTTAAAGGGTGGATACAACCAGGCGGGAAGGTGGAGTTTCCAGAATCTTTTTTTGAAGCTGCAAGGCGCGAATTAAAAGAAGAAACAGGGTTGACTGCTCTAAACTTGGAATTGAAGGGTATTTCAGGCTTCACTAATTCGAGAAAAAAAGAACGGTATGTGTATTACGATTTTCTTTGTACTGCCTTTGAGGGGCAAGTTAGGGGAAACGATCATGAAGGGGAGCCCAAATGGTGGAAGATTTCGGAACTTGACCAAATAGATATGCAGGACGACATACGTGAACGTTTGCCTCTCTACTGGCGGAAAGGCTCTTTCGAGCGGATTCATTACTGGAATGAGGAAAAGCACTGTATAGGGGAAACTAAGACGATTTTGTATGATTGATTTTAGAGAATAAGGGGAAATTATGGACTGGTTACGATCGCAACATGTGGTCATGCAGGCATTCTTGGCTGGGCTTTTTACATGGGGATGTACCATTGTAGGCTCGGCTGTTGTATTTTTCTTTAAAAAGGTCAGCCGTAAGCTGCTAGATATTATGATGGGCTTTGCGGCAGGCGTCATGATTGCGGCTTCATTTTGGTCGCTTTTAGCACCGTCGATTGAGTATGCGCAAAGCTCTTATGGTAAGCTCTCTTGGTTACCAGCTGCAATAGGTTTTTTAGCAGGTGGTTTTTTCTGCGGTTGATTGATGCAGTAGTGCCTCACTTGCATCTGAGCAAAGATATCTCAGAGGCAGAAAGTGTTCCAGAACATAGCCAGAAGAAGCTGTCCAAAACTGCTCTGCTTTTCTTAGCCATTACCATTCACAATTTTCCAGAAGGTTTGGCAGTCGGAGTAGCCTTTGGTGCTTTGGCCACCAATCCTAGCCTGGAAGCCTTTGTCGGCGCGATTGGCCTAGCTTTGGGAATTGGCCTGCAAAACGTCCCAGAAGGAGCGGCTCTGTCCATTCCAATTCGGACGGACGGCAAGTCTCGCCTTAAAGCTTTTTACTGGGGCTCCATGTCCGCTATTGTAGAGCCAATCGGGGCTGTTCTGGGTGCTGTAGCTGTGATGGCCATGACGGCTATTCTACCCTATGCCCTTTCCTTTGCGGCAGGAGCTATGATTTTCGTGGTGGTAGAGGAGCTGATACCGGATTCGCAGACCAATGGCAATACAGATGTGGCGACTTTAGGTCTCATGGTGGGCTTTGTTCTTATGATGATTTTAGATGTTGCTTTAGGATAAAGGATTTTAGAGTTTCTGAGTTGTTAGATTCAGAGACTTTTTGATTGGAAACAGTTAATATCTTAAAAAGTGACATTCGCTTGTAAAAATGGTAGAATAAAAGCAATATATAACAGAGAGGAAACACATATGAAAGGTATTATTCTTGCAGGTGGATCTGGGACTCGCTTATACCCATTGACACGTGCGGCATCTAAACAACTTATGCCAATTTACGATAAGCCAATGATCTATTATCCATTATCTACACTGATGTTGGCTGGAATTAAAGATATCTTGATTATCTCAACTCCAACTGATCTTCCTCGATTTGAGGATCTATTAGGTGATGGCTCTGAATTTGGTATTAAGCTCTCTTATGCAGAGCAGCCTAGTCCAGATGGATTGGCGCAAGCCTTTATCATTGGGGCCGATTTCATCGGAGATGACCGTGTGGCGCTGATTCTTGGGGATAATATTTACCATGGACCTGGTTTAAGTAAGATGCTTCAGAAAGCAGCTGCTAAAGAAAAAGGGGCTACTGTTTTTGGCTACCATGTTAAGGATCCAGAACGCTTTGGTGTAGTAGAATTTGATGAAAATATGAATGCTATCTCCATCGAAGAAAAACCAGAACAGCCGCGCTCTAACTATGCAGTGACTGGACTCTATTTCTACGATAATGATGTCGTAGAAATTGCCAAGAACATCAAGCCAAGTCCTCGAGGAGAATTGGAAATCACAGATGTCAATAAGGCATACTTGGATCGTGGTGATTTGTCTGTTGAGCTTATGGGACGTGGTTTTGCTTGGTTGGATACAGGAACTCACGAAAGTCTTTTAGAGGCCGCTCAATATATCGAAACAGTTCAGCGGATGCAGAACGTTCAGGTGGCAAATCTGGAAGAAATTGCCTATCGTATGGGCTATATCACTAAAGAGCAAGTGCACGAATTGGCGCAGCCATTGAAAAAGAATGAATACGGCCACTATCTCTTGCGCTTGATTGGAGAAGAATAAGAAGATGACGGAACAATTTTTTGATAAGGAATTAGCAGCGCGTGAGGTTCCTGGAATCCCTGGAATGCTGGAGTTTGATATCCCTGTTCGCGGGGACAACCGAGGCTGGTTTAAGGAGAATTTCCAGAAGGAAAAAATGCTGCCACTAGGCTTTCCTGAAAGCTTTTTTGCAGAAGGAAAACTGCAAAATAATGTCAGCTTTTCTCGTAAAAATGTCCTGCGGGGTCTTCATGCTGAACCATGGGATAAGTACATCTCTGTTGCAGATGACGGTAAGGTGCTAGGTTCTTGGGTCGACCTGCGTGAAGGTGAGACTTTTGGACATACCTATCAGACAGTGATCGATGCCAGTAAGGGTATTTTTGTGCCACGTGGCGTAGCCAACGGCTTCCAAGTACTTTCTGACACTGTTTCTTATAGCTATCTGGTAAACGATTATTGGGCTTTGGAGCTCAAACCGAAGTATGCCTTTGTCAACTATGCAGACCCAGCTCTAGGCATCCAGTGGGAAAACCTAGAAGCTGCAGAAGTCTCTGAAGCGGACAAGAACCATCCATTACTTAAGGATGTAAAACCACTAAGAAAAGAAGATTTGTAAAAAGAATTCTTTTCTGATCCATTAATTGATACTAAAATATACGATTTAGCTCAGCTTCTATCTGAGCGAAGCGAGTGGAAGAATTGATTGCCTAAGTGATATAAAGTATATAATAGAATGTCTATCTTGTTACATAAAAGGTAATCATAAAAATATTAAGGAATAAAAATGACTGAATACAAAAAAATTATCGTGACTGGTGGAGCTGGATTTATCGGCTCTAACTTTGTCCACTATGTTTACAATAACTTTCCAGATGTCCATGTGACAGTGCTGGACAAGCTGACCTACGCGGGTAATCGTGCCAATATTGAAGAAATTTTAGGCGACCGAGTTGAGTTGGTTGTTGGAGATATTGCTGATGCAGCCTTGGTAGATAAGCTGGCAGCTGAAGCTGATGCTATCGTTCACTATGCAGCTGAAAGCCACAATGACAACTCGCTTAATGATCCGAGTCCATTTATCCACACCAACTTCATCGGAACTTACACACTTTTGGAAGCAGCTCGTAAGTACGACATTCGTTTCCACCATGTATCTACTGACGAAGTCTATGGTGACCTGCCTCTGCGTGAAGATCTGCCAGGTCACGGAGAAGGTCCTGGTGAGAAATTTACGGCTGAAACCAAGTACAATCCAAGCTCGCCTTACTCATCAACCAAGGCAGCTTCAGACTTGATCGTCAAAGCTTGGGTGCGCTCATTTGGTGTCAAAGCGACTATTTCGAACTGTTCAAACAACTATGGTCCTTACCAGCACATCGAGAAATTTATTCCGCGCCAGATTACCAATATCTTGAGCGGTATCAAGCCAAAACTCTACGGTGAAGGTAAAAACGTTCGTGACTGGATTCATACTAATGACCATTCATCAGGCGTTTGGACGATTCTGACCAAGGGACAAATCGGTGAAACTTACTTGATTGGTGCTGACGGTGAGAAGAATAACAAGGAAGTACTGGAGCTCATTCTTAAGGAAATGGGGCAGCCAGCTGATGCTTATGACCATGTGACAGACCGTGCCGGCCACGACCTCCGCTATGCCATTGATGCTAGCAAGCTCCGTAATGAGCTGGGATGGAAACCAGAGTTTACTAACTTTGAAGCAGGTCTCAAAGAGACAATCAAGTGGTACACAGACAACCAAGACTGGTGGAAATCTGAAAAAGAAGCAGTAGAAGCTAATTATGCTAAAACACAACAGGTCATTAAATAATTTTAAACAATTTAATGATTCTTAAAGGAGCAGTTATATCATGAAACATAAAATTTTAGTAACAGGTGGGGCAGGTTATATTGGTACTCACACAGTAGTCGAACTTATAAAAGCTGGACATGAGCTAGTTGTTGTGGATAATTTTAGTAACAGCAGCAAAAAGAGTCTAGAGGCTGTCGAAAAAATCGTTGGACAGTCTATTACTTTGTATGAAGCGGACATTTGTGATAAAGAAGCTTTATTAAAAGTCTTTAAGGACTTTAAACCTACTGGAGTGATTCATTTTGCTGGTTTAAAAGCAGTAGGAGAATCTAGCCAAATTCCTCTAACCTATTACGAAAATAATGTTGCAGGTACCTTAACTCTTTTGAGAGTGATGGAAGAAGTTAATTGTAAAAATATTATTTTTAGTTCATCTGCAACAGTTTATGGAGATCCACTTACTGTTCCAATTTTGGAAGACTTCCCTGTTTCTGCTACTAATCCATATGGACGTACGAAATTAATGGCTGAAGAGATTATGACGGACATATACAAAGCAGATTCTACTTGGAATATTGTATTGCTTCGTTATTTCAACCCAATTGGTGCTCATGAAAGTGGTGATTTGGGAGAAAACCCAAATGGAATTCCTAATAATTTACTTCCATACGTAACTCAAGTTGCTGTTGGAAGACTAGAACAAGTACAGGTATTTGGAAATGATTATCCAACTGTAGACGGTACTGGTGTTCGAGATTATATTCACGTGGTTGATCTAGCTAAAGGTCATGTTGCTGCTTTGAAAAAATTTGATGGCAAGCAAGGTTTGAATATATATAACTTAGGGACTGGTAAAGGCTATTCGGTTTTAGAAATTATCCATAGTATGGAAAAAGCTGTTGGCAAACTAATTCCTTATAAGATTGTTGAACGCAGACCTGGTGATATTGCAACTTCATATGCTAATCCAGCTAAAGCCAAAGCAGAACTTGGTTGGGAAGCTCAATTTGATATCTCGAGGATGTGCCAAGATGCTTGGCGTTGGCAGAGCAAACATCCCAATGGATTTGACGAATAGTTATTATTGGAATTTAGAAATTTTAGATAAGCCTAGCACAAATATGTGTTAGGCTTTTTGTAATAGTTGAATATTTTAGAGCTTTCTTAATATAATAATGATGATCTTTTTCACGGATATTATGGTGAATTAATTTTGACTATAGCACATGAACATACCATTAGATAAGATATCTTTCTTTTTCATTCTATGATTTCTCTCCTTCTTGTATGGAAACAGTAGAAATAAGGGCTTGGTTATAGTATAATGAGTCTATATGACTTTTAAGGAGAATGTGAGTTAGTGAAGTCTTCGGAATTATTGATTATTATCCCTGCCTTTAATGAAAGTGGTAATATTCAAAAAACAATCAAGATGATAAAAACACATACACCAGAATTTGATTACGTAATTATCAATGATTGTTCTACAGATAATACTTTGGAAATTTGTCGTGAAAATAAATTTAACGTTATTGATTTGCCAATTAATTTAGGAATCGGCGGTGCGGTTCAAACAGGATACCTCTATGCTGTTCAAAATAATTATCAATATGCTGTTCAAGTAGATGGGGATGGTCAACATAATCCTCAATATATTAAGATGATGCTTGAACGTATAAAAAAAGATAAAGTTGACATGGTAATAGGATCTCGATTTATTGAGAATCAAGGATTTCAGTCTTCTTTCGCTAGAAGAATTGGAATCACTTTTTTTGAAAAATTAATTAAATTATTGACTGGAAAGAAGATCACGGATCCAACATCAGGATTACGAGTTGTTAATAAATCAGTCATTGAATTATTTGCTGAGCACTATCCTAGTGATTATCCTGAACCAGAAACTATAGTTTCCTTATTAGAGGCTGGTTTTAAAGTGGAAGAGATGCCTGTTCTAATGAATGAAAGAGAACATGGTACATCTTCGATTACCTTGACTAAGTCTGTGTATTATATGATTAAAGTATCTATAGCAATACTGGTTGCAAAGATTAGTGGAGGATATAAGAAATAATATGCTTATTTTTTTAATTACTATTCTCATTTTGGCATTTTTGTTTAATATTCTTCGTTTAGTTGCTAAAAAGCAAGTAGAGATGAAAAATGTTATTTCATGGATTGTTTTATCTATCATTGCTCTACCTTTTGTCTGGTTTCCAGACATTCTAACTTTTTTTGCACATCTTATGGGAGTACAAGTGGCTAGTAACTTAATATTCTTTGTTGCTATCTGCTTACTGCTTTATTTAACTTTTTCTTTAACCAGACATCTTTCGAAACAGTCAGTTCAGATTCGTCAATTGGCGCAAAAAATTGCTTTAAAGGAAAAAAATGATCAAGATGAAGAATAAAGTGTCAGCAAAAGAAATATATTTTTGGAATTTACTGGGGAATCTAATGTTTGCTGGTTCCTCAGCTATTTTTATGATGATTGTTTCTAGACTTTCTTCTGCAAAAATGGCTGATGTATTCAGTTTAGCATATGGTATTGCTGGTATATTAGTTGTTCTTGGACTTTTTCAAGTTAGAACCTATCAGGGAACTGATGTGACTTTTAAACATAGTTTTACCAGCTATACGATTGCAAGAGTATTTTCTATTACTCTTATGCTAATTACCTTATTTCCATATCTATTTCTAGTTCATTTTGATTTTTCAGATACATCAAAGCTAGCAGTAGTGGTTTTATATGTTCTGTTTCGGATGTGTGAGGCTATATCTGATTTATTTCAGGGGCTCTTCCAGCAACATGAGAGGTTAGATATTGCTGGTAAATCCATGACAATCAGATACGGTGCAAGTATTTTTATTCTTCTTATCTCTCTAGTTGTTCTCAAATCTTTAGAAGTTTCTCTTTTAATCTTGTTTCTTTTTAATTTTGTATTTGTTTGGATTTATGATTTTCCCAAGTCACTATCCTTTGATAAAGTTTCTTTTGACAAGAGTACCATCAGGTTGCAGGTCAAAGACGCCTTTTTGATTTTAAAAGGCTGTATTCCTTTATTTATTAGCGGTTTCCTTTTAGCTTATATCTTTAATGAACCTAAGATAGCAATTGATAAAGCTATTCAACTTGGAAAATTAGCAGAAGGGCTTCAAAGGAATTACAATATTTTGTTCATGCCAGTGTTCTTCATGAGTTTATTTATCCTTATTCTTCGACCATTAACGACAAGCTTAGCTATTCAATGGCAAAGAAAAGAGTATGCAAAGTTTGATCGAACAGTGAAGCAGATCGGTATCTACTTGCTTGGAGGTGGAGCTATTTTAACGATGTTAGCTTTTTTAATTGGAACTCCTGTTTTAAGTATAGTTTTTGGTGTGGATCTGGCTGGCGACGCTCTGACTTTGACAATTCTAGTTTTCTCTGGGATCCTTTATTCAGTTGGAATTGTTCTTGGAGATATCCTCACTATTTTTAGAATGCAACGAAAACTCATACTGGTATACCTACTTATGTTTATCGTTTCAATTGCTATTACAAATCCTTTTGTAATGTCAAAAGGTCTACTTGGAGCTTCGTATAGTTTTCTGTTTGTAATGCTTATTTATTCAATCGGAAGTTACTTAACTTATATCAAGGTAAGAAAATGGAAAGGAAAGCTTTAATGCCCTTAAATTCTCAACATACCTGGGTGATTTGTGCCTATGGTGAAAGTCAGTATCTAGAAGCGTGTATTCAGTCTTTAAAAAATCAAACTCTTACTTCAAAGATAATTTGTTATACCTCTACACCTTTGACCTCAATTTATGAAATTTGTGGGAAGTATGATATTCCAGTTCATCATAAAACTGGTGGTGGGATTGGAATAGATTGGAATCAAGCATTATCGTTTGTATCTACAAAATATGCTACCATTGCCCATCAGGATGATTATTACGAGCCTAAATTTCTTGAAAAAACTCTGGAAGCTTTTGAGGCTCACCAAGATGGATTGATTACTTTCACTGATTATTTTGAAGAAAAAAATGGAAGTAAAATTGATGCGAATACGAATTTAAAAATTAAGCGCCTTATGCTTGGTACCTTATCAATTTTTCCAACCTCACGTTTTTGGAGAAAGCGCGTCTTAGCTTTTGGAAATCCCATCTGTTGTCCTGCGGTTTCATACAATCTTGAAAAATTAAAAGATTTCCAGTTTGATGAAGATATGAGAGTAAGTCTTGATTGGTATGCTTGGTATAAAATTAATGAATACAAAGGAAGCTTTCTTTATATTCCGGAAGCATTAATGTGCCATCGGATTCATCAAGAATCTGAGACAACCAAGACTATTTCAGATAATACTCGCACAAAAGAAGATTTGTATATGTATAATCTATTTTGGCCAAAGTGGTTTTCAAGAGTGATTATGAAGTTTTATGTCAAGAGTCAGGATACTAACCACTAGGAGATTAATATGAAATTCATGAAAGATGCCTATCAGGCTAACATAAAATATATTTTTACTTTTTTGGTCTTATCCGCTTTTATGTTTGTAATTTATACAAAACATCTTTTGGATGTCCCAAAGATAGGATTGGCAGTTGTTCTTCTTATTGCAGTATTTTTATTATTTTTACCTAAAAAAAATATTGCAATATTTTATGCCCTTGTCTTTTCGGGAGTTTTGACTTCTTTGATAACTCCGGTTTTGAATACTCCTGACGAACCAGTTCATTTAGCTAGAACGATTCATATCGTTGAGGGAGATTTGAATCTAGATAATAGTAAACCTCTTATTTCAGAAGATTTTTTTGATATTTATGATCAAATAAAGTCTCCATTAACTAAAACAAATCTTTTCAATGAAGGTCAGACAGATAAGAAAGTTGATTTCGGTCGTACTACTGATTACCGGGCTACTAATTCATATTGGTTCATTGGTTATATTCCTCAGGCAATTGGCTTTGGAATTGGTAAATTTTTACATTTGAGTGTAGGTATCTCCTATTATTTAGGCAGAATATTTAATGCTTTAGCTTATGCAGTTTTGGCTTATATTGCCATTCGATTATCAGGTAAAGCTAAGCAACTTATAATGATGGTTGCGTTTATTCCAATGAATTTAGTACTAGCTGGCTCATATAATCAGGACAGTGTATCACTCGGATTGGCTTATATTATCGTATCACTCTTTATTAGTTGGGTTAGTGATAGCGAGAAGAAGGTAAGAAATAGAGATTTGATTCTTTATGTCATCATTTGTTGCCTTCTAGCCACGATGAAGCTCCCTTATGTTCTGCTAATTGGATTATTGCTTTTTATTCCAAAATCTAAGTTTAATGGTAGATTCTTTTATGGCAAGGTTATTTCTGCTGTTCTTTGTGTAGGAGCAGTAACTGTATTTTGGTTTTTACTCAGCCAACAAGTGAAATTAGCTAATTTTCAATTAGAAGGTGCTGACTTACGTGGTCAATTAATGAACCTGGTCCATCATCCACAAGATTACCTACCAGTTGTTTTTAAGGAAATGCTTTTGTCTATTAGTCATCTTGATCAACTATTTAATTTTGGTTGGTTGGATCTATCAATGAATGAGGTTCTTATTCCAATTTATGTCTTTTACACTTTAATTGCTTTAGCTAATGTTGGACGTTTTAAAATTCCTTTGATTTCAAAAATTGGAGCAGTGCTGGTTTCGTTGGCAATTATTGGTTTGATTTCTTTGACTCTCTACCTGACATGGACTCCTGTAGGATCATATACTGTCCTAGGTGTTCAGGGAAGATATTATTTGGGAGTCTTAGCTCTAATGCTCCCAGTAATTGTTAGCTGTTCTAAAAATCAATTAAAATTTGATTTTATAACTGATCATTGGATTGTAGAAAGCAGTGTTATTATTGTTGGCTTATCCATGATCCATACTTTAGCAATCATTTATGCGGTAGTTTAATATTTTTATATTTAAATAAAAACAGACGGGAATCTAAGTCCTGTCTGTTTTAATATCAGTCATCTTGACGGTCTTTAAACATGTTGCTATACTTGGTATAACTTAAATTTTTATCCTTGAATAAAGAATGATTAGTTATTTTGCTTGGTTTTGGGGGAAAATATGATTTTAGATTCAATAAAAAAGTATAGATATCCTTTGATTCTATTTTTCTATTCATTATTGTTTGTTCTCGTTTCACATGTGGCGATTAATACTCAGAGTCGTGTATTTGACTATGTTTTTCATTTGACTCGAATAGTCGGATTGTCACAGTCAATCAGTCATTTTGATTTATTGCCTAATTTGAATCATATTTTTGCTTTTGGCACAGGATATGCGGTTCCAATGTTTTATGGTAATTGGCAATTTTATTTACCTGCTCTCTTATTTATGCTAGTTCAGCGGGCTGATTTGGCTTTTGATTTCTTCGCATTCTTGTTGGTTTTTTCCACTTCCTTGACAAGTTTTTATTGCTTCAAAAAAATCAGTCAAGATTCTATTAAAAGTTTGTGTGGAGCTTTGTTAGTTCCTCTCTACTTTCCTTTATTTGGCTATGGTATGACAATGTCCATGCCATTAGCACCTATTCTGTTTTATACCATATACAAGGTTCTGTTTTTAAATAAATATAGCCCGGCTTTATTAGGAATTACCATTGCCTTACTTATTCAAACACATATTTTATCGACTTTGATTTTGGCCATCTATTCACTGATTTTTGTTTTGCTATGTGCTCGTAAATTAACAGTAAAAAAAATAATCTCTTTTCTTGTATCTATTTTTATTGGCATTTTACTTTCGATTGGTTACTTAGCTCAATATCTGGAACAGGTCAGTTCACAAATTTTCTATTTCAATTGGACGGCTCGTGATTTTCCTTTTGAAAACGCAAGTATGTTTAATGTTCCAAATATTTTACAGCTCAAATTTAGCGGGTTGTTTGCACCATTTACATCTTTATTTTTAAAAATTGATATCCTAGCGATTATATTATTCTTTTATCTAGTATATCGTTTTAAATATCTAAGTGAAGCCAGCCAGAAACTTTTAATACTAGTAGCCATTATGGCGGTTTCTACAACAGCAGTTTTACCTTGGAATAGTTTGTTAAAATTTGGTTTTTTGGGTGCTATCCAATATACTGGCCGTCTGCTCTTTTTCGTTCCTTTTCTTTTGATTTGGATCTTAGTTAACGATTTTAGTCACATTTGGTCTATTAGTTTTGCTAGTCTATCAACTTTAGTATATATTGGGATAATTTTAATTTCTTATTCTCCAATTGTCAATCTGAGGACGGATCATAGGAATTATATATCAGAAATAAATCAAAGAATGTATAGTTATTACAAGGGAGATAGAGAACAGTTTTCGAATACTATTGGTGATGAATATTATAATTTAGATGTTGATCCAGTTTCTATACGTGATAGTTCGATTACTCAATTTGATGATGTAGAAGGGGCAAAAATAAAAAATATAAAGTCTTCTTACAATTCTTTAGAATTTGATGTTATCTTAACTGCAAAAAATGCAAGTTTCTTTGTCCCTAGACCTTGGTATAAAGGATATATTGCTGACTATACTAATGGTGCTTCTGGTACTCAGCCTGCTTTGAAGTATCGTCAGTTAAGTCAAGAGGAACAAGAGAAGAATCAGAAACTTCATAGACCCAAGACTCAGAAAATGGCGTTACATAATGGGAAGATTTTTTTAAGAGTTTTTTCTAGTGGCCATGTTAAAATTAGTCATCATAAGACTTTCCTTCAGCATTTCTTTTTCTTGTTTGAAGGACTGTTATGGGGATTTATTATTTTCGTTTTTTATCAAATAAAAAGAAGAAAGAATGGAAAAGCTAGTTTAAAAAATCAAATCAAACTTTACAGGTGAAATATTTTATTATACAATTAACACTTAAAGGAGTAACTATGACCATTTCAGTAATTGTTCCTTGTTACAATGAGGAAGAAAGCCTTCCGCTTTTCTATGCGGAAATGGAAAAAATAAAGCCAAGGCTTCATGATAACATAGAGTATATTTTCGTCAATGATGGTTCCCAAGATAGAACCTTGGAAGTTTTGCATGAACTTAATATGATGGATCCCAATGCTCATTTTATTTCATTTTCTAGGAACTTTGGGAAAGAAGCGGCTTTATATGCTGGTCTTCAGCATGCAAGAGGAGAGCTTGTGACGGTCATGGATGTGGATTTACAGGATCCGCCAGAGCTTTTAGTTGAAATGAAAACCATGTTGGATGAACAGAAAGATCTAGACTGTGTGGGGACACGTCGAACGAGTCGTGATGGTGAGCCACCTATTAGGAGTTTTTTTGCAAATCTTTTTTATAAACTGATTAACAAAATTAGCCAGGTAGAAATGGTGGATGGTGCGCGTGATTTTCGCCTTATGCGTCGACCTATGGTAGATGCTATTTTGGAGGTTTCTGAATATAATCGTTTCTCTAAAGGAATTTTTGCCTGGGTAGGTTTTAAAACAGAGTATTTAGAATATAAAAATGTTGAGCGCGTGGCGGGAAAAACCTCTTGGAATTTCTGGCAACTTTTTAACTATTCTTTAGAAGGGATTGTCAACTTTTCAGAAGCGCCCTTACACATTGCTTTCTTGGGAGGTTTGATTTCCTGGATTCTTGCCTTTCTTTTAGTTGTCTTTATCATTGTAAGGACTTTGGTATTCGGAGATCCTACATCAGGTTGGCCGTCACTCATGACAGTTATCCTCTTTATTGGTGGGTTTCAGTTACTAACCATTGGAATTTTGGGGAAATATATTGGCAAAGTCTTTACAGAAACTAAAAAACGGCCTGTCTACATCATCAAAGAGAAGAGTAAATAAGCAGATTTTTTCTGCTTTTTTTGTTATAATATTTTCATTGAATGTTTATGACAGGAGAGGAATAATACATGATTTTAATCACAGGTTCAAATGGTCAGCTGGGAACAGAACTTCGTCATCTTTTAGATGAGCGCAATGAGGATTATGTTGCAGTTGACGTTGCCGAAATGGATATTACGAATGCTGAAATGGTTGAAAAGGTCTTTGCAGAAGTTAAACCAACCTTGGTATATCATTGTGCCGCTTATACAGCAGTTGATGCAGCAGAGGATGAAGGAAAAGAGCTTAATTATGCCATCAATGTGACTGGAACTGAAAATGTAGCAAAAGCGGCTGAAGCACACGGAGCGACATTAGTTTATATTTCTACGGACTATGTCTTTGATGGCCAAAAGCCTGTCGGTGAAGAATGGGAAGTAGATGATCAACCAGATCCTAAAACAGAATACGGCCGTACCAAGCGTATGGGAGAAGAGTTGGTAGAGAAGTATTCTAGTCGTTTCTACATTATTCGTACAGCTTGGGTCTTTGGTAATTATGGTAAAAACTTTGTCTTTACAATGCAAAATCTAGCTAAGACTCACCCGACTTTGACAGTTGTTAACGACCAGCATGGCCGTCCGACTTGGACTCGTACCTTAGCTGAATTCATGACCTACTTGGCTGAAAATCAAAAGGAATTCGGCTATTACCATCTGTCTAATGACGCTGCAGAAGACACTACTTGGTATGACTTTGCAGTTGAGATTCTCAAGGATACGAATGTAGAAGTTAAACCGGTGGACTCAAGCCAATTCCCTGCTAAAGCAAAACGGCCACTCAATTCAACTATGAGCTTGACTAAGGCAAAGGCGACTGGCTTTGTTATTCCAAGCTGGCAAGATGCCCTGAAAGAATTCTATAAACAAGAAAAGAAATAAGAAGAAGAGGCTGAAACAGGTGTTTCAGTCTTTTTTATAATGATGAAAGAAAGTCATAAATTTATCAAAGGATGCTCTTCTAAAATTAGAATATCCTACTGATCTATCATTTTTTCAGGTCCAAGCTCACATAAAAGTCGATAAAATGGTATAATAGATTGGATTGCAATAAATTTGAATCGGAGAAGAATATGCAACATATCTTTATTATTGGAAGTCGAGGTCTTCCTGCAAAATACGGAGGTTTTGAAACCTTTGTAGAAAAATTAGTTGAACATCAAGTATCTTCTCAATTGCAATATCATGTTGCTTGTTTGTCAGAGCATGAGACAGGACAGCATACCAGGTATAAAGGTGTTGATTGTTTTAGTATTAAAGCACCTAAACTAGGTCCAGCTAGAGTGATTGCCTATGATATGATGGCTATTCGCTATGCTTTAAAAATGGTTAAAGAACAAAACATTGAATCACCCATTTTCTACATTTTAGGAAATACGATTGGTGCCTTTATTGCACCTTTTGCCAAAATGATTCATCAAGCAGGCGGGACATTTTTTATCAATCCAGACGGTCTTGAGTGGAAACGGGCCAAGTGGCCTAAGCCTGTTCAAGGTTACCTTAAGTACTCCGAAAAGTTGATGACAAAACATGCAGATTTGGTTATATGCGATAATCAAGGTATTGAATCCTACATCCAGAATGCCTATCCATGGTCTAAGACGACTTTTATTGCTTATGGTACAGATCTTAAGCTTTCTAGCTTGACTAATCAAGATGAGAAAGTTCGGAATTTCTTCGGAAAATGGCAGAGCAAAGAAGATAACTACTATCTGATTGTTGGTCGTTTTGTGCCGGAAAATAACTATGAGACTATTATCCGAGAATTTATGGCTTCAAATACCAAACGAGATTTAGTTATTATTTGTAATCATGACGGTAATTCCTATTTTGATGAATTGCGACAGAAAACGAACTTTGATCGAGATAAGAGGATCAAATTTGTAGGGACAGTTTATGACCAGGAACTATTGAAATATATTCGCAACCATGCTTTTGCTTATCTTCATGGTCATGAAGTCGGAGGGACTAATCCAGGCTTACTTGAGGCTTTGGCTCAAACAGATCTCAACCTAGTTTTAGGTGTGGATTTTAATCGACAAGTAGCTAGTGAAACGGCTCTTTATTGGAAAAAGGAAAAGAATAGCTTATCTGCTTTGATAAATCAAGTGGACAGTCAAAATGATTTTTCTGATTGGGGTCTAGTTGCTAAGCAAAACATGAAAGATAATTATACTTGGGAAAAGATTGTCGGTGAATATGAGGAGTTATTCTTATCATGAAAGTAAATATCTTGTTGTCCACCTACAATGGTGAGCAATATCTGAAAGAGCAGGTTGAAAGTATCCAGCAGCAGACCTATCAAAATTGGCAGCTTTTTATTCGAGATGATGGGTCATCGGATGGAACTGTTGCTGTTATTCAAGGATTGGTTGCTCAGGATCCACGTATTCACTTTATCAATGAAAATCAGATTGAAAACTTTGGAGTCATAAAGAGTTTTCACACTCTCTTAAAATATGAGAAAGCAGACCTTTACTGCTTTAGTGACCAAGATGATGTCTGGCTCCCTGATAAGATTGCACTTCAAGTGGCCGAAGCAGAGAAATATCCTCAAGATAAGCCGTTACTGCTTTATACGGATTTAAAAGTAGTGGATGAAAACCTGACTGTTCAGCACGAAAGTATGATTCGTACTCAGTCAGATCATGCAAATACAGAACTGGTCCAAGAGTTGACAGAAAACACTGTAACAGGTGGAGTAGCAATGATCAATCACGCCTTGGCTGAGTTATGGACAGGGCAAGAAGCCCATGAACTTCTCATGCATGATTGGTACTTAGCCTTGCTGGCCTCTGCCTTTGGAAAGCTTGTTTATATTGATAAGCCAACCGAGCTATATCGTCAGCATAGCAGTAACGTTTTGGGGGCACGTACTCTTAGAAAAAGGGTGAAAAACTGGGTTCGGCCCCATGTGCTTTTTAATAAGTATTGGCAACTTATCAAGGCTAGTCAAGAGCAAGCAAAAAATTTATTAGATCTGTCTTTGAGCCCTGAAAATAAAGAATTAATTGAAAACTTTGTGACTATCATGGACGTGCCGTTTAGGGAACGCTTAGCACGTATACGCAAATATGGCTACCGTAAGAATCGTGCTTTTCACACTTGTGTTTTTACAACCTTGATATTGACAAAGTTTGCATATAGAGGTAAAAAATAATGTTTGACGTTTTTAGTCAGAAAAATCGAATTTTATTACGAGAGTTAATTAAAACGGACTTTAAATTACGCTATCAAGGATCAGCAATCGGCTATCTTTGGTCTATTTTGAAGCCATTGATGACCTTTAGTATTATGTATATCGTCTTTATCCGTTTCTTGCGTTTAGGTGGAGATGTTCCTCATTTTCCGGTTGCTTTATTATTAGCCAACGTTATTTGGGGATTTTTCTCAGAAGCGACTTCTATGGGGATGGTATCGGTTGTTAGTCGGGGCGATCTTTTGCGTAAGCTAAATTTTTCAAAGCATATTATTGTCTTGTCAGCTATTTCAGGCGCAGCCATTAATTTCGCTATCAATTTAGTCGTTGTCTTGATTTTCTCGCTCTTTAATGGAGTGACCTTCAGCTGGTCGGCTTTGATGGTGATCCCTCTCTTCCTTGAGTTGTTTTTAATGGCAACTGGTTGTGCTCTGATCTTATCAACTTTCTTTGTCCGCTTCCGTGATTTATCTCAAATCTGGGAAGTAGTGCTACAAGCCGGCTTATATGCGACACCAATTATTTATCCTATTACATTTATTGCGGACCGCAACCCATGGGCAGCCAAATTGGTTATGATGAATCCTCTGGCTCAGATTATCCAAGACATGCGTTATTTCTTGATTGATAAGGCCAATACACCTGTCTGGCTTTTGGTTGAAAATAAATTTTTGGTTCTAGTTCCTTATGTATTACCAATTCTTATTTTTCTAGCTGGCTTTGCTTACTTTAACAAACATGCTAAGAAATTTGCGGAGATTCTCTAATGACAGATAAACAAATTGCAGTAAAAGTGGACCATGTCAGCAAGTACTTTAAGTTACCTACTGAGGCAACTAACAGTCTTCGTACTGCTATGGTCAATCGCTTTAAAGGAATTAAAGGCTATAAAGAACAGCACGTTCTTAATGATATTTCCTTTGAAGTAGAAAAAGGAGACTTTTTTGGAATCTTGGGTCGAAATGGTTCAGGGAAGTCTACTCTCTTAAAAATTATTTCTGAAATCTACGTTCCTGAAAAAGGTTCTGTCACAATCGATGGAAAGTTAGTTTCTTTCATTGAGCTAGGAGTCGGTTTTAACCCTGAACTGACAGGTCGTGAAAATGTCTACATGAATGGTGCCATGCTGGGCTTCTCAACAGCTGAAATTAACGCTATGTATGATGATATTGTGGATTTTGCTGAGTTGCATGAGTTCATGAATCAAAAACTTAAGAATTACTCTTCAGGAATGCAGGTTCGTCTTGCTTTCTCAGTTGCCATTAAGGCACAAGGTGATATCTTGATTTTGGATGAGGTTCTTGCAGTAGGAGATGAGGCATTTCAGCGTAAATGTAATGATTACTTCCAAGAACGGAAGAAATCAGGAAAAACGACCATTCTTGTTACCCATGATATGGGAGCTGTCAAGAAGTATTGCAATAAGGCTGTTTTGATTGAAAATGGCTTGGTTAAGGCAATCGGTAGTCCAGAAAATGTAGCTAACCAATATAGTTTTGATAATACAGCACCTTTGCAACATGGAGAAGAAGCGACTGGAGATGGACAAGCTTCTTCGGATGAACAAGTTTTGGTTGAAAACTTTCAATTACAGTTGTTAAGTTCGAATAAGTTACGCCCACAAGATCCAATTCAGTTCCAGATTGACTTTGATGTTCGAGAGGATATTCAAACTTATATTGCTCTTTCTTTAACAGATATCGATCGGAACATTTGGATTTATAATGACAATTCGATGAACCAATTAATGACTGGTGCTGGTCACAAAAGAGTTCATTACACTTGTTCACTTCCAACAGTGAATGATTTGAAAATGAAATTGGAGGTAACAGTCCGAGATGCCGAGGGGCAAATGTTGGCCTTCTCAGATGCTACTCAAACTCCACTCATTTTCATCAATCGAGATGATATAGATTTGGATGATAAGTCTGCTATGGATTCAGCAAGTGGCTTAATCCAGCGCAATGGAACATGGTCAATAACGGACTAGACTGAGGGAGATATGGAAACGACGCCTTTTGTTTCGATTATTTGTACTGTTTTTAACAAAGAACCGTGGTTGAAAAAGACTATTGATAGTTTTTTAGCTCAGAAAACGAGTTTTCCCTTTGAAATTATTTTGGTGGATGATGCCTCAAGTGATGGATCTCGCCGAATAATACAAGACTATCAAGCAAATTTTCCTGATTTGATTCGTGCCTTTTATCATGATGAAAATCAAGGAATTGCCAAAACATGGGTTACTATCTGTAAAGAGGCACGAGGGAACTTCATTGCTCGATGTGATGGTGATGACTTCTGGCTGGATTCTCTAAAGCTTCAAAAGCAAGTAGACTTATTGGAGAGTAAGCCTGACTGTAAATGGTCTAATACAGATTTTGATATCTATGATGAAAAGGGAGACTTTGTTTCCAAAGCAGGCTTTGCTAACAAAACAATCCCACTTGCGGATACTTATGAAAAAATGTTGGCCACCCGAGGGTTTACCATGGCATCTACCTGGTTAGTTGATAGGGACCTAATGCTAGAAGTAAATCAAGAGTTGGATTTAACTACATCAGATGACACCTTTAATCTGCAAATGGAGCTCTTCCAACGAACTTCTTTAGCTTTCCTAGGCGAAGCGACGGTTGCGTATACAATTAACCAAGGGTCAGATTCACGACCTTGTGATTTTAGAAAATTAGAACGTCGTTTTCAAAAGTTGTTAGAAACACAACTAGAGTATCTTGATAAATATCCCAACGCAGATTTTAAAGAGATGACTAAGATTCTTCTTGAACGAAATAATACTTACGAAATTCGTCTATCCAAGCCTATGGATTCTCTGTCTCATATTGGGATGGAGTCTGTTACAGTTTATTTTGGGGATGGTGAAAATGCTTATTCAGAAGAGCGCACTTTTGCCAAACTACTTCAAAAAGAAGACAGCTTAACATTTGAAATTCCTAAAGGAACGTCTGTTATTCGTGTAGATCTTTCGGAACGTCCAAGTTACTATTCTGAAGTAGAATTGAGAGGGCCTGATGGGAATGCATCATCACCTATCTATACGAACGGTGTTATTGCTGACGGCTTGTATTTCTTTAACGAACCTGATCCTCAGTTGATCTATGAAGTTGAAGAAGAAGCAATCTATCAATTGAGCTATAAGATGATTTCTGTGGATGATGCCTCTGCTCCCGATTATATTGGAAAAGTATTTGCGGCTGAAATGTTGGATAGTAGTAATAAGGTTAAAGAGCTTGAAGCTGAATTAGAGGCTACGAAAAAAGCTTACAAGACTGTTATCAATTCAAGACGTTGGACAATCCCAACGAAAATCTTGAAATTCTTAAGAATAAGGAAATAAAATGGAACGATTACTTTTATATGTTCACTTTAATAAGTTCAATCAGATTAGTGAACATGTACTTTATCAGCTTGAAAAAATGCGTCCCCTCTTTAGGAAGGTGATTTTCATTTCAAACAGCAAGATAAGTCAAGATCAGGAAGATGAACTGAAGAAAGAACTAGTTGATGAAGTTCTTTTGAGAAAGAACATCGGTTTTGATTTTGCTGCTTGGCGAGATGGAATGAAAAAGGTCGGCTTTGAAGAATTAAAAAAATATGATTCAGTCACTTTAATGAATGATACATGCTTTGGACCTTTGTGGGATTTAGAGCATATATACCAAGATTTTGAAGTTGATAGAAACGTTGATTTCTGGGGAATGACGAATTATCGTAAAGACAAAGATTTTAATGAGCACATCCAAAGTTATTATCTATCTTTTAAGCAAAATGTAGTCAATTCAGAAGCTTTTCAACTATTCTGGCAAAACATTCAGGATTTTACAGAAGTTCAAGATGTCATAGATCATTATGAAACCCAGGTTACAACTAATTTAGTGCAGGCAGGTTTTCACTATCAGACCGTTTTTAATACAATCCAGGCTGATGCTTCAGGTATGCTCTATCCGGATTTTTCTTACTATAATCCAACCTCTATCCTAAAAAATAGAGTGCCGTTTATCAAAGTAAAAACAATAGCTGCAAATGAAGGATTGACGCCTTATATTTTAAACGACATTGAAAATACAACGGACTATCCTGTTGATTTAATTGTCAAACATATGTCTCGTATTGATTTGCCTGACTATCCTTACTTGCTTGGAAGGAAAATTTTAGATTTGTCTCTTCCAATTTCTCTACCTGATAAGAAAATAGCTGTCCACCTTCATGTTTTTTATGTGGATTTACTAGCTGAATTCCTTCATGCATTTGAATCTTTCCATTTCTCTTATGACTTATTCATTACAACAGATAGCGAAAAGAAAAAGAACGAGATACTTGGCATTTTAGAGGGAAAACAAGCAAAAGCAGAAGTTTTTGTAACAGGAAATGTTGGGCGAGATGTTCTTCCTATGCTTAAATTAAAGAGACATCTATCTCAGTATGACTATATTGGACATTTTCATACAAAAAAATCTAAAGAAGCTGATTATTGGGCGGGAGAAAGTTGGCGTAAAGAGCTAATTAACATGCTTGTTCATCCAGCAGATCAGATAGTTAGTCAATTAGGACAAGATGATCGCTTAGGGCTAGTCATAGCTGACATTCCTAGCTTCTTCCGCTTTAACAGGATTGTAGTCGCCTGGAATGAAGCTCTGATTTCTCCTGAGATGAATAAACTGTGGGAGCGCATGAATTGTCAAAAAGAAGTTGACTTTAAGCAAATGAATACCTTTGTCATGAGCTATGGAACCTTCGTTTGGTTTAAATATGACGCCTTGTCTCCTTTATTTGATTTAAACTTGACGGAGGAGGATGTTCCGAGTGAGCCACTTCCACAAAATTCCATTCTTCATGCGATAGAAAGACTTTTGGTTTATATTGCTTGGGACAAGCAGTATGACTTTAAGATTTCTTATAATCAACTCGGTCTAACAGCTTTTATTGATAACAAGCAACTAAATAATCGAGAAGATTTACAGCCTCATACCTTTGTAGATTTTAACCAGATTGGTGGAATCAAGGGGGCTATGAAATACATCTTTATTGGACCTGCAAGAGCTATCAAATATATCTTAAAACGATTGTTAGGGAAGGGCAAGTCATGAAAAAAGCAGTTAAAATAGAACGTTTTTTATTGTTTATCCTGCCTATTTTATTCTTTTTTATCAATTTGTTCTTAATTCAAAGCCAGTTAGTTAGAGAGACTGATCCAACTGCTCCAGTAAGAATTCTAATTAAGCAAGAAAGAATTTTTTACCTCATTGGGTTAGGTGGCTTTCCAATTTTACTGTCTTGTTATCGTTTTAAATTTGTATCTCTTATTCGCTTAGCTTATATCTATATTTTGTATTCCTTCTTGTCAAATTTAGTTGAAGATGCTTTAAATATCAATAATGAGAGTTATAAAAGTTGGAATTGGTTTGAGCATGTATTTTCTCAAAGAAATTTCTTTCCAGTTTTATTGTGGTTAGTACCTGCGATAGCTATTTTAACCCTGATCTTTAGAGCCCTAAAGATAGTATCTTTTCGTCTGAACAGGATTCAGTTGTCATCCAATGTTGAATTCCTTGTTCTGTCACAAATTTTACTATCTTTCCTTTTGACAGATAGTAAATTTCCTCAAGCACTTTACCAAACTGAATGGTTTATGGCTTTGAATCATAAATATGGCAGTGAATTGTTTACAGAACACCATTTCTGGCTTGTAACAGTGATAGTAGCAGTATTTTCTCTGCTAGCGACATTTATTTCCTACCATTTCGTAAGAGGTTTAAGTCACTTACTTAAAAATAGAAGTTCCTATTCTTTAGCGGTGGCAACTAGTATGACAGCTGCAGTTGTCTTTAACTATTTGATTCAAATTGGACTTGGCAAGGGGACACCTTTTTTAGAATACTACCAGTTGCCTGGAGCGACTAGTCTTCAGATCGTTATTCTCTTTTTGATCTTCTTGTTCTTATACCTGCTCATTAACCGATATTTTTTGACAACAGTCATCTTGATTGGAGGAATGAGCTTATTTGTAATTGCGAATTCAATCAAGTTTAGCATGCGAGGTGAGCCGGTCTTACCAAGTGATATGATTTGGCTTTCTTCACCAAGTACTTTGCTTAGTTTTGTGGATACCTCTTACATGAATGAAGCATTGAAATGGCTAACTATACTGATTATTGGATTTTTAATTCTTAACTATTTCCTTTTCAAAGGAAAAATGATTCAAAAATTCAGTCGTAGGTTTGTAAGACTAGTTTGTGTTTTCTTGTGTTTGATTGGGATTTTTCAGGTGTTTGCTCAGAAGGAAAATGGTAAGGTCAAAAGAAATATACCTGTCATTACAGTTCTGAATAACTTACAAGATATTACCTGGCTTGGTAATGCAAATAATGCACGCTATCGTTCATTAGCTTACGTCTGGATAAATCAATTGACGACAGAAGTAATGGCTAAACCAGAAGGCTATAAGGCGTCTAAGATAAAAGAAATAGAAGAGAAGTATTCTAAAAAGGCAGAGGAGATCAATCAAGCTCGAACAGACAACTTAAAAGATCATACAGTTATTTATGTATTGAGTGAGAGTTTTGCTGATCCAAGACGCATACAAGGGGTCACTCTGACTGAAAATCCGATTCCGAATATTGAAGAGATCAAAACTAAATCAACTAGTGGACTCATGAGATCTGATGGTTATGGTGGAGGAACAGCTAATATGGAATTCCAGACTTTAACTGGTTTGCCATTTTATAATATTTCTCAAAGTGTTTCGATACTTTACACAGAAGTTTTTCCTAAGATGAATAAGACTCCTGTTATAAGTGACTTATACGAAGGAAAAAATAGGATTGCTCTTCACTTAGCAGGTGCCGCAAACTATTCAAGAAACTATATCTATAATCACTTGAATTATGATCGTTTTATCACCGTAGAAACAAAAGGAATTAGTTATCAAAAAGAAGGAGTTAGTCCTAGCGATGCTTCAACTTATCAAATAGTCTTTGATAATATTAAAGAAGGCGATAATCAATTCTTTTCTGTAATGACGATGCAAAATCATTCTCCTTGGCTTGAAGCGAATCCTGAAACAATGGAAGGAAAAGGAGAGGGGTTTACAGACGAAGAAAATTCAAAGCTAACCTTCTATAGTCGCTTGCTTTTTCAAACTGATGTAGCAACCAAAAACTTTCTTGATCAACTGTCAAAAATCAATAAGAAAATAACAGTTGTCTTTTACGGTGACCATTTACCAGGATTGTATCCAACATCGATTTTTAAGAACCAGGAAGAAAATCAATACCTGACAGATTATTTTGTTTGGAGCAACTACGAAACACCAAAACTGAATTATCCACTAGTTAATTCCAGTGATTTCTCAGCTTTAGTCATGGAGCAAACAAATTCTAAAGTCTCACCATACTATGCATTACAAACCGAAGTATTACATAAGGCGAGTGTAGATAAATCTGATCTGGATGCTGAGGCTCAAGAGATAGCTAACGATATGCGAATGATTGAATACGATATGGTTGCTGGTAAAGGATATTTATCAAAAGACTTTTTCAAAGTCCCTCAATAGTTTATAAAAGTGGTTGAAAGCAATCCTAAAGGTTGTTATTTCACCACTTTTTATTTTGAAAATTTCTTATAAAATAATCATTTTATAGGATGATTTATACTCCCATTTTTTCTCAAAATATGCTAAACTAGTTAGAGGAGGATGAGGATATGATAAAGATTTTTGGACAACTTCGATATCACTGGCAACCAGATCTTTCAATCTTAGTTATTTATTGGTCTTTATCTGTCATTCCAATCTTTATTGGACTGTCTTTGATGTATGAGAGTTCGGATGTTCCTACTTTAGTCTTGTTTTTCCTGTTTTTATTTATGGTTTTACTTGGTGTAGGAGTTCATCGTTATTTTACCATTTATGATAATGGGATTTTACGCATCATAACAGCTAATCCCTTTACGCCATCAAAAATCGACATATCAACCATTCGAAAAGTGGCTGTAACGAAAACATCGATCACACTATATTTTGATGGCAAAGAAAAAGGCCGAACTTTTTGTATGAGAAAGTGGCCTAAAAAGTATTTTGTGAATGATTTAGCTTTAAATAAGCATTTTAAAGGTGAAGTCGAATTAGTTGATAACTTGACACACATTGATTACTTTGAAACCTATTATGCTAATCAGGATAAACACTCTTAATCTTTTTTTAGAGCGCGTGTGGGACAATTTTTGATTGCTTCAAGAACATCATCTGATTCTTCAATATGAGTTTCTAGGAGCTCATCATTGTGGGAAAATTTGACAATACCATTGTCATGGTAATCAAAAAGTTCAGAATAGGTTTGGCAGAGCCCACAAGCAATGCATCGTTCTGGGATGAGTGTTACTTTCATAGTCATATTGTAATAAGATTTTTGAAAAAATTCAAGGAGGAAGTCATGGCAAAAGAACCATGGGAAGAAGATATTTACGATAATGGAGAAAAAGATTTGAAAAGAACAAAAAAATCGAGTGATGTTTTAGCGAATAGAGTACTAACTATTTTAGCGGTTATTTTCTTCATCATGGTCATTGTGATTGTTGCAGGAATGATTTATCTTTCTGTTGGTGGCGGTGGGAAAAAAGCCGCTAAAGAAGGTTTTCTTGATACTAGTGCACCTGCTAGTAGTCAAGTAGCTAGTTCTGCACCTGCTGCAAGCTCTGAAACTAGTTCTGAAAGCACAACAGCTTCATCTGAAGGAACTATTACTGTTCAAGCTGGAGAAGGAGAAGCAGCCATTGCTGCTAGAGCTGGAATTTCTATTGCTGAATTAGAGCGCTTAAACCCTTCTCATATGACAACTGGATCATGGTATGCTAATCCAGGCGATGTTGTTAAAACTCGTTAGGAGGATACTATGAAACAGATTCAAATCGCAATTGATGGTCCAGCTTCCAGTGGGAAGTCCACGGTTGCAAAAATAATTGCTAAAGATTTGGGTTATACTTATCTTGATACAGGGGCTATGTATCGTGCAGCAACTTACTTGGCTTTGCAACATCAGCTTACTGCAGCAGATACAGAAGATATTATTAGACTGTTGGATGACTATTCTGTGAGTTTCGGTCGTTCTGAGTCTGGTCAACAGTTAGTTTTTGTTGGGGATGTAGATGTGACTCATCCGATTCGCGAAAATGATGTTACCAATAATGTTTCTTGGGTTTCTGCTATTCCAGAAGTTCGGGAAAAATTAGTATCTCTTCAGCAACAGATTGCCAGTCAAGGTGGCATTGTTATGGATGGTCGTGATATTGGCACGGTCGTGCTACCAGATGCCGAGCTCAAGATTTTCTTAGTGGCTTCAGTTGATGAACGAGCTGAACGTCGCTATAAAGAGAATTTAGAAAGAGGTATTTCAGCAGATCTTGAAGTCTTGAAGAAGGAGATTGCTGACCGAGATTATAAAGATAGTCACCGTAGTGTTTCTCCTTTACGCCCGGCTGATGACTCCATCACATTTGATACAACAGGAGTAAGTATTTCTGATGTAGTGGCATTTATTGAGGAAAAAGCAAAAAAAATTCTTGACAAGTAAGCAGAAACTTGGTATGATAGTAGAGTTGAGAAAAGCAGAAGTGAGAGCTTCTCGCCTTGCGACTAACGTTGTCTGGCTCTACGGATTAAGTTTCAGTAATGAAATACTATCATGTAGTGCGGGCTTGCGTTAGCAAGTCCGCTCTTGTTTTTCTCGAATACTCAACTAAGTTTGGTCTAAATTAATGAATTAAATGCTGGTCAATTTATGACGTAAGCATTGAGTTCTAAAAATTTGATTCAGATTTGGAAGAGTAGAAAAATAAAAAAGAGGTGAAAACTATAGCAAAGCAAGACTTATTCATCAATGATGAAATCCGTGTACGTGAAGTTCGTTTAATTGGTCTTGAAGGTGAGCAATTGGGAATTAAGCCACTTAGTGAAGCGCAAGCACTTGCTGACGATGCTAATGTGGACTTGGTTTTGATTCAACCACAAGCTAAGCCGCCTGTTGCGAAAATTATGGACTACGGAAAGTTCAAATTTGAGTATCAGAAAAAACAAAAGGAACAACGTAAAAAACAAAGCGTTGTAACTGTAAAAGAAGTGCGTCTTAGTCCGACCATTGATAAGGGAGACTTTGATACTAAACTTCGCAATGCACGCAAGTTCCTTGAAAAAGGAAATAAAGTTAAAGTTTCCATTCGCTTCAAAGGGCGGATGATTACCCATAAAGAGATTGGGGCTAAAGTTTTAGCGGAATTTGCTGAAGCAACTCAAGATGTTGCCATTATTGAGCAAAGAGCTAAGATGGATGGACGTCAAATGTTTATGCAGTTAGCACCGCTTCCAGACAAAAAATAATTTTGTCAAAAGTTAAAAAAAGGAGAAATTTATCATGCCAAAACAAAAAACACACCGCGCATCAGCTAAACGTTTCAAACGTACAGGTTCTGGTGGCTTGAAACGTTTCCGTGCTTACACTTCACACCGTTTCCACGGAAAAACTAAAAAACAACGTCGTCATCTTCGTAAAGCATCTATGGTGCATTCAGGAGATTTTAAACGTATCAAAGCAATGCTTACTCGCTTGAAATAAGAGCAAGTTAATCACTGAATTATTCTAGGAAATATTGGAGGAAATAAAACATGGCACGTGTTAAAGGTGGCGTTGTATCGCGCAAACGTCGTAAACGTATTCTTAAATTAGCAAAAGGTTACTATGGAGCAAAACATATCTTGTTCCGTACTGCAAAAGAGCAAGTAATGAACTCTTACTACTATGCATACCGTGACCGTCGTCAGAAAAAACGTGACTTCCGTAAATTGTGGATTACTCGTATCAATGCGGCTGCTCGTTTGAATGGACTTTCATACTCACAATTGATGCATGGTTTGAAATTGGCTGAGATTGAAGTTAACCGTAAAATGCTTGCTGACTTGGCTGTTAACGATGCAACAGCTTTCACAGCTCTTGCTGATGCAGCTAAAGCAAAACTTGGCAAATAATTAAAATTGGTCCTCAGGGACCTTTTTTGTTTTTAAAATGCTGATTGTAAAAAAATATAACGATTTATAAAATCGATAAATGGGAACTTGGTTTCAAAAATGTTATAATGTACAAAAGGAGGAATTATATCTTATGGCTTCAAAAATGCTACATACTTGCTTGCGAGTGGAGAACCTTGAAAAATCAATCGCTTTTTATCAAGATGCTTTCGGATTTAAAGAATTGCGTCGCAAGGATTTTCCAGATTATGCCTTCACCATTGTATACCTAGGACTTGATGGTGACGACTATGAATTAGAATTAACTTATAATTATGATCACGGTCCTTATGTCGTAGGGGATGGATTCGCTCACATCGCTCTTAGCACACCTGATCTTGAGGCTCTCCATCAGGAACATAGTGCTAAAGGTTATGAGGTTACCGAACCAAAGGGTCTACCAGGTAATCCACCAAACTATTACTTTGTTAAAGATCCTGATGGCTACAAGGTCGAAGTGATTCGCGAGAAATAATTTGGTTTATAGTTTACTATTTCAAAAGATAAATAAATAACTCCGGCAATGTTTTTTGCCGGAGCTATTTTATACATTTAGAACTTTGTCTAGGAAATCTTGCAAGCGTGGATGCTGAGGATTATCGAAGATTTGGTCAGGTTTTCCATCTTCAAGGAATTCACCATCAGCTGTAAAGATAACACGATTAGCCACTTGACGCGCAAAGCCCATTTCGTGAGTTACGATAATCATAGTCATACCTTGTTCTGCTAATTCTTTCATTACATTTAGAACATCACCGACCATTTCTGGGTCAAGAGCAGAAGTAGGCTCGTCAAAGAGCATAATATCAGGGTTCATGGCTAAGCCACGCGCGATAGCGACACGTTGTTTTTGGCCACCTGAAAGGCTATTAGGGCTAGCATCGGCCTTGTCAGCGAGTCCAACCTTTTCTAGCAATTCCATTCCCAGGGCATCCGCTTCAGCTTGGCTCATACGCTTATGCTGAACAGGAGCGAAGGTGATGTTTTCAAGAACAGTCATATGTGGAAATAGGTTGAAGTGTTGGAAAACCATTCCGATATTTTCACGAACTAAGTCGACATTGGTCTTTTTGTCAGTTAAGTCAAATCCATCAACAGTGATGGTACCGCTAGTAACTTCTTCGAGTAAGTTAAGACTGCGAAGAAAAGTTGATTTTCCAGATCCAGAAGGCCCGATAATACAAACGACATCCCCCTCATAAAACTTAGCAGTGATACCTTTAAGGACTTCATTTTCTCCATAGTATTTGTGAAGGTCATTTACATCAATTTTTAATTTTGCCATTACTTAATCCTCTTTTCTAAGCGTTTTGCCAAGCGGGTCAAGAGCGTGATAATGATGAGATAGAGCACGGCTAGGATAGCATACATCCGGAAACTCTGATAGTTGCGGGCGATGATGTCCTTACCAGTTTTGAAGAGCTCGGCCAGTCCAATAGCTGAGACAATCGTTGTATCCTTGAGTGCGATGACAAACTGATTGACAAAGTTTGGCAGCATAATCTTGGTTGCCTGTGGAAGGATAATCTTGCGCATGGTCTTGGAGTAGGAAATCCCCAAGCTGCGGCTGGCTTCCATCTGTCCAACAGGAACGGCCTGAATACCTCCACGGACAATTTCTGCGATATAGGCGCCGGCATTGAGAGAGAGGGCGATGGTTCCTGCAACGAAAGCATTGATTGGGCTCTGTTGGCCAGTCATGGATTCGATTAAGTTAGGAATACCCCAGAAGATAAAGGCTGCCACAATCATCAGTGGAATACCACGAATGACATCGACAAAGATTTCTGCAATCCAGCGCAGCGGTTTATAAGGGCTGACGCTGAACATACCAAAGATAATCCCGATGACCATAGCAATCGCAAATGAAATCAGTGCCAAAGCAATCGTCACTCCCAGACCTTTAAGAAGTTCTTTGTAGTTGTTTTGCAGCAAGCCCCAAATAGTGGACTCATCTACAGTGGATTCTTTTTCTTCGCTAGCCAGATACTTGTCTAAAATCTCTTGGTACTTGCCGCTTTCTTTGAGGTTGGCCAGCCCTTTGTTAAACATCTCAATCAGCTCAGGATTGCTACCTTTTTTAACTGCGAAAGCGACTTGGCCGCTTGGTGTACCTTCGATAGGTGTTTTAAGCTTCTTGCCTTGTTTGATAGCGTATTTGACAACGGGCTCATCATCCATCACAGCTGCGACAGAGCCAGTATTAAGGCTGTCATACATGGAAGCTGCATCCGAGAAAGTTTTGATAGAGTAGCCGTACTTGCTCTTGTTTTCCTCAAGGAAAGTTTGAGAAGCGGTACCAGTTTTGACACCGACGGTTTTGCCCTTGAGTTCCTCGTAGGACTTGATATTGCTACTGTCCTTGACTGCCAAGATAGAGTTGGCTGTGTAGTAAGGGTCAGAATAGTCAAAAGTTTTCTTGCGGGCATCGGTGACAGACATGCCGGCGATAATTCCATCAGCCTGACCGGTCTGAACGCTATTAATAGCTGCATCAAAGCCAGGGTTGGTTACTTCCACAGTAAAGCCTTGGTCTTTGGCAATAGCCTTAATCAGCTCCATGTCAATCCCAGTGTATTGGTTGCTGTCATCTTGGAAGACAAAAGGAGCAAAAGATGAGTCGCTGGCAATGATGTATTTGTCTTTTGTTGGAGTAGCTTTTTGACCTGCAGGAGTAAAAGTCTCTGGGACAGCGGAGTCAGAGCTGCCTTTAGAAGCCGTCCATTTATTGATGATTTCTTCCAGACTGCCGTCTTCCTTCATCTGTGCCAAAGCCTCGTTAAACTCGGTAACTAGGTGCTCGTGTTTGCTACCTTTTTTGACACCGAAAGCAAAGCTTCCAACAGCCTCACCCTTCATAGAAATTTTCAGATTTTGGCCTTGATTGATGGCGTACTCAATGACAGGCTGATCATCCATCACTGCATCGACATCCCCAGCAGAAAGGCTGTTATACATCAAGTCACCCGTGTCAAAGGTTTTGAGAGTGTAGCCATACTTATCCTTGTTCTTCTCAAGAAAACGTTGGGCAGCGGTTCCTGTTTTGACACCGACTTTCTTTCCTTTCAGCTGTTCATATTTGCTGATGGTATTTTCTTTTCGTGTCGCGATAACGACCTTAGTGTCATAGTAGGTATCAGACATGGTAAAGACTTTTTCGCGCTCGCTTGTCTTGGTCATACCAGCCATAATGGCATCCGCCTGGCCGGCTTGGACCGCATTGACGGCTGCATCGAAGCCTGGGAAGCTCATGTCAATGTCCCAGCCTTTGATTTCTGCGACCTTGTTGATGATATCAACGTCAATCCCCTTGTAAGTCTGATCAGAATCTTTAAATTCAAATGGTGCGTAAGCAGTATCGGATACGATTTTGACCGTATCTGCCTGGGCTGTCGCCCCTAACGCAAAAAATGGAAATAATGTTAGCAAGACTGCTAATAATTTTTTCTTCATTTTCTTCCTCCTTTTTAGCATTCTAGCATTATAGCAGAAAATCAGTGATTAGGCAAATTTCTCCTGTTTATATGTTAGGTTTTCTGACATATAAACTCTCTATTTTTGTAAATTGAGTCACAATTTTTCTTTGTTCTTAGAGCAAAGTCTGCTATACTGGAAATAAATGAAAGCAAGGATAGAATGAGGTTCTTATGAAAAAATCGAGTATCTTAGACGGAGTCAATCAAGCTCGCTTTGTCCCTCCTTATATTTTGTCTCTTTTACTAGCAGTTGTTTTCGTGCAAGGAGGACAGCAGTTGGCCTATCTGGCTTTGGAGCCAATTTCGGCTGTCCTCAGTTTTATGCTAGGTTTTTTAGGCCAAGGTGGATTCTTTGAAATCTTCTTCAATTTTGCCCTGCCTTTTCTCTTGTTCGGCTTTGTATTTATGATACTGGCTCTCTTTCTTTGGGTGCGCTGGGCTGAAGGACGACCGCTCGCGACTCTATGCTTTGTCAAAAAAGGAAGCTTGGTGGGGCTAGTCAAAGGCTTGGCAGTAGGTTTTCTCCTCTTTAGTCTAGTCGCTCTGCTTATGCTGTTGAGCGGAGCTGGCTCTTTCGAATGGGGACAGCTGACACTGGAACCTTTTCTCTATATCTTGATTTTGCTTCCGCTTTGGATGATTCAGGGTGGAGCAGAAGAGCTAGTGACACGGGCTTAGCTGCTGCCAGTTGCTGTCAAAAAGACCAACCTGCCCATCGGTTTGCTGACTTCGAGTCTACTCTTTGCACTTTTGCACCTAGGCAATCCAGATATTGGTATTCTTCCCATTCTTAACATTTCCTTATTTGGCCTCTTTGCAAGTCTCTATCTGCTCCGGACGGACAATATCTGGGGGATTATAGGACTTCATGCTGCTTGGAACTTTAGCCAAGGCAATATCTACGGTTTCAGCGTTAGTGGTACTGATGTTGACGCTGCAGTCTTGAATTTTATCCCTAAGTCAGAATGGAGCTGGTTGACTGGTGGAGCTTTCGGTGCTGAAGCTTCTATTTTCAGCTCGCTCATTCTCTTGCTGGCCGTGCTTTACTTGCTTATCAAGATGAAAAAAGACGATAGTTTGACTTGTTTAGTGGGAAAGATTTAGAAACAGTGCGAACGGCTCTCTTTCGCTCATCCTCAAATAATATGCTATAATGAGTTCAAATAAGGAAAGGAACATGTATATGTTTAAATCTCGTATGTTGGATGCTATCAAGCAATCTCATTTTATTCCGCCCATTTGGTTGGCTATCTTGATTGCTATCGGTTTTGTTTATGGAGGACAATATCTCGGAGCATTTTCTATGTTTCCGATTGGAATTCTTATGTATATGTTGACTAGTACATCAAATCCTACTGTTGGGGGATCATCTAATAGTAACTTTTTGGTTTTTTGGAAGCAGTTTAGTCTATCTTTTGAACTTTTTGTTTTTTTCTTTACCAGTCTTGTTGTTTTCCTCTGGGTTCGGTATCTTGAGAAGCGTCCTTTTTCTAGTCTGGGATTTTATAAACAAGACTGGTTCAAAAATCTCCTCAAAGGCTTCCTTATTGGAGCAGTTCAGTTTTCAATGGTTGTGGTCTTGCTCTTGGTTACGGGTACAGGCAGCTTAAAACTAGGCCAGGTTAATTTGCAGTCTTTGGTTTTTGTTGTAGCTATCATTCCTTTCTTGATTCTCCAAGGTTGGCCAGAAGAGCTAGTGACGCGTGGATGGCTCTTTCCTATGGTTAGCGCTAAGTCAAATATCTTCATTGGTATCTTGATTTCCAGTGCTCTATTTGCGGCTCTGCCTCTCTTTAACTCTGGTGTGACCATTCTTCCGATTATCAATATCGTGCTTTATGGCGTCTTTGCTTGTTTCCTCATGCTCAAGTATGACAATATGTGGGTGCTGGCTGGCATGCACGGCGCTTGGAATTTTGTGCAAGGAAATATCTATGGTATTCAGGTCAGTGGTCAAGGAGCATCTACCTCAATCTTGAACTATAGCTCAAAATCTTCTGTGGATTTGCTATCCGGCGGAGCTTTTGGTGCTAAAGGATCTATTTTTGCAAGTATCGTCCTGATTGGTTGCATTGTCTATCTTTACTGGTCACTCAAGAAAGAAAATCGCCTGCCTCAAGCGCTGATCTTTAAGAAATAACCATTTCGCCCAGTTGAGCTGGGCCTTTTTTATGTCTTTTAACGAGAGGTGTAACAAGAGACAGATGATGGTAGAAGCCTTGCCATTCTACCTACACCCAAATCCAGAGAAAATAGGGCAAATATGGTAAAATGATAGAAGCACAATTTAAGGAATAAAAGATGATTAACAGAATAACAGATAATAAATTTGAATTGGTTTCCAAGTACGAGCCTTCAGGTGACCAGCCCCAAGCTATTGAGCAGCTGGTGGATAATATTGAGGGCGGCGAGAAAGCTCAGATTCTCATGGGAGCGACTGGTACTGGTAAGACCTATACCATGAGTCAGGTAATTGCTCAGGTCAACAAGCCGACTCTGGTTATCGCCCATAATAAAACGCTGGCTGGCCAGCTTTATGGAGAGTTCAAGGAATTCTTCCCCAATAACGCGGTGGAATACTTCGTTTCCTACTATGATTACTACCAGCCTGAGGCCTATGTGCCTTCCAGCGATACTTATATCGAAAAGGATAGCTCGGTCAATGACGAGATTGATAAGCTCCGTCACTCAGCGACATCGGCCCTCTTGGAGCGTAACGATGTGATTGTCGTGGCTTCGGTCTCTTGTATCTATGGTCTGGGTTCGCCCAAGGAATACTCCGACAGCGTGGTAAGTCTGCGTCCTGGACTAGAGATTTCTCGTGACAAGCTGCTTAATGATTTGGTAGATATCCAGTTTGAGCGCAATGACATTGATTTTCAGCGGGGGAAATTCCGTGTTCGAGGTGATGTGGTTGAGATTTTTCCAGCTTCTCGTGATGAGCATGCCTTTCGGGTGGAGTTTTTCGGAGACGAGATTGATCGGATTCGTGAGGTTGAAGCCTTGACAGGTCGAGTCTTGGGTGAGGTGGACCATTTGGCCATCTTCCCAGCCACTCACTTCGTGACTAATGAAGACCATATGGAAGTAGCCATTGCTAAAATTCAGGCTGAGCTGGAGGAGCAGCTAGCTATTTTTGAGAAGGAAGGCAAGCTTTTGGAAGCCCAGCGCTTGAAGCAGCGCACAGAGTACGATATCGAAATGCTGCGTGAAATGGGTTATACGAATGGTGTTGAGAACTATTCTCGCCACATGGATGGTCGAAGCGAAGGAGAGCCTCCTTATACCCTTCTGGACTTTTTCCCTGATGATTTCTTGATTATGATTGACGAGAGCCACATGACCATGGGACAGATTCGCGGTATGTACAATGGCGACCGCTCTCGTAAGGAGATGCTGGTTAATTATGGTTTCCGCCTGCCGTCTGCCTTGGACAACCGTCCGCTGCGCCGGGAGGAGTTTGAGAGCCATGTTCACCAGATTGTCTATGTATCGGCTACGCCAGGCGACTATGAAAATGAACAGACGGATACTGTTATTGAGCAGATTATCCGGCCGACAGGGCTTCTGGATCCAGAGGTGGAAGTCCGTCCAACTATGGGACAGATTGATGATCTCTTAGGTGAAATTAATGCACGTGTTGAAAAGAATGAGCGGACCTTTATCACAACCCTGACAAAGAAAATGGCTGAAGACTTGACGGACTACTTCAAGGAAATGGGTGTCAAGGTCAAATACATGCACTCTGACATCAAGACCTTGGAGAGGACTGAGATTATCCGAGACCTGCGCTTAGGTGTCTTTGACGTCCTGGTTGGGATTAACCTTTTGCGCGAGGGAATTGACGTGCCTGAGGTTAGTCTGGTTGCAATTCTTGATGCAGACAAGGAAGGTTTCCTCCGCAACGAGCGTGGCCTGATCCAGACCATCGGCCGAGCAGCTCGCAATAGCGAGGGTCATGTAATTATGTATGCCGACACCATGACCCAGTCCATGCAGCGCGCTATCGATGAAACTGCCCGCCGTCGGGCGATACAGATGGCATATAACGAAGAGCACGGCATTGTACCGCAGACCATCAAGAAAGAAATCCGCGACCTAATCAGTGTGACCAAGGCTGCCCTGCCAGACAAGGAAGAAACCGTCGAAATTGAAAGCCTCAACAAGCAAGAACGCAAGGACATGATCAAGAAACTAGAAGGACAGATGCAAGAAGCTGCCGGACTTCTCGACTTCGAGCTGGCCGCGCAGATTCGCGATATGATTCTGGAAATAAAGGCGATGGATTAAAAAATATAGTTAGTGCCAAAGTTGCAAACTAAGCTCTTAATTACATCTCTAGTCAATGAGTTACTATGTAAAAAATAAGTTAGAGAAGTTTAAGTGGGGGAATTGAAGTGAAAAAGGATCTAATTAAACTAATACTTATTTTCTTTATTTCAATTTTTGTCATAGGCTTGTTACCTATAGTTCAATTTATTTGGGCATTTATGCCGACAAAACTTGTTACGAAAGAGGAAAAGCAGCATATTGAATATGTTGTGAATACAGCTTTTGAAGATGATTTAGGATTGAAGGTTAAGAAAATAGAGATTCCAACTTTGGTTAGTCGTGTTACTTATCAATATGAGGTTAAAGTTCAATTAACTGAAGCAGCAGACAAAATTTTAACAGATAAGTTAGAAGATAGGACTTATTCCTATTATGCTAATAGTGATGATGAACCATCTTCGATACTAACAGATCTTATCTTTTCTTATGTCTTAGATACAAATTCCCATCCTATGTTGAATACCTTATATTTTGATAAAGAGTCTGTTCTAAAGCCAGTGAAATTTAAGGAGCTGAGAACAGATTTAGATTACTATGTAACTGATGACCAAAAAGGGTTTTATCGTGATTTGGTTCAAATTAAAAAAGAACTAAAGTATAATCCCAAGACAGAGAAGTATGATGCTTCAGCAGATGAAATAAAGAAATTGAGAAAAGATATGATTCAATTGTCAGAAAAGTATGGGGCTCAATTGAATCTGTATCTCTTTCTGGAAGATGATATTCCTGAAGGAGCGAGTCTAACTGACTATATTGATTTTACTAGCTTACCCAAAAATGTTTATGTAGTTGTTTGGGGAGAAAATGGGAAATTAGATAGAAATGGTTTTCAAGCGGAATAATTGAGATAGATTTATTCAAGGAGAAAAACAAATGGACATCACTATCAAAACAATGGAAACAGCTGAGGAGATAGAAGGGAAATCCAGAGTTCATTGGCAGACATGGCGTGAAGCTTATGATGAGATTTTGCCTGCGGAATTTCAAGAGCAGATGACTTTGGATAAGTGCCGATTATATAGTCAAAAGTATCCTGAAAATACCTTGATCGCTTTGGATGATGCTAAAGTGGTCGGCTTTGTTAGCTACGGTGATTTTCGAGATCCAGCTAGGATAGCTGGTGAAATTTTCGCCTTGTATGTCTTAAAAGATTATTATGGCAAGGGTGTAGGACAGCAGTTAATGCAGGCGGCTTTTGCTGCCTTGGATGGTTATCAAGAGATTATATTATGGGTTTTAGAAGATAACAAACGTGCCATCGCCTTTTATGAAAAAATGGGTTTTGTTTTTGACGGTGAGGAAAAAGTCATTGACTTAGGAAAAGCCGTGAAAGAAAAACGGATGATTTACTCGAAAAACTCTAACAGTTAGTTTGGAAATAATAGATATATTTGTAAGGAGCATTATATGCGTTATGCACTTTTACTCCGTGGCATTAATGTTGGCGGGAAAAATAAGGTCGTTATGGCTGATTTGAAGAAAGATTTGGCTGGGTTGGGTTTTGAAAACCCGGTTTCCTACATCAATAGTGGCAATCTTTTCTTTGATAGTGAGGAGCAGGAGGAGAGGATTCAGGAGATCTTGTCGGCTTATTTCAGTCAGTCTTACGATTTTCCTTTGCCTTTTGTCCTTGTCAGCTCTGCCATGCTTGAAAAAGAAACAGCGAATCTCCCTACTTGGTGGCAGGATGAAACAGCCTTTCGGCGAGATGTTCTCTTTTATTTGCCGGAGACAGATAGAGAGAGGGTTCAAGAGCTAGCAGGCGGCTGGGCAAATGACAAGGAGCAACTGCATTTTGGGCAGACCGCTTTCTTTTATAGCAATGCTGACCAAGCAGACTATCTCAAGTCCAACTATCATAAGAAACTGCTCAAGTCTAGTTTCTACAAGCAACTGACCATCCGAAACGGCAAGACTTTCCAGAAGATTGTGGAGTTGGTGAATGAGAAGTAAAACCAAAAAGAAATATAAAAACAAAAACAAAAGAAAAGTAAAAGTTCAGGGGAACAAGTTTATCCTTTGGTTGGAAAAGCATTGGATAATAGAAGCTCTTATAGGTTATATATTCTTTATAATGGTTGGTCTTGGCGTGGGATATTTAACATTTGGTAATGAGAGTATCCCTGCTCCGCTTCGTGAGTTTAGTTATATTAGCCCCTTGTATCTAAATTTGTTTCTTTTGATTACTTTCCCATTCTATTCTTGGTTTGGAAGCCTGAGAGGAGAGGAGCTTAACTCGCTGAAAGACGTTTCCGAATTTTTTCTCTATCTAAATGGCCCGATTTTTCTTTTTCATTGTTTTGTAGGGATTAGATTGAAACACGGAAAAGGGTTTTTACCACCTTTAATCAGTTTAGATTCTCGCTATGTTTGGTTTCCGATTGCTACCTATCTAATCTTTTTCTTCATTTCAGGGTTAACGATCTTGATTTTAAAATATAATGAAAAAAAGAGGAAAAAACATGACCAAAGAAAATTTAATTAAATTGTTTTCATTTAAAACACTCTATCTAGCCTTGCTAACCTTTGTTATTCTTCATTTGATTTTGTTAGCTTTTGGTCTATCCTTTACTCCGGTTTTGTGGAATAGTTGGTTTTTCATTCTTTGTTTGACCCTTTTTATCAATCCTTGGATCGTCTTTTTTAGAACAAGGGATTTTCAATGGTACCACCTTATCTTTCAATTATTCAGTGCATTGGTGGCACTTTATCTTTGGTTTGCAGCATTCTTTGTTTTGTCAATCATTCAAAATCCTGCTATTCCCATCAATATAGACTATCATATACAAGATAAAGAAATCATCATTGTTAGAGGTTTTGTGGTTCATAGTACTTATGAACATCATGAATTGATCAATCCCTTTATCATGAAGTCAGAAGTAAAATACAACGAAGATATGTTTTAATAACTTAGAAAGTGAGTGAATCCATGTCACGTGCCCAAGAAACAATTTTAACTAATATTTGCCTTATAGAAGATCTCGAGAATGAACGTGTGGTTATGCAATACCGCTCTCCTGAGCGTAATCATTGGTCTGGCTATGCCTTTCCGGGTGGCCATATCGAGAAGGGCGAGTCTCTCCATGATGCGGTAGTGCGTGAGATTTTAGAAGAAACAGGTTTAACCATTCGTCATCCAAAATTGGTCGGGGTAAAGAACTGGCATACAGATGATGGGATTCGCTATATCGTCTTTTGTTATAAAGCGACTGAATTTTCTGGTCAGATTCATTCGACAGAAGAAGGCGAAATTTCTTGGGTAGACAAGGATGTTCTGTCAAAGCTAGACTTAGCCTATGATATGCTGGAACTTCTGCGTATGATGGAGGATGAGGAACTATCAGAATATTACTATCACGAGCGGATAGAAGATGGTTGGCGTAAAAGTATGTACTAAAAAACTGACTAGGTTAGATCCTAATCAGTCTTTTTTTGTTTACTCCAACAAAAACCCCAAATCCCTCAAAGCAGTCTCAACATAATCCAGATCCTGTTGAGAGTCAGCTTGGATCAGGTGATAGTGAACCCCATCTGTCAACTCAGATAAAGGACGGAATTGAGATCCTTCGACCTGTTGAAGAAAATGTTGGACATCACGGCGACAGGTCAGCTTCAGGTAAGTCTGTATTTCACCATAAACCGGATGCTCAATCAGAATATTTTGGACTCGACCACCATTATCAACAATGGCTAACAGTTCGGCTTCCATATCTTCTACGCCATGTTTGATCTTGAATAGCCGATGAAAAGTAGGAATGTCGTCAGCTCCTTTATATAGATATCCACGATTAGTGGATAGGATAGGAGCACCATCAGCTCTAAGCAAGGCAATATCTTGAACAATAATCTGCCTGGTAACATGAAAATGCTCAGCCAAAGCTTGGCCATTGATAGCAACACTAGATTGTTTTAAAAGTTCTAATAATTTTTCTTTTCTTTGCTTTGTCATAGCTTCATTTTAAGACAAATAAGAATAAGTTGCAAGGCTTATCTAATTTTTTTCAAAGCTTGGAAAATAAAATCGGAAATCAGAAAGTCTACGATACTGTGAATAATAGTACCAAAGCCAACCAAGATAAACAATAAATAGAAAAGATTACCACTTGGATAAGCAGTGGAGCTGTAAAAAATAACGCAGACCACCACTTCCCCTAATGCGTGGATAATGGCCATTACAATATTGAAAATCCACTTCTTAATTGGATTATTTAAGGTTTCGGGAGCTTTCTTCAAGTAGATAGCCCCAAGGGTACCGAATACAATATGAGAGAAAGCACGTAGGACAATTACAAATGGATAACCAGCTATCAAAAAACCATAAGTAGATCCTAAAATGACAATCACAGTCATTAGAGGCGAGATAAACATAGCCAGAAAGATGGCGACGTGGCTCCCCAACGTATAAGAAGCAGGGGGGATGACAATTTTTAAGGGCATAACCATAGGAATGGCAATTGCTAAGGCTGTGAGCAAAGCGGTTATGGTTAAAAATTGATTTTTAGATTTAATTTTCATTATAATCTCCTTTATGTGTATATACAGTAGTATAGTACACTGTTTTATCAAACAAGTCAAGGGGAATTTGAAGCAAGCCTTAGAGAATTAGCCCGAGTTTTTCATTTATAACAAGGAATGGTATAATATAATGGAGAATTTTCATGAAAGAGGATAATCCATGAACGAAATCAAATGTCCCAACTGTGGGAAAGTCTTTACAGTAAATGAAAGTCAGTATGCAGAACTCTTATCCCAAGTGAGAACGGCTGAGTTTGATAAGGAACTGCATGATCGGATGAAGCAGGAACTGGCCTTGGCTGAGCAGAAGGCCATGAATGAGCAACAGTCTAAACTAGCTCAAAAAGACCAAGAAATCGCTCAATTGCAGAGTCAAATCCAAAACTTTGATACACAAAAAGAACTCGCTAGGAAAGAAATAGAGCAGACAAGCCATGAGGCTTTATTGGCCAAGGACAAGGAAGTACAGGCCTTGGAAAACCAATTGGCTACCTTACGTTTAGAGCATGAAAATCAACTGCAAAAGACCCTCTCTGACCTAGAAAAAGAACGAGACCAGGTCAAAAATCAGCTTCTCTTGCAAGAAAAGGAAAACGAGTTGTCTCTAGCTTCCGTCAAACAAAATTACGAAGCCCAGCTCAAGGCAGCCAGTGAACAAGTCGAATTTTACAAGAATTTCAAAGCCCAACAATCCACAAAAGCTATCGGTGAAAGTCTGGAACAGTATGCAGAGAGTGAGTTTAACAAGGTTCGGAGCTTTGCTTTTCCAAATGCTTACTTTGAGAAGGATAATAAGGTCTCCTCGCGTGGGTCAAAAGGGGACTTTATCTTCCGTGAGTGTGATGAAAATGGGGTCGAAATCATTTCCATCATGTTTGAGATGAAAAATGAAGCGGATGGAACTGAGAAGAAGCATAAGAATGCGGATTTTTACAAAGAATTGGACAAGGACCGTCGCGAAAAGAACTGTGAGTATGCCGTTTTGGTTACTATGTTAGAAGCAGATAACGACTACTTTAACACAGGGATTGTTGATGTCAGCCACGAGTATGAAAAGATGTATGTGGTTCGCCCACAATTCTTTATTCAGTTGATTGGTCTCTTGCGTAATGCTGCACTAAACTCTTTGAAATATAAACAGGAGTTGGCCTTGGTTCGTGAGCAGAATATCGATATCACCCACTTTGAGGAAGACTTGGATGCCTTTAAGCAAGCCTTTGCTAAGAACTACAACTCCGCTTCGACCAATTTTGGCAAAGCCATTGACGAAATTGACAAAGCCATAAAACGTATGGAAGAGGTCAAGAAGTTCCTAACCACATCCGAAAACCAACTACGCCTCGCCAACAACAAGTTGGAAGATGTCTCAGTCAAAAAACTTACACGAAAAAATCCAACCATGAAAGCGAAGTTTGAAGCATTGAAGGGAGAGTGAGGAAGAAAATAATGTTTTACTCTTCGAAAAATAAGGCCCTTCAACTAGATCAGAAAAGCATGGATTATGTAACCTTTGGTAAAGGAAAGAAGTCTCTCGTTATCATACCAGGGTTGGGGGATGGATTACAGACAGTTAAGGGCATGGCTCAAATGCTAGCTTTAACTTACCGAGAATTTGCCAAGGTTTATAAAGTTTATGTTTTTAGTCGTATCAACAAACTTCCAGAAAATTATACAACACGAAATATGGCTGCTGATGTAGCGGAAGGTATGGGTGTTTTAGGGCTAAAAAGTTCTGCTGTTATGGGGATTTCCCAGGGTGGCATGATTGCTCAATGGCTAGTTGTAGATTTTCCAGAAAAAGTTGAAAGATTGATTTTGGCTGTTACAACTGCAAAACTTAGTGATCTTGGCATGGGGCGTATTAGACACTGGCTGAACCTGAGTCAAACAGGGACTTATAAAGAACTAATGTTTGATATGGCTAGTCACTCTTACACAACTAAATCCTTTGGAAAGTTTAAATACCTTTATCAAATAATGGGAATCTTTGGTCGCATTAAAGATAAACAACGTATTGCTATTCAGTCTGTATCTTGTTTGAAACATGATAGCCTAACTGTTTTGGAAAAAATCAACTGTCCTACGCTAATCATTGGAGCGGAAAAAGATGATGTTCTAGGTATAGAAGCTTCGGTTGAATTGCATCAGCATGTTAAAGGTAGCCAGCTCACTATTTTGCCAGAGTGTGGCCATGCACTCTATGAACAGCATAAGAATTTCCAAAAGAGTGTTTTAGTATTTTTAGAAAGTTAATCAATGAACGGTATTATCAACTTAAAGAAAGAAGCGGGAATGACCTCGCACGATGCGGTTTTTAAGCTGCGCAAAATTTTAAAAACCAAGAAAATCGGTCATGGAGGAACCTTGGATCCAGATGTGGTAGGTGTTTTGCCTATTGCAGTTGGCAAGGCGACGCGTTTGGTCGAGTTTATGCAGGATGAGGGCAAGGTCTATGAGGGTGAGATAACCCTTGGCTATTCAACAACGACCGAGGATGCTAGTGGGGAAGTGGTCGCAGAGACTTCTGTTTTGTCGCCCTTGGATGAAAAGCTTGTCGATGAAGCGATTGCTAGTCTGACTGGGCCTATCACACAGATTCCGCCTATGTACTCGGCTGTCAAAGTCAATGGTCGCAAGCTCTATGAGTATGCGCGTGCTGGTCAGGAAGTGAAACGTCCAGAACGCCAGGTAACTATTTATCAATTTGAGCGGACAAGTCCGATTTCTTATGAGGGCCAACTTGCTCGTTTTACCTTTCGTGTAAAATGCAGTAAGGGTACATATATCCGTACTCTTTCTGTTGATTTAGGAGAGAAGCTTGGTTATGCGGCTCATATGTCACATTTGACACGGACTAGTGCTGCAGGTATGCGACTTGAGGATGCTTTGACCTTGGAACAAATAACAGAGCGAGTAGCAGAAGAAGATTATTCTTTTCTCCAGCCGCTAGAACTGGGTATCGGGGATTTACTGAAAGTCGAGCTATCAGACGAGCAGCTTGAAGATGTGAGAAATGGCCGTTTTATCAGCTTGATATCAGATGAAGCTGAGCTAGCTGGTTTTTATGGAGAAAAGCTGGTAGCTATTTTAGAAAAAAGAAAGGACCAGTTCAAGCCTCGCAAGGTCTTTCTCTGATAATTTATGATAGAATATAAGAATGAAAACAATCCATATTTCAAATGACAAAGATATCCAACAAACTCAGGATACTGTCTTAGTTTTAGGTTATTTTGATGGTTTACACAGGGGGCACCAAGCCCTTTTTGCCGAGGCACGTCAGATTGCAGCAGAAAAAAAACTGAAGATCGCTGTGCTTACTTTTCCTGAATCTCCCAAGCTAGCTTTTGTGCGTTACCAGCCTGATTTATTACTTCATCTCAACAGTCCTGAAGAAAGAGAGCAACTACTTGAAGCACAAGGAGTTGACTATCTCTATTTGATTGACTTTACTAGCTGTTTTGCAGGAAATAAAGCAGAAGATTTTTTTGAAAAGTACGTTAAAAGACTGAAAGCTAAAGCTGTTGTAGCAGGATTTGACTATCATTTTGGATCAGACAAAAAAGAAGCCGAGGAACTTAGTCAGTATTTTGATGGCCAAATTGTTATCGTTTCATCGGTAAATGAAGATGATAAGAAAATTTCCTCTACTCGGATACGTCAAGCCATTAAAGAGGGTCGTGTTGCTGACGCTACAAAATTACTAGGCTATCCATTATCAACTAGGGGAATTGTAGTCCACGGAAATGCTCGTGGTCGGACTATTGGTTATCCAACAGCTAATTTAGCACCACTTGATCGAGTCTTTTTGCCGGGAGACGGTGTTTATGTCGTCGAAGTTGAACATAATGGTAAACGTTACAAAGGAATGGCAAGCGTTGGAAAGAATGTCACTTTTGAAGGTGATGAACTTCGTTTTGAAGCAAACATTTTTGATTTTTCAAGAGATATTTATGGTGATACGATTAAAATATACTGGCTTGATAAAATTCGGGATATGGTGAAGTTTGATGGAATTGAAAGTTTACTCAATCAGTTAAAATCAGATGAAGCCATTGCACGTTCCTGGAAAGCATAAAAGAAGTATCTGGATATAAAAAGGTCTAGTCAAGTGCTTATATTTTTAGTATAATAGAGGAAGTTATTAAGAAATAAGAAGAGAAGCGCATGATTACATTATTTTTATCACCGAGTTGTACGTCTTGCCGTAAGGCGCGTGCTTGGTTGCTAAACCATGAAGTTCCTTTCGTGGAACATAATATCATGACCAGTCCTCTATCAGCTCAGGAGTTACAACACATCCTATCACTGACAGAAAATGGAACGGACGATATTATCTCAACTCGATCAAAAATTTTTCAAAAGCTAGACTTGGATGTTGAGAGTTTATCTATATCAGAATTAATTAAATTGATTGAGGAAAACCCTTCTTTGTTGCGTCGTCCAATTATTTTGGACGCCAAACGGATGCAGATTGGTTTTAACGAAGATGAAATTCGAGCGTTTTTACCTCGCAGTTATCGTCAACAGGAACTTAGAGAAGCTACTTTACGAGCTGAAATTGAATAAGATATGAATAAGAACTATAGTTACCCACTAGATTTATCGTGGAGCACTGAAGAGCTTGCTTCAGTGCTTTCTTTTTTGAATGATGTTGAAAAGGCCTATGAGTCAAAAGTCTCTGCTCAGCAGTTACTGGGCTCTTATGCTGTCTTTAAGGAAGTTGTTCCCAGCAAGGCTGAAGAGAAAAGAATTGGCCGTGAGTTTGAATCGGTTAGTGGCTATTCTCTTTATCGTGCAGTTCAAGCAGCTAAAAATACAGAGAAAGGAATGATTTCTCTTGGAAAATAAATTTGCTTTTGCTAAAGATTTGGTATACAAAGCTGGTGCCTATATATTGGAACATATGGAAGAAGGCTTGGAAGTAGAAGAAAAGACTTGTGCAACTGACTTGGTAACTCAGATGGATAAAAATGTTCAGGCTTTATTGGTATCTGAAATCTTAAAGCATTACCCGAATGATGCTATTTTCGCTGAAGAAGGTCAACTCAAAGAAGATATAGAAGTTGGCGCAGTCTGGGTAATCGATCCAATTGATGGCACGGCTAATTTCGTGGCACAGGGTTATGACTTTGCAGTGATGGTTGCATACTATGAGAACGGTATTGGACAATTTGGGATTATCTATGACGTTATGAGAGATGAAATGTATCACGGCGGTGGACAGTTTGATGTCAAATGTAATGATAAAGTCTTGAAACCATTTCGCAATCACCCTTTGAAACGTTTTTTGATCGCTTCAAATGCTGGAATGTTAGAAAGAAATGACTGGGGAGTAGCAGACCTTACGAAGGACTGTCTTGGAGCGCGTGCCTATGGAAGTGCGGCTATTAGCTTCAGTCGTATTCTACAGGGGCGTTTGCTAACCTATATCACCTATCTTTATCCTTGGGACTATGCTGCAGCGTCAATTTTAGGGGAAAAACTAGGCTATCAAGTAATGACTCTTGATGGAGCTAAACCCGATTATAAGACGAGACAAGGGATTATGATGCTTCCTAAAGAAAAAATATCTGAACTACAAGAATATATTTATCGCAGAGGAGAGAATTAAATGCGGTTTCCGACAGGTTTTGAAGAAAAATACCAGCGACTTTTAGGAAAAGAAGCCACTTCTTTTTTCTCAACTTTTGATCAAGAGCCTATTTCCGCTTTTCGGACCAATCCTTTGAAAGAAGGGCGAGTTACATTTTCTAATCCTATTCCTGAAACCAAGTGGGGGTATTATGGTAAGGTATCAGGAAAATCACCTGAACACGTAACAGGCCTGATTTATTCACAAGAGCCTGCGTCTCAAATGGTTGCTCAAGTTGCTCATCCTCATGAGGGCATGAGGGTTCTAGATCTAGCTGCAGCACCAGGTGGAAAATCCACTCATTTGCTATCCTATCTAAATAATACAGGTCTATTGGTTTCCAATGAAATCAACAGCAAACGCTCTAAGATTTTAGTAGAAAATATCGAACGATTTGGTGCGAGAAATGTCCTTGTCACCAACGAATCAGCGGAGCGCTTGGCAAAAGTATTTCCTTCCTATTTTGACTTAATTGTTTTAGACGCACCATGTTCTGGTGAGGGAATGTTTCGCAAGCAACCTGATGCCATGGACTATTGGTCACTTGACTATCCAGCTCAATGCGCTGCTCTACAAAGAGAAATCTTAGAAGATGCAGTTAAGATGTTGGCGAATTGCGGGGAGCTTGTCTATTCAACTTGTACCTGGGCTCCAGAAGAAAATGAAGAAATTGTGGCTTGGCTACTAGACGAATTCCCTTTGGAATTGGTTGACCTTCCAAAGATTAATGGAATGACTCCTGGGATAGACTATCCAGAAACAGCTCGTATGTATCCTCATCGTTTCAAAGGAGAAGGGCAATTTGTCGCTAAGTTTCGATTTGTTGGCGAACACAAATTACCAAAGTTGAAGCCTGCTCGATCAAATTTAACTGCTGACCAGAGAAGTCTTTGGCAGATTTTCCAAAAAGAGCATTTGAAAGTAGAGCTAAAAGGTGATTTACAAACTTTTGGTGATCAACTTTATCTATTACCACTTGGTCTTCCTGATTTATCCAAAGTAAAAATAGCTCGTAACGGCCTTCATTTAGGTACCTTTAAGAAGAAGCGCTTTGAGCCAAGCTTTGCTTTAGGATTAGCCTTGCAACCTAGTGAAGTTAAGAATAAACTAGAATTAAGTCAACAAGACTTTGAAGTCTATGTAGGAGGAGAAACTCTTCAAATTAAGGAATCTCTTCCTAATGGTTGGTATCAATTGATTATTCATGGAAATGGATTAGGTTTTGCAAAATTAGCTAATCAAACATTAAAAAACTATTTTCCTAAAGGGCTTCGCTTTAGGTAAAAATCTTTTCAAAAATCTATATATATGATATAGTTGGAAATGAGGAGCAAATGCGAAATTGCAGGCTTTTCTGTCCAAACTAAAAGGAGATATAATTTGAGAACGAGTAAGAAAATAGCTTTAGGGCTGATAACCATTTTTAGTAGTTTTACTTTATCAGCCTGTGCTTCTTGGATTGATCGTGGAGAATCCATGACAGCCGTAGGTTCAACTGCATTACAGCCCCTGGTTGAGGCTGCAGCTGATGAATTTAGCTCCAACAATCTCGGAAAGACAGTCAATGTACAGGGCGGTGGTTCTGGAACTGGCTTGTCTCAGGTTCAATCTGGAGCGGTTGAAATCGGAAATTCTGACGTTTTCGCTGAAGAAAAAGAGGGAATTGATGCTTCAGCTCTTGTTGATCATAAGGTTGCTGTCGCTGGACTAGCCGTAATTGTCAACAAAGAAGTCAGCGTTGATAACCTTACGACAGAGCAACTGAAAAAAATCTTTTCAGGTGAATACACTAACTGGAAGCAGGTAGGTGGTAAGGACTTAGAAATTTCCATTATCAACCGAGCAGCCAGCTCAGGCTCACGTGCAACCTTTGATAGTGTAATTATGGGTGGCACTTCAGCCGTTCAAAGTCAAGAGCAAGATTCAAATGGGATGGTTAAGTCTATTGTTTCCCAAACACCAGGGGCAATTTCTTATCTAGCTTTTGCTTATTTAGATCATTCAGTAAAAACGATTAGTTTGAATGGAAATAAACCGACTACAAAAAATGTAGCCACAAATGCTTGGCCTCTTTGGTCTTATGAGCATATGTATACACTTGGTAAGCCGAAAGGTTTAGCAAAAGAATTCCTGGATTATATGCTTTCAGATGAAGTTCAAGAAGGCGTTGTTAAGGGAATGGGCTATATTTCCATCAATGATATGAGAGTTAGCAAGGATGCTGACGGCAATGTCACAAAGATAGAAGGAGATAAGAAATGAAACGTGAAGAACTAGCTAAGAAATTGCTATCATCTTCTAAGAATTCTCGTTTGGAGAAGTTTGGTAAGTATCTGACTTTTGCTTGTCTGTCTTTGATTGTCATTATCGTTGCTATGATCTTGATCTTCGTTGCTCAAAAAGGTCTTTCTACTTTCTTTGTCAACGGAGTTAATGTCTTTGAGTTTCTCTTTGGCTCAACCTGGAATCCTTCTGGTAAAGAATTTGGTGCTTTGCCAATGATTTTAGGATCTTTCATCGTAACCATCCTATCTGCTGTGATTGCAACACCTTTTGCGATTGGAGCAGCAGTGTTTATGACTGAGGTATCTCCAAAAGGAGCTAAAATATTACAACCTGCTATTGAACTTTTAGTTGGTATTCCTTCTGTTGTGTATGGATTTATTGGTTTGCAAGTAGTTGTACCATTTGTACGTTCTATTTTTGGTGGAACTGGTTTTGGTATCTTGTCAGGTATCTTCGTTTTATTTGTCATGATTCTGCCAACCGTTACTTTTATGACAACAGATAGCTTACGTGCTGTACCTCGTCACTATCGTGAAGCCAGTTTGGCCATGGGTGCTACCCGCTGGCAGACAATTTGGCGAGTAACCTTGAAAGCAGCTCGGCCTGGAATTTTTACAGCTGTAGTCTTTGGAATGGCGCGCGCATTTGGTGAAGCACTTGCCATTCAAATGGTTGTTGGTAACTCTGCAGTAGTCCCAACTTCTTTAACAACACCAGCAGCAACTCTGACATCTGTCTTGACCATGGGAATCGGAAATACTGTTATGGGTACAGTTGATAATAATGTTCTTTGGTCATTGGCTTTAGTTCTTTTGATTATGAGCTTGGCCTTCAACAGTGTGATTAAATTGATTACGAAAGAAAGGGGTAAGAAAAACTATGCACGCTAAGAAATTAGATAAATTAGCAACGAGCATTCTCTATACCATAGCAGGTATTATTGTGACCATTCTTGCCTCCTTGATTCTTTATATCTTGGTAAGAGGATTGCCACATATCTCATGGTCTTTCTTGACTGGCAAATCATCTTCTTATCAAGCTGGTGGTGGTATTGGGATTCAGCTATACAATTCCTTCTTTCTTTTGGTGATTACTCTGATTATCTCTGTTCCTCTTTCTATGGGGGCTGGTGTCTATCTTTCTGAGTACGCTAAAAAAGGTCCTGTGACCAATTTTATCAGAACCTGTATTGAGATTCTGTCTTCTTTGCCATCAGTCGTTGTCGGACTTTTTGGTTATTTAATCTTCGTTGTACAGTTTGAATATGGATTTTCAATCATTTCTGGTGCCCTGGCTTTGACCGTGTTCAACTTACCACAGATGACGCGTAATGTTGAAGATAGCTTGCGCCATGTTCACCATACACAGAGGGAAGCAGGACTAGCTTTAGGGATTTCTCGTTGGGAGACAGTGATTCACGTAGTTATTCCAGAAGCTCTCCCAGGGATTGTGACAGGGATTGTTTTGGCTTCAGGACGTATCTTTGGTGAAGCTGCAGCCTTGATCTATACCGCTGGTCAATCCGCTCCAGCTTTGGATTGGTCCAACTGGAACATCTTTAGTATCACTAGTCCAATCTCTATTTTCCGTCAGGCAGAGACTCTTGCGGTTCATATTTGGAAAGTCAATAGTGAGGGGACCATTCCGGATGCAACAGCTGTATCTGCTGGGTCAGCAGCCGTTCTTTTGATTTTCATATTGATTTTCAACTTTGGTGCTCGCAAGCTCGGTAGCTATTTACATAAGAAACTAACCTCTGCATAAAGGAGAAGAAATGACAGAATATAATTGGAATGAAAAACATATCATTACTTTTCCTCAAGAAAAAGTGGCCTTAGAGACCAAGGATTTACACGTTTACTATGGTAAAAAAGAATCCATCAAGGGCATTGATATGCAGTTTGAAAAAAATAAGATTACCGCTTTAATCGGTCCATCAGGTTCCGGGAAATCAACCTATCTACGAAGCCTTAATCGAATGAATGATACCATCGATATCGCAAGCGTAACAGGAGAAATTCTCTATGAGGGGATTGATGTCAACCGTCCTGAAATTAATGTTTATGAAATGCGGAAACACATTGGCATGGTCTTTCAAAGACCCAATCCTTTTGCTAAGTCCATTTATCGAAACATCACCTTTGCTCACGAGCGGGCAGGGGTTAAGGACAAGAAAGTCTTGGACGAGATTGTAGAAACTTCACTCAAGCAGGCGGCCCTTTGGGATCAGGTCAAGGACGATTTACACAAGTCGGCTCTGACACTCTCAGGTGGTCAACAACAGCGCTTGTGTATTGCTCGAGCTATCTCTGTCAAGCCTGATATCTTACTGATGGATGAGCCTGCTTCAGCCTTGGATCCTATCGCGACCATGCAGCTGGAAGAAACTATGTTTGAACTCAAAAATAACTATACCATCATCATTGTGACCCACAATATGCAACAGGCAGCACGCGCAAGCGACTATACTGGATTTTTCTATTTGGGAGATTTGATTGAATATGATAAGACGACTAATATCTTCCAGAATGCTAAACTCCAGTCTACGAATGATTATGTATCAGGACACTTTGGTTAAGTTTGTTTATTTTAAGTGAGATTGAGATAAGGGAGTTAATACATATACTAAAAAACTTGCTTTTCTTTACTAACTCATCAAAAAAATTAAGGATAGAAAAAATGACAGAACCTATTTTACAAGTCAAGGACTTGTCGGTTTATTACAATAAAAAGAAGGCTCTGAATAGTGTTACTCTAGATTTTTTGCCAAATGAAATTACAGCTTTGATTGGACCATCCGGTTCCGGGAAATCAACCCTTTTAAAAGCTATTAATCGTATGGGTGATCTTAATCCAGAGGTGACGACTACAGGAACGGTTCTTTATAATGAACACAACATTTATGGGCCTAGGACTGATACTGTAGAGCTGCGAAAAGAAATCGGTATGGTCTTTCAACAACCCAATCCTTTCCCAATGACTATCTATGAGAATGTGGTCTATGGATTGAGAATTAATGGGGTTAAAGATAAGCATATCTTGGATGAAGCTGTTGAGAGCTCTTTAAAAGGTGCTTCTATCTGGGATGAAGTAAAGGACCGTTTACATGATTCGGCTATCGGTCTCTCTGGTGGGCAACAGCAACGTGTCTGTGTAGCACGTGTACTTGCTACAAGCCCTAAAATCATTCTTCTGGATGAGCCAACTTCGGCCTTAGACCCCATTTCAGCAGGGAAAATTGAAGAAACCCTCTACGGTTTGAAAGATCAGTATACCATGCTCTTGGTCACTCGCTCTATGCAACAGGCTTCACGGATTTCAGATAAAACAGCCTTTTTCCTAGGTGGAGATTTGATAGAATTTAATTCGACCAAGCAAATGTTCCTAGAGCCTGCTCATAAAGAGACAGAAGATTATATTACTGGTAAATTTGGATAAGTAGAAAGGATAAAGACAGGTATGCTTCGTGTACAATTTGAAGAAGATTTAGAGAAATTGCATAATCAATTTTATGCGATGGGAAATGAAGTACTTTCGCAAATCAATCGGACAGTCCGTGCTTTTGTAACACATGATCGAGATATGGCTAAGGAAGTTATCGAGGAAGATGCTGAAGTCAATGAATACGAAGTGAAATTGGAAAAGAAATCCTTAGAGATTATTGCATTGCAGCAACCAGTTTCACAAGACTTACGGACAGTTATCACCGTTCTAAAAGCAAGTTCAGACTTGGAAAGAATGGGTGATCATGCTGTATCTATTGCTAAGGCAACCATTCGTATGAAAGGTGAAATTCGCATTCAGTCTGTCGAGGAAGAAATCAAGAAGATGGGTCGAGATGTGAAAAACTTTGTTGAATCAGCCTTGGATCTTTACCTTAATGGAAGTGTAGATCAAGCTTATGAAGTGGCTGCTTTAGATGAAAAGATTAATCATTATTTCGAAAATATTCAGGAGTTAGCAACAGAAGAAATTCGTAAGAATCCTGAATCCATCGTAACTGGTCGTGATTATTTCCAAGTAATCAATTATTTGGAACGTATTGGCGACTACGCAAAGAACATTTGCGAATGGGTTGTCTACTTCGAAACAGGTAAAATTGTTGAAATGTAATGTTATAAAAGATGCGATTTATATCGCGTCTTTTTTTATATATGAAGCTATATAAGAGGTCTGTTTTTCATTGGATCTTAAGCTTGACTATGATACACTAGTAGAATACACGAAAGGCAATATTTTCATAGCAAAGAATTTAGGAGACAAAAATGAAGAAAAAATTTTTAGTTATTATCAGTATCTTGCTTATTTTGCTTTCAGCTGGCTTTGTTTATATGACTCAATTTCACAGTTCAACAGGTTTAGATCAGAAGGAAGAAAAAATCATCAAACATGGTTTTCGTTTGTTGGAAGAACAGATTGGAACATATATCAAAGAAAACTACTCAGGAATCTCTAAAATAGAATTCTCGCCTATTTTCATCCAAGGTGGTAAGGACAATCCTCCATTCACAGCGGACGTCCTGCCAGTAATCTATGATGATGAGGGAAATAGAGCCGTTTTAGGAGGACAAATCGGGAAAACTGGTTATCCTTCTTATGGAATACTCTCAGGATTACTTTTAAATTTTGATCACAATGATAATGAAATTATTGAATTAGAAGATTCCGGAAAGGGTTTAGGAGTTGAAATAGATGTAAGTAATGCTAAAACTTTACCGGAAGAAGCGAAATTAACACCTCCAATTAAAGGAACAGACGATAACATTGATGCTTTGGTAAAAGATGGTCAGTTGAAAAATATCATCAAAAGTGATGGTGGAAGTCCGAAAGCAAAAATAAATTATAACCTTGAAATTGAAAGAGGAGAATATTGGAAATATAAATAGGCTTTGAAAAGAAAAACGATACTGTTATTCTTAATATCACTACCCAGAGGAAAAAAGTTATGAAGAAAAAAATTTTTACGACACTTGCTCTTATTTTAGTCTTGGTATCAGGGGGTATCTTTGTATACAACAAACTAACAAAACCTAACTTTGGGCCTAAAACAACCAGGCTCTATCAACATGGATTTCAACTTCTTGAAGAACAAATTGCAACCTATATCAAGGAACACTATAAAGGTATTAAGAAGATTGAATTTTCTCCAATATATGTTACAGGGGATGATGGTTCTTCCATGTTGAATGCGGAAATTGTTCCAATTATTTATGATTATCACGGAAATAAAGCAAAATTTGGAGGATTATATAAAAATTTTCAACACCCTGCTTATGGTACTATAGGTTATTTACGTCTGAGTTTTGATTATTCAGGGAAACCTTATATCGAATTAAGCACAGACACAGGAGAATTTAAAGATGTGACTTATGGACAATCATTACCAGAAGAAATAAAAGGGAAGAAAATAAAGGATATTGATTTTAATTTTGAAACCTTAATAAAAGAAGGCAGGCTAAAGGGTGTTGAAAAATCAGATGTTGGAAGTCCTAATGCAGAAATAAACTATAACGTGGAAATGAAAAAAGGAGTTCTTTCGGATGACCTTGAATGATAAAGAAGTCCAAGACTTACAAGTATTTACGAAAGGTCATGTAAGATTACCCGAGGGAAAAGTATTCAAACTTAATGATTTAGAAAATGCTGTAAAATTATTCTTCGCATAATTATGACACGATATATGTAACCAATTTATTGTTTTTTGTGTTTATTAATAAAATGGAGGAGTCTGATGAAGAAAAAAATTTTTGCAATAGGCGCAGCTTTTGTAGTTTTAATTTCAGGAGGAGTATATTGTATGACAAAATGGATTGAACATCAAAACTCTCCATATAATGTTAGTGACGTTTTAGACGACAAAGGAGTGAAACTTTACAAACGAGGATTTCGTTTGTTGGAAGAACAACTGGCGACTTATATCAAAGAACACTATTCAGGAGTTAGTAAAATTGAGTTTTCACCAATTTTTGTTCAAGGTGGGGATGGACAGACTATGTTCAGCGCTAATATTGTTTTTTCTGTTTATGATAAGAATCAAAATAAGGCATACTTTGGTGGAACAATAGGAGATATTACTTATCCAACTTATAATAATGTTTGGGATGTAAGAATGGATTTTAATGGCTGGGATGAAGAAATAATTGAATTAAGAACTAGCGATGAAAAGTTAATTGATGTATCTGATTTTCAGCATTTACCACCAGAGGCTAAACTTACAGTAAGCAATAAAGTAGATGAAAATATTGAAGCTTTGGTTCAAGATAAACAGATTGAAGGGGTTAAAAAAGATTCAAAAGGAAGCGCTGATTTAGATGTGGTATATAATGATGAAATAAAAAAAGGGGATGAGAGGGAATGGGAAAACTAAAGAAAGATAAGGTCATAAATCTGCACTGAAATCAAAATGGAAAGTTAATAAAATGGTATTTATGTTATAATACAGGTATATAGTTGCTGTTACACAGTTTTCACAAAATACAAAAGGAGGAGACTGATGAAGAAAAAAATTTTTGCAATCGGTGCAGTTCTTATAGTTTTAATTTCGGGAGGAGTATATTGTATGACAAAATGGATCGAACACCAAAACTCTCCATATAATGTTAGTGACGTTTTAGACGACAAAGGAGTGAAACTTTACAAACGAGGATTTCGTTTGTTGGAAGAACAACTTGCAACTTACATTAAAGAGCATTACTCTGGTGTCAGTAAAATTGAGTTTTCACCAATTTTTGTTCAAGGTGGGGATGGACAGACTATGTTCGATGCTAATATCGTTCCCGTAATTTATGATAATCATGGGAATAAGGCTTATTTAGGGCGGAAGGTTGGTAAGCATGGATATGCAAGCTACGGTCTTTTGGGAGATCTACGGTTAGATTTTAATGGATTTGATGAGGAAGTGATTGAAATTGATGTAGATGGTAAATTTCTTGACATAACGAATTACAAAAGCTTGCCTCCAAAAGCTAAATTGACAATCAACCCCTCAATGGATGAAAATATTGTAGCGCTTGTCAATGCTGGTCACCTAAAAGATGTGGTTAAAAGTGAAAAAGGCAGTCTAAAAGCAGAAGTTGCCTATAATACAGAAATTAGGAAAGGAAATGAGTGGGAATGGCATTGAATGATGAACAGGTACAGCAATTGCAAACAAGAGTTCTAAAAATAATTAAAAACCATTATGTTGGTGAAGATTTTTCGTTAAAAAGGGGAGGACAAAAATATGTCTTAATCAACGAAGTCAACGAAACCACCCAAGCTATTGCTGTCGCACCTCTTGATAAGGAAGGTAAGCCAGATTACAGTCAAACTACTATCGTTGTTGCTGGTACTCAATCACCTAATAATGAAAATAATAATCATGTTACAGAGTCAGTATTTAATGCGATACTAGCTAGAAATCAATTAACAGAACAGACAAAAGACGTTCGTGAGTTTTATAACCAATCATTATCTAAGGCTAAAAAAATGGCTGGAGAAGGACAAAAAGTTGATATTAGTAATATGTCGGGATTCAGTCAAGCTGGACCAGCAGTTGCTAAAGTAGCTGCGGAAATGAAAGTCCAGAAGATTACAAATTTCATGGACTGGGGTGCGTGGAATTCGTTGAAAAAAAATACGACTGATTATAGAGGTATTAGTGATGAAGAACTTGATTATCTTAATAAACACTTACATTCATACAGTGATCAGGGGAAGGATTTAACAAGTTGGGATGGCCATGGAGGTATCATTACATATGGAAAAGTATTTACCGTAGAGGGAAAACATCATAATGCTGGCTTGCCAAAGATTAAAGGTAATAGCCCAGATCTTGAATGGTATGAAAAAAATGGTCTTTTTTGCTCAGGTATGACCGAAAAGCAAGTTAGAAAGATTGCAAAACGTAAAGCAAAAATGTACGAAATAAATCCAGTAACTGCAAATTTTGGATTAGACTATGCTAAAAAAGATCCTGAACATTATGTTCTTGAGTATCTAAAAGAATATGGAGACTTTGCTCCTGAGCCTTCTAAGCAGGACTTAATCGCCATAAATAGAGGATACATTGATGAGCTACACGCTTCTTTAAGAACCAGCTCTGGCGACAAAATAATTAGTTTAAGAGAGGAACTCGTTCGCACAAGCGCTCAAACCGCTCAGCTTCAAGCCGAGGTCTACGAGCAAGAGATTAAAGATAAGTTAGCAAGTGCAAAATCAAAAGTAGAGGCGCACATCTCAGAACTAAGAAACGCAGCTTTTACATTAGCTCACAACCTTTCATCTGGAGAAGTAGAAGATCTCTTGTCTGAACTGACATTATCCAAAGCTTGGAATGGTGGGACAGAAACCTCAACTCTCGCCTCAGCAAGTGCATATACGACTAGAATGACAGAAATTGCTGGCAATTTAAACAAGGCCGCTGATAATATCGTAGCAATTGATCAAAAAGGCGCCCAGATTTTCACAAAAAAATAGGAGGAAACCCATGATTGAACCAAATACAGAAGATCGAGCTGAAGCAGAACGTATAAAAAAAGAATATTTAAAGATTCAGGAACGTATTGCCATTCGTGGCTTGATTTCAGCTAAAAGAGCTGTCCTTCTTGAAGAAAGTCAAGCTTTGCAAACTTGGTTAGATAGTCAAGCTGAGGCCATGAAAACTTTTGCATCCACTCAAGTACCAGCTGACTTATCCGGGGCCTTCACAGGTGGAGCAGCAGATTCAATCAAGGAGGTACTAGGTGCTGTTCCTAAGCCTAGTTTGACCAGCCCTATCTTATAGGAGGCTCTATGGATATTCAGAAAAAAATTGATCGTCTTGATGACGAGCACATAGCTTTTCGAAAGAAAGTTAGTGAGTATGAATGGGATTACCAAGATATGAGAAGAGAGGCTAGAAATGTCTCTGAAAGAATGAGTGAATCTATCCTGTCTTTCTGTCGTAACAATCCCGACTCTATCCCGACTTATGAATTGCATCAGCTAGAGGATAATAGGGATGAATTTGAAAGACAAATTCGACGATTTGAGGATCGTCTGCAAGAGACCTACCAGGAAGAAAACCGCATCTACAATCAAAGCATAGCAGAACTCGAAAAAGAAAAAAGAAAAACCTGATGTTTTGAGTTTCTCGTGAATTACAAAGACAGGTCATCCTTGTCTTTTTCTTTGCTTTAAAATGTGGTAAAATGGTTTCAAAAAGTATTTAATGAACAGGAATTCCTGTATCTTAGATGAGGAGAAAAACATGCAAGCAGTTGCACACTTTATTGACACTTTTGTTCCTGAACACTACGATCTATTTCTAGATCTCAATCGTACAGATAAGACCTTTTCAGGCAAAGTGACCATTATTGGGGAGGCTAAGTCAAGTAAGATTTCCCTGCACCAAAAGGACCTAGTAATCGAAACTGTCGAAGTAGCGGGGGAGGCGCGTCCTTTTACAGTCGACAATGCGAACGAAGCTCTTTACATCGAGTTAGATGCCACAGGTCAAGTTGAAGTAACGGTGACTTATACTGGTAAGATCACGGATAATATGACTGGTATTTATCCATCTTACTACACAGTGGATGGTGTAAAAAAAGAAATCATTTCTACACAATTTGAGAGTCACTTTGCTCGTGAAGCTTTTCCAAGCGTGGATGAGCCAGAAGCTAAGGCAACCTTTGACTTGGCTTTGAAGTTTGACCAGGCAGAAGGCGAGTTGGCTCTATCTAATATGCCAGAAATTGACATTGAAAATCGTAAAGCAACTGGTATTTGGAAGTTTGAAAGAACTCCACGTATGTCGTCTTATCTACTAGCTTTCGCTGCAGGTGATATGCAAGGAGTAACTGCCAAGACTAAAAATGGAACCCTGGTCGGTGTCTATGCGACAAAGGCACATCCGGCCAGTAATTTAGAATTTGCTTTAGACATTGCTGTTCGTTCTATTGAGTTTTATGAGGATTATTATGGAGTTAAATATCCTATCCCACAGTCTCTTCATGTAGCTTTGCCTGACTTTTCATCTGGTGCTATGGAAAACTGGGGTCTGGTTACTTATCGCGAGATTTACCTCTTAGTTGATGAAAACTCTACGGTATCCAGTCGACAAGATGTAGCTCTTGTTGTTGCCCATGAGTTGGCACACCAATGGTTCGGAAACCTTGTCACTATGAAGTGGTGGGATGACCTTTGGCTTAATGAAAGCTTTGCTAATATGATGGAATATGTCTGCGTCAATGCTATTGAGCCGACTTGGAATATTTTTGAGAATTTCCAAACAACAGGAGTTCCGCTTGCTTTGAAACGAGATGCAACAGACGGGGTTCAGTCTGTCCATGTGGAGGTGAATCATCCAGACGAAATTAATACCTTATTTGACCCAGCAATCGTATATGCCAAGGGAAGCCGTCTCATGCATATGCTTCGCCGCTGGTTGGGTGATGAGGCCTTTGCCAAAGGTTTAAACGCCTACTTTGCTAAACACCAGTATGGAAATACAATCGGACGTGATCTTTGGAATGCACTTGGAGATGCTTCTGGTCGTGATGTGGCAGCCTTTATGGACTCTTGGTTGGAGCAACCTGGCTATCCTGTTTTGACTGCCCGTGTAGAAAATGACACCTTGAAGTTGACTCAGAAGCAATTCTTTATTGGTGAACATGAAGACAAGAAGCGGACTTGGGTTCTGCCATTAAACAGTAATTGGAATGGTTTGCCTGATACACTGGAAACTGAAACACTTGAAATTCCAAACTATTCTGCTTTGGCAGCTCAGAACCAAGGAGCTTTGCGCTTCAATACAGAAAACACAGCCCACTATATCACAGATTATCAAGGTGTCTTGTTAGACCAGATTCTAGATACGATTACTGAGTTAGACAGCACCAGCAAGCTCCAAGTGGTGCAGGAACGCCGTCTCTTAGCAGAAGCTGGCCACATTTCATTTGCTGAATTAGTTCCAGTAATTGAAAAACTGACAGAAGAAAGCTCTTACTTGGTTGTTTCTGGGGTTAAAGCTGTTCTGAGTGGTTTGAAAATCTTTGTTGAAGAAGGTAGCGAGAGTGAAAAAGCTTATAATGACTTAGTTATCAAACTTAGCCGATTCAACTTTGATCGCCTAGGCTTTGAAGCTAAAGATGGAGAAAGCGATGAGGATGAATTAGTCCGTCAAATCGTTATTGGAAACTTGATTGCTGCCAATGATGAAAAAGCGACTCAAGAAGCTGACGGCATCTTTAAAGCTCATCAAGATGATCTGGAAAAACTTCCTGCAGCTATCCGCTTGCATATCCTGATTAACCAAATCAAACATCATGAGAACAAGGAGCTGACGGATCAATATCTGAAGAACTACGTATCGACAGTTGATGGAAGTTTCAAGAGACAATTGGCTTCGGCTTTAGCCTACACTAATGATAAGGAAACGCTTGACCAAATTTTAGAAGCTTTGAAGAATAAAGATATTGTTAAGCCACAAGATTTAGCTATGAGCTGGTATCTGCCTTTGCTCAATCACGATTTTACTCAAGCTACTGTTTGGGCTTGGGCTCGTGAGAATTGGGGCTGGATTAAGGCGGCCTTGGGAGGTGATATGAGCTTTGATAAGTTTGTCATCTATCCAGCTAATGCCTTTAAGACAGCAGAAAGGCTCGCTGAATACAAAGCTTTCTTCGAACCTCAATTATCAGATATGGCTATCAGTCGTAATATCAGCATGGGTATCAAAGAAATTGCAGCTCGTGTTGACTTAATTACACGAGAAAAAGAAGCAGTAGAAAAGGCTTTGAAAGCAAGTAAGTAATAGATAAAAAACAGCGGATCTTGCAATCTGCTGTTTTTTTGGAAGTCAGTATAAAGTGTCCATCCTAAAAATCATGTTATAATAGCAATGTCAAAGAAATTTTACCTAGAATTGTATAGGGTGTTAAAGAATTTCGTCTAGCCAATTCGTGAAGAAAAGAATAATATAAAGAGGAAATGCAGATGTTAGGAAAACAATTAAAATTACTTAGAGAACAAAAGGGCTATAGTCAGAATCAAATCGCAGAATATCTGGGCACGACTCGTCAAACTATCTCAAATTGGGAAAATGATAAAACAATTATAGATAGTCATAGTTTGATTCGCTTAGCTGATTTTTATCAGATCTCTTTAGATGAGTTATGTGGACGAAAAGTGATTCCTGTTTACAAGAATTCTAATATAAAGTCTATGATTTTAGCCAATGTTTGTTCACTTTGGACTTGCCTCGTTTCCACTCATCGATAAATCAATTGTTTACCTACTAGCTTTTCAATTCTATTGATTCTAGGAGGACAATGATGTCTTATGTTTATTTAACTCTTGCTATTGTATCTGAAATAGCAGCCACAAGTCTGTTAAAACTGTCGCAAGGTTTTTCGAAAATGCTTTTTGGGATTCTTGCTTTAGTTTTGTATGGCTTGTGTTTTTTCTTTTTATCCTTGTCTTTGAAAGGCATGCAACTAAATCTAGTGTATGCTATTTGGTCGGGTGTTGGTTTGGTTGGAACAACAGTACTATCTATTTTGCTTTTTCATGAAAAAGTAACGTTCGCAAGCCTCTTGGGAATTGCTTTGGTTATTGTGGGACTCGTAATATTAAACTTATCGCAAAAGGTTCACTAATGAGGGGGTATGTTATGTGTGACAATTATTTTAAAAATAAAAAGGTCGTTATTATTGGTGCTAGTGGTAATTTGGGAAAAGCATACACACAAGCTTTTTTTCAAGCGGGTTCTCATTTATTTCTTTTAGGTCGCAATATGAATAAATTAGCTGCTTTTTCTGAGGATATTGCTTCCAACATTCCAATTTGCTCGGTAGATATAACAAATGAAACTTCTATTAAAGTTGCAGTGTCTGAAGTTCAAAAGTGGTCGGATAATATAGATATTGTTATTAATGCAACGGGATTTGATGTTCGAAAATCTTTATTATCTCACTCTGAGGAGGAGATCAATCAGACTATGACGATTAACCTAATAGGGGCTATTCTTGTCAGCAAACATTTTTTACCTTTGTTAAAAAATCAAAAAGGAGCAACCATTGTGCATTCAGGAGGTTTTGCAGATGGTAGGCTGGCCTTTCCCTATTATAGTGTAGATGTGGCGAGCCGCGCCGGACTTTTTTCTTTTATCGAATCAATGAATCGAGAATTAAAACAGGAGAAGAAAAAAATGCATCTAACTTATTTTTGCCCCAATGCAGCAGATACACCATCAGAAAAGCCTTATCATCCAGTTTGGAGAGAGATGGGGATCTCTATATCAAGTACAAATCAAGTAATCCAAGCTTTACTTAAAGGTATAAAATCTCGTAAAAGAGTGATTTTGATGGGACAAGGTACAAAGATTTTTACAACATTGAACCTGCTATCCCCAGCAATAGCGGATTATCTTTTACTGAGACGATACGGTCGTATTTTAAAAAAATATTTTGGATAAATTTTCTATTATTTTTCTAAGAATTTTCTCATCATTTAGTATTCTTTAAGAAAAAATTTAGGTCACTTTAAGAAAAAATAATTAAAATGTATGTAACCTAAAGAAAGGATGTGGTGAATTCATGAAGTAAAACTTCTTTACTTTATCACAGAAACTTAAAACAGAAAGAAGGAAAAACCTAGAATGAATAAAGAGAAAATGATTGTTGTAGAAAAAAGCACCAAGTGGTGGCTATCGGTAGTAGCGACAGGTTCTTTAGTAGTCGGCTTGCTTGGTGGCTATACATTCGGTTCTTTGACGCAAAAAGCAACAAATCAGCAGTCAACCGTTCAAACATCGAAAACGCAGCAAAATAATCAAGATGGCAATAATATGCAAGGTCCCGGTGGACAACCGCCTCAAGGACAGGGTGAAAATAATGGAAATGGTATGCCACCTCAAATGAATGGTCAAGATGGACAAGGTGGTCCTGGTGGTAACGGTGGACCTGGAGGGCCAGGAGGACAGCCACCACAAGGAAATAATAATCAAGAAGGCGGTAGCAATTCTAAGAAGAAGCCAGCCAATGCAGATGGAAGTACAAAGGATAAGGAAAGCAATTCTAATCAAAATAATGAAGAAAACGCTACAAAATCTTAATCCATTTGTTAAAGTCATGATATAATAATTAAAGAATTATACTAAGATCCAAAAAAATGGGACAAAAATTCTTTATTTTACATAATCTTAGATGAAGCAGATCAGTATCTTATAGCAGGAGGAGAACAAGATGATTAAGATTTTACTAGTAGAAGATGACTTAGGGTTGTCGAACTCTGTATTTGATTTCTTAGATGACTTTGCGGATGTCATGCAGGTTTTTGATGGTGAAGAAGGACACTATGAAGCCGAAAGCGGTGTTTATGATTTGATTTTACTTGATCTGATGCTCCCTGAAAAAGATGGCTTTCAAGTTTTAAAAGACTTGCGTGAAAAAGGAGTCTCAACTCCTGTTCTCATCATGACTGCTAAAGAAAGTTTAGATGATAAAGGGCATGGTTTTGAATTGGGTGCAGATGACTATCTAACCAAGCCGTTTTATTTAGAAGAATTAAAGATGCGGATCCAAGCCTTACTCAAGCGTTCAGGAAAATTTAATGAAAATACCTTATCATATGGTGATGTAACAGTAAACCTCTCTACCAATACCACATTGGTGAACGGAAAAGAAGTAGAATTACTAGGAAAAGAATTTGATTTATTAGTTTATTTCTTGCAGAACCAAAACGTAATTCTACCTAAAACTCAGATTTTTGATCGACTCTGGGGCTTTGACAGTGATACTACCATTTCTGTCGTTGAAGTCTATGTCTCAAAAATTCGGAAAAAATTGAAAGGAACGACTTTTGCGAACAATATGCAAACCCTTCGCAGTGTCGGTTACATTTTGAAGAATGCTGAATAAACTTAGACGAACTTTTTATGCGGATGATTTTTCATATTTCATTCGCTATTTTGGTGTATTCACACTTATTTTCTCGGCCATGACTCTTTTAATCATTCAGATTATGCGCTCAGGGCTTTATACAACAGTTGACGATAATTTAAAAAGTTTAAGTCAGAATCCCAGATCTGTCCTCCACCTTGCTTTGGCTCGTGCAGCCAATATGCAACCAACGATTGATGAGGGTCAGTCATCTGATGATGATACTGGGCCACAAGACGCCCCAGACCCTGGACCAATGGATAATCTGAAGGTGAATTCGAACACTGAAGCAGTCTTGTTCGATGAAGACTTGAAACCATTGACTACTGCAGATCATTTTCTTAGTTTAAAAAAGATTTCAATCAAGAAAAAGGATGTAGGTAAAATTATTCAGACTACTTTGAAAAACAACTATGGTCAAGAAGAACTCTATCGTATGTTGGTTTTTGAGATTAATCCAAGCGAATTCTTATCTGGGAATCTTTTGAACAAAGTAAAATATGCAGCAGTTTTGATTAATGTCAATCAATTGGAGCAAACCAGTCAGAATCATGAACAAATCATTGTCATTGTTATGATTAGTTTCTGGTTAATTTCAATTATTGCCAGTATTTATTTGGCTCGGGTCAGCGTGAAGCCTCTAATAGACAGTATGCAGAAGCAAAAATCTTTTGTTGAAAACGCCAGCCATGAGTTGCGTACTCCTTTAGCTGTTTTGCAGAACCGTTTGGAAACTCTTTTCCGAAAACCGGAAGCTACGATTATGGAATCTAGTGAAAATATTGCCTCCAGTCTGGAAGAAGTTCGGAATATGCGGATGCTAACAACTAATCTATTGAATCTTGCAAGAAGAGATGATGGCATTAAGGCTGAAATTACTGAAGTTGAACCAGAATTTTTCACTACAACATTTGCCAACTATGAAATCATTGCGGATGAAAATGAGAAAGTATTTATCTACGAAAATCATATCGACCACAACATCAAGACAGATAGAACACTTCTAAAACAGCTGATGACTATTCTCTTTGATAATGCTGTGAAATATACAGAAGAAGATGGGGTTATTAAGTTTATAGTATGGTCAAAAGACCGTTCTCTATACTTACGAGTGTCCGATAACGGCCCTGGAATCAATAATGAAGACAAAAAGAAAATTTTTGATCGTTTTTATAGGGTTGATAAGGCTAGAACAAGACAAAAGGGTGGTTTTGGTCTAGGTCTATCTCTTGCAAAACAAATAGCCGATGCTCTAAAGGGTACAATTACTGTTAAAGATAATAGACCTAAAGGTACCATTTTTGAAGTCAAAATTTCAATCAAATCAGAAAGCAAGAAACGAGTTGGACGATTGAGTGATGGGAAAAAAGATTGAAGGTTTTATTCTAAAGAGAAGCTATTGGATAGACATCATTGTCTTTGTCAAAATAGGATTAACAGATATATAGTGATTCTAAAAAGCTTGGCTTTATTAAGCCAAGCTTTGTTGTTGTATTTAAAAATCAGCTCAAAGAGCTGATTTTTAATTTTTAATAGACCAAACGCTAACAGATTGTTCTTCAACAGGGAACTCTCCCCAGCCTTCTTCATCGATAGTGACAATTGTTTGGCAATTACCCAGGTAGTCCGAACACTCGTGCCCTGACCAATCTTGTCCAAAATACATCCGTTTTGACGTAGCAGTAGCATTTGAAATTAGAACTGCGATAGGCTGACTACCTTCTTGACCAGCCCTTGTCCATCCGATACAATTTGGGTCATCAAAATAGTCGGTCTCTTCACCATAAGCTAGGTTTAGACGAAGGTCTAATAGTTTGTCAATCTCTTCTCGGAAATCTTGCTGAGCGAATTCACCATTTATGCCATAGTAGTCTCCATAGAAAATACATGGTAGTCCAGACTCTCGAAGTAAAATAAGAGCATAAGCCGCTGGTTTAAACCATTCTTCCACAGTCGATTCAAGTGCTTGACCACGCTGAGTATCATGGTTTTCTACAAATGTCACTGCTGATTCAGGGTGGTTTTTCACTAAAGTATGATCAAAAATAGTACGCAAGTCATATTCTTCACCTTTTTGACTCGCTTCAAAAAGATTAGTATGCAATTTAACATCGACAAGGTCGAAGCGATAGTCAATATTTTCTAAGTAGTCATTATTAGCAGCTTCATCATTATTCCAAAACTCTCCGAAAACGTAGAAATCATCACCATATTCTTGCAAAATATCTCGAATAAAGTTGGCCATAAAGAAGGAATCTATATGCTTAACTGCATCCAAGCGGAAACCCTGTATACCTGTAGTTTCGATAAACCATCTAGCCCAATCGTATAGGTTTTTAATAACATCTGGGTGTTTGAAGTCCAGATCGGCGTACATTAGATAGTCATAGTTTCCGTTTTCGCTGTCTACCAGCTCGTCATTCGCCCAACCTTTATTGTCACCTTGAATTAAATAAATTCCAGACCGACGACTTTTTGCATCAAAGTCAGTTCCAGTAAAATGGTACCAATGCCATTCAAAGTCATTATATTGCTTGTTTCTTCCTGGAAAAGTAAAGTGAGTCCATCCTTTAATCATAAAGGGCTCAGAAATAGCAGTAGTACGGTCATTTGGATCTACTTCAATAACCGTAAATGTTTCAGTTCCGTCGGCTGCAGCCTTATGATTTAAAACGACATCAGCAATTGGATCGATTCCATTGTCTTTTAGTGTTTGGATCGCTTGAAGATATTCTTCTTTTAATCCATACTTAGTCCGAACGGTTCCTTTTTGATCAAACTCTCCTAAATCAAATAAGTCGTAAATGCCATAGCCGACATCATTTGAGGCAGTTGCTTTAAAAGCCGGAGGCATCCATATTTTTTTAATCCCTTTGGCCGCTAAATTTGGCGCATCCATTGCTAATCGATTCCAATGCTGGCCATCATCTGGCAGATACCATTCGAAATACTGCATTAAAGTTTGGTTTTTCATATCAAATTCCTTATTCAATCAATTATTCTGACTCCTAGAATGTATTCGTGTCAGATTTACCGCTATTTTATCAAAAATAGAAGGAGGACGCAAAAGTTTGCGTCACTGTTTTTTGAACCTTATCTCAAATACTGTACAATTATGATCGTTTAGAAGTAGCAAAATCGCATCCCAATGAATTAAGGCGCAAAAAAAGCTCCGAAGAGCTCATTTTGTATGCAGTTAATTGATTAACCAAGTTTTGCTGCAAGACGTGCTTTATCACGGCTAGCTTTGTTCTTGTGGATCAAACCTTTAGTTTCTGCTTTATCGATAGCTGAGCTAGCAGCGCGGTAAAGTTCTTCAGTTGGGTTTGCTTCAAAAACTTTGATTGCAGTACGCATAGCTGATTTTTGAGCTGAGTTTTTTTCGTTATGTTTAACGTTCAATTCAGCGCGTTTGATAGCTGATTTAATGTTTGCCAAGTTTTTCACCTCCAATGTATACTAACTATCTAATTATATATGAAAAGTTCGCATTTGACAAGCCTTAATTATTCTTTTAAAAAAATATCACTTGATTTCAATCGATTATAGTTATTTCTTTAAGTAAATCTCATCTATTTCATGGTTATGAGCTTTATGAAGGATTAATTCAGCGCGATTGCGAGTTGGCTCAATATAATCTTTTAAGTTAACTAAATTAATAGATTTCCATATGTTGCGAGCCATTTTCATAACATCTTCAACTGGTTCTTGGGTGAAGCGATGGTAGTAGTTCTTTGAATCCTGTCTAGCCAAGTCCAATAATTTACCAAAACGATCAAGATACCATTTCTCGATATTCTCAACCTCAGCGTCTACATAAATAGAAAAATCAAAGAAATCTGTTATATAGAGACGTTCATTTTGAGGATTTTGAAAAACATTAATCCCTTCAACAATGACGAAATCAGCAACTTGGATTGTCTGTGTTTGATTTGGAACAATATCATAGATTTCATGAGAGTAGACAGGAACCTGATAAGTTTGTCCGTTTTTTAGGTGATCTAAGAAATTTAGAAGAAGTTCCATGTTATAACTTTCAGGGAAGCCTTTTCTATTTAAAAGGTCATGTTTCTGTAAGACAGAGTTTGGATATAAAAAACCGTCTGTCGTTACGAGTTCAACTCTTGCATTTTCAAATGTCCTAGAAAGTAAAATTTGGAGAAGGCGGCTTGTTGTCGACTTTCCAACTGCTACGCTACCAGAAACACCAATGATAAAAGGCTGTTTTTTTAAGGTTTTTTGTAGAAATATTCCCTTTGAAAAAGCAAGATCTTCTTTGGCTCTCTTATAAATTTGAATCAGATTAGTTAATGGTAAATAGATATCCATAACATCTTGCAAACTAATTTCATCATTAAAACTTTTTATTGAATTTAATTCTTCTTCAGTTAATGGCGGTGTTGTTTTTCTATGTAATTGTTGCCATCTTTCTCGGCTAATTCTATCAAAATGAAGAAATTCGTTTGTCATATTTTTTCTCCTATCAACTTGATTAGTATACCATATTGTTAAAAAAAATTGTAGAAAATATTGTAAACGGTTTACATTTTAGGTAAAATTGTGATAAAATTAATTTATGTCAAAGATGTATTTTGCAGAAAATCCGGATGCTAAGCACGATATCCATAAATTACAACTGAATTTATTAGGTCAACCAATGACCTTCCTTACGGATGCTGGCGTCTTTAGCAAGAAGATGATCGATTATGGTAGTCAGGTCCTCCTGTCTACCATAGATTTTTCTATAGGGGATACTATTTTGGATCTGGGCTGTGGTTATGGTCCATTAGGTTTAACATTAGTAAAATCGCAAGCTGTGAAAGCCACCTTAGTGGATATTAATCTGCGTGCTTTGGATTTAGCCCGAAAAAACGCAGAACTTAATGGGGTTTCAGCGGAAATCTTTCAATCTAATGTCTATGATCAAGTAACTGGAGTTTTTGACCATATAATTAGTAATCCTCCCATTAGAGCTGGGAAGCAAGTAGTTCATCAAGTTATTGCAGGTAGCCTTGAGCATTTGACGGTAGGTGGTGACCTAACTATCGTCATACAGAAGAAGCAGGGGGCGCCAAGCGCTAAAGCCAAAATGGAAGAAGTTTTTGGAAATTGTGAAGTTGTCAAAAAAGATAAAGGCTACTATATTTTAAGGAGTGAGAAACTAGAATGAGAGCTGTCGACATTATTCAAAAAAAACGTGATGGTTTGGAATTAACAAAAGAAGAAATTCAATGGTTGATTGATGGTTATGTTGCTGGTACAGTGCCCGATTATCAAATGTCTTCTTTTGCAATGGCTATTTACTTTAAGGGAATGACAACCAGAGAAATTTCAGACTTGACTATGACAATGGTAGGAACAGGTCAGCAAATTGACTTATCAGAAATTTCTGGTATTAAAGTGGATAAGCATTCTACTGGTGGTGTTGGTGACAAGGTTACCTTAATCCTTGTTCCCTTGGTTGCTAGCTTTGGTGTACCAGTTGCAAAGATGAGTGGTCGAGGTCTAGGTCATACGGGCGGAACTATTGACAAACTGGAATCTGTAAAAGGATTTCAAGTGGAGCGCAGTCAAGAAGAATTTATCAAACAAGTTCAAGAAATCGGGCTTTCTGTAATTGGTCAGTCAGATCAACTTGTGAAAGCTGATAAGTTGCTTTATGCTCTTCGTGATGTGACCGCAACAGTCGACACAATTCCTCTAATTGCGAGCTCTGTTATGAGTAAGAAGATTGCTGCCGGAGCAGATAGTATTCTTCTAGATGTGACAGTTGGTGAAGGCGCCTTTATGAAGAATATTGAAGATGCGCGTCGCCTTGCTCAGACTATGGTTGAGTTAGGTAAAGCTGTAGGCAGACGAACAGTAGCTGTTATTACAGATATGAGCCAACCTGTGGGAACAAGCATTGGTAATCGTTTAGAGATTCTTGAGGCTTTAGAGATCCTTCAAGGAAAAGGCAGAGAAGATGTAACCCATTTTATCTGTGAGTTGGCTCAGATTATGCTTAGCTTAGCAAATGTAGAAAAAACTGTAGAGGAAGTTCGCGAGCACATAATGAACGGCTCTGCTCTCAGAAAGTTTGAAGCTATGATTCAAGCACAGGGCGGTGACTTGGAGGACCTTTATAGGCCATCTTCAGCCCAGTATATAGTAGACATCACTGCAGATCAGTCTGGTTTCATTTCTGAACTACCAGCTATGGAATTCGGTTTATTTGCTATGCGTTTAGGTGCTGGTCGAGCAGTTAAATCTGACAACTTAGATTATGAAACTGGAATTGTTTTTGAGAAAAAAGTTGGCGAAGCTGTTCAATCAGGTGAAGTAGTTGCTAAAATCTATGCTAACCAAAAAATCTCTGAGGAAATGATTACAGAATTCAAAAAAAATGTTAGAATAGATGTCGAACGGAAAAAAGTAAGCGAAATCATTGAGGTCATTTCTTGAGTTTAAAGGAGAAAAAATGAAATTGAACAAATACATTGACCATACTCTTTTAAAGCCGGAAGCAACAAAAGAGCAAATTGAAAAAATAATTGAAGAAGCCAAAGAATATGATTTTGCAAGTGTCTGCGTTAATCCAACTTGGGTAAAGCTTGCAGCTGAAGAACTAAGCGGATCTGATGTAAAAGTTTGTACAGTTATAGGTTTCCCTTTGGGGGCAACCACTCCTGAAGTAAAGGCATTTGAAACAAAAAATGCGATTGAAAATGGGGCTGATGAAATCGATATGGTAATCAATATTGGCGCTCTCAAGTCTGGCAACTTGGATTTGCTTGAAAAAGATATTCAAGCAGTAGTAGAAGCAAGTGGTGAGAAACTTGTGAAGGTCATTATTGAAACTTGCCTTTTGACTGATCAAGAAAAAGTTCTGGCCTGTCAAATTTCCCAAAAAGCTGGAGCCGACTTTGTAAAAACATCGACTGGCTTTTCAACTGGTGGTGCTACTGTAGAAGATGTAGCTTTGATGAGACAAACAGTTGGTCCTGATATGGGAGTTAAAGCATCTGGAGGCGCTCGTTCTTATGATGATGCTCAAGCTTTCATTAAAGCTGGAGCTACTCGGATTGGTGCTTCATCAGGTGTTGCTATCATGAAAGGGGAAACAGCTAGTGGCAACTACTGATTTAATCGATTTGGCCGTAGAGACAAGCAAAAATGCGTATGTTCCATATTCTCACTTTCCAATTGGTGCTGTACTAGTTGCTAAAGATGGCCGTGTCTTCACTGGAGTTAATGTTGAGAATGCTAGTTTTGGTTTGACAAACTGTGGTGAACGAACAGCAATATTTAAAGCAGTTTCTGAAGGAGCACTTGAGTTTGAAGAGCTGATTGTCTATGGGCAGACAGAAAAGCCAATTTCTCCATGTGGAGCATGTCGTCAAGTGATGGCAGAATTTTTTAATAAAGATCTAAAAGTGACATTAGTCGCTAAAGATAAATCGACGGTCGTGATGACGGTCGGGGAATTACTTCCATATTCTTTTACCGACTTAAAATAGTTGGTAGTCTGGGTCATCTGACCACACAATTTTGCAACATTGTTGCATATCTTATTTAGGAGGTTCAGAAATGAACAAGAAAAAATGGCTAGGCCTTGGTCTAGTAGCTGTCGCAGCAGTAGGACTTGCTGCATGTGGTAACCGTGCATCTCGCTCAAATAGCAATTCAGATGCTAAAACAGATCTGAAAGCTGCTATCGTAACCGATACTGGTGGTGTTGATGACAAGTCATTCAACCAATCAGCATGGGAAGGTTTGCAAGAATGGGGTAAAGAAAACGGTCTTTCAAAAGATCATGGTTTCACTTACTTCCAATCAACAAACGAATCTGAGTATGCTAATAACCTTGAGCAAGCTGCATCAAGTGGTTATAAAGCAATTTTTGGTATTGGATTTGCTCTTCGTAACGCTGTAGAAGCTGCTGCCAAAGACCACTCAGACATCAACTATGTCATCATTGATGATGAAATCAAAGGTCAAGACAATGTCGCTTCTGCTTTGTTTGCAGATAACGAAGCAGCTTATCTTGCAGGTGTAGCTGCAGCGAAAACAACTAAAACAAAAGTTGTTGGATTTGTAGGTGGTATTAAAGGTGCCGTATTGACTCGTTTTGAAAAAGGTTTCGAAGCTGGTGTTAAATCAGTAGACCCATCTATCAAGATTGATGTTCAATATGCAGAATCATTTGGTGATGCTGCTAAAGGTAAAACAATCGCCGCTGCACAATATACAGCAGGTGCTGATATCATTTATCAAGTAGCTGGTGGTACAGGTGCTGGTGTCTTCAACGAAGCGAAATCAATCAATGAAACAAGAAACGAAAGCGAAAAAGTTTGGGTTATTGGTGTGGACCGTGACCAAGAAGCCGAAGGAAAATTTAAATCTAAAGATGGTAAAGAATCTAACTTCGTTCTTGCTTCTACCTTGAAAAAAGTTGGTGGAACAGTTAAAGACATCGCAACCAAAGCATCTAAAAACCAATTCCCTGGTGGTAAAACAACAGTTTATGGTTTGAAAGATGGTGGTGTTGATTTGACAACTAAAGCTTTGTCAGATGATGCTAAAAAAGCAGTAGAAGATGCTAAAGCTAAAATTCTTGACGGAAGCATCAAAGTTCCTGCAGAATAAAATTCAAACATTGACTCTCAGGAAGCGATCTTAGAGAGATCGCTTCTTTGAGATTGAGACAAAAGGTTTTGTCTCAATAGAGCTTACTAACTCTTAGTAGGTTCTATTGAAATAAAAGTTTTGAAAGGATGGGATCACAATGACACATGAAAATGTCATCGAAATGCGGGAGATTACCAAAATCTTTGGACAATTTGTTGCAAATGACAAAATTAACCTTCATCTTCGTCGTGGTGAAATTCATGCTCTTTTAGGAGAAAACGGAGCAGGTAAATCTACTTTGATGAATATGTTGGCAGGATTGCTTGAGCCTACTAGTGGTGAAATTGCAGTAAATGGGCAAGTTGTTAAACTAGACTCACCATCGAAAGCAGCCTCTTTAGGTATTGGAATGGTGCACCAACACTTTATGCTGGTCGAAGCATTTACTGTTGCCGAGAATATTATTTTAGGAAGTGAAATTACTAAGAATGGTGTTCTAGACATCAAAAAAGCAATCCAAGAGATAAAAGAATTATCTGAAAAATATGGACTTGCCGTAGATCCTTCTGCAAAAATCGAGGACATTTCAGTCGGCGCTCAACAACGTGTTGAAATCTTAAAAACTCTTTATCGTGGTGCTGACATCCTTATTTTTGACGAACCAACAGCTGTATTAACACCAGCTGAAATCGACGAATTAATGATCATTATGAAGAACCTTGTCAAAGAGGGGAAATCGATCATTTTGATTACGCACAAGTTGGATGAAATTCGTGCAGTTTCTGATCGTGTTACAGTTATTCGTCGTGGTAAAAGTATTGAAACGGTTGAGATTGCTGGTGCTACAAACCAAGATCTAGCTGAAATGATGGTAGGACGTTCTGTTTCATTTACAACAGAAAAAAATCCTCCTCAACCAAAAGAAGTCATTCTTTCAATCAAGGATTTAGTTGTTAATGAAAACCGTGGTATTCCAGCTGTCAAGAATTTATCACTTGATGTTCGTGCAGGTGAAATCGTTGGTATTGCCGGAATTGACGGAAATGGACAAAGTGAATTAATTCAAGCGATTACTGGTTTGCGTAAAGTTAAATCAGGAACTATTAATATAAAAGGTAAGAATGTAGTTGGCTTGCCTCCTCGTAAGATTACGGAAATGAAGGTCAGTCACGTTCCTGAAGACCGCCACCGTGATGGTTTGGTCCTTGATATGACTATTTCTGAAAATATTGCTTTACAAACTTACTATAAAGAACCACTGAGCAAGAATGGTATTTTGAATTATACTAATATTCATAATTATGCTCGTAAACTGATGGAAGAGTTCGATGTTCGTGCAGCAAATGATTATGTTCCTGCATCAGCTCTATCTGGAGGTAATCAGCAAAAGGCAATTATTGCTCGTGAAGTAGACCGTGATCCAGACCTTCTAATTGTTAGTCAGCCTACACGTGGATTAGACGTTGGTGCGATTGAGTATATCCATAAACGTTTAATTGGTGAGCGTGATAAAGGAAAAGCAGTTCTTGTTGTCAGCTTTGAATTGGATGAGATTCTCAATTTATCTGATAGAATCGCTGTTATTCATGACGGTAAAATTCAAGGTATCGTAACGCCAGCTGAAACCAACAAACAAGAACTTGGTATTTTGATGGCCGGAGGAGAACTAAAGAAGGGAGATTCTAATGTCTAAGAAAACACAGCAGATTGCCGTTCCTTTGATTTCTGTCGTTCTTGGGATTTTACTCGGTGCGATTATCATGTGGATTTTTGGCTACGATGCTATTTGGGGGTATGAAGAACTTTTCAAAACAGCCTTTGGTACTCTAAGAAGTTTGGGGGAAATCTCTCGTGCAATGGGACCACTGATCTTGATCGCCCTTGGTTTTGCAGTGGCTAGTAGAGCCGGCTTCTTCAACGTTGGTTTGCCTGGTCAAGCTTTGGCTGGCTGGATTACTGCCGGTTGGTTTGCCCTATCATTTCCAAATTTACCGCGCCCACTTATGCTCATCATGACTGTATTCCTTGGTATTGTAGCGGGTGGTATTATTGGTGCGATTCCTGGTATTTTACGTGCTTACCTTGGAACATCAGAGGTCATCGTAACGATCATGATGAACTATATCGTTCTATATGTTGGTAATGCCTTTATCCATAGTTTCCCGAAATCTGTCATGCAGAGTGTGGATTCTAGTATCACTGTTGGCCCTAACGCCACCTATCAGACAGAGTGGTTGCGTGCTTTGACCAATAATTCGCGGATGAACATCGGAATCTTCTTTGCAATTATTGCAGTTGTTTTTGTATGGTTCCTTCTTAAGAAAACGACACTTGGTTTTGAAATTCGTTCAGTTGGTATCAATCCACATGCAAGTGAGTATGCTGGTATGTCAGCAAAACGTACAATTATCCTTTCAATGATCATTTCTGGTGCCCTTGCTGGTGTCGGAGGAGTAGTAGAAGGACTTGGTACATTCCAAAACGTATATGTTCAAGGTAGCTCATTAAGTGTTGGTTTCAATGGTATGGCAGTTAGTCTTCTTGCAAGTAATTCTCCTGTGGGAATTCCTTTTGCAGCCTTCCTGTTTGCAGTACTTCAAGTTGGAGCTCCAGGTATGAATGTTGCAACGATTCCTTCAGAATTGGTCAGCATTGTAACAGCAGCTATCATCTTCTTTGTAAGTGTTCATTACATTATTGAACGTTTTATCAAACCACGCAAACAAGAAAAGGGAGGTAAATAAGATGAATTTTGTCTCAATGCTAAATTTGTTAGTGTCGTCAATGCTTATTTATGCAGCTCCTTTGGTCTTCACTAGTATTGGTGGTGCCTTCTCTGAACATTCAGGTGTTGTTAACGTGGGACTTGAAGGTATCATGGTGATGGGTGCTTTCTCAGGTGTTGTTTTCAACCTTACGTTTGAAAGTACTTTCGGAAGTTTAACACCTTGGTTGGCCCTTTTGGTCGGTGGAATAGTCGGACTTGTTTTCTCACTTATTCACGCAGTCGCTACTATCAACTTTCGTGCAGACCATGTTGTCAGTGGTACAGTTTTGAACTTGATGGCACCTGCCTTGGCAATTTTCTTAGTAAAAGCTCTTTACGGAAAAGGTCAAACTGATAACATTCGAGTTTCTTTTGGTAAATTTAATTTCCCAATCCTGTCTGATATCCCTGTTATTGGAGATATTTTCTTCAAACACACCAGTCTGATGGGTTACTTGGCTGTAGGTTTTGCCTTTGTCGCTTGGTTCATCATGTTTAAGACGAAATTTGGTCTTCGTCTTCGCTCTGTTGGTGAACATCCACAAGCTGCAGATACACTGGGAATTAATGTTTATCTGATGCGCTATTGGGGAGTAATAATTTCTGGATTCCTCGGTGGTGTCGGTGGAGCGATCTACGCACAATCAATCTCAGTTAACTTTGCTGCAACAACAATCATTGGACCAGGTTTCATTGCTCTAGCAGCTATGATCTTTGGTAAATGGGATCCAATTGGAGCAATGCTTTCAAGTCTTTTCTTTGGATTATCTCAAAGTTTAGCAGTTATCGGAAGTCAATTACCATTTCTATCTCATGTTCCAGCGGTTTACTTGCAGATTGCGCCTTACGTTTTGACAATTCTTGTCCTAGCACTCTTCTTCGGAAAAGCTGTTGCACCTAAGGCGGATGGTATTAACTATATCAAATCTAAATAAAGTGAAACAGGAATTTTTCCTGTTTCTTTTTTGTTTTATGGAGAGGAAAATTGTATTATGTGGTATAATGTCCATAACAATTTAGGAGTGTAAGATGAATATACAAGTAAGAGTTCAATTGTCTGACAAAGAAAAGAATGATGCGTTTTCGATAGTAAAAGAATGTAACCAAGTAGATCAGACATATAGAATTCCATATTTAGACAGCAATTATAATGACAATCCCAACATGCCTGCTTTTATCTTAGCGTTTGTAGACGAGGCTTTGGTTGGCTTTCTATCAATATATGCTGATGAACCACATGAAGCAGAAGTGTCTATTTATGTTGCTCCTGCTTATCGCTGTCAAGGCATAGCTAAGGTACTAGTAAATGAATTTAAGAAGACTGCTAAGCGTTATCAGCTTATTAATATCCATTATATTTCAGAAACGAATTTTTTAGATCGATATCCAGATTTTTGGAATAAATATTCTGCTAACATAGATGAGAATGAGATTTGGCTGGAACAAGATTCTCGTCAATTCTATTTGGATGATGTTTCAGATATAGAAGTTGCTTTAGCAGACCTAAGTTTAATTAGTGATATCGCAAATTTTCAATCGCAAGAGTTTGGTACTACATTGACTTGTGCAGAAAAGTATGCCAGAGAGGCTGTACTTGATGAAACTTGTCGCTTATATGTCTTACGTAAGGATGGACGAGTTCGTGCATCTTGTTCGGTAGATGTCAGCTTAGGAACCAATTACTTATTTGGTTTGGCAGTGGAAAAAGGGTATCAAGGCCAAGGATTAGGGTCCTATCTAGTCAAATATATTCTAAACGATTTACACAAAATCAATGGCCGACTTTGTCAAATAGTTGTTGAAGTTGTAAACACTGGTGCCTTGAGATTATATCAAAGGTTGGGTTTTGAGAAAAAGTCGGAAATAGTTTACCTGGAAAGAAAAGATAATTTATAAAAAGGTCATGGTTAGTTTAACTTTGGCCATTTTGGAGAAGAAATTATGAAGATAAAGAGAAGAGAACCCTTGTTGGTCCAATCTGGTCTAGTATTAGGTTTGTTAGCCATTGGAAACTTGATTGGAAGTTTGAGTCAGATTTTACGGTATTTCTTTGCTGGGCTAGCAGTTTTCTTTTTAATTCATTTGATATTTGGTATGGTCTCATATAAAAAACTGGTTAGAAAACAGTTAAGAGATCCTCTCATTGCATCTGTCTTTCCGACTTTCTTCATGCAAGGGATGTTGCTTTCAAGCTATCTGGCAAGCTGGACATTTTGGGGATCTTGGACCATGTTCTTGGCTCGAATTCTGTGGTGGATTAGTTTTATCGGCTTAGTCTTTTTGATGATTTATTATTTCTTTTCGTTTCTTATTCCTTTCAAGTGGGAAAATGTTTATCCTTCTTGGACTGTTCTCTTTGTAGGAATTGGCGTAGCTCCTTTGACAATCTTTGTTTCTGATCAATTCTTTCTTGGGCAGATAATCTTTTGGTATTGTCTTCTTGCTACCATTCTAGTTTTGCCAATTGTTTTTTATAAGACTTTTAAGATTGGACTAACAGAAGCGATTCTGCCGAATATGACGACGTTTTGCGCTCCGGTTTCATTGATAACAGCGGCTTATGTAGCTAGTTTCCCAAATCCAAACAATCTTTTGCTCTTATTCCTTATCGTTTTTGGGCAGATACTTTATTTCTTTATTCTATATCAACTTCCAAGTCTTTTGAGAAGACCTTTTTCTGCAGGATTTTCCGCCTTTACTTTTCCTTTAGTGATTTCAGCAACAGCCCTAAAAACTTTCTTATTGCATTATAATATAGGAATTACTGGACAAATTATTTATGTATGTGAAGTGCTAATCGCTTTAGTTGTTGTTCTAAGAGTAACTTTCCTGTATTTAAAAGACATATTTGCATTATCAGAATAGTGTAAAAGAGGATCTCTAGTTTAGAGACCCTCCATTTCTTTATGAAAGAACGAATTTATGGTATAATATCAATACTTTACATGAGGAAGATAAAATGAATATTCAACAATTACGATACGTGGTTGCTATTGCAAATAGTGGAACTTTTCGAGAAGCGGCAGAAAAAATGTATGTCAGCCAACCGAGTCTTTCCATTTCCGTGAGAGATTTAGAAAAAGAGCTTGGTTTTAAGATTTTTCGGAGAACTAGTAGTGGGACCTTTTTAACTCGTCGAGGAATGGAGTTCTATGAGCGGGCTCAGGAATTGGTAAAGGGCTTTGATATTTTCCAAAATCAGTATGCTAATCCTGAGGAAGAAAAGGACGAATTTTCTATTGCTAGTCAGCACTATGATTTCTTACCCCCTCTTATCACAGAGTTTTCAAAGTTATATCCAGCATATAAGAATTTTCGGATATTTGAATCGACTACCGTCCAGATTCTAGATGAAATAGCCCAAGGTCATAGCGAGATAGGAATCATCTATCTTAACAATCAGAACACTAAGGGAATTATGCAAAAAATAGACAAGCTTGGTTTAGAAGTTATTGAGCTCATTCCTTTCCAGACGCATATTTATCTAAGGGAGGATCATCCGCTGACCAATAAAAAAGAATTGATTATGGATGATTTGACTGACCTACCTACCGTTCGATTTACTCAAGAAAAAGATGAGTATCTCTATTATTCTGAAAACTTGGTGGATACCAGCGCTAGTTCCCAGATGTTTAATGTGACCGACCGGGCCACATTGAATGGTATTTTAGAAAGAACAGATGCCTATGCGACTGGATCAGGTTTCTTGGATAGTAATAGTGTGAATGGCATTACAGTGATTCCAGTCAAGGATGCTCTAGATAATAAAATGGTTTATGTCAAACGTTCTGAGGTTGAACTATCTCAAGTTGGAGAGGCATTTGTAGCTGTTATGAAAGAATATTTTGAGAAGAAGAGAAAAGTATGAGAAGAAAAATAACCATTCCCCTTACGATTGTCTTGCTGATTGTTTTAGATCAGTTGGTTAAGTGGACTATTGTCTCTAATATTAAATTAGGTGAGGTTAAGGGATTCATTCCTTCAATCATGAGCCTAACATATCTTCAAAACACAGGAGCTGCTTTTTCTATTTTAGAGAATCAGCAGTGGCTCTTTACAATTATCACACTCCTTGTGATTGGAGGAGCCATCTGGTATTTGATAAAAAATATAAAAGGTTCATTTTGGCTTATCAGTGGGTTGACCTTGATTATTGCAGGTGGTTTAGGTAATTTTATTGATCGCTTGCGCCAAGGATTTGTTGTCGATATGTTCCAAGTTGATTTTATCAATTTTGCAGTCTTTAATGTTGCGGATACCTATCTAACTTTTGGAGTTTTAATCATGCTCCTAGTCATCATAAAGGAAGAAACTAATGGAAGTGAAAGTTGAGCAGGCTGGGGCGCGTTTAGATAAAGCCGTCGCTGATTTAACTGATTTGTCAAGAAGCCTAGCTAATGAACAAATTAAGACAGGTAAGATTTTAGTAAATGGCTTGGTAAAAAAAGCTAAGTACACTGTTAAAGAGGGCGATGTCATCTCTTACAAACTACCAGAGGTTGAGGAAGTTGAGTATGTAGCAGAGGATATTCCGTTAGAAATCGTCTATCAAGATGAGGACGTGGCAGTTGTCAATAAACCGCAGGGTATGGTGGTCCATCCTTCTGCAGGTCATACTAGTGGCACTCTAGTCAATGCTCTTATGTATCACATCAAAGACCTGTCTGGCATCAATGGAGTTCTCCGGCCGGGGATTGTCCATCGGATTGACAAGGACACTTCAGGGCTTCTCATGATTGCTAAGAATGACCATGCCCATGTGGCTCTGGCTGATGAGCTCAAGGATAAGAAATCCCTACGCAAGTATTGGGCTATTGTTCATGGAAATCTACCTAATGACCGCGGAGTGATTGAGGCTCCGATTGGCCGTAGTGAAAAAGACCGCAAGAAGCAGGCTGTGACGGCCAAAGGCAAGTCAGCTCTGACGCGTTTCCAAGTCTTGGAGCGTTTTGGTGACTATAGCTTGGTTGAGCTTCAGTTGGAAACAGGACGAACTCATCAAATCCGCGTTCACATGGCCTACATCGGACACCCTGTAGCTGGAGATGAGGTCTATGGACCTCGTAAGACTTTAAAAGGACATGGCCAGTTTCTGCACGCGCGAACATTAGGCTTTACCCATCCTCGAACTGGTGAAATGCTAGAATTTACAGCTGAAGCGCCAGCTATTTTCCAAGAAACCTTGAAAAAGCTACGTCAAGAATAATCAGGTTCATTCATTATTAAAATACAAAACAGTCCCTAGGAGCTTTTGAAGCTGCCTTGCGGCTGTTTTTTTATATTAAAGAGGAGAATTAATCATGTGCCAAGTTAAATTTTCCTATCACCCGAATATCTATCAATTGGAGTTTAGCCCAATCAAGCCTAATCAAGATAGTTTAGTTATGACATACCGGAACTGTGCTTTATCCCCAAATTTCATAACCAAAAAAATTAAAGTAATGCTACAAGTTCCTAATATACCTGCTACAAGATACATCATAGGATTTATCAATAATCTATAAAACTGCAAAAGTTTGACACAGTTTTCACATAGTTGTATAATCGTAGCATAGCTCTGACAGAAGTTTCATAATGAAATTTTTTGCCATAACTAACTTGTAAACCCTTTGCTGTTCAGCTATGAACGTGTCGCGGTATCATGGATACCAAGGAGGAATCATATGTCAAAAGTTGCTATTGTTACAGGTGCAGGTCAAGGGATTGGTTTTGCGATTGCAAAGCGCTTGGTTCAAGATGGATTTAAAGTCGGACTATTGGACTATAATGCGGAAACTGTTGAAAAGGCTGTTGCAGAGTTATCTGCTACTAAGACCTTTGCTGTAGTTGCAGATGTGTCTAAACAAGCAGAGGTAGCTGCCGCCTTCCAAAAAGTCGTTGATCATTTTGGGGATTTAAATGTTGTTGTCAATAATGCTGGTGTAGCACCAACAACACCACTTGATACCATCACAGAAGAACAATTTACACGTACTTTTGCCATTAACGTAGGTGGCGTCATTTGGGGATCTCAAGCGGCTCAAGCACAATTCAAGGCTCTTGGCCATGGAGGCAAGATTATCAACGCTACATCTCAGGCAGGTGTTGTGGGAAATCCTAATTTGACAGTCTACGGTGGTACGAAATTTGCGGTTCGTGGAATCACTCAAACATTAGCGCGTGATTTAGCCGACTCTGGAATTACAGTCAATGCTTATGCGCCAGGTATCGTGAAGACACCAATGATGTTTGATATCGCTCATGAAGTCGGAAAAAATGCTGGCAAAGATGATGAGTGGGGTATGCAAACATTCGCTAAAGATATCACGCTGAAACGTCTCTCTGAACCAGAAGATGTTGCAGCAGCTGTTAGCTTCCTAGCAGGGCCAGATTCAGACTACATTACTGGTCAAACTATTATCGTTGATGGTGGCATGCAATTCCATTAAGAAATGTTCAAAAGATTCGTTCAAAACTGTGATCAATTGGTCGCAGTTTTTTACGTCCTTTATAGAAAAAATTTTAGTTAGTTGAAGCTATTTTATCAAAGATAGCTTTAAAATCGACGAACAGTTATTTAATGCTCGCTGTATACCGTTCAAGTAAAATAACGTCCTTCACCCCCTCGACCGCTTCAATCACGGTCGTTTTTATTTTCCGTAAATCATGGTATAATAAGACAATCTAGCAGTGAAGGAAAAGGAAATGAAAGCAAAGCGAATCGTATTTAAAGTGGGAACTTCGTCATTGACAAATGCAGATGGTAGTCTGTCACGCGCTAAGGTAAAGGAAATTACTCGGCAGTTGGCTCTCTTGCATGAGGCGGGACATGAGTTAATCTTGGTCTCATCAGGAGCTATTGCGGCAGGCTTTTCTTCTCTGGGCTTTAAAAAGCGACCGACCAAGGTAGCAGATAAACAAGCTTCAGCTGCGGTTGGACAGGGTTTGCTATTGGAAGAATATACAACCAATCTTCTTTTGAAACAAATCATTTCTGCTCAGATTCTTTTGACCCAGGATGATTTTGCAGATAAGCGGCGTTACAAGAATGCCCATCAAGCCTTATCTGTCTTACTGAATCGCGGAGCTATTCCTATCATCAATGAAAATGACTCGGTGGCCATTGAGGAGCTCAAGGTTGGGGATAATGATACACTGAGTGCTCAGGTGGCAGCCATGGTTCAGGCGGACCTCTTGGTGCTCTTGACAGATGTAGATGGACTCTACACAGCCAATCCCTCTACCAATCCAGATGCCCGCCGGCTTGAAAAGATTGAGAAGATTAGCTCTGAGTTGATTGATATGGCAGGTGGCGCTGGATCAAGTAACGGAACTGGTGGCATGCTGACAAAGATTAAGGCTGCAACGCTTGCGACCATGTCTGGTGTTCCGGTCTATATCTGCTCCTCGCTCAAGACGGATGCTCTACTAGAAGCTGCGGAGGAAACCAAGGATGGCAGCTTCTTTTTGGCCCAGGAAAAGGGGCTAAAAACGCAGAAGCAATGGCTGGCTTTCTATGCTAAAAGTCAAGGGGAAATCTATGTAGACCAAGGAGCAGCCGACGCTCTCAGAAACAATGGTAAAAGTTTGTTGGTGTCTGGTCTTGTATCTGTATCGGGTAGCTTTGCCTATCAAGATACAGTAACGGTTTACGAAGAAGGTAGCGGAACTATTCTTGGTAAAGGGCGCGTGCGTTTTGGCAAGTCAGCTCTTAAAGATATGCTCAAGTCCAATAAACCTAAAGGTGTTGTCATTCATCGGGATGACTGGATTTCTCTGACACCGGAGTTGAATGATTTATTTGCAGAATTTTAGAAGACGAGGAAAGGAGAAGCGATGACCTCAACGCAAGCAATTTTTGAAAAGGTTCAGAAAGTCAAGAAGACGATCAATACGGCCACAACTACTGAGAAAAACCATGCTTTAGAAGAAATGGCAAAGCAGCTCTGGTTTTCTCGTGCGGATATTTTGACAGCTAATGAACTGGATATGACCGCGGCTAAAGGTAAGATTTCAGATGTGATGTTGGATCGCCTCTATCTAGATGAGGAGCGGATTGCTGCTATGGCAGAGGGCATTCGCCAGTTGATTGACTTGGAGGATCCTGTAAGGCAAGTCTTGGAAAGGACCGAGCTTGATAACGGCCTTGTCATCAGTAAAATGCGAGTGGCTATGGGCGTGATTGGTATTATCTACGAAAGTCGGCCCAACGTCACCTCTGACGCTGCGGCTCTGGCCCTAAAGAGTGGTAGCGCAGTCGTTCTCAGAAGTGGCAAGGATGCCTATCAGACAGCGCTAGCAATTGTCACAGCTTTGAAAGAAGGCTTGGCTCAGACGGAGATTTCGCCGGATTGTATCCAGTTGGTTTCTGATACCAGCCGGGCTTCCGCCCAGGCTATGATGAAGGCCAAGGGTTATCTGGATTTGCTCATCCCTCGTGGTGGCGCGGGACTGATTCAGGCGGTTGTAGAAAATGCTACTGTGCCAGTTATTGAGACAGGTACTGGAATTGTTCATATATATGTAGATAAGGACGCTGATCAGGACAAGGCTTTGGCGATTATTGAGAATGCCAAGACCAGTCGCCCCTCAGTCTGCAATGCCATGGAAGTGCTACTGGTACATGAAGAGATTGCAGCTGCATTTTTACCACGTTTGCAGAAGATTTTGGTGACAGATCGTGATGCTGTACAAGAAAAGTCTGTTGAATTACGTTTGGATGAGAAAGCGGCACAGTATATCTCGAGCTCGCAAGCTAGACCGGAAGATTTTGATACCGAATTTTTGGATTATGTCTTAGCGGTCAAGCTGGTTTCTTCGCTGGAAGAAGCGGTGGAGCATATTGAGGCTCACAGCACTCATCACTCGGATGCCATTGTGACGGAGAAGTCTGCAGCGGCAGCTTACTTCACAGAGCAGGTGGATAGCGCAGCAGTTTATGTAAATGCTTCAACCCGCTTTACAGATGGCGGTCAATTTGGCCTTGGCTGCGAAATGGGTATTTCTACTCAAAAACTTCATGCCAGAGGTCCTATGGGGCTGAAAGAGCTGACCAGCTATAAATACGTCATCCAAGGGACTGGTCAAGTGAGGAAATAATGATGAAAATTGGATTTATCGGTCTGGGGAATATGGGCGGCAGTCTCGCTCGCCTAGTTGCCCAAGATGAAAGATATAGAAGTGAATTACTCCTGGCTAATCGCAGTCGTGACAAGGCTGAAAAGATTGCTGCGGAACTTGGTGGCCAGCCTGTCAGTAATGCAGAAGTTTTTGCTCAGGCAGAAGTGATTTTCCTTGGCATCAAACCAGCTCAATTTGCTGACTTGCTAGCTGAATATCAGGAAATTATAGAAAAACGAGATTCTCTTCTGCTGGTTTCGATGGCTGCTGGTTTGCCTTTGGTGCTATTAGAGAAATTAACACCTAGCCACCATCGTTGGATTCGGATCATGCCTAATACACCAGTAGCCGTAGGTGAGGGTGTTATTACCTATAGCTTATCTCACCAGGCGAATCAAGTAGACGAAGATTTGTTGCGTGAGCTTCTGTCTTCTGCTGGTCTTTTGGTCAGACTAGAGGAAAAACAGTTGGATGCAGCGACTGCTCTTGCTGGCTGTGGACCAGCCTTCGTTTATCTCTTTATAGAAGCTTTAGCGGATGCTGGTGTTCGAGCAGGACTCAGTCGCGATATATCGCTTGAGCTTGCCAATCAGACTCTTTTAGGCGCTGCAAAGCTAAGCCAAGCCAGTGGGCAACATCCTGCCCAGCTCAAAGACCAGGTCTGCAGTCCAGGCGGATCGACCATTGCAGGGGTAGCTAGTCTGGAAGAAAATGCCTTTCGAGGAACAGTCATGGATGCCGTTCAAGCTGCCTACAAGAGGACCCAGGAATTAGGGAAAAAATCCTAACTAGTTTGTCAAAAGTCGCAGAATAGAGTATAATAAATCAGTATATTTTTAAAAGGGAGAAAATAATGAACACTTTACCAAATTGTCCAAAATGTAACTCAGAATATGTCTATGAAGATGGTGCACTTTTAATTTGCCCAGAATGTGCTTATGAATGGAACCCAGCTGACGTTCAAGAGGTAGAAGAAGGAGTGGTAGCTATTGATGCCAATGGCAATAAGTTGGCTGATGGTGACACTGTTACCCTAATCAAGGACTTGAAAGTCAAAGGTGCACCTAAAGATCTCAAACAAGGTACACGTGTGAAAAATATCCGCATTGTAGAAGGTGACCACAATATCGACTGTAAGATTGACGGCTTCGGTGCGATGAAGCTCAAGTCAGAGTTTGTAAAGAAAATCTGAGGTAAGTATGAATCGTAGATTGATTTTTGCATATCGTATCATACTCTTTTTTCTAAGCTTCCTCGGAGTATATCTCGAAATATCTAAATATGGTTGGGGTATGCTCATGTATTATACAGTCCTGTCAAATCTTTTAGTTTTGCTTTTTACTGGCTACCTTATCTATCTCATGACAAGAACAGATGATAAATGGCAGTCAGCAGGAGTGCTTAGAGTCAAGGGTGGTGTAACCATGTCTATCATGATTACTTGCGTGGTTTACCATCTTTTACTGGCCCCAATTGCGACAGACTTTTATCGTTTAGAGAATTTCCTTTGTCATTATATAGTTCCCCTTGCTTTTCTTTTGGATACTTTAGTTTTTGACAAAGCCCGTCAATACCGTTGGTTTGATCCTATTTCTTGGACAAGCGTCCCTTTGATTTACATGATTTTTTCACTGATTAACGGTTTTGTTCTCAAGATTGATATTCCAAGATCCAAGGACAATCCGTTTCCTTACTTTTTTCTAAATGTCTTTAAACACAAATGGCCCTATGTCATCAAGATGTGCTTAATCATCTTTGTAGCCTATCTGGTCTTTGGATTTATCTTTTACGGTGTAAAATCGTTCTCTTTTTCAAAGAAGAAAGCTTCTTAAAAAGAGACAAATGATAAATTAAACACAATTTTGTGATTACCTATGCATAAAAATACATTTTTCTCTTGAATTAGTTTTTAATTTGTGATAGAGTATTAACAATTAAATAATCCTTTAATTCTATCCAGAGAGATAGACAAGGAGCAAGTAAAATGATAGGTGGAGTGTAAGCAAGTGCGTCTTGTTTTAGCTTGCCTGATTAGATTTTTCTGAGGTCTCCTTGTATGAGGAGGCTTTTTCTGTTGTTTGAGGAGGAATGAATGAAAACAAAAGAAGTAGTTGATGACATCACCATGAATCGTGCGATTACGCAGATTATCTATGAAATCATTGAGCGCAGCAAGGACCTAAACCAAGTTGTTTTGGTTGGCATTAAGACCCGGAGGGTTCACTTGGCTTATCGCATTCAGAAGCGACTGGCTCAGTGTCTTTGTCAGAATGGCTATTATTGAAGCAGTTCTGAAAGGACGACAATAATCTCGGACAGTGAGCCGGGAGTGGGTGAAGCTATGCGAAGCAATCCTACTCCCTATTATTATATTTCTTATGTGGATGGTCATAGGTGGTCTGCATCTTAGACAGGAGGGAACAATGGTAAAGAGACTTTTAATATTAGAAAATGGCATGATTTTCGAAGGGGAAGCTTTTGGAGCAGATCTTCTCGTAACAGGCGAAATCGTCTTTAACACGGGCATGACAGGCTATCAAGAATCAATTACGGATCAGTCTTATAACGGACAGATTTTGACCTTTACTTATCCCTTAGTTGGAAATTATGGTGTCAATCGGGACGACTATGAATCTATTCTGCCGACCTGTAAGGGAGTTGTGGTCTATGAGTATGCACGACGTGCCAGCAATTGGCGCCAGCAATTGTCTTTGGATGAGTTCCTCAAAATCAAGAAGATACCAGGAATCTCAGGGATTGATACAAGAGCACTAACTAAGATTATACGCCAACATGGAACCATGCGGGCAATCATTGCCAACGCGAATGGTAGTATTGAGCGTTTACAAGACCAGCTTCAGTCTATAGTTCTGCCAACTGATAACATTAAGCAGGTTTCTACCAAGCAGTCTTATCCTGCTCCGGGAACTGGTCGAAACGTGGTATTGGTGGACTTTGGTCTCAAGCATTCTATCCTGCGGGAGTTAGCCAAACGCAACTGTAGCGTGACAGTGGTACCTTATAATACCAGCGCTGAGGAAATTCTCCAGCTTAATCCTGATGGGGTTATGTTGTCAAATGGACCGGGAAATCCGGAAGATGTGCCGGAGGCTCTGGACATGATTCGAGGTATTCAGGGCAAGATTCCAATTTTTGGAATCTGTATGGGACATCAGCTCTTCTCCATGGCTAACGGTGCAAAGACGCATAAGATGAAGTTCGGTCACCGTGGTTTCAACCATGCGGTACGTGAGATTGCAACAGGCCGAGTTGATTTTACCAGTCAAAATCACGGCTATGCAGTCAGTCGTGAGGGGTTGCCGGAATGCCTGATTGTGACTCATGAAGAAATCAATGATAAGTCTGTCGAAGGTGTGCGCCATCGGGATTATCCTGCCTTTTCTGTGCAGTTCCACCCAGATGCTGCGCCGGGACCGCATGACTCAGATTATCTCTTTGATGAATTTATGGAAATGATGGATGCCCATCAGGCATATTAGGAAGCAAGATTGAGAGGTACACTATGCCAAAACGTAAAGATATTCAGAAAATTATGGTCATCGGTTCTGGTCCTATCGTTATCGGTCAGGCCGCGGAGTTTGACTATGCTGGGACTCAAGCTTGCCTGTCCTTGAAAGAAGAGGGTTACAGTGTTGTTTTGGTCAATTCTAACCCAGCGACCATCATGACGGACAAGGAAATTGCAGACCGAGTTTATATCGAGCCTATCACGCTGGAGTTTGTTGCACGGATTTTGCGTAAGGAGCGGCCAGATGCTCTGCTGCCTACTCTGGGCGGTCAGACTGGACTCAATATGGCCATGGAATTATCCAAGTCAGGGCTTTTAGAAGAGCTGGGAGTGGAACTCTTGGGGACTAAGCTGTCAGCCATTGACCAAGCGGAAGACCGGGATCTCTTCAAGCAGCTGATGGAAGAGCTTGGCCAGCCCATCCCTGAGTCAGAAATTGTCAATACAGTTGATGAAGCGCTGGAATTTGCGGCTGAAATCGGCTATCCAGTCATTGTCCGTCCGGCATTTACACTGGGAGGAACTGGCGGTGGTATCTGTAGTAATGAAGAAGAGCTGCAGGAAATCGCAGAAAACGGCCTCAAACTCTCTCCAGTGACTCAGTGCCTGATTGAGCGCTCCATAGCAGGCTTTAAGGAAATCGAATACGAAGTCATGCGGGATGGCGCAGACAATGCGCTGGTCGTATGTAATATGGAAAACTTTGACCCAGTCGGCATTCACACAGGCGATTCTATCGTCTTTGCGCCAAGTCAGACTATCTCAGACTATGAATACCAGATGTTGCGGGACGCCAGCCTCAAGATTATTCGAGCGCTGAAGATTGAGGGCGGCTGTAATGTACAGCTGGCTCTGGACCCGCATAGTTTCAAATACTATGTTATCGAGGTCAATCCACGGGTTTCCCGCTCATCAGCCCTTGCCTCTAAGGCGACCGGCTATCCGATTGCCAAGCTGGCGGCTAAAATCGCAGTCGGGCTCACATTGGATGAAATCATCAATCCGGTGACAGGCTCTACCTATGCTATGTTTGAGCCGGCTCTGGACTATGTAGTCGCTAAGATTCCGCGCTTTCCATTTGATAAATTTGAGCAGGGTGAGCGCCGTCTGGGAACCCAGATGAAGGCGACCGGGGAAGTCATGGCTATCGGCCGCAATATTGAGGAGAGTCTGCTCAAGGCTTGCCGTTCTTTGGAAGTTGGTGTGGACCACAACGAGCTGCCTGCTCTCAGCCAAGTAAGCGATGTTGAGCTGATGAGGAAGATTGTCAAAGCGCAAGACGACCGGATTTTCTATATCTCAGAGGCTATTCGTCGTGGTTACAGTCCGGATGAAATTGCTGAGCTGACCAAGATTGATGTCTTTTTCCTGGATAAGCTGCTCCATATTTACGAAATTGAGCAGGAGCTGGTCAGCCATATCGGAGATAGCTATGTGCTTAAGAAAGCCAAGCAAAATGGCTTTGCGGATACTAAGATTGCTGCCTTGTGGGGGATGACAGCCGAGCAGGTGCGTCGCATCCGGCAGGAGCAGAAGATTGTGCCGGTTTACAAGATGGTGGATACCTGTGCTGCTGAGTTCGAGTCTGCGACACCTTATTTCTACTCTACCTATGGCTTTGAAAATGAATCTGTCAAATCCAGCAAGGAATCAGTTCTGGTGCTGGGCTCTGGTCCTATCCGAATCGGGCAGGGAGTCGAGTTTGACTATGCGACCGTTCATTCTGTAAAGGCTATTCAGGCGGCTGGTTACGAAGCGATTATCATGAACAGCAATCCAGAGACTGTATCGACTGACTTTTCTGTTTCTGACAAGCTTTATTTTGAGCCGCTGACCTTTGAAGATGTCATGAATGTCATTGAGCTGGAACAGCCTAAAGGGGTTATCGTTCAGTTTGGCGGTCAGACAGCCATTAATCTGGCAGAGCCTCTGTCCAAGGCTGGTGTTAAGATTTTAGGTACCCAAGTGGCGGACCTAGATCGAGCTGAGGACCGGGATCTCTTTGAGCAGGCGCTGAAGGAGTTGGATATTCCGCAGCCGCCGGGTCAGACGGCCACTAATGAAGAGGAAGCGGTAGAAGCTGCTCGTAAGATTGGCTTCCCTGTTCTGGTGCGGCCTTCCTATGTCTTGGGTGGCCGTGCTATGGAAATCGTAGAAAACGAAGCGGATCTACGCTCTTATATGCGGACAGCGGTTAAGGCCAGTCCAGACCATCCGGTTTTGGTGGATTCTTACATTGTTGGTGATGAGTGTGAAGTGGATGCCATTTCTGATGGTCGACAGGTCTTGATTCCAGGAATTATGGAGCATATCGAGCGGGCGGGGGTTCACTCAGGGGATTCCATGGCAGCCTATCCGCCGCAAACCTTATCGCAGAAAGTCAAGGATACTATTGCAGACTATACCAAGCGTTTGGCTCTGGGACTGAACTGTATCGGCATGATGAATATTCAGTTCGTCATCAAAGATGAGCAGGTCTATGTCATTGAGGTCAATCCACGGGCCAGCCGGACTGTTCCTTTCTTGTCCAAGGTGACTGATATTCCGATGGCACAAGTGGCGACTCGTTTGATTCTTGGGGAAAGCTTGGCAGAGCTGGGCTATGAAGATGGTCTTTATCCAGAAAGTTCCATGGTTCATATCAAGGCGCCAGTCTTCTCCTTTACAAAGCTGGCAAAGGTTGACAGTCTTTTGGGGCCTGAGATGAAGTCTACTGGTGAAGTCATGGGCAGCGACCGCACGATCGAAAAAGCGCTCTACAAGGCTTTTGAGGCTTCCTATCTCCATCTGCCAAGTTTTGGTAATGTCGTCTTTACTATTGCAGATGATAGCAAGGAAGAAGCCCTGCAGCTGGCTCAGCGTTTTGCAAATATTGGCTATGGTATCTGGGCAACCAAGGGAACAGCCTCTTATTTTGAAAATCACGGCCTGCACGTCCGTCTGGTAGAAAAAATCGGCAGTGATGATAACAAGGACATCCCAGCCTATATCCGCAAGGGCAAGATTCAGGCTATTATCAACACGGTCGGAACCAAGCGGACTGCAGATAAGCATGGTCAAATTATTCGCAGCTCAGCTATTGAGCACGGAGTACCCCTCTTCACAGCCTTGGACACAGCTGATGCCATGCTGAAGGTGCTGGAAAGTCGTAGTTTCACTACAGAAGCGATATAGAGCTAGATTTTTGTGTTTCAGATTGTCGTTTGACTGTCTGAAAGTCGGAAAAGTAATCTTATACAGCAAACATTGAAAAATCATCTGTCCAAGCTTATTCTGTCCTTGAATAGCCATAATAAATAACCGTTCAAATATATAAAATTAAAAGCAAAGAAGAAGTGGGAAAGTATCCTGCTTCTTTTTTTGCTTTATTTTGGTTTCTAGTCACTCTCAGCCATTCTTGAAGAATTTAAACTTAGGTGAGAATGAGCTGAAAAACTGGATGGAATTAATCAATTTACTTCTTTAGATAATTTGGATATGGACAAGAATAAAATCATAACTCTAGCACTTCAGAAACCAAATAAGATTGTAACTTTAATCAATGTCAGCGACAATCATGTCCCCAAAGCAGATCTTGAATCAAATGAAAATAAAATTCCAAAAGCAATGGCGCAGCATTTCCCTGATATTCAGTGTGGTAACATTGACAATAACAAGTAAGCTAAAGAAAGAAATGCTGATGAACTTAAAGGAGAAGCACCTTCTAAAGACACGCCAAGATATGAGGCGAAAGATGGAAATTCTTTGCCAATCATTGATGAGAAGGAGTCTCTAACCGCTGAGAAAAAAGAGACAGACATAAAAAACGAGAAAAAGAAGAAGTTCTGGGATAAATAATCTATTTTTTGCTTAAAATTTGAATTTAATTCTTGAAATTGTTTTTAATTTGTGATAAAGTATTAACAATTAAATATTCCTTTAATTCTATCCAGAGAGGTAGACAAGGAGCCAGTAAAAATTGGGTTGAGTGTATACAGGTGCATCTTGTTTTGCATGCCCAACGAATTATTCTGTAGTCTCCTTGAAAAAGGAGACTTTTTTATTGGTTTAGGGGGTATTCATGAAAACAAAAGAAGTTGTTGATGATATTACTATGAACCGTGCAATCACACGGATTACTTATGAAATCATCGAACGCAATAAAGAATTGAACCAAGTAGTTTTGGCTGGAATCAAAACTCGGGGAGTTCACTTGGCTCATCGTATTCAAAAACGTTTAGCCCAATTGGAGCAAATTGACCTTCCAGTAGCTGAAATTGATACAAAACCTTTTAGAGATGACAAAAAGAGTCAGGAAGCAGATACAACTTTAATTCCAGTAGATATTACCGACCGTCAAGTAATCTTGATCGACGATGTTCTCTACACAGGTCGTACCATTCGGGCGGCCATTGACAATCTCGTAAGCCACGGTAGACCTTCGCGCGTTAGCCTAGCAGTCCTGGTTGACCGAGGCCATCGGGAATTACCAATTAGAACTGACTATATTGGAAAAAATATTCCAACTAGTAGAACAGAAGAAATCATTGTAGAAATGACCGAAACTGATGGTCAGGATCGTATTTTGATAAAGGGGGAATAATAATCTATATGAATCAAGATGTAAAATATGATGTCCACGATATGCCAAAGCCAGGTTTACTTTTAGGCTTATCCTTCCAGCATCTGTTTGCCATGTTTGGCGCGACTGTTCTAGTTCCAATCTTAGTAGGGATTGATCCCGCAGTTGCCTTATTCTCAAGTGGCCTGGGAACCCTAGCACACCTCACAGTTACCAAGTATAAGATACCAGCCTATATGGGATCCAGCTTTGCTTATATAGCAGCCATGCAATTACTGATGAAAACAGATGGTATCGGAGCGGTAGCACAAGGAGCTATCACAGGCGGTTTGGTCTACTTTATCGTAGCCATGGTTGTTAAGTTTGCTGGAAACGCCTGGATTGATAAAATCCTACCTCCTGTAGTTGTAGGACCAATTATCATGGTCATTGGTCTGAGTTTGGCCAGTACAGCTGTTAGTGATGTTATGAATAAGACAGGAGCTAATGGTGAAAAGGTTTATGATTTAACTTATTTCACTATTGGAATGGTGACCTTGTTAGCAGTCATTCTCTTTAACATATATGGTAAAAAAATTATCGGTATCATTCCTGTCTTACTAGGTTTGATAGTTGGATACTTCTTTAGTTTAATTCTTGGTGCAATAACTGGACAGGAGATTGTCTCATTTGCAAAGGTTGGTGAAGCATCTTGGTTCCACCTTCCACCAATGAGCCTTCCTTTCTTAGATTATGATGTAAAATTTTACCCTAGTGCGATTTTAACCATGGCACCTATCGCCTTTGTAACTATGACAGAACACTTTGGTCACGTCATGGTACTAAATAGCTTGACAGGAAAAGATTTCTTCAAAGATCCGGGCTTAGATAAAACTTTGACTGGTGATGGGCTAGCTCAGATTATTGCAGGGCTTTTCGGAGCGCCGCCAGTGACTAGCTATGGAGAGAATATCGGAGTCATGGCGCTCAATAAAATATACAGCGTCTATGTGATAGCTGGTGCTGCAGTTCTTGCCATCGTCATGAGTTTTGTCGGAAAAGTTTCCGCTTTGCTCCAATCAATCCCGAGTCCAGTTCTAGGTGGAATATCCATTGCTCTCTTCGGTGTAATTGCCTCAAGTGGACTTAAAATTCTCATAGAAGCCCAGACTAATTTTGATAACAAAAAGAATCTACTGATTGCCAGTGTCATATTGGTTTCTGGTATCGGTGGCCTGACCTTGCAACTGTCGGGTCTGCAAATCTCAGGCGTAGCCTTGTCAACTATCTTGGGAATCGTCCTCTATCTTGTCCTGCCAGAACCTAAAAATTAGGTCTGACATCTGATTTTTAAAACTGTTCACCATTTATTTCAATCTTATCTTACAGAAAAAATTGAAATAGAGCTCTAATCATTATCACAAAGGAGATCTTATCATGTCATCTAACCAAATCGCTCTTAAAAATCTTGTCTCAATGGAAACTTTGTCAAACGAAGAAGTAATGGCCTTAATCAAACGAGGAATTGAATTTAAAAATGGAGCAAAAGCCAACTATGACGAACAGCATATCGTGGCCAATCTTTTCTTCGAACCTTCAACAAGAACCCACAAGGCCTTTGAAGTAGCAGAATTGAAATTGGGTTGCGACCTATTGGATTTCGATGTGAAAACCAGTTCAGTCAACAAAGGTGAAACCTTGTATGATACTATTTTGACCATGTCTGCACTCGGAGTTGACATTTGTGTCATTCGCCACCCAGAAGTAGACTACTACAAAGAGCTAGTGGAAAGCCCAACCATTACTACATCCATCGTCAACGGTGGTGATGGTTCAGGTCAGCACCCAAGTCAAAGTCTCCTAGACTTGATGACAATTTACCAAGAATTTGGACACTTCGAAGGATTGAAAGTTGCAATTGCTGGTGACTTAGATCACTCACGTGTAGCTAAATCTAACATGCAGATTCTTAAACGATTGGGAGCGGAGCTTTATTTTGCAGGACCAGAAGAATGGAGAAGTGAAGAATTCTCTCACTATGGTGAATTTGTAACAATCGATGAAGTTATTGACAAAGTAGATGTCATGATGTTCTTGCGTGTTCAACACGAGCGTCATGATTATGAGTCTATCTTTTCTAAAGAAAACTACCACAGACTGCATGGGCTGACTCAAGAGCGTTACGACCGTATGAAAGACACAGCTATTCTGATGCATCCAGCTCCGGTTAACCGAGATGTAGAAATCGCTGACCATTTAGTTGAAGCACCAAAATCACGTATTGTTGAACAGATGACGAATGGAGTCTTTGTCAGAATGGCAATTATAGAAGCTGTTCTCAAAGGTCGCCAAAAATGATAAGAAATATCCCAAAAATCAGGCATCTAGTCTGATTTTTTAATTATTTTATAAAAAAACTTACATTTGCAAATAGTCATCAAATTGTAATCAAAAAGCTATGAAAACGAAACGAATTTTATCTTTGTTTTTCACATAGACATGATAGAATAAGTCAAGCAATATGGTATGAATAAATATCAATATAAAAATTAGGAGGGTTTGGAGAGAGAAATGGAAAAGAAATTAGGAAAATCTGTTGTTGCAACGGGGATTGCAGCAACTACTTTGATTTCAGGAGTTGTAGGAAATCATGTAAATGCTGATGAGTTAACAAAACCTTCTCATCGATCAGAGCAAAATGATCTTGAAGTGACGGAGATTCAGAAAGATTTAGCGAAAGCACAAGTCGATGCCCAGAAAGAAGTTGTTGAAAAAGCTAAAGATGAACTTGAAAAGGCTCAAGAGACAAGCCAAAACACTCAAGCACAGCTTAATCAAGCAAAAGAAATCAACAAAGAAGCTAGTCCAGAAGCTGTGGCCGAAGCAAAAGCAGAAGTAAATAAAGCTGAAGCAGAAGTGAATGCAAAGCAAGCTTCACTAGACAACTCGCAAAATCAAGAACTTCCTTCAGAACAAGCAGTTCAACAACAGGAAAATGTCGTTGTCGGACAACGAACTTTGGTAGACGTTGCCGAAAGAGAATATAACGAAGCGAAAGCACCTATCGTTAGGGAAGAACAAGAACTAGCTCAGGCAAAAGCAGAAGAAGAACAAGCGAATCAAGAACTCGCAGCTAAACAAGCTAATCTTACAGCTGTTCAGCAAAATATTGCTAATTCACCAAGTAGTACAGCTAATCTTGAAAAAGCTATCCAGACAAACCAAAATGAAATCAACCAGATTCAGACTGCAATTAATCAAAAAGAAGCTGAATTGGCAAATACCCCACAAACTGAAACAACAACACAAGCTGCTAATACCTATCAAGAGCTCCTTCAAAACTTGCAAAGCCAAGGAGCAACTCAAGAAATTAGAGATGCTGCAGCTAACGCACTCGCTTTATACAAACGGTCCCAAGCTGAAGATGGATTAACAGTTGGCAGCGACTCTACCAGCTCAGCGACTCTTGAAAATAATTTAAAAGCTGTAGAAGTTATTCGAGCAATAAATAACTATCGAGCACAGGCAGGATTACCTCCATTATATGTTGATCCATATGCAAATGTTGCCAGTCAAATTCAATCAGCCTTTTTCGAGCAAAACGGTCGCCACATGTTTAAGTATATAAAAAATGAAAATGTGGCTATCAGCTTTACACCTAAGGCATCAGTTGATTTTTGGTACAGTGAAAAAGCATTGTATCAAGAGATCGCTGCGCGCTATAATTTACCAACCGACGAATCTCAGCTGGATGCCAATGATATTTATATGAAAATTGGTGCTGCTGAATTCGCAAGAGTTGGCCATTACTTGCAAATGTTGGACAATAAAGCAACTGCAATTTCTGCATCTTATAACACTGTTCCTAATCAGTACAGTTCAACAAATGGAACTGCAACAGTTGGTTTCCATCAAGTAGGAAACTTGAACCAACGCTTGCAAAACGGGACCTTGATGAGCCTAGCTGATTACGAAAACTTACTAGCTAGTGCACGCCAAACACGGACGAATACAAACGAAAAATATGCTACTTTAAGAAATGAAATTGCTGCCTTAAAAGTTGAAAAAACAAATCGCGAAGTAAGAGCTGGTATTTTAAACAGTCAACTAAATGATCTCCAGTCACAATCAAATGACCAAGCGCAACTTTTAGCAAATGCTCAATATCAACTACTGAATGCTCAAGATCGTGTAGCGGCGGCTGCAAGAAACACTGCTGACAAACAGCAAGCACTTGAGAATGCAACTAGAAGATACGAAGCAGAGTTCGAACCTAAGCGATTGGCTTTAGATTTAGCAAGAGAGAAATTAGTTGCAGAAAGTTCAAAACTTGAATCTTTAAGAGCAGCTTTACAATCAACTAAAGCGAATACAATCGAAGCAAGAAAGCAATTAATTGATTCTCAAGTTCGCTTGAAACAAGTTCAAGAAAGAGCTAAACAATTAGCTCAAGCTCCTCAACAGCTTTCTAAGGCTCGTAAGGCAGTTGCATCAGCCAAAGCTGATCTTGCCGCAAAAGAAACAAAATACAAAGCCGAAGAGAGTCTTTTGGAGCTCTATCAAGAAGTTCATGCTAGATTAGAAGCAAAACACAATCAATTAAGAGCTAAGAATGCTACAAAAGAAACTGCTAAAGATCAGCCTGTTGATGCCAAAAATGTTTATCAGGGTGAAGCAATACATCAAACACAAGATAAGTCTTCTAAAACAAAACAAAACGTATCTGCTACAGGAGTAAAGACAGAGCAAATTGGAATTATAGCGGCAGTAGCTGGATTCTTTGGACTTGCTGGTGTTGCTCTTAAACGATTTAGAAGAAAATCCTAAAAATTAACAAAGAGGTTTGAGATCTTCTCTCATCCTCTTTTTATAATAAATTTTTAGTGATAGAAAATGATAGAATTTGCTTGACATTGAAAAATATTGGTGTATAATGATAAATGTAAGCTGTTTCAGGAGGGAGAAGTATGCTAAAGTCTGAACGAAAACAAGTGATTTTAGAACAGTTAAAAGATCATCGAACAGTTTCCTTAGATCGTTTAGTTCATATTCTAAAAACTTCAGAATCCACTGTCCGGCGCGATTTAGATGAATTAGAAAGTGAACAAAAGCTTCGACGGATTCATGGCGGTGCAGAAAACATTCATTTTTTACAAGAAGAAGAAAGCAATCAAGAAAAATCTATCAAAAACATTCAATTTAAGCAGAAAATTGCAGAAAAAGCTGCTAGCCTTATTCAGGATCATGATGTAGTCTTTATTGATGCTGGTACTACAAATGAGTTATTAATACAAGCAATTCATAATCACAAAGTCACGATCGTAACCAATTCTATTCATCATGCATCAAAACTTGTAGAGCGAAATATCCCTACAGTTATCGTGGGTGGAATAGTAAAAAGATCTACAGATGCCAGTATAGGAGGGATAGCTCTTAATCAAATTGGTCAACTGAATTTTGATAAAGCTTTTATTGGAATGAATGGAATTGATGATAGTTTCTATACAACACCAGATATGGAAGAAGGAGCTGTTAAGCGAGCCATTATTGAAAACGCAAAACAAACTTATGTCTTATCAGACTCGTCAAAACTGGATCAAGTATCCTTTGTCAAAGTGGCTCCTCTTGCTAAAGCAAAAATAATTACTAATAAAATTTCGTCCATCTTGCTGGAAAAAATTAAGGAAAAAACGGAGGTGATTGAAGTATGATTTATACTGTAACTTTAAACCCGTCCATTGACTATATTGTTCGTTTGGATAAGGTCCTGATAGGAAGTGTCAATCGGATGGATAGTGACGACAAGTTTGCTGGTGGAAAAGGTATCAATGTCAGTCGTGTTCTAAAAAGATTAGGTATTGATAACAAAGCAACTGGTTTTATCGGTGGCTTTACTGGCAAATTTATCACAGATACACTTGAAGAAGAAGGAATCTCCAGTCACTTCGTAGAAGTTGAGGATGATACACGCATCAATGTCAAGATAAAGGCAGATTCTGAAACAGAAATTAACGGACCTGGTCCTGACATTTCTAGCCTGAAATTGGAGGAATTAAAGAGTATTCTTGCTTCTCTAACTGCTGATGATACAGTAGTTTTTGCTGGAAGTAGTCCTAAAAATTTAGGAAATACTATCTACAAAGACCTGATTGGATTAACCAGGAAAACAGGAGCGCAAGTAGTCTGTGACTTCGAAGGACAAACACTACTTGATTCCTTGGAGTTTGAGCCACTTTTGGTCAAACCTAATAATCATGAACTAGGTGATATTTTTGGAGTGAAACTCGAAAGTTTAGATGAAATCGAAAAATATGCTCGTCAAATCTTAGACAAAGGAGCACAACATGTGATCATTTCTATGGCTGGTGACGGTGCCTTGTTGGTGACTCAAGGAGGTGCATACTTTGCAAAACCTATCAAGGGGAGTGTCAAAAATTCTGTCGGGGCTGGCGATTCTATGGTCGCTGGATTCACAGGCGAATTTGTCAAATCAAAAGATGCAGTAGAAGCATTTAAATGGGGTGTGGCTTGCGGAACGGCAACTACCTTCTCAGATGACTTGGCAACAGCTGAATTTATTAAAGAAACATATGAAAAAGTTGAGGTAGAAAAAAGATGAAAATTCAAGACCTATTGAGAAAAGATGTCATGTTGCTGGATTTGCAGGCAACTGAAAAAACTGCAGTCATAGAAGAGATGATTAAAAGCTTGGTTGATCACGGTTATGTAACAGACTTTGAAGCTTTTAAAGAGGGAATTTTGGCGCGTGAAGCCTTGACTTCTACGGGTCTTGGTGACGGAATTGCTATGCCTCATAGCAAGAACTCTGCTGTAAAGGAAGCAACAGTTCTCTTTGCTAAGTCAAACAAGGGTGTTGACTACGAAAGCTTGGATGGACAACCAACTGATCTATTCTTCATGATTGCTGCTCCAGAAGGTGCTAATGATACTCACTTGGCAGCCTTGGCAGAATTGTCTCAATACCTGATGAAAGATGGCTTTGCGGATAAATTGCGCCAAGTGACTTCGCCTGATCAAGTGATCGAGCTCTTTGACCAAGCTTCAGAAAAAGCGGAAGAAGTTGCTGTGGTTGAACCCGCAAATAAAGGTGGAGACTTCCTTGTAGCTGTAACAGCATGTACTACAGGGATTGCGCATACCTACATGGCTCAAGAGGCCTTACAAAAGGTCGCAGCTGAAATGGGTGTCGGCATCAAGGTTGAAACCAATGGTGCCAGCGGTGTTGGAAATAAGTTGACAGCTGAGGATATTAAAAATGCTAAGGCTGTTATTATTGCTGCTGACAAGGCAGTAGAGATGGATCGTTTTGATGGCAAACCATTAATTAATCGTCCAGTCGCGGATGGTATCCGTAAGACAGAAGAACTGATCAATTTGGCTCTTTCAGGAAAGGCTGAGATATACAAGGCTACTAATGCCAGTGGTGTTGCAGGATCTAGCAACGAAAAACTTAGTCTGGGTGGCGCTTTCTATAAGCACCTGATGAGTGGTGTATCTCAAATGCTCCCATTTGTTATCGGTGGCGGGATTATGATTGCTATTGCATTCTTGCTGGATCAGATCTTAGGTGTACCAAAAGATCAGCTTTCTAATCTAGGAAGCTATCATGAGATTGCAGCGCAGTTTAAATCAATTGGTGGAGCAGCCTTTGGCTTCATGTTACCAGTATTGGCTGGTTACATTGCTTACTCAATTGCTGAAAAACCAGGTCTGGTTTCTGGTTTCGTAGCCGGTGCGATTGCTAGCAGTGGTGCATCCTTTGGTGGCGTTGCTTACGCTGCAGGTGGTGAAAAGACGCTTTCTTTGGTAGGCGTATCGTCTGGTTTTCTTGGAGCTCTGGTCGGCGGTTTCTTAGCTGGTGGGGTGATTTTAGTCCTTCGCAAATTACTTGCAGGTCTACCTCGCTCACTTGAAGGTATCCGTTCAATTTTGCTCTTGCCACTTCTTGGGGTATTAGTTACTGGATTCCTGATGTTGGCTGTTAATATTCCAATGTCTGCAATCAATACAGCCCTCAACGATTTCCTTGCTAGTTTGAGCGGAAGTTCAGCTGTCCTTCTTGGCCTCTTGGTCGGTGGTATGATGGCGGTCGATATGGGTGGACCAGTTAATAAGGCTGCTTACGTATTTGGTACTAGTACACTCGCAAGTACTGTTTCAACTGGTGGATCACCTGTTATGGCAGCGGTTATGGCTGCTGGTATGGTCCCACCTCTAGCAGTATTTGTGGCTACTCTCTTCTTTAAAAATAAATTCACTGAGGAAGAACGCAATTCTGGTATTACAAACATTGTCATGGGACTATCTTTCATCACAGAAGGTGCGATTCCATTTGGTGCTGCTGACCCAGCCCGCGCTATTCCAAGCTTTATCGTAGGTTCAGCTCTTACAGGTGCTCTTGTAGGTCTTTCTGGAATCAAACTCATGGCCCCTCACGGAGGAATCTTCGTAATTGGATTGACAAACAACCCAATCCTTTACTTGGTATATGTTTTGATTGGTGCAGTAGTCAGTGGTATTATCTTTGGATTCTTACGCAAACCATTGTCAAAATAAGTATAATATTGGACTTCTTCGGAGGTCCTTTTTTGTAGATAATTTTATTCATTATGAAGAAAAAGAGAATGAGTAAGAGAGAAACAAACTATAGTCAGTGATTGAAAATTATGCTATAATTTACATAACGCAAATTTTTAGGAGAACAACAATGGAACTACAACGCGAAAAAGAATTCGTCAGCCAATATCACTTTGATGCACGTAATTTTGAATGGGAAAAAGAAAACGGAACACCCGAAACAAAAGTCGATGTCAATTTTCAACTATTGAATCATGATCAAGAAAATCAAGTAACTTCTTTGGTTGTTATTTTGAATTACATGATCGTTTTTGAAGCCTTTGTGATTAGTGGAGTGATTTCTCAAGTTAACCATATTCAAGGTCGAATAATTGGCGAACCAAGTGAATTTGATCAAGAAGAAGTAGAGCAACTAGCTAAACCTTGTTTATCAATGCTTAACCGCTTGACTTATGAAGTGACAGAAATCGCCCTGGATTTACCAGGTATTAATTTGGAGTTCTAAATGAAACTAGCTGTTATTACAGATTCCTCAGCCTACTTTAAACCGGAAGTCTTAGAAAAGGAAAATCTATTTATTCTGGATATTCCAGTTTTCATTGATGGGAAAACATACGTTGAAGGGAAAAATCTGACTGCAGAAGAATTCTATCAAAAAATGGCACTCTCTGCTGAATTACCCAAAACAAGCCAGCCTAGTATAGCTGAATTGGAAGATCTGCTTTCTACTTTAGCGGGGAACGGATATACTCACGTTTTGGGACTCTTCCTTTCTAGCGGTATTTCTGGCTTTTATCAAAACATTCAGTTCTTAAAAGATGAATTTCCTCAATTGGAAATCGCTTTTCCAGACTCCAAGATTACCAGCGCCCCATTAGGAATTATGGTTCAATCTGCGCTCAACTGGGCAGAAGCAGGACTTGATTTCAATGAGATTCTCAGAAGAATTAATGTTCAGATTGACGGGACTAGCGCCTTTATCATGGTTGATGATTTGAATCATCTTGTTAAAGGGGGGCGCCTTTCAAATGGCGCTGCGATTCTAGGAAATCTACTAAGTATTAAACCAATTCTATATTTTAATCATCATGGTGTGATTGAGGTTTTTGAAAAAATTCGAACGGAAAAGAAGGCAACTAAACGACTTATTGAACTAGTTGAGGAACGGACTTCGTCAGGAAAATATGAAATTATCGTTATTCATGCTAATGCAGTTGACAAGGCTGAAACCTTACGCCAATCTCTACTAGAAAGTAACATTAGTGCAGAGATTTCTCTAGCAACTTTTGGTAGTGTTATTGGCACACATCTTGGAGAAGGAAGTATCGCATTAGGCTACATTCCTCTGTTTGAGTAATACTCAAATCTATCAAAAAAGGAGATGCAGATGGGAATCAAAATAATCATTGCAGGCTTCAAAGGTAAAATGGGCCAAGCAGCCTATAAAATGGCAACAGAAGATCCAGAACTAGAATTAGTTGGACTTTTGGATCCTTTTACGGATGAAAAAGAAGTAGCAGGTGTTCCTGTCTTCAATGCCAAGGAAGAATTGGCTGGACTGGAAGCCCATGTCTGGGTTGATTTTACAACCCCTAAAGTAGCTTATGACAATACTCGCTTCGCTTTGGAACAGGGATTTTGCCCAGTGGTCGGAACAACAGGTTTTACTCCAGATCAATTGAAAGAGTTGATCACGCTGTCTAGGGAAAAGCAGTTGGGTGGATTGATTGCTCCAAACTTTGCCTTGGGAGCTGTTTTACTAATGCAGTTTGCAGCTCAGGCTTCCAAGTATTTCCCAAATGTAGAAATTATCGAGCTGCATCATGACCAGAAAAAAGATGCACCGAGTGGGACAGCTATTAAGACGGCTGAGCTCATTAGTCAGGTTAGACCAAGCAAACGGCAGGGAGCTGCTGATGAGGAAGAGTCTATAGCTGGCGCCCGCGGAGCTGATTTCGATGGCATGCGTATTCATTCAGTTCGCTTGCCTGGTCTGGTTGCTCACCAAGAAGTAATCTTTGGCAGTCAGGGAGAGGGATTGACCCTGCGGCATGATTCCTATGATCGCGCTTCCTTTATGACAGGGGTTAATCTGGCCATTAAAGAAGTTGTCAAACGCTCAGAATTAGTCTATGGATTGGAACATTTACTATGAGATTAGAAACTCTGCCTTCTGAATTTCAGGAGGCTTTGCCAGTATTAGAGAAGATAAAAGTGGCTGGCTTTGAAGCTTATTTTGTTGGGGGCTCTGTTCGCGATGCCCTTTTGCAGCGACCTATTCACGATGTAGATATTGCAAGCTCCAGCTATCCCGAGGAAACCAAGCGTATCTTTGACCGGACGGTTGATGTGGGGATTGAGCATGGAACCGTCTTGGTTCTGGAAAATAACCGTGAATACGAAGTGACAACTTTCCGGACTGAGGATGTCTATGTGGACTACCGCAGACCTAGCAAGGTTTCTTTTGTGCGCTCTTTGGAAGAAGATCTCAAGCGTCGCGATTTCACCATCAACGCCCTAGCTTTAGCTGAAAACGGTCAAGTCATCGATCTTTTTCAGGGTCTAAATGACTTGGAAAATCGGATTTTGCGGGCCGTTGGGACGGCAGCAGAGCGTTTTAATGAAGACGCTCTTCGTATCATGCGGGGATTTCGCTTTCAGGCTGCTTTGGATTTTGACTTAGAGCAAGATACTTTATCAGCTATGACGGACTGTGCTCCCCTGCTGGAAAAGATTTCAGTTGAACGCATTTTTATCGAGTTTGACAAACTCTTACTGGCTCCGTTTTGGCGCAAGGGCTTAGAGGCACTCTTGACAAGCGGTGCCATAGAATTTTTACCAGATTTGAAGGGAAGCAGAGCTAAGTTAGAACAGCTCTTTGAATTGGATTCAGACTTTTGCTTTTCAGCATCTGAACAGGCTTGGGCAGCTCTTTTATTAGCATTGAAAACACAGGATGTTCAACGATTTTTGAGAATTTGGAAAACCTCTCGTGAATTTGCCAAAAGAGTAGCAGATATTGTTGAAATTATGACGATTCGCTCAGAACGGGACTTGACCAAGCGTGACTGCTATGATTACGATATAGACTTATTGCTACAAGCAGAGGAACTTCGAAAAGCGCAAGGTTTGCCAGTGAATTTTTCTGCCATTCAAGATCTTGATGCTAGTCTGACTATTCATAACAAGCAGGAAATGGTGGTCAATGGTGGCATGCTGATGAGGGAGTTTAATTTTAAGCCAGGACCAAAACTTGGTCAAATTCTAAAAGAGTTGGAATACGCTATTGTAGACGGCCATTTGCCTAATAATTTAGAGGCCATTTATGCCTATATCAAGGAGAAGAAATGAGCGATTTTATCGTTGACAAGCTAACCAAATCAGTAGGAGATAAGACTGTTTTTCGGGATATTTCCTTTATCATTCACGACCTAGACCGGATTGGTCTGATTGGTGTCAATGGAACAGGAAAGACAACGCTACTAGATGTCTTGTCAGGCAAGTCGGGCTTTGACGGCGATGTCAGCCCTTTTTCTGCTAAGACGGGCTATAAAATTGCTTATCTGACTCAGGAGCCTGATTTTGATGAGGAGCAGACGGTGCTTGACACTGTTTTATCCAGTGATTTACGGGAAATGCAGTTGATTCGAGAGTATGAGCTGCTTTTGACGGCTTATGATGAAAGTCAACAGTCTAGACTAGAAGCGGTTATGGCAGAGATGGACTCGCTCCATGCTTGGGAAATCGAAAGCCAGGTTAAGACAGTCCTGACCAAACTTGGTCTAACAAATCTGTCTCTCAAGGTTGGTCAGTTATCAGGAGGCCTTCGTCGCCGAGTGCAGCTGGCCCAGGTTCTCTTAGGCGATGCAGATTTGCTATTACTTGATGAGCCGACCAACCACCTAGACATTGATACCATTGAATGGCTGACGCACTTCTTGAAAAATTCAAAGAAGACCGTGCTTTTCATCACCCATGATCGCTATTTCTTGGATAATATTTCGACACGGATTTTTGAGTTAGATGGCGGTCGCTTGATTGAATACCAGGGAAATTATCAAGACTATGTCCGTCTCAAGGCAGAGCAGGATGAACGGGATGCAGCCTTACTCCATAAGAAGCAGCAATTATACAAGCAAGAGCTATCCTGGATGCGCCGGCAGCCTCAGGCTCGGGCAACCAAGCAGCAGGCTCGTATCAATCGTTTCCATGACCTCAAGAAAGATTTGGCCGGTCAGACGACTGATAGCAACCTGGAAATGAACTTCGAAACCAGCCGTATCGGAAAGAAAGTCATCGAGTTTCAAAATATAGACTTTGCTTATGATCAGAAGCCTATCCTCTCTCAATTTAGTTTTTTGATTCAGAACAAGGACCGCATTGGGATTGTCGGAGATAACGGTGTCGGCAAGTCAACCTTGCTTAATCTGATTGCTGGAAAACTTCAGCCTCAGGCTGGTCAGCTCATTATCGGAGAGACAGTTCGAGTGACCTATTTCTCTCAGCAGATTGAGGGCTTGGATGAGTCTAAGCGGGTCATTAATTACCTGCAAGAAGTGGCCGAGGAGGTCAAGATAGGCAGTGGAACGACTTCCATCGCAGAACTCTTGGAGCGGTTTCTTTTTCCTCGTTCTACTCATGGAACTTTAATCGAAAAGCTTTCTGGTGGAGAGAAAAAGCGCCTTTATCTGCTCAAGCTTCTCTTGGAAAAGCCCAATGTCTTGCTTCTTGATGAGCCGACCAATGATTTGGATATTGCGACTCTGACGGTCTTGGAGAACTTTCTGCAAGGCTTTGCAGGGCCAGTCATTACAGTCAGTCACGACCGCTATTTCCTAGACAAGGTTGCCAGCAAGATTTTAGCGTTTGAAGATGGAGGTGTCAGAGAGTTTTTCGGGAATTACACGGATTATTTAGACGAAAAAGCTTTTCTAGCAGAAAGCTCTGCTATTTCCCAAAAGACTGAAAAGGAAAAATCGACCAAGGTGCGCGAGGAGAAAAAGCGCATGACCTATTTTGAAAAGCAGGAGTGGGAGACTATCGAGGCCGATATCGAGGCGCTTGAGGAGCGGATTTCTGAGATTGAAGCAGCCATGCAGGAAAATGGCTCTGACTTTACTCGCCTGTCTGAACTCCAGCAAGAACTGGATGAGCAGAATGAAAAGCTGCTTGAAAAATACGAGCGCTATGAATACCTGAGTGGGTTAGAGTAAAAAAGCGTCAATGCGATAAACACACTGAGAAAATGTACTGACCCCAAAAGTTAGACAGAAAAAATCTAACTTTTGGGGTCAGTACAAAAGGATCTCAGTGTGTTTTTATGCTAAAATAAAATAGATTAACAAATAAAAAAACTTCTTTTATTAAAAATTTTAACGAAAAATCAATAAGATAGATTCTTTTAAAAAAATAGGAAAATAATGGAAAGCCAGAAGAATAGGGGCAATCTTTTAACCCTTTTATCAGTTTTCCTACCAGATTTGGCACAAAATTTATTCGACAAACCTCGTTGAATCTCTCAACAAAGAAATCAAACGTCAAACGAAAAAGAAGATTCTTTTTCCTAACGAGGAGGCTCTAGAACGTTATTTAGTTACTTTGTTTGAGGAATATAATTTCAAGCAAAGTTAACGAATCCATAAAGTGATTGACAATGTTCTGACACCCCTTGAAAGATTATTTGATTAAAACTTCGTAACTCTACTTTAGTGTTTACACAAAATTATTGTACTTTGTTTTAACTTGAAGATATAAAGACTTTACAAAGTTCGAATATAGTAATTTGGAGGAATTTATTAATAAAGGAATAAATCCAAATTTGAATCTAAGATTTAGCGATATAAATGAATTAAAGAAGGCGTTTTTAAAAATTAAACCAAAATAAAACCGCCTTATTAAATATGATGGTTGACTAATCTATTTTATGGTATTAATTGATGTCAATTTTATCCAAATCAGTGGATTTCGTTCCGTTTTTATGGAAGGTTCAAAGATAAAATTGTTGATATAAAGAGATTTGTGAGGATCGAGGTACCTTAGCGTTCAATGTGAAAAATCTCTAAACTTTAATATTCGTTTATGTGTATTTGAAGCATTTCGTTATATACGAGATGCTTTTTTATATTATCGAATATATAATTGATAATTGGAACAACTAAAAAGACATCTGAAAGAAATTAAATCAGATGTCTTTTATTCTTTCTTTTAAAGTAGTGGCTATGACACAATTATTGCTCAGGATGTTCGTTTTCAAAGGAATTATATACTTCAAAAAGTTGATTTCGTTTAGTGATCTCAAGTTTTATAAAAATATTGTGTACATGTGTCTTCACAGTTCCAACTGAAAGAAACAATTGATCCGCAATTTCCTGATTGTTTTTGTGTTCAAGAAGTAGAGGAAGAATTTCTTTTTCACGTTCAGTTAAATGAAGTTTTTCAGAGAATAGATCTAGTGTACTGGGGTTGTCAATTTTTTGGGATTTATCAGATGAACTTAATTGTTCTTCTACATTCGAAATAGCTTTCCAATCAGAAAGAATATATTTGATTATTAAATAACAAACAGCAATAGTAAACATGTCTTCACACATATTTCTATTTTGAATTCGCAGATTCAACAAGTCATACGAATCTACATTAAAAATAACAAATAAATCTTCTAAGATAATTAGAATGCCAAATAGCACTCCGATATTTGAAATAGTTTTTAAGTAATTTTTATTTCGACTACTAATATTTAAAGATGTTAGATTTCGTCTCGCATATATACCAGTATAAATCAAAAGAAGCTGATTGGGTAAATAGTACATAAAAACTCTTAATGGTGAATTGTTTAGAATTGGGAAAGCCATCCATATGAAAGTAATAGAAATAAAGCAATAGTGGGTTAATAAAGGTGTTTCTTTCCTCAGTCTAGCAACTATCCAAAACTGACAAATATTATTAACAAGATATATGACAGTTTTAACAAAAGGAACTCCCAGAAAGTGTTGGTTATATGTGTTTCCGAAATCTTTAATTATTTCTGTCATTGAAAGGATCAGATTATCAAAAATAAAAAAAACAAGATATAAACCGACTACAAAAAATAAGTATTTTTTATCCTTTTCTGAGTTTAAAGAATAGGTCAATACAATACCAAGGGTCAAAGTATACAGTATAATTAAAAATACATTGTATATATAAACTATTTCAATCATATTTAGCCTCCATTTATTCTGTGAAACTAATTAAAACTCTAAACTTTATCTAAAAGGAATAAAATAGGGAATTTATATTTAAAATAGCATTACATTTTTAAAAGCATAAATACTGGGTTTAGTACTTAAACTTTTAAAAAATAGGGTTTACACCTTTAAGTTTATCGCAAACTATAAAATTTTTCAATATCATTAAAGCATAACAACACAGGAGGTCTCAATTATGAGCAACAAAATTGATTATATTACAACAGAAGAGTTCTCTAAAGAGCAACTTTTAGAAATGGCTGAGCTATCTCTTAAGATTAAAGCTTGTATTAAAAATGGGTATTACCCACCTTTGTTGGAAAATAAAACTCTAGGTATGATTTTTCAACAATCATCTACAAGAACACGGATTTCTTTTGAAACCGCTATGACTCAACTTGGAGGGCACGCACAATATTTGGCACCTGGTCAAATTCAACTAGGAGGACACGAAACACTAGAAGATACAGCAACCGTGGTTTCTCGCTTAACAGATATTATAATGGCACGTGTTGAGCGTCATAAGAGTGTAGTTGATTTAGCAAAATTTTCTCAAGTACCAGTAATTAACGGTATGAGTGATTATAATCATCCTACACAAGAATTGGGAGATCTGATTACGATTATTGAAAATTTGCCGAAAGGAAAAAAATTAGAAGATTGTAAGGTAGTATTTGTAGGAGATGCAACTCAAGTATGCTTTTCTTTAGGATTAATTACATTGAAAATGGGTATGGAATTTGTTCACTTCGGTCCGAAGGGATTCCAATTGAATGATAGGCATAAGTCAAAATATGATGAAATTTGTAAACTATCAGGTGGTAAATATTTGGTAACTGATGAAATAGATTCAATTACTGGTGCAGATTTCTTATACACTGATGTATGGTATGGCCTATATGAAGCAGAATTATCAGAAGAAGAACGTATGAAGGTTTTCTATCCTAAATATCATGTTGATTCAGAGATGATGGCAAAAGCAGGAGAAAAATGTAAATTCATGCACTGTTTACCTGCTACACGTGGCGAAGAAGTGTCTGATGAAGTGATGGATGGGCCAAATTCAGTTTGTTTTGATGAGGCGGAAAATCGTTTAACTTCAATGCGAGGTATCTTAGTTTATCTACTTCGTGATTTTGAAAAACGACATCCATATGACCTTGAAAAACAATCTGTAGCTAAAGCAGAATTGGAATCATTTTTAAAATAAAAAGTGTCAATTTACTTTAAATTGACGATGTTACAACTCTCCTCTTAAAGGAAGGAGAAAAAAATGGAAGAAAAGAAAAAATTTAGTTTGTTTACTACAGTATTAACTGTAATATGTGTTGTATTTGTTGCAGAAGCTGCTGCTCCAGTTGCAGCGATTGGAAATTCTCAATTCTTTTGGTGGTTATTTCTATTAATTGCTTTTTTGTTACCTTACGGATTGATTTCAGCTGAATTAGGTACTACTTATATAGGTGATGGTGGAATCTATGATTGGGTGACTAAGGCGTTTGGACACCGATGGGGCTCAAGGACCTCCTGGTATTATTGGATTAATTTTCCATTGTGGTTAGCATCACTAGCTGTTATGACTCCTGGGTTGTTGACAACGATAACAGGAATTGAGTTTTCGATGTTCTGGACATTATTAATTGAACTTGTATTTATTTGGTTAATTATATGGATAAGCTTTTATCCCGCAAGTGATAGCGTATGGATCCTCAATGGTGCGGCAATTATAAAAATGATATTAGCTCTATTGGTGGGAGTCTTGGGATTATATATTGCCTTTACAAAAGGAATGGCTAATAAAATTACGTTGGATTCACTTTTACCATCATTTGATTTAAATAGTCTATCATTTATTTCTGTTATTATTTTTAATTTACTTGGCTTTGAGGTTATTTGTACGTGTGCGGATGACATGGAGAATCCTAAAAAACAAATACCACAATCTATAATTGTTGCAGGTTTAGTTATTGCTGCTATTTATATATTTTCTGCATTTGGTATTGGTGTAGCGATTCCTGTTGATAAAATTTCTACTAGTAGTGGTATGATGGATAGCTTTAAACTTTTGACCGGATCAGAAAATGGATGGTTTATAATTTTAATGGCATTTCTTTTCTTACTAACCCTTTTTGGAAATATGATTTCATGGTCATTAGGAGTGAATAACACGGCATGTTATGCTGCTGAAAACGGAGATATGCCAAAGTTTTTTGCAAAACGTAGTAAAAAGAATAACATGCCAATTGGATCAGCTTTAGCAAATGGTTTTGTTGCGACATTTGTAGTAGTCATAGCACCAATATTGCCAAATCAGGATCTGTTTTGGGCGTTCTTCTCATTAAACCTTGTTATGTTCCTACTTTCTTATATACCAGTTTTTCCATCATTTTATAAGTTAAGAAAAATTGATCCAGAGACCCCTCGACCTTTTAAAGTAGGAGGAAGTGATCTTATTTTAAAAATTATGGTTGTAATTCCAATTATTATGATTTTGATCTCGCTTTTATTTACAGCATTCCCATTATCTTTTGATGAAGTAACATTAGCTGATAAATTACCTGTAACTATCGGTTCATTGATTTGTCTTATCTTAGGTGAAGTAATTATTCGTGTGAAAAAAATCAAAAAATGATAGCAACTAAATACCAGTACAATAAAAGGAGGACTTGAGATGTCTAAACGTATTGTGGGGACAACCCCTAAAGTAGATGGATTTCGAATGCCAGGAGAATTCGAAGAACAAGAACAAATTTGGATGTTATGGCCATGGCGAAATGATAATTGGCGTCTAGGAGCCAAACCGGCTCAAAAAGCATTTTTAGATGTTGCTAAAGCTATTAGTGAATTTGAGCCAGTTTCACTTTGTGTACCACCTCTTCAATTTGAAAATGCTATAGCTCGTGTATCTGCTCTTAATTGCGAAAATATAAGAGTAATTGAGATGACAAATGATGATTCGTGGATTCGCGACTGTGGTCCTACATTTCTTATAAATGATAAAGGTGAACGTCGTGCAGTAGACTGGGAATTCAATGCATGGGGTGGTTTAGTAGATGGACTCTATTTCCCTTGGGATCAAGATGCGCTTGTTGCAAGAAAAGTTTGTGAATTAACAAATACTGATTCTTATAAAACAGATGATTTTGTTTTAGAAGGAGGATCAATTCACGTTGATGGTGAAGGTACAGTGATGGTTACTGAAATGTGTCTTCTTCATCCAAGTCGAAACCCACATTTGTCAAAAGAAGAAATTGAACAAAAATTAAAAGATTATTTGAATTGTGAAAAAGTAATTTGGGTGAAAGATGGTATTGACCCATATGAAACGAATGGTCATATTGATGATGTAGCATGTTTTGTAAAACCTGGAGAAGTTGCATGTATTTACACTGAAGATGAAAGCCATCCTTTCTACAAGGAAGCAAAAGCTGCGTTTGAATTCCTAAGTGAACAAACAGATGCAAGAGGCAGAAAATTAAAAGTACATAAAATGTGTGTTACTAAGAAGCCATGCTATCTAAAAGATGCAGATACGATTGATTTTTCAGAAGGGGCTATTCCAAGAGAGGAAGGAGAAGTTGCAATTGCATCATATTTGAATTTCTTAATAGTGAATGGAGGAATTATTCTCCCTCAATATGGTGATGAGAACGATGCGTTAGCGGTTGAACAAGTGCAAGCGATGTTCCCTGATCGTAAAGTAGTTGGAGTTGAAACTACAGAGATTGCATATGGTGGTGGCAATATTCACTGTATAACACAGCAACAACCAGCAACGAAATAACATATGCAGAGTCTGGTAAAGCAGGCTCTGTTTTTTCTAATATATCGCATTAAGTAGACGGAGGAATATGAAGATAAATTGTTTTACTAAGAGGTATTAGAGATGAAAAATATTAAAATAGAATATAGCTGGTTGAAAAATTCTGCTATAACAGGAGTCAATCAATTACCTGAACATTCTGAGCATTATTATTTTGATAAGTACGTAGATATAAATCAACTAGACTATTTTCAAATAGATAAGATGCACTTAAACAGTAATTGGACTTACATGAAATCAGATTTCAATGAAAAAAACGGTGATGACGAATCTACATTGGTAACTTTGTTTAATCATTTTAAAGGTGAAGATAAATTAATTACTAAAAATATTATCTTGAAAATGAAAAGCTTAAATCTTCCCGTGTATATTTGGATGAATGGGGTCTTTGTTGGATTTTCAAAGGGACTTGAACAGTCTATAGAGTTTGAAATTACAAATTTACTACGTTTGGAGGAAAATGAACTTATAATTAAGGTATGCTCTATTGAAGAAGAAAAACAAAACAATAATGTGATACTAGATTCAACGTTAGATTCTATCTTAGACAAAATTGCGGAGAGTATTATTTATAGTACTCCTAAACTACATGTATATGATTTTAATGCTGTATTAGGAAATAGTCAAAATTTAAATAAATCGACATTAAACATTGATTGCTTATTAAATGGATATTCTAATAGCGCTATAATTAGTGTTTATATATATGATAAAGAAAAAAAAATTATTTTTAAGGAGAATATAGATTATACTAATAAACTTGAAAAAAGATATGATTTAGATATAAATTATTTAGCGATTTCTTTTGTAGAATTGTTAATAATTGATGATGGAACAATAGTAGAAACAGCTATAACAAAAGTTAAGATAGTGTAGGAAAAGTTGTGTAAACATAAAAAGGGATAAATTCCTTATAGTAGAATTGCGAAACATTACTCTATAAGGGATTTATTTCTATGACACAATTTACTACATTATTGTTTAATTTCCCAGTATCAAAACGAGATACGATGAATTTTTTCATTCTTCTTATAGAGAAGAAACTATAATTTGCGCTTTTACATCTTTAAAACAAAAGCGCCCCATCAGATCAGTTTCTGGTGGGGCTTTTGGTGGGGAACCAATCAATTTTGATTGATTTTTAACCTTTTATAATAACCGAAAATGCTGTTAAAACAAACATTTCACTTCAAATCATGTTTATAAATCATTCCCACTCAACAGTTGCAGGTGGTTTGCTGGTGATATCGTAGACGATGCGGTTGACGTGGTCTACTTCGTTTACGATACGAACAGAAATTTTCTGTAAGACTTCCCAAGGAATCTTAGCGAAGTCAGCTGTCATGCCATCGATAGAAGTGATTGCGCGAATTGCAATTGTGTAGTCGTATGTACGTCCGTCTCCCATAACACCAACAGAACGAACACCTGTATTAACAGTGAAATACTGCCAAATATCGCGATCAAGACCAGCCTTAGCGATTTCTTCACGAAGAATAGCATCAGACTCACGAACAGTTTCTAGTTTTTCTTCAGTGATTTCTCCCATAACACGAATAGCAAGACCTGGGCCTGGGAACGGTTGGCGCCAGACGATTTCATCAGGCATACCAAGCTCTGTACCTAAGGCACGAACCTCGTCCTTATAAAGTGTGTTCAGTGGTTCAATCAGTTCAAACTGCATGTCTTCTGGCAGACCACCCACGTTGTGGTGAGACTTAATAGTTTGAGCGGTATCAGTACCAGACTCAATCACATCGGTATAAAGAGTTCCTTGAGCCAAGAATTTTACATCTTTCAATTTGCTGGCTTCGTCGTCAAAGACATAGACAAATTCATTCCCAATGATTTTGCGTTTTTGTTCTGGATCAGAAACACCTGCGAGTTTATCAAGGAAACGTTTAGCTGCGTCTGCTTTGACGATATTTAGTCCGAATTTTCCGCCCAACATTTCCATAACTTGATCAGCTTCACCCTTACGCAAAAGGCCGTGATCAACAAAGATACAGATCAATTGGTCCCCAATAGCTTTTTGCAAAAGAACACCGACCACAGAAGAATCAACTCCACCTGATAGACCGAGAAGGACGCGTTTGTCGCCAACAGTCTCACGTATTTGTTTGATCTGCATATCAATGAAATTGTCCATTGACCAGTCACCTTTGGCTCCACAGATATTTAGAGCAAAGTTGCGAAGAATATCATAGCCAAACTCAGAATGGCGAACTTCAGGGTGGAATTGAATCCCATAAATCTTCTTAGCAGGATGCTCAATTGCTGCAAAAGGACAATCAGCAGAAGTACCAGTGCGGACAAAGTCAGCAGGGATTTCAGTTACCGCATCTCCATGGCTCATAAGAACCAATTGTTCTTCAGGTGTACTCTCAAAAAGAGGAGAAGAAGTGCGAGTCAATTTAGACTGACCATATTCGCGGTTTCCAGCGTCACCAGCCGGCACTACCTTACCTCCTAATTTATGAGTCAGAAGTTGCATACCATAGCAAATTCCCAAGATAGGAATGCCTAACTCAAAAATTTCAGGATCAATATCAAAGGAACCGTCTTCATAAACAGAGTTTGGTCCACCAGAAAGAATAATTCCGACGGGATTGATCTCTTTTACCTCTGCAGCGGAAATTTTATTACTCTTTAATTCAGAAAATACCCCAATTTCACGAATTCGACGAGAGATGAGCTGGTTGTACTGGCTGCCGTAGTCCAATACGATAATTTTTTCGACATCTTGCAATTCAGATTTAGTCATCTTTTTCCTTCCCTAAAAGAAATTTATTTTTCCTTATTTTATCATAAAAGAAAGGCTTTTTCCAATGCCATGAAGTAAATGTTGACTTTTATTTCGATTGATAATACAATATTTTTAAAAGGAAATCCAAAAGGAAATCACTATGCTCCCTGCTTATTTACAAATTCATGATCAAATAAAAAAAGAAATTGATGAAGAAGTCTGGCAAATCGGGCAGAGATTGCCCAGTGAGCGAGACTTAGCTGAGACTTTTCAAGTTAGCCGAATGACTCTTCGCCAAGCGATCACACTCCTTGTAGAAGAAGGGGTACTGGAACGCCGGGTTGGAAGCGGAACATTTGTTGCCAGCACGCGCGTCCAGGAGAAAATGAGAGGCACTACCAGCTTTACTGAAATTATGAAATCTCAGGGTAAAACCCCTTCTAGTCAGTTGATTTCCTATCGACGAACTCTACCAAGCAAACAAGAAGTCGAAAAGCTAGGAATAAACAAGACTGAAAATATCATTCGAATGGAGCGGGTTCGCTACGCAGATAAGCTACCAGTTGTATACGAAGTAGCTTCAATACCAGAAAAGTTTATTAAAAATTTCAACAAAGAAGAAATTACCAGTCATTTCTTTCAAACTCTTCAAGAACATGGTTATAAGATTGGCAAATCCCAACAAACGATTTACGCACGCTTGGCTAAGGAAAAGATCGCCCATTATCTTGAAATCCCAAGAGGACATGCCATTTTGGCTTTGACTCAAGTATCTTATTTCGAAGATGGGACAGCCTTCGAGTATGTAAAAAGTCAATATGTCGGAGATCGTTTTGAATTTTATTTAGAAAACAACTAATTTACATAATTATAATTACGTCACACCCTAAAAAATACAAGGGTGTTTTTAAAACCCGAAAAAGATGAATTTGAATTACCTTAAAACATTTGCGAAAGAAAAGTCATTTCCACTGTGAGTAACTAGAGTTTATCAGCCTTTTTTGGTATAATATTTCTTATGGAAATCGAAAAAACCAATCGTATGAATGCTCTGTTTGAATTTTATGCTGCTCTATTGACAGATAAACAAATGAATTATATTGAGCTATATTATGCGGATGATTATAGTCTTGCTGAAATAGCTGAAGAATTTGGTGTCAGCCGTCAGGCAGTCTATGATAATATCAAACGAACAGAGAAAATTTTAGAAGACTATGAAATGAAGTTACATATGTATTCTGACTACATTGTTAGGAGCCAAATCCTGGAGGAAATCGCTGAAAAGTATCCTAAAGATGGTTTCTTGCAAGAGCAAATTGCAACTCTATCCAGCATTGATAACAGAGACTAATCATGGCAAGACAAGTTATCTATAAGGGAATGTCTTGCTGGTTATTGGAGTCGGAAGAACCTTTCCCTGCCAGAGTGCAAATCATCTCCCCCGACGATCTTTCTAAAGCGATGAAATTAGGATTCAGTTGCTGGGGATATCCAAATGAGATTATGAAAGAACTCTCTACAAAAGAATACCAATGTTTAAGTCGTCATGGACGATTTCCACTAAATTGATTGAAATAGAAACTAGGAGAAATAAAAAATGGCATTTGAAAGTTTAACAGAACGTCTGCAAAACGTCTTTAAAAATCTGCGCAGAAAAGGAAAAATCTCAGAGAGTGATGTACAGGAAGCAACCAAAGAGATTCGTCTAGCCCTTTTAGAAGCCGACGTTGCTCTGCCAGTTGTCAAAGACTTTATCAAGAAAGTCCGTGAGCGTGCGGTCGGTCACGAGGTTATCGATACCCTCAACCCAGCTCAACAGATTATCAAGATTGTTGACGAAGAGCTGACAACTATCCTGGGCTCTGATACTGCTGAAATTATCAAATCACCAAAGATTCCGACTATTATCATGATGGTCGGTTTACAAGGGGCTGGTAAGACCACCTTTGCTGGAAAGCTTGCTAATAAGCTCAAGAAAGAAGAAAAGGCTCGCCCGCTCATGATTGCGGCAGATATTTACCGGCCAGCGGCTATTGATCAGCTGAAAACACTGGGACAGCAAATTGATGTACCAGTCTTTGCCTTAGGTACGGAAGTTCCGGCTGTTGAGATTGTCCGTCAAGGTTTGGAGCAAGCAAAAGCCAACCACAATGACTATGTCCTGATTGATACGGCTGGGCGTCTTCAGATTGACGAAAAGCTCATGCAGGAGCTGTCAGATGTCAAAGCGCTGGCTAATCCCAATGAAATCCTCTTAGTTGTCGATGCTATGATTGGTCAGGAAGCAGCTAATGTCGCTCGAGAATTTAACAGCCAACTAGAAGTGACCGGGGTTATCCTGACTAAGATTGATGGTGATACCCGTGGTGGTGCAGCTCTATCTGTCCGTCAGATTACTGGTAAGCCTATTAAATTTACTGGTACTGGTGAAAAGATCACTGATATCGAAACCTTCCACCCAGACCGTATGTCCAGCCGGATTTTGGGTATGGGGGACATGCTGACTCTGATCGAAAAAGCCTCTCAAGAATACGATGAGAAAAAATCGCTTGAAATGGCTGAAAAGATGCGGGAAAACACCTTTGATTTCAATGATTTCATTGATCAATTAGACCAAGTGCAAGGCATGGGGCCCATGGAAGATTTGATCAAAATGCTACCTGGTATGGCTAGTAACCCTGCTCTTAAAAACTTTAAGGTCGATGAAAGAGAAATTGCCCGCAAGCGTGCCATTGTATCTTCAATGACACCTGAAGAACGTGAAAATCCTGATTTATTGACACCTAGCCGTCGTCGTCGAATTGCCAATGGCTCAGGAAACAGCTTTGTAGACGTCAATAAATTTATCAAAGATTTCAATCAGTCTAAACAATTAATGCAAGGCGTTCTCTCTGGTGACATGAGCAAGATGATGAAGCAAATGGGACTCAATCCAAACAATATGCCTAAAAACATGCCTGGAGGCGGTTCAATGCCAGATATTTCAGCCCTGGAAGGCATGATGGGACAAGGTGGTATGCCGGATATGTCAGCTTTGGGAGGAGCTGGTATGCCAGATATGAGCCAAATGTTTGGTGGTGGCCTAAAAGGGAAGGCCGGAGAGTTTCTGATGCGTCGAAGTATGAACAAAATGGCTAAGCAAATGAAGAAAAACAAGAAGAAGCGGAAGTAATAACAAAAAACAAGTCGCATAACTAAGTTTTATGTGGCTTGTTTTTGGAAACATCAGATTCAGATACGGAGACTAGAATGAAGCCTTTTTTGACTCAATTGATTCATCGACTTGCTAAAACATTTCAAAAATTATTGAATAAGCTGCCTAGCCACCCTATTTCTCATCTACCTGCCAGCAAGGTCGAAATACGCCCCATTATCATGATTCCGGGTAGTTCTGCAACGGAAAATCGCTTTAATCGAATGGTTAAAAAGCTCAACCGCAATCAGCATCCACATCATAGCCTTGTCCGTATCAAAGTCTGGAATGATGGACACATGACTTACCGAGGGCATTTGAAGCGCAAGGACAGAAATCCTATTTTTGTAGTTGGATTTCAAAATAATCGTGACGGTTATGAAAATATCAAGCAGCAGGCGGCAATGTTTGACACTGCTTTAACAGTTTTAAGAGAGAAGTATTCTTTTAACAGCTTTAAAGCGCTGGGGCATTCTAACGGTGGTCTAATTTATACAGTATTCCTGCAGCAATACCTTGCAAACCACTCTGAGCTAGAGATGGAAAAGCTCCTGACTATTGGTAGTCCTTATAATCTGAATAAGAAAAACATCAATCATCGAGTTGCGATGCTAGATGACTTCATATCTCACCAAGAAAATCTACCTAAGAAGTTGCAACATTTGTCAATTATGGGAATCTTTTTCCGAGACGGTGACGGAATTGTCCATAAAAGCAGTGTAGAGGCTGGGAGCTTGATTTATAAAGGAAAGATTGCTTCACACAGAGAAGTAGTCATCGTAGGCAAGGATGCCCATCACTCATCTCTACCACAAAATGAACAGGTAATTGATTTGATTAGAGAGTTTTTATTTTTGTGATTTTTTACATAATTTTAATTAGGTAAAAAATTTGCAAGTAATGCTCAAGAATTATCTGTGAGGAAAAAATTTAGATTAAGAAAGACAAGAAACAATGAAAATGACGGATATTCTTCATAGGTATTATGGTGAATTTGATCTGATAAATGAAAAATGGAATGAAGACTATGAAAGCATATTGATTATACCAAAGGATGATCAAGCATATAAAAGATGCCGTTTGGCAAAGAAAACATCCAAAAAAGAAGGCTACTTTACAGTCTTTTGGAAAAAAGACCAAGACAACAAGAATATTCCTTATACAGATGAAGACTTGGGGGATGAACTGGTTATTGTCGTCATCGACGATCATCATTGCGGTTTATTTATCATTCCCAAAGAGGTGGCTATCAGTAAAAAAATTCTCTCTACAAAGAGTTGTAAGGGAAAGATGGCTATGCGATTTTATCCACCCTGGTGTACAAAATTAAATAAAACAGCTCAGGCAACACAAAAATGGCAACTGGATTATTTTCAAAAAATCGAATTAGAAGAATAAGTTTTGCTAAAACAAGGCAGAATGTAGTTTCTCAATTCTGCCTTGTTTTTATTATCTGTTTTTAAAACTAAAAGTTTATGTACAATTGACTTAACATGAGTTAAACCATTGATACAACTGAATTAGAAGCATAAAGTACATTCTTTAAAAAGTGTACTTTATTTTTGTTTTGTACATTATTCTAGAGTGGTATTTTGTATGTTTTATAGTGCATCATATAATCAAATCTAAGAAATTGATTTGTACATTTTTTACTCAAGTAACAGTAGAAGGAGTGACGGTTCAATTGTGCATTTTATTTAAAATATTTATGGCTATAATAATAGTATTTGAAGCATAGATAAAGTAGATACAGTGGTATAATAGTGTCAAAAGACTTTCAGGAGAAATGAGATGAGATCGCATACAGTTATTCTAGGCGCTGGTGCTACTATTGCAGCAATTCCAGATGGTGATAAAAATGGGAAAAGCTCTTCAGTTATGAATGGATTGCTAAAAAAACTTAATTTAGAAGAAATTCTTGCCGGTGTTGAATTACAGACAAAGAGCGAAAATTTGGAAGATATCTATTCAGAATTATTTGAGAGAGAAGAGTGCTCTGAAATAGTTAGGAAGCTAGAAGAAAGACTCTATGATTATTTTGCTTCGTTGGAGTTACCTGATGAACCAACAATTTATGATCTTTTAATATTAAGTTTAACTAATAAAGATTGCATAGCTACGTTTAATTGGGACCCTTTACTTATACAAGCTTATGTTCGCTGTTCAAAAATTACTCTGAACCTGCCACAAATTCTTTGTTTACATGGGAATGTAGCTGTCGGTTTTTGTGAAGAACATACTGAGTTTGGAACAGTAGATTACTATTGCCCAACATGTTATAAAAATTTAAATCCAACAAAATTATTGTATCCCGTAAAAAACAAAGACTATTCTTCCGATGGATACATAAATTGGTGTTGGAAAGCATTAGATTACTTTGTCGATCATTCATATATGTTAACTATTTTTGGATACAGTGCTCCTAAGAGCGATGTAGATGCTGTTAATTTAATGAAAAAAGCATGGGGAAATATTGAAGACCGACCACTTGAAGAAGTTTCCGTAATAGATATTATAGACGAAGAGACTATGCTAAATACATGGAAAGACTTTATTCATAGCCATCATTATAGGTATTCAAATTCATTTTTTGATTCTTACTTAGCAAAATTTCCAAGAAGAACTTGTGAAACCGTATTTGCAACATTTTCATTAAATGTTCCTTCTGATGGTAGTAGAGGATTTAAAGAGAATTTTAATTGGGACATGATAAAAGAGTTTTTATCTGATATGTTAGTTGAAGAACAGGAAAATAAAGGAAAATCAAATTTAAAATCGAAATATTTAGTTTGGGGTGAAGATGTTAACAAATAATCCAATTAATCATAGTGTACTTAAATTGTCAATGGATTTCGATAATGCTTTTAAACATAAAAATATAAAGGAAATCCATAGACTAATAGAATTTGGAAAAAATATGGAAAACACTATTGATGATATTTCCAAAATTCAATTATTTTATTCTATTGGGACAGCATACGCTGATATATTTGAACTAAGTGATAACTTAGTTTTCAACATAGATACCGATTTTACAGTTCAACAAATTTATTACTTTAGAAAAGCTATAGAAATTTCAAATAAAGTTGATATAAATTCTGAGAACAGTAGGTTTGTTTTCCCATTATTATGTTCACTTTACACTAATTACGCAAATTTATTAGATGCTTGTGGTAGAAAGCAGTTAGCTATTAAGATGTATTGTAAATGTATACAAATCAATCCAAGATTCACAATGGCTAGTGGTAACTTAGCTATTTGTCTAGATCATTATCGTAATTTTTTGAATGATAACGAACACCTCCACTTTATTAAAAAAATTAAAAATTTAATAGAAACAAGCATAACTGTTTCAGATCCAAACAGAGTTGATTATGCAGAAAAGCGATTTATTGAACTTTACGAACAATATCTTGATTATAAAGATATAGATGAATGTTCTTGTAAAACAATCGATTATAATCCTAATTCACAAAAGTATCGTGAATGGTGTTGGAACAACGGGCTGTATCTTAATCCACTTAATGACTTACAAGCTGACGATATAAATAGATATGATGATAATCTTTTACTACCAAGTTTATTATTTCAATCGGATAAAGATTTAAACAAATATATTTCTATGTTTAATCAAATTAAGCAAGAATATGTTTATGCCCGTTATCTCTGTTTTAATAGCATTGAGAGTGATTCGGTTCATTATGCTGACGAGAATGTTGATCTTATTGATTGTCTAGACTACGTACAATACTCTATCCGAGTTGAAGGATTAAAAGCATCTTTTAAAACACTATATTCATTATTAGATAAAGTAGCTATGTTTATAAATGAATATTATTCTTTAAAAATTGAAACTCGAAAAGTAAATTTCCATTCAATTTGGAGATCAAATAGTGATTTAAATAAAATGTTGGATAAGAATATTGGTCTGTCATCTATATTTTGGATAGAGAAAGATTTTGATAATGGTGATAATTCTTTAACAGCTAATCCAAACTCAAAGCGATTGAAAATTATTAGAAATTATTTAGAGCATAGATTTACTAATATAACATTGAATATTTTTAATGGAAGTGAAGATAATGAAGATAATAATGAAACCAGACTGTATCTAACTGAATCTGAACTTCAAGAGTTTGCATTAGATTTATTAAATCTTGTAAGAGAAGTTATTTTTTCACTCAAAAATGCCATTCAAATAAGTGAAAATGAAAAACAATCTACTCTAAGCAGTGAAGTTGCTTTAATTCCGATAAATTATGAAGAAGTAGATTTGGAAGATAAATTATAGCATTGAGCATACAATTTATAGTCGTTATAAAAAGCAATAGTCTAAATTCATTTAACTAATCGACTTAACTAGAGTTAAACCATTGATAAAACTGAATTAGAAGGATAAAGTACACTCATTAAGCAGTGTACTTTATTTTTGTTTTGTACATTATTTGTTGATTGCTTAATCAATACTACATCTCTATCAGGCAATTCAGACTCCATTTAGTCCTCTAAAACCCATGTTGAGGCGGTAAGTTTGCTAGTCAAGGAGTAAAACGACGAAGATTAGCATTTACTTCCGCCCATGCGATAGCTGTCCGTGATTGACAAGTGCTAGCACGCAGACAGAACGGAGATAGCGAACCGCTGAGTGTGTCGCTCTGCTCGTAAAAGCTTAGAAACCTTTGAACGAAAGGGATAATGAAAGCCTTGATTGCAAGGCTTTTTGCTTTATGGTGGGTAAGTATCAGAGTGAGAAAATTTTTGGAATGAGTAGAAGTGATAGCTAGAAATTATCAGTTTCTATTTCCATTTACCCTGTGGGTACGTGTTTGTTTCCATTGACAAGGAGTTTGTGGGAATAGAAATGTACCCACCTTGTTTGAATCAAGTGAAGTGTAGTTGAAGGAAATCTGTTGAAAGCAATACTTCATTTTACCGAATAAGTAATAATTTAGGCAACTTCAAATCGATTAAAAAAAACTATTTTAAAGGTTAAGAGTAGACAAAAATTGTCCACTCTTTTTTGCAAACTCAATTTATCAATAAATGAAATGAGGGAATGTAAAATGAAATATTTTGAGGTTGAGTTAGAAAATCCTGATGAATTTTTAAAACTACAAACAGAAGATTTTGTGAAAGCTAATCGCTTGCTACTAAGGAAGATAATCCAGAGCGTTACAGTCTATGAAGAAAACTTCGTCATATCCTTTAAATCTGGCATCGAATTGGAAGTATGAGTCTCATTCCATAACTTTTATATTGAACATATCATCTTGTTGTGTTATACTATAAATTGATATAAACAAAGATGTAGGAGGAACCGAAACTATGACAGCCTCAATGCGTTTAAGATAAGCTGGCAATAAAAAAAGCAGAATCTATACCCGATGATAGGCTTTTTTGTTGTGCTTATTTATACGATATTGAGCATTCATTAGTTACGGTGAGGATATTGGTTATTTAACTATACCTTTATTTAACTATGTCTTTAATATGAATGTTTCCAAATTGTATGTATGCAGACCAAAAGCCACATTGTGGGGTTTGGCCTGCATTTTTTATTGCCTAGAATGCTATTCAAAATAGAAATTCAAGCAAAATAATATGCAGGAGATAATATAAATGGAAAAATACAACAATTGGAAACGAAAATTTTATGCAATATGGGCAGGGCAAGCAGTATCATTAATCACTAGTGCCATCCTGCAAATGGCGATTATTTTTTACCTTACAGAAAAAACAGGATCTGCGATGGTCTTGTCTATGGCTTCATTAGTAGGTTTTTTACCCTATGCGATTTTGGGACCTGCCATTGGTGTGCTAGTGGATCGTCATGATAGGAAGAAGATAATGATTGGTGCCGATTTAATTATCGCAGCAGCTGGTGCAGTGCTTGCTATTGTTGCATTCTGTATGGAGCTACCTGTCTGGATGATTATGATAGTATTGTTTATCCGTAGCATTGGAACAGCTTTTCATACCCCAGCACTCAATGCGGTTACACCACTTTTAGTACCAGAAGAACAGCTAACGAAATGCGCAGGCTATAGTCAGTCTTTGCAGTCTATAAGCTATATTGTTAGTCCGGCAGTTGCAGCACTCTTATACTCCGTTTGGGATTTAAATGCTATTATTGCCATCGACGTATTGGGTGCTGTGATTGCATCTATTACGGTAGCAATTGTACGTATACCTAAGCTGGGTAATCAAGTGCAAAGTTTAGAACCAAATTTCATAAGGGAGATGAAAGAAGGAGTTGTGGTTCTGAGACAAAACAAAGGATTGTTTGCCTTATTACTCTTAGGAACACTATATACTTTTGTTTATATGCCAATCAATGCACTATTTCCTTTAATAAGCATGGAACACTTTAATGGAACGCCTGTGCATATTTCTATTACGGAAATTTCCTTTGCATTTGGGATGCTAGCAGGAGGCTTATTATTAGGAAGATTAGGGGGCTTCGAAAAGCATGTATTACTAATAACAAGTTCATTTTTTATAATGGGGACCAGTTTAGCCGTTTCGGGAATACTTCCTCCAAATGGATTTGTAATATTCGTAGTTTGCTGTGCAATAATGGGGCTTTCGGTGCCATTTTATAGCGGTGTGCAAACAGCTCTTTTTCAGGAGAAAATTAAGCCTGAATATTTAGGACGTGTATTTTCTTTGATCGGAAGTATCATGTCACTTGCTATGCCAATTGGGTTAATTCTTTCTGGATTCTTTGCTGATAAAATCGGTGTAAATCATTGGTTTTTACTATCAGGTATTTTAATTATTGGCATTGCTATAGTTTGCCAAATGATAACTGAGGTTAGAAAATTAGATTTAAAATAAACAATATTGGAGGAATATTTATGTATCTTATTTTCATGTAACTCTTCCTGCTAAAATCGCAGGGTTTTCCCTGCATACAAGCAAATGAAAGCATGCGATTATAGACAGGAGGAAATGTTATGGAATTAATATTAAAAGCAAAAGACATTCGTGTGGAATTCAAAGGACGCGATGTTTTAGATATAAATGAATTAGAAGTATATGATTATGACCGTATTGGTTTAGTAGGAGCAAATGGTGCTGGAAAAAGCACTTTACTCAGGGTACTTTTAGGAGAATTAACTCCCCCAGGATGTAAAATGAATCGTCTGGGTGAACTTGCCTATATTCCCCAGTTGGACGAAGTAACTCTGCAGGAGGAAAAAGATTTTGCACTTGTAGGCAAGCTAGGTGTTGAGCAATTAAATATACAGACTATGAGCGGTGGTGAAGAAACAAGGCTTAAAATAGCACAGGCCTTATCGGCACAGGTTCATGGTATTTTAGCGGATGAACCTACGAGCCATTTAGACCGTGAAGGAATTGATTTTCTAATAGGACAGCTAAAATATTTTACAGGTGCACTGTTAGTTATTAGCCATGACCGCTATTTTCTTGATGAAATAGTAGATAAAATATGGGAACTGAAAGATGGCAAAATCACTGAGTATTGGGGAAACTATTCTGATTATCTTCGTCAGAAAGAGGAAGAACGTAAGAGCCAAGCTGCAGAATACGAACAATTTATTGCGGAACGTGCCCGATTGGAAAGGGCTGCGGAGGAAAAGCGAAAACAGGCTCGTAAAATAGAACAGAAGGCAAAAGGTTCTTCAAAGAAAAAAAGTACTGAAGACGGAGGGCGTTTAGCTCATCAAAAATCAATAGGAAGTAAGGAAAAAAAGATGTATAATGCTGCTAAAACCCTAGAGCACAGGATTGCGGCCTTAGGAAAAGTAGAAGCTCCGGAAGGCATTCGCAGAATTCGTTTCAGGCAAAGTAAAGCATTGGAGCTCCATAATCCATACCCTATAGTCGGTGCAGAAATTAATAAAGTATTTGGGGATAAGGCTCTGTTTGAAAATGCATCTTTTCAAATTCCGTTAGGAGCAAAAGTGGCGTTAACTGGTGGTAATGGAATCGGAAAAACAACTTTAATCCAAATGATCTTAAACCATGAAGAAGGAATTTCTATTTCGCCTAAGGCAAAAATAGGTTACTTTGCACAGAATGGTTACAAGTACAACAGTAATCAGAATGTTATGGAGTTTATGCAGAAGGATTGTGACTACAATATATCAGAAATTCGTTCAGTGCTAGCATCTATGGGGTTCAAACAGAACGATATTGGAAAAAGTTTATCTGTTTTAAGCGGTGGAGAAATTATAAAATTGTTGCTTGCTAAAATGCTCATGGGTAGATATAACATCCTAATAATGGATGAACCCAGTAACTTCCTTGACATACCAAGTTTAGAGGCTTTGGAAATACTAATGAAGGAGTACACCGGAACTATCGTGTTTATCACCCACGATAAACGATTACTCGAAAATGTAGCAGATGTAGTTTATGAAATTAGAGATAAGAAAATAAATCTGAAACATTAAATTTAAGGTAGTCGCTGGTCAGTATAGTCTGTTCTGGTTGGCGACTCCATTGTTAAAGAGTATAAAGACTTTAGATTTTATGAATATTAAAAATAGGAACAGTCAATTGAACTGCTCCTATTTTTCTGCTAAATATATTGTAGTTTTCTTATATGTATAATGATAGATTAGCGGATTCTCATCTACGGTACTTACTTCAAATATGAAGAAGTGATCGCGGTTATCTCTGGACTTTTCCTTATTGAGGACAAAGTAATTCTTACGTGAAGTCGCCATTGTTTTTAGGATATCATCAGTTAGGAAGGTCAATGGAATATTCATGTTAGAGTAGCGGTAGAAGTCACGTTCAAAATCTTGGTAGCTCTCGCTATAATAGTCCATTTGTAGGTGATTACGCTGAAACTCAAGCTGATTCATAGAGCACCTCCTCGACAAGTTCAATACTAATAATGTCTTTTAATTTCAAATTGATGTGACCTGTTGTAGTTTTTATCAAAATGAAATCTTTGGTCAGACTTGGTATTGTTCCAGTGTAGGAAACACGCTTGTTTTTTTCAATCACTTGAATGCGTGTGCGTAGCTGCCCGGCGTATACTTGACTGAGGAGTAATAATTTCTTCTCTAGTGATAAGTCAGACATGTACGTTACTTTGTTTGTATCATCAGAGAGTGCTGATGCATGTTCAGATAGGAAAAAGCCCATCCATTTTTGCATCTTTGTATCCTGGTACTCTCTTGCTGATTGAAATGGTAAATATGAACGGTCAATCATATCAAATCCTTTCTATGCAGAGGCAAGGGTATTTTTATCAAATTGAATCGTAAAACCTTGAATTCCCCCACCTGTGTAACATTCTTTAAAGCGATTGATTACCTCAGTATAGATTATCACAGATGAGCTTGTTGGCTTAATGCTAAATGTAAATTCCAATGGTAATCGGTTTTCAGATTTAGCATGTACTAGTCGTATCGATATTTCAGTTGTTTTGAGTTTTCTCTGACGAAGTTTTGAAGTTGCTGTTTCAACGATTCCATGTAAAAATCTTTCAAGCATTTCAATATCATTACATCCTTTGCTACGGATTTCTGAAAATTGTACTGTATTTTTTTCTTGTTTCATTTTAATCCCTCCAATCCACCCGCGGAATGACCACCGATAAGTTTACTGCGTTCAATATTTCTGGAACCTTCAGTTAGGACGGTTCCTTTTTGTATGGCTAAAAAACCAAACTGTTCTCTGACAACATCAATAGCTGTCTGAAGTCTATTATCTTTTTCAATTTGTTCTACATCATCAAAGAGTGATAGTAGAGTATAGCTTTCATCTACGAAGCCACTATAAGATACACCAATTTGTCTCACTGCACCAGAGGTGTATTTTTTCGGAATAATACAAGTACATGACTCACCATTGTTTTGGGGAGATTTGCGGGTTCAATTTTATTCTGAGCATTTATAGATTTTTTCATCTCAGTCCTAGAATAGCCAATATGAATAGAAACGACAGTAGTCAATACTAGGGCTACTGTTCCGTTCCACAGTATCATTTAAAAATCATTTTCACACCCTTTCGTCTATTAGTATAGAAGAAAGCTCTCAGCACATGTTGAGGCAGCATCACTGCTTGTACGAGCTTAGAAAAAATGTTAACGAAAAAGCCTTAGTGTCAAGGTTTTTTTGGTATCCTCAAAAAGGTAATTTTATAATTGACAATTTGTCAGTAGAGTAGTATAATTTATAAGCAGGAGGAATAAAATGCGAGATGTAAAAGATCCGGAAATTCGACGGGCTGAGATTATGGACGCTGCTATGCTCCTCTTTATGGAGAAAGGATATGCGAACACAACAACTCAGGATATAGTCGATAAGGTAAATATATCACGAGGTTTGCTATACTATCACTTTAAGAATAAAGAAGATATTCTGTATTGTCTCGTGGAACGTTATTCAGAGAAATTATTGAGTGATATTCACGTGATTGTCTATGATGATGACAAAACTGCTATTGAAAAAATAAGAGCCTTTATAGATGCCACAATAATCTCTACAGATAACGTTTCAGCGGAAGGAACTGAGTTACAAAAGACGGTTGATCTTGAAGAAAATCGTTATATGTTAGATAAGTTATCTCATAAGCTCATTGAAAAACTGACTATATATTTTGAGAGGATAATAAATCAAGGCATCTCAGAAAAAGTATTTTCTGTAAAATATCCATCAGAAACAGCAGAATTTCTGATGACAGCCTATGTTTTTGTTTCAAATAACATAGGTATAAAAACTTCAAAGAAAGAAACTGCCAAAGATTACTTGAATGCATTTAAGATAATGCTGGAACAAAATCTAAATACAAAAGGACTCTTTAGCAATTAAAAAAAGATAGAATGTTTGTAAAGAGAACTATGTACCGATAGCTAAATCAAAACAAGCTATCGGTATTATTTCAAAATATGACTGACAAATTGTCAATAGAGGTGAAAATATGTTAGAGATAAAGAATTTTAGTAAAAGTTATGGGGACAAGAAGGTTGTGGATAACCTATCTATTTCAGTACAGCCTGGAGATATTTATGGTTTTATTGGAGCAAATGGTGCAGGCAAAACGACAACGATAAAGGCAGTTGTCGGTATCCATGATTTTGAAGACGGAAGTATAATTATCAACGGTCATTCTATTAAAGAAGAACCTGTTATTTGTAAAAAAATGATGGCGTATATCCCAGATAATCCAGATTTGTATGAACATATGACAGGAATTCAATATATTAATTTTATTGCTGACTTGTTTGAAATTCCTACAAAAATACGCAAGGAGAGAATACAAAAATACGGTGATTTATTTGATATGACTGATCATCTTTCGGGGATTATTTCTTCATATTCACATGGAATGAAGCAACGAACAGCCATTATTTCTGCACTTGTACATTCTCCCAAACTGTTGATTTTAGATGAACCTTTTGTTGGGCTAGATCCCAAAGCAACTTTCCTACTAAAGAAAATTATGCATGAGTGTGTTTCAGATGGAGGTGCTATTTTCTTTTCAACCCATGTATTGGATGTTGCGGAAAAATTATGTAATAAGATTGCCATTATCAAAAATGGAAAGTTAATTGCAAGTGGCAATACAGGAGACGTCAAAGGTGATGAATCATTGGAGGCATTTTTCATGGAGGTGCAGAACAATGAGTAACATTTGGATACTGCTTAAAGCGCAATTGATTAATTTCTTTCCTATTAACGAGATTAGAGATTCACGAAATAAAAAACAAAGTTCAATGGCTATTGCGAGTTTTGGCATAATAACTCTTTCCTTATTTTGCTTTGTTTATAATATAATAACAGCGAAAACATTGGTACACGTCGGACAGCAGAACTTGATTCCAGCATATATGGTATCTGTCTCAAGTTTTTCAATATTATTTTTGACAGTATTTTATTCGAATGGCATTTTATTTGGCAGTCGAGATATGGAAATTCTCCAATCCTTACCTGTTAAAAGTTCGTATATTATCACCAGCAAGTTCATGTTTATGTACTTATTAAATTTTTTAATAGGCTTGATGTTTATGCTTCCGGGTGGAATTATATGGGGCTTGAACGGAAGTTTAAACCTCCTACAGATTATATTGTATTTTACTTCTATAATTTTTGCCCCTTTGATCCCCATGTGTATAGCGGCATGCATGGGACTCGTTATTGTTGTCGCTTCATCTTTTTTTAAAAGAAAAAATGTTATCTCTCTTATTTTTTCATTTGCGATGCTAGGTATAATTGGATATTTTGCATTATCAGCTTTGCAATCAGGTGATGAAAGTAGTATTGGGGTTACTCTGGCTAAGCAAATTACTGGACTGTATCCAATTTCTAGACTATTTATGTCATACTACAATTTTCCAATGTACTATGGGATGGGATTTTATATAGTTCTTTCAATAGTCGTCTTTTATCTATTTGTCAAAATTGCTTCGTTGAAGTATGGACTACTTAATACACTTGCCAATACAAAATCAAGTTATGCTAATGACAAAGTATCTTATGAAAGAAAATCGGTATTTTTTTCCTTGTATCAAAAAGAGCTTGGACGATTTTTAAGTTCTTATATGGCAGTCTTGAATGCTGGGCTTGGAGTGATTCTTTTATGTGTCTTTAGTATATGTTTCCTGTTTAATTCTGTCGGTCAAATAGGAAATTCAGCAGGAATTGAAAATATAAATGAGTATCTTTCAAACTTAGCTCCCGTCTTTATTGCATCTATGCTTTCACTCAGTTGTCCAGCAGCTTCATCTATATCTTTAGAAGGTAAAAATATTTGGATTTTGAAAAGTTCTCCAGTTGAAGTGAAAACGATTTTAAATGCTAAGATAGCTGTCAACCTTACACTTCATTTGATTGGATATATGATTTCTGTATCTGTATTTATGCTGAAACTTGATATGAGTCCTATTCAAGTTATGAATCTAGTTATTGTTCCTATATGTTACTCCCTTTTTATAATGGTAATCGGAATTTCATTAAATAAAAAATATCCAAACTATGATTGGGACAGTGAGATGATAGTTGTCAAACAAAGTCTTCCTGTTATTGTAACTGGAATTATTAGTATGATTACGCTTATTACGCCTATTTTGCTTAATTGGTTTTTTAATCTTCCAATTATATTTGTTTTGCAAGCAGTATCAGTAATTTTACTGGCTATTTCGTTTAGAGTTTATATAAAAATGACCAAGTTAAATTTTATCTAGTTAAAGGAGGAAAATAAGATGAAAAATAGACTGTTAAAAGATATTTTGGTTTTGTTGGGAATGATGGTCATCATAGTCATTATTTGTGGGTTTCTCCCTGAGAAAGTTCCTATTCATTTCAATGCAAAAGGAGTAGCAGATATGTTTGCAAATAAATACTATCTTCTACTAGCTACAGTCATCCCTTATTCTGCATATTGGAAGTTTGTTAGGGAAAGTGATAATAAAAAGATTAAATGAAACACCATCTATATTTACAAATTGCATCAAAATTAAGAACGAAGATTTTAAGAGGTGATTATGCACCTGAACAACAAATTCCTTCAATAAGGAGATTAGCAGAAAACGAGAAGTGTAATCCGGCAACTGTCCAAAAAGCAATGAAAGTTCTCGAAGAACAGAATTTGGTTACTAGCTGTGGAACATTAGGATATTTTGTCATAGCAAGCGAGCAAGAAATAAAAGAGATAAGATATCAAGAATCTAACAAGCTAGTTAAAATTTTGTTTGAAAAACTTGGTGAGCTAGGCTTTTCAGAAGATGAGATTGTCAATTTATTTTTTAGAAAAGATGCTTAGAAGAAGTTGAATGGAAATTTATTAGGATTATTTGTGAAAGTATAGAAAAGCCTTGATTTTAAGGCTTTTTTCATTTTCCAATAAAGAACTTGACATTATTAGTTACTTCCACTTCTTCAAGTAATCCTGAGGAATAGACGACAACTTTAAAATCAAATAAGCTAAAAATGCTATAAAATCATTAAATTGATATTAAAGTATTTTTTTGTCAAAATAAACAATTGAAAAAATTTCCAGTTTTTTTAAAATCACTGTCTCAGATGACAATTCAATCAAAATATGATATAATACAGAAAAAGTAAAAATAACAAAAGTAACTTACCAAAGTAAAAGAAAAAAAGTAAATAGATAGCCACGGTGGATATTCCTTTCATTGTTTAGAAGGAGTTGCTGTGGTTATCGTTGTTGCTGAGCTAATTAATTGCTCTTATTACTTAGATGAAGTTACTTTTATTATTGAATTAATTTAAATAATAATAACGATCAATGAAAGTACTCATCGATATTCCCTTTATGCAGTTTAGAGCACAAAGGAAAATGGTACTGATTTGATCGTTTTTTTGTGTATTGACATCATAAAACACAGTCAGAACCTTCAGTCATAATAAACAAGGAGATAACATGAGATTTGTTGTATATAAACATTCGCTAATTCTAGGCGATAATAATATCGTTACAAAGCAATTGATTGCACTCAAACATGATGATGGTACATTACAATTCACTGATTTTCATAGATATGTAAAATCTGCCACAAAGATTAAATCTATTTCAGACGATGGAAACAAACGATTTTCATACGTTGTTAAGTTTTTGAATTTTATATACGGAACAGTTGGGGTTAACAATCTTGATCAACTAACTTTAGAAATGGTCAAGGAGTTTTTTATGCTTTATGGTTTAGGACAACTTCCAGAAGATAGAAAAAATAGAAAGAAAAGTACAGTCGAAAAATGTGTAAATGCAGTTCTTGATTTTTTAACTCTATACTTGAATGAACGAAAAGGAAAGGTTAAATTGAAGCCAAAAGACCTTTATTCTATCAATACGTTTACCAATAGACGAGGCAGAGTCATCAAAAGAAATGAGTTGAATTTTGAGGTATTTGTTGATGGAAGCAACACACAGAAGTCAATTTTTAGGGATATGCCAAACAGCGCCTTTGAAATGCTTTTTGCTCACATTGCTCAATATCACAAGGATTTACTTATGGTTGTTGCTTTGGGAGCATTTGTTGGTTTAAGACCATCAGAAGCTTGTAATGTAAGGCGTGAAGATAGCCCTTTGGGGGCAGGTATCATATTTCACCAAAGTGATAATCAAGTATTTAAAATTGAGATTGATCTGCGAAAAGAAATGCCCCTTAGAAGCGATTTAAAGCCAACTGGACGAATTAAAAAGGAAAGACTTCAAGCTGTACCTTATATCTTCTTAGAGGTCTTTTTAGACACCTACAATGACTATATGAGCTACCTAGAAGGTAAAAGGTATGAGAGAGATTATGGTCCATTAAGCCTTAACAAGCAAGGGAAAGCATTGTCATACGATGTGTACTATCAACGATTTCGTAAGATTATTCGCGAAGAAATGATTCCAATATTTCTTAAATCTGATGACCCAGAGGTTGTCTTTTTTGGTCAACTCTTGCAAGAAAATAATATTTCACCCCATATCTTTAGGCACTGGTACACCACACAATTGGTTTTGTCAGGTGTTAATGAAGTTAGTGAACTGATGTCTGCTAGAGGGGACAATTCACCAGAAAGTGCTTGGGTTTATTTACAAAATAAAGGAGAAATTGCAAAACAATATGGTCAGGTTAATAATGGTGTTTTTGAATATATGAACTGGCAAGCAGAAAAATTGTTTGGAGAAGATTAAAAGGAGTAGCTATTGGTAGTAGATTTAAAAAATTATCTTGAAAGAATATTAGTCGAGTTAGGTGCTGCTACAATAAAACACCGTGAGAAAGTCAGTGGATTCTTACTAGACAATGAATGGTTTGGTGTGTCTATAAATCTTGATGATTATACTATTTCTGAAAAAGATGCTGAAGTTCTTAAAAATCACATCAAAGACTATCTAACAACACCTCCTGGAATTAAGAGTATGGAAGGAATCTTTTCAAAAAAATTTCCTTCTACAAGTGAGTTATTCGTACAATTTGCTGAAGAAGAAAAGCTGAGTGAAACAAATCGTTTCTATCTACTTGATTTTTTAGCATACTACTTAACAAAAGATTTGTTTCTATATAGTGATGCTGAAGTAGAGACCTTAGTAGAAGTAGCAACAGAAGTTCTTACGAAGTCACAAGGCAATATCCTCATTCAATTTATTAAATGGCTACTCAATAAAGGCGTTACTCGTTATCGAGTAAGTTTTGAAATGACAAAGCGTTACACGATTGAGAGTGCAAATGGAGCGTATGAATTAGATGAATACCTTGGATTAATGTACTACCTATTCAACGAAAACTACATCATAAAAAATGATATGTTGTGTAAAGCAGCAAATTCAAAAAACTATGCAGATACATGGTTGTATCTAGGGTTACATTTTATTTGCGCACTAAGATCAACAGACTTAGAAAGATTAGGACATCCTAAATTAACAAGAGAACCATTAGAAGTTTTAGAAGCAGTAGTAGATGGAACTTGGAGTAGTAGTGAAGCTAGAAGGACTTTACTAAGTATTACAACAAGATTGACTTATTTAAACTTAACACCTAATAAAACCAAAAACGCTTCTAATGTTGCTCAGTTAAAGTTTCATGTCCCAGAAAGTTGTCAGGTTCTTATTGGAACGTTATTGGCTATCTGTGAGGCACATTTCCAACTTCAAATACCATACAATGCAGAAAATCCATTGATCAGACAAATTAAAACTTATGAAAAGATTACTAGTTATATGGGGGAGGAAATCGGAAATTTATTTTTAGAGCGTAACTTTAGTAGTCGTTCTGCAAACAAGTCCTACTTACAATCTGTCGCAATGTTAGCAGATGATGTTCTTGAAGAAAAGTCAGAACTGAATATTAAAGGTTATTTTCTAGCAGCATTAGCTCGTAGCCATAAAGGGGATTTTAATGAATTTGCACAAACTACAACAACGTATCTAAAAGATGCCCAACTCGGACAACTAAAACCTGAAATGGTTGCAAAAGAGCTATTTGAACGAGGCGTATTATCCATGATTCCGTCTATGCTCTTGACCATTGTAACTAGAGGAAAGTATAAAAAATTAAGTCCAAGCCAACAAACTCAAATGATTAAAAGTTTAGATTTAACGCCAATTGAAATTGAAAAAACGTTGGAATTGAGTATTAGGGCTGATTCACGTTCGCAACAAGCATTAAAAACTCTAGTTGAAAATAATGTTGATCCTGAACAATTACTGACGATCTGTCATCGAATTGGTAACGGAGAAGCTTTTTCTAAGCAAGGAGAGAGTATGTGTCTTTTATCTGCACTAGGGAAACTATGTTCCTATGATGACCGTCAGCATTGCGTCGGCTGTCAGTATGAATTACAAACAAAATCTACCTTGCTTTTGTTAATTGGTGAGTTTAATCGACTCAATAAACAATATCAAAAATTAAAGAATGAACTTGAACGAGGAAAGGTTCGAGCCATTCTTGAGAAGCAGATTAAACCATGTCTTACAGAAATGTTGCAAGCTTTATCAGAACAGTATGGCGAAGCTGTATTGTCTGATTATGAGGATATTATTAAGGAGTTAGTCAGTTGAATAATCAATCAAAATTATTTCGTAAAGTAAATGAAATTATCCTGTTTGATGACAATATGATTGAGAGCGCAAAAGAATGTTTTCAAGACTATGTTGAAAAAGGGATTATTCTAACCACCAATTTTGAAGAAAATAAATGGGAAACGACTAATGAATATTCTAACGTTAGCTTCATTTTTAACTTGAATAAATTCCAATATAAAAGGTTTTATGAACAAGTATTTCAATTATCTTTTGATGATTTTGTTACCTACTTAAAGAGTTTTATAGTGCTATCTATGGAACATCATGTTTTAATCACTCTCCAAGCCTTTTTAAGAGATATAAAGAAATTAGTCAAAGAACTAAAAGTGAACGAAGTCTTCTCATTAGCAAATATGAAGATTTCCAACCCCTCAGTATGTATAGATTTTCTTTCTACACTACCATGTTTAGAGAGTAACGAATTAACCCAACTGATTGAGCAACTAGATGAACTTTTAAATGTTAGTTATCAACTGAACACTAAAAAACAGCGAAAGTTAGCCCAATTTCAATCCTATTTTTTATTTAATGATATTTTAAACGACTATTGGGTTAAATCATTATCAGATGAGGAAAGATTGTTTTACTACCCTCTTTACTTATGGTGGCAAATAACAGCAGTAGTACCACTTAGACCAAGGGAGTTTTTGCTCACTCAGAGAAATTGTCTCACAGAAAAAGACGGAAAATATTACTTAACTCTCAGACGAAATAACTTAAAAGGAAAAGACAAGGGAGTATCCCATAAAATTTCAGAGGATTATTATTTAACAACTTACGAAGTACCATTTAAGCTTGCGAGTGAGATTTTAAATTATTTAGAGCTAACCAAAGACTTATCATCTACACAGTTAGATACCCTATTTGTGACAGACTCTCATTATCGGAAATGGAAACGTATTGCTAGTACTAAAAACCGTTTCTTGACGTACAGTAACTTAAATACAATTTTAAAATATTTCTTTAATGAGATTGTATCTCAACAGTATGGGTATTTTGTCCATCATATCAATTCCCCAAATCAATTAGACGATCATGAGATTAATTTCATTCATATTGGAGATACTAGACACATTGCAATGATCAATCTGATAGCAGAAGGAGCTAGTCCAGTAACAGCAATGCTCTTAGCTGGACATGATAGTATCACAACATCTTCACATTATTTTTCAAATCTGAGTCAGTTTATTGAATGTAGGAGCTATCAGCTTTATCGTAAATTAACAAACTCTCAAACGTCTTACGCTATAAGTAAAACTCAACATAAATACACCATTAATAAAAACTATGTTCCTCTTGATAATAAGGGCAGATGTTATTCACCTCGATTTGCGGAAGGTGATTATTCAGACTGTCTTAAAGTCATTAGCTCACATGCAGAGCTTGGTGCTTGTACTAGTTGTCCATTTTACAGAAAAGCTGGAAAAGATTATTTCTCTATGGATAAATCCTTTAAGAAATCAATCGACGAGGAAGCTTTAATTGTAGATGAGGCTATAAAAAGAGTTCGACAAGGAAAGGGGAATATAGAAGATATTGGTGAGGCGTTATTAAAACTTAAAACAGTTAGTCATTCTTATCAAGAATATCTAACTGAAAAACATTTATCCTTACAGGAGTTCTCAAATGGCGAGAAAGAAATATATTGATAATCAAGAATTGCTATTATTATTTGAACATTATTTACTGGAACATTGTTCGAATAATCCTAGACTATTCAAAATTCCACAGTTTGGAAATTACCTTAGAAGCAACGGATTTCCGCAGGTTGCAGACACAACGATTAGAAGAAACAAAGAATTTAGACAAACCCTTAATGATAGATTGGAACTATTTGAAGACGACACTTATCAAACAGTTATAACGTATAAAACTCTAGATGTAGAACGTTTCTTAATAACCAATAGAACCCCTAAAGCAATCAAATCAGCATTGATGGAACTTAACAATTATTATAAAAGAGTTGTTGATGCAGCAATAGAATATAAGGAAGAAGCCAGTAAGCTCAAAACAAGAGTTTCAGAGTTGAAAAATGAGGTAGCACAACTTAATGAAAAGAATGCTGAAATAAAGGAGCAGACAGCGTTAAACAAAGAATTATTAGAGGAAAACAAAAAGTTAAGGAATCTTCTTAAAACTAGTTTGTATCCTGATATTGCAAATGAATTGTTAAAAGAAGAGGGCTTGTTAAAATCTGATCAGCAACTAGTAACTAAGAAGTATCTTAGTGAGAATGTTATTACTTCAGACACAAAAATATCTTTTGAAAAACATACTCATACTGAAAAGCAAACAAGCAAAAGTAAGATTTTGGAAATAAAAGACTTACTGGATAATAAGACTAAGTATTAGGAGGAGAAAATGTCAGACTTAATCACTGATTTTCCAGCCTTATTGAACTATTGGGACTTTGACAAGAATATCAAAATAGATGTAGAAAAAATAACAATTACCAGTAAAAAACACATTAACTGGAAATGTCCTACCTGTTCTTATGAATGGAAAGCAAGTACATCAAAATCTTATAAGAATATTCAAAATCATTCAAAAATCTGTCCAGTATGTGAGCTTGGAAAAGTGTTCATAAAAGGGGAAAACTCTATATCTGCAAGGATTCCTAACTTTCTAAGGTACATAAACTTTCATTATGAAAATATAGAAACCATTCAGGAAGAGATTGATAATTTATCTTTTTCTTCAAAGAGGTTATTTCACTTCAAATGTCCTACCTGTCATGTTGGTTGGAAAGATGTAGCAAACACTTCTAAATTAATCAATAAACATAATCAAGAGCTTGTTCATGTTGGATGTAATGAAAGTACACATTTTGTACCTTACACTAAAGCATACCCTAATCTTCGGAAAATTTATCTTCCAGGGGAGCAAAACAATGTAGAGTTTAATGATTTGAAGTTAAATGACAATGTTACAATCCCTAGAAATTGGAAATGCGACAAATGTGACCATATCTTTAAGTTGTCTATTGATCGGCTAATTTCAAGAATCAAAAGAGATGGTTTCTATTGTAATAACTGTAAAGCAACATTTGATACCGTAATTAAAGTGAAAGCCAACCCCCTATTGCATACAGATAGAAATCTTTTTAAGCAATTTATTCCAACTCTTGTAAAAAGTAATATGATTGATAGCTTATCCGACATCTTAGTAAGATGGCAGTGTTTTAAGTGTTATGGTCAATATGACTGTAGTGTTGTTAAAAGGCATCTCGAAGGCTGCCCTTATTGTGATGATAAGTTGATGTTAAAAGGGTATAATACTTTACAAGAAACTCATCCTTATTTAGAGAAATTTTGGGATAAAAGTAATGATAAATCTATTTCTGAATACTGGCATAAGTCTTCTGAATGTATAAATTGGATATGTCCTTGTTGCAATGTCAATTTTCATTGCAGTCCTAATGAAATGATTTCAAGAACCGACTTAGAGAATAGTAATTTTCAAACTTGTCCTAATCATTGTGATTGGGATACACTTGTTTTTAACAATGATATACTCTATAATTTCCCAAAATTACAGGAAGAATGGAGCGATAAAAATGGATTGCCTGTTCATTTAGCATTGAGCCACATTGAAACAAAAAAATATTGGTGGAAGTGTTCTGTTTGTCAAGGTGAATACCTTTGTTCAATTCCAATAAGAAAAGAAGTTATAGATAGCTGTCCATATTGTAATGATGAACAAGCATTAAAAGGTTATAATACAATTGCAGATACTTATCCTGAGTTGTGTGACCTTTGGAGTAGCAAGAATGTAGAAAAACCTGATGAGGTGACGAAATCGTCAGAAACCGAGAATAAAATATTTAATTGGATTTGTGATTGTTGTGATTTAGAATTTCAGGAGAGATTAGGGATTGTTCTAGGTGTGTTTACAAACAATAATTCTAATAGTCTCAATTCTATATGTCCTTACTGTAATAAAAAAATTCCTAAACCAAATGAAACACTAAGCTATGTTAAACCGTACTTAAACAATGAATGGGTAAAAGAACTGAATGGTGATATTGATACCTTCTTTTATGATTCAAATGCTTTAACCAATTGGATTTGTCGAAAATGTCACAGAAGTTTTAAAGCAAAAATTTCTGATCGCCACAAAAACGACCAATGTTGTCCATATTGTTCTTTTAAGAAGACTGCAAAAGGTTATAATGATCTTGAAACAACACATCCTTGGTTAATTAAAGAATGGTCATCATTAAATAAACAAGAAATGTCTTCAGTAAGGGCAAATTCAACATATAATGCATGGTGGAAATGCCCTGTATGTACTGGAGAATATCAGAAAATTATTAAAGAAAAATTTTACAGAGAAAATTCTTGTCCATACTGTAGAAATCAAAAAGTATTAAAAGGATTTAACGATTTAGCAACAACGCAACAAAGTCTAATGAATGAGTGGGATTATCTAAATAACTCCTTGATAGTAAGTCCAACTGAAATTACAGAGTTGAGTATTCTGCCTGTATGGTGGATATGTCAAGAAAATCTTAATCACCGTTACAAAATTCAAGTAAAAGAAAGAATGGCATACAAAAAACGCAATAAAAGGTCGTGTTCCATTTGCAAAGGCCACAGAAGAAAGCAAGAACACTTTGTACAGTTTGAAAAAATATAGATAAATAAAAACACTCTAAATTTCATTAAATTGATATTAGAGTGTTTTTTTATTGTCAAAATGTACATTTGAAAATTTTTTAGTTTTCACTTAAATAAAGTACATTTTCAACTGAATTGAGAGTAGTAAAAAATTCCAGTGTTCACTTAAATAAAGTACATAATTGAGTATAATTGGCTTAAAAAATTTTTTTGGTTATCCTTTTGTAATAAAGTTGGACTATATATGCCCTCTTACATCTTTCCGAAAAACTATAATTTTCTTGAAAAATATATCTAGATATGCTATACTACTTTTATAGAAAAAACGGAGAAATATGATGAGACGTGAACTGTTATTAGAAAGAATTGATAGACTTAAGGCCACTATGCCCTGGTACATTCTGGAATATTACCAGTCTAAGCTGGCGGTACCTTATAGTTTTACAACCTTATACGAATATCTCAAAGAATATGATCGCTTTTTTAATTGGGTGCTAGAATCTGGTATCACGGATGCTTCCCATATTGCTGAGATTCCTCTCTCGATCTTGGAAAATATGAGCAAGAAAGACATGGAAGCTTTTATTCTGTATCTGCGAGAGCGCCCGCTTCTCAATGCTCATACCACCCAAAACGGTGTTTCGCAGACAACCATTAACCGAACACTTTCTGCTTTGTCTAGTCTCTATAAGTATTTGACTGAGGAAGTGGAAAACGAGCAGGGTGAGCCCTACTTCTATCGAAATGTGATGAAAAAAGTTGCTACCAAGAAGAAAAAGGAAACTCTGGCTGCTCGTGCAGAGAATATTAAGCAGAAGCTCTTTTTAGGAGATGAGACAGAAGAATTCCTCCAGTATATTGATAGGGAGTACACTAAGAAGCTCTCTAACCGTGCGCTATCCTCCTTCAACAAGAACAAAGAACGAGATTTAGCCATCATTGCCTTGCTACTAGCCTCTGGTGTTCGTCTGTCTGAAGCTGTCAATCTGGATCTGAAAGACATCAATCTAAAGATGATGGTCATTGAAGTGACTAGAAAAGGCGGAAAAAGGGACTCTGTCAATGTTGCTGCTTTTGCTAAGCCCTATTTAGAAGAGTATCTGAGCATTCGGAGCAAACGATACAAGGCCGAAAAGACTGATACAGCCTTCTTTTTGACTGAATACCGTGGCACTCCTAATCGAATCGATGCTTCCAGTGTCGAAAAAATGGTAGCTAAGTATTCTGAGGATTTCAAGGTGCGAGTGACGCCACACAAACTCCGCCACACACTTGCTACACGTTTATACGATGCAACCAAATCTCAAGTTCTCGTCAGTCACCAGCTAGGGCATGCTAGTACTCAGGTAACGGACCTCTACACCCATATTGTCAACGACGAGCAAAAGAATGCTTTGGACAAATTATAGCAAAAAACATTACATAATTATTATTATGTAATGTTTTTTGCTTAATTAATGATTTGTCCCCATACTTAGCGTTTCTGGAAGAGTGCTGCCTCCATCAATTACAATTTGAGAACCGGTTAGATAAGAAGATTCATCACTACCTAGAAAAGCAAACAACTCGCCAACTTCTGTTGGTTTTGCCAATCTTTTCATTGGGACTGCTGAAGCAATATCTTGGATAGGTTCTTCTGGATTAATAGGATTAGATTCAAGAGCCATTTTTTCAACCATGGGTGTTCGAGCATAGCCTAATTGAGTACAGTTTATCCGAATATTTTTGTGGGCGTATTCTACTGCTAGTGCTTTTGTTAAACCAACAAGAGCTGACTTTGTCATTGCATAAGCCGCTTCCCCCGCATCTGCCACAAGGTCTCCAGTGACAGAAGAAGCTATGACGATTGAACCATATCCTTGTTTTAGCATAGGTTTTAAAGAAGCTTGGCAACTATTCCATACACCTTTAATATTGACGTCAATATGCTGATCACGAATTTGGTCGGACATTCGATCAAATGGTGCCAAGCGACAAATACCAGCATTACAACAGGCAATATCTAGGCTACCAAACTTTTCAAGTGTTAGAGTGACTGCTTCTTCTAAGTCTTGTCTATTACTAACATCACCTATAAAACTAATAATATCTTGATGGTAATGATCTCTTAACTTCTGAGCAGTTACTTCGACGTGAGGATCTAAATCAAAAAGACATAATTTTGCGCCATATTTGGCATAGACTTGAGCAATTCCTTCACCTAATCCAACAGCTGCACCAGTAATTAAAGCAATTTTTCCGCTTAATTTATCCATAGCTAGTAATCCTTTCTAATAAACTTGATTGGCGTTGTCTTCTCTTTTAGTTTAATACTTTGTGAAAAGCTTGTCAAACTAAGGATGTTTTTTATTTTTATAATAAAAAAATCAAGAAGATTTTACTTCTCGATTTAAATTTAAAAGATTTTTACCCTACAACAGCTTCAGCAATCTCTTCTCTGCTGATTCCAGCAAAGTAGCGGCTGATATCAATCGTTTCAAGAGCTTCAAGGACATCTTCTCGTTCGTATTTAACACCACGTAACACATCCTCTACTGCTGCTACGTCTTCAATACCAAAGAAGTCTCCATAGATTTTAATATCCTGAATCTTGGATTCAACAACATTGGCAAAGATTTCTACCTTACCGCTGGTAAACTTGGTGCCACGACGCACATTGTATTCAGGTGATTTACCATAGTTCCAGTCCCAAGTTCCAAACTTGCTATCTCTGATTTGCTTGATTTCTTCCAGTTCTTTCTCAGAGAAGACATATTCTGTCATCTCTGGATATTCTTTCTTCATATAGTCCAGAAGTAGGTCGCGGAATTCTTCGACAGTAATCTTTTCTGGCAATTCATTGACAATATTTGTCACGCGAGCACGAACAGATTTAACTCCTTTTGATTCGAATTTGTCTTTAGAGACTTTAAGTGCATTTGCCAAGACAGACAAATCAACATCAAAGAGCAGGCAACCGTGATGCATGATACGGCCATTGATATAGGCTTGTGCATTACCACAGAACTTCTTACCGTCAATCTCCAGGTCATTGCGGCCAGTGAATTCAGCTTTTACTCCAAGCTCTGCCAAGGTATTGATAACTGGTGTAGAGAAGCTCTTGAAGTCAAAGGCACGATCTTCGCTTTCCTTAGAGATAATGGTGTAATTTAGGTTGTTTAAATCGTGATAAACAGCTCCGCCTCCACTGATACGACGCACAACTTCAATGCCATGCTCACGAACATAATCACGGTTGATTTCTTCGATGGTATTTTGGTGACGCCCAACGATGATAGAAGGCTTGTTAATCCAGAGCAGGAAAATTTCATCCTCATCTAAGAGGTGTTTGAAAGCATATTCTTCCAGAGCAATATTAAAAGCTGTATCATTTGAGTAGTTAACAATGTATTTCATAATCTTCCTCTTTATACGATAGAGACTGGAACAATGATATATGCCCAGTCTAATCTATCTTTTAAATTATTTTTTCTTAGGTGAGTGAACTGCCAATCCCAGTACGTCAGCAAACGCTTCGTACATGACTTCTGAGAAGGTTGGGTGACCGTGGATAGTCTTAAGCATTTCTTCAACAGTGATTTCCATTTCGATGATGGTTGATGCTTCATTGATCAACTCTGCAGCTGCAGGACCTATGATATGAACACCGAGCACTTCTCCGTACTTCTTGTCAGCAATGACTTTAACGAAGCCTTGAGCTGCATCTGAAGCGATAGCACGACCATTAGCAGCGAAGTTAAACTTACCAATTGCTACATCGTATTTCTCACGAGCTTGCTCTTCTGTCAAACCAACTGCTGCTACTTCAGGAAGGGTGTAGATAGCTGCAGGTGTCAGGTTGAGTTTAGCAACATGATGGTTACCCTTCAGAGCATTTTCAGCAGCGACTTCTCCCATACGGAAGGCAGCGTGAGCTAACATCTTAGTACCATTGATATCTCCTGGTGCGTAAATACCTGAAACAGAAGTTTCCATGTACTCATTGACCTTGATACGACCGCGATCCAATTCAAACTCGACCTCACCAATACCTTCTAAGTCTGGCACACGTCCGATAGAAAGCAAAGCCTTATCTGCGAGAATATCTTCTTTTCCTTCAACCTTGATACGGAGTTTGCCGTTTTCCTCGATAATTTCTTCCAACTTGGTTTCAGTAAGGATAGTCATGCCCTTGCGTTCCAAGATGAGACGAAGGTTTTTAGAAACTTCCGCATCCATGGCTGGTACTATGCGGTCCATCATTTCAATGACAGTGACTTTTGAGCCAAATGTCATGAAGGCTTGTCCAAGCTCAATACCGACAACACCACCACCGATAATTACCAGATTTTCAGGCACTTCGTTCATTTCTAAAATATCATCGCTGGTCATCACAAGAGATGACTCCATACCTGGAACATTGATCTTGCTGACTTTTGAACCACCAGCAAGGATGATTTTCTTGGTTTCAAGCAATTCTGAACCATTTACTAAAACATTCTTATCTTTAGTAATGGTACCAATTCCCTTATGAACATCTACGCCGTAGCTGCGGAGAAGACCGGCAACACCGCCAACAAGGGTATTTACGACCTTGTTTTTAGTTTCAAGGACCTTGTCCATGTCTACTGAGAAGCTTGGATTTTCGATAATAATACCCCGGTTAGCAGCGTGACCAAGGTTTTCAATGATTTCAGCGTTGTGAAGGTAGGTCTTGGTTGGGATACAGCCACGGTTCAAGCAGGTTCCACCGAGTTCAGATTTCTCAACAAGGGCAACCTTACCACCGAGTTGAGCTGCTTTAATGGCCGCTACATATCCAGCAGGACCCCCACCAATCACAACGATATCAAAGGCATCATCGCTCTTGCCATCGTCGTTTGAGGCACTAACTGCAGGCCCTGGGCTAGCTTCTGGTGCTGCCGCTCCGGCTGTTGGGATGTTTTCACCTTCTTCCCCAAGGTAACCGATAACTTCCGTTACAGGGACAGTTTCACCATCTCCTTTGAGGATGGCAATCAAGTATCCATCTTCTTCGGCTTCCAATTCCATGCTGACCTTGTCAGTCATGATTTCCAGAAGGATTTCCCCTTCTTTGACAAATTCGCCGACTTTCTTATTCCATTGGACAATTTGCCCTTCGGTCATATCTACGCCGGCTTTTGGCATAATTACTTCTAAAGCCATCTTTATTTCCTTTTCTAATTTCGTTTTTCACTTGCTGAGCGCTTCTTTGCTTTTGAGAATAGCAAAGAAAATAAAATCTTATACCAACATCGAAATTGGATCTTCAATCAAAGCCTTCAAGTCCTTCATAAACTTAGCTCCAGCCATTCCGTCGACAACACGGTGGTCAATGGTCAAGCCCAGACTCATAATTGGCCGGATAACAATTTCGCCATTAACAACGACAGGTTTCTCAACTGTTGAGCTAACTCCGAGAATTGCTGAGTTTGGTTGGTTGATGATTGGCCCAAAGGACTGAACACCAAACATACCCAAGTTACTGATTGTAAATGTTGAATTTTGCAATTCACTTGGAGCCAATTTACCATCCAAAGTACGACCAATCACATCCTTAAAGGCTACAACTAACTCTGACAAGCTCATTTTTTCAGCATTATAGACAACAGGTGTCATCAATCCATTATCCATACCAACTGCCATAGCAAGGTTGACATAGTTGTGAGTGATAATGGTCTTGCCATCTTCTGTCAATGAAGCGTTGATGTAAGGATGTTTCATCAATGTTTTCACAACAGCGAGTGAAAGAAGGTCTGTTACAGTAGTCTTCTTACCAGTTGCTTCCATAATTGGCTCAAGAACCTTCTTACGAAGAGCCAGCATTTCAGTCATATCAACTTCATAGTTGAGTGTGAAAGTTGGCGCAGTTAGGTAAGATTCAACCATACGTTGCGCGATAACCTTACGCATTGGTGTCATTGGAATACGCTCAATCTCACCATAAGGAGTGATATTGTCTGGAACTTCTTCCACTTTTTCAATTTGAGCAGGAGACTTGATGGTGTCGTTTTCGATATTTTCAGGAAGCAAGGCCAAAACGTCCTTCTTCATGATCTTGCCACGATGACCTGTTCCTTGGATTTCCTGCCAAGCAATGTTATGTTCGAGGGCAATTCGTTTTGCAAGTGGCGAAATGCGAACCACATTTGTGTCTTTATAAGTTTCCACGTCTTCTTTGTGGACACGACCGTTTGCACCTGAGCCAGAAACGTCATAGAGGTTGATCCCTAGATCATCCGCTAACTTTCTAGCCGCAGGAGTCGCTCTTAGCTTGTCATCAGCCATGACCTCTCCAATTCTAATTATGATACTAAGGGCGTAAAAAGCGACTGAAAAATAGGAAATCGACGCTGGCTTCGATGAAGCCAAGGAGATTTATCTTTTTTCCGAGCTTTTAGCCCGTGTTCGAATATAATATATTAAGGACGCAAAGGGCAATGAAAAAATAGGAGATTGACGATGTGTTCGATGAACACAAGGAAATCTATCTTTTTTCGCAGACCTCCGTCCGAATTCAATTACATGATACAAAAGGCGTTTAAAAGCGATCGAAAAATAGGAAATCTACGCAGGCTTCGATGAAGTTAAGGAGATTTATCTTTTTTCCGAGCTTTTAGCCCGTGTTCAACTCTACAAGTAACTTGGACACGAAACGCGTCTCAAGTTACTACGGTTGCCGCTATTAGGCGGTCAACCTAGTAGACTTACTAAATTTTTTTTCGAATATTATCGATTCGTCAAAAAACTGTCGCAACTTTATATACAACTTGGATACAAAACATAACTCAAGTTATTAAAGTTAAAATCTTTAAAAATTTACACAATTTAATTTATGTAATATTATTCTTTGCTATAAGTCTTACGGATTGCATCTTTGATGCTTTCAACTGTTGGAATCATTGCATTTTCTAGATTTTGTGCATAAGGCATTGGCACATCTTCTCCGGCGCAACGGCGGATTGGTGCATCTAGATAATCAAATGCTTCTGACTCTGAAATGATAGCTGAAATCTCTCCGATATAGCCACTTGTTTTGTGGGCGTCGTTGACAAGCACCACCTTACCAATCTTCTTAACTGAGTTGATGATGATATCCTTATCAAGCGGAACAAGGGTACGAGGGTCCACAATTTCAACTGAAATTCCCTCTTCTGCTAATTCTTCAGCAGCTTGAACCACACGGCGAAGCATTTTTCCATAAGTAACGACTGTTACATCTGTACCTTCACGTTTGATTTCACCAACTCCAAGTGGGATTGTGTAGTCTGGATCAACTGGCACTTCCCCTTTTTGGTTAAATTCCGACTTGTACTCAAGAATGATAACTGGGTTGTTATCACGGATAGAAGACTTGAGCAGTCCTTTCATATCAGCAGGTGTACCTGGTGCTACAACCTTAAGTCCAGGAATGTGAGTGAACCAAGACTCTAAAGATTGTGAGTGCTGGGCCGCAGAACCAACTCCGTTACCAGCTGCACATCGAACTGTCATTGGAACCTGACCTTTACCACCAAACATATAACGTGTTTTAGCAGCTTGGTTGACGATATTGTCCATGGCAATGACTGAGAAATCCATAAAGGTCATATCGACAATTGGACGGAGTCCTGTCATGGCTGCTCCTGCTGCTGCTCCAGAGATAGCAGCTTCAGAAATCGGACAGTCACGGACGCGTTCTGGACCAAATTCTTCGAGCATTCCAACAGAAGTTCCGAAGTCTCCTCCGAAGACACCGACGTCTTCTCCCATCAAGAATACATTTTCATCGCGACGCATTTCCTCAGACATAGCAAGGATAATGGTGTCACGGAACGACATTGTTTTTGTTTCCATTTTTATCTCTTTCTCCTTAGTCTGCGTAAATATCTTCAAATGCTGATTCTAGTGGTGGGAATGGGCTTTCTTCTGCAGATTTAACAGAAGCTTCTACTGCTTCCTTAACTTGTGCTTGGATTTCTTCCAATTCTTCGGCACTTGCAATATTGTTTTCAATGAGGTACTTGCGAAGGTTTTCGATTGGGTCTTTTTGTTTCCACAATTCCACTTCTTCACGGGTACGATATTTACCAGGGTCAGATGATGAGTGACCAAGCCAGCGATAAGTTACACTTTCGATCAAGACTGGGCCATTGCCACCACGAACATGATCTACAGCTTTCTGAAATCCTTCATAGACATCAATGACATTGTTTCCATCTTCGATAAACATTCCAGGGATTCCATATGCAGCGCTACGGTGATGGATATGCTCTACATTAGTCATTTTCTTGATATCCGCAGAGATTCCATAACCGTTGTTAATGCAGTAGAAAATAACTGGCAGTTTCCAAATAGAAGCCATATTAACTGCTTCGTGGAAAACACCTTCGTTGGTCGCACCGTCTCCAAAGAAGCAGACTACGATTTTACCAGTATGTTTCATTTGCTGACTGAGGGCTGCACCGACTGCGATTCCCATACCACCACCTACGATACCATTGGCACCAAGATTACCAGCATCCAGGTCGGCGATATGCATAGAACCACCTTTCCCTTTACAGGTTCCAGTGTATTTCCCGAGGATTTCAGCCATCATTCCATTGAGATCTATTCCTTTTGCGATAGCTTGACCATGTCCCCGATGGTTGGATGTGATCAGATCGTCTTCATTCAACGCTAGCATAGCTCCAACGTTTGCTGCTTCTTCTCCAACAGAAAAGTGAGTCATACCCGGAACTTTTCCCTTTTTTACTAGTTGTGCAATTTTTAAGTCCATACGACGGATTTCTTCCATCTTACGAAACATCTCTAATAGGAGAGATTTGTCTAAAGTCGCCATATTATTGCCTTTCTAACCTACAATTTACTATTATATTTTAAACGATTATGAAAACCCTGTCAAAATTTATGCTTTTTGTCATTTCACAAAGAAAAACCAGTCTATCCATTGAATAGACTGGTTCTAGAAGTTTAATTAAAAATTTCACAAACTTTTTATGCTAGATTAGTTTTTAGCAATTTTAAACTGTTAAATAATAGAAAGACATAATCTAGCTTAGTCTGCTTTTTTGGCGAAATCTTCAATCATTTGCTCCATTTGATCACGACTAGGAGTGGTCAACATATAAAGATAGTCACCTTGCAGCTCTGCAAAGGCAGCTGGCATATCTTTTTTTACCTTGAAGTTATCTCTATATTTCTCCAGCAAATCTGCTTCAGCATATGCATAATTAGTTGAAGCACGACGTGAAGTAGCTAGACAGAACTGTGGTTCCATGTGTGTAGCTGGGAAAGGCTCTCCTGCTACAATAGCCGCATATCCTTTGTAAAGATCAATTGAATGAGCAAAATTATAAACATCAATTGTAAAACCACCCGCAGGACGGTTATTGTACTCAATTGCCACATAATCATCCCCATCACGGAAGAACTCAATATGGAAAAAACGCTCTTTCATACCGAAGACTTTAACAATTGCTTCTCCGTAAGCACGGAGCTTGGGATCCATATCCTTGAGGACGTAGTAGGAATTATCCATCTTATAGATCATCAAATCTAAAGGTGTATGGGCATAGTCGAAGGTAGTTGAAAAGACAATATTACCATCTTTATCTACCAAACCATCAAATGTACAAATCTCACCTGACTGAACAAACTTTTCAAAGAAATAAACTGTTTCTTGATTCCATTCTGATTTGAAATGTTCTACGTCTTCTTTCGTCTCTAATTTAAAAGTCGCTGCTGCTCCTACACCATTATCTGGTTTAGCTATCAAAGGTAAACCAAGTTTATTAACAGCTAAGTCAACTCCTGAAATGGTCTTGACAACCTGTCCAGGCACAACAGGAACACCAGCCTTTTTAAAGAGTTTTTTCATTTCAGACTTAAATTTTGTTTTCTTCAAATCTTTTGGCTTAGCTCCAAAGACATTAAATTGTTCACGAAGCTGAGCGTCCTGCTCCAACCAATATTCATTATGAGATTCAATCCGATCAATAGGCCCATGCTTATAGAAGAGAAAGGCAACAGCTCTTTTTACTTCGTCAAGATTTTCGAGATTTTCAACACGGAAATATTCTGTCAGAGCATCTTTTAAAGGTTGATCTAATTGGTCATACGGTTCCTGGCCAATTCCCAGAACAGTAATTCCTTTGTTAGCTAATTCTACAGTAAACTGTTGAAAATTTTGAGGATAATAAGGGGATATAACGATATAATTCATAAATGACCTCCATTAAAGGTTGAGTTCGTTAAGGAAATATGGCATTTGCTTACGCCACCAGACCCAGTCATGAGCCACATCATGGCCCCACTCAGCAAACCAAGCAGGAATCTGTTTATAATCAAAAGCTCTTTTCAAAGTGTAAAAAGATGGCAATCCATCCGCCTCCCAAGCTCCATGACCGGTGCAAACAATGATATCTGCTTGTCGATAACGATCAATAAACCAGCCATCATTTTGATTCCAAATATAATCTGCTGGGGAATTCTGATAAACTGCTTCATCGTTCCCATAATCACCTAAAAAATATCGTGCATCATAGACACCGCTAAGAGCAATTACTTTATTAAAAACATCGGGATGTTGAAGAAAGAAATTCATAGCATGATAACCACCCATTGAACAGCCTGTCGTCATCATAGGATCAAACCAGCCCGTTTTATGTTTAATAAAAGGAATGGCTTCTTGGATGACATAGTGTTCATAAGCACGATGCATCTCTGCTCTATCGTGCGGACTCTTCCAATCTGCTAACCAGCTTTCACTATCAACACTGCTCAAAGTAAAAAATTGTACTTTACCAGCTTCAATAAAACCAGAGCAAGCATCAATCATGCCAAAGTCTGCATATTCATTATGACTTCCACCAGAAGAGGCAAAGACGAGAACAGGAAGACCAGAATGCCCATAGCGATTAACATACATTTCTCGATTAAGATTTCCACTCCAATGACTTAAAAATTCAACATGCATAATAGACTCCTTTCTTTGATACATTGAGATCATTTCCTTTAGACTGTATTTACCACTGCTCACTTAAAAAACGAAGGCAATCAAGTAAATGTTCTGACCAAGCAATCTCGTTATGTTCGGCACCGGCCTGGATTTTTAAAACAAGATTGTCAATATCTATGCCAGCAACTAAGAGCTGACGATAGTATTTAACAGATGAATCAATATATGCTTGTTTTATATTACCAGCCATCAAGGTTTTATCCGTATCATCTGCCTCGTCGGTTCCAACATAAATAAAGACACGTTGATTCAGTTTAAGTGATTGACGCTTGATATAGCGATCAAAATCTTCTTGATGAAGCCAATTAGCGGATGAAAAAACACCGAGGCAACCAATTTGATTTTCATATTCAACACCTATAAACTGAGTAATATTACCACCTAAAGAGCTCCCAATCATAGCTGTATGTTTGAAATCAGATTTGGTTCGATAATTTTCATCAATAAAGGGCTTAACAACATCCATTACGAATTCAGCATACTCACTGCCTTTACCACCGAAAGAAACACCTGGAATATTCATTTCTTTATACTTCCACGCCGAGTATTCATTCATTCGATTGACTCCATCATTATCAATTGCGACGACAATCATTTTTTCTAAATCAGGATTGCGTTTGATAATTGGAATAATCTTCCAGGAATGACCGCTGAAAGACTCTTTACTATAAAGAACATTTTGTCCATCATGAAAATAAACAACAGGATAACTTTTTTCAAGATCCTCTGAGTAATTTTTCGGCAATAAGACTCGAACTCTACGTTTTGTCTGGCTATATGGGACAAGAAGTTCATGAGTTTTCATATCTAGGTAAAAATAAGATTTGTTCATTATCTGAAAACTTTCTATTTCCAATAAATTTTATCTATTATAACACAAAAAAAGAAAAAAAGTCAGGTTTTCCTGAACTTTTTTTAATTATATCTAATCAACGTACGTTTCTTCGTCTTTGTTCATCCAAGCATATGGAAGACCAATCAACAGACCACCACCAATTACATTACCAATAAATGTAATGCTGAAATGCCTTAAAATATTGAAAACATCAAATCCTTGGACCTGACTAGCAATCTTATTGAAAGCAATCAATGAGAAAGAGGCAAAGTTTGCAGCCAAGTGTTCGTTAGTCAAAAACACGAACATATATATAGCTGAAATGACGATCCACATTTTTGCTGTAGAACTCTTAATCAATAAGAATGATAAAATAGCAACATTTACAAAAATGTTAGCCACAATAGCTTCAAATAAAACTACACTATTACCTCGGCTAAGCTTGTTTGCAACAACTGTCCCAACGAAGCCATCCGGTGTCAATCCAGCATAAGCTACTGTTTGGTTGAAAATCCAACCAATAATTGCCGCTCCAACAAGATTAAAGAAAGTACAGTACAGTAAAATCAGCAAGGCTTTAGAAAACTTGATTTTTTTCAAAAAAGTTCCTGCAGTCAAGTACATCATGTTTGATGTTGTTAACTCAGCGTTTAAGAAGAGGATATATACCAATCCCCAAGCAAATATGAACGGAAACAGGAGGCGTCCAGAGCCTGGTACTATCTTGTTAATAACGTCTGCAGCAATTGCTCCTGCAGCAGTACTTAATGTTAAGAAAGCCCCAGCGTACATAGAACGAACAGCATACTTTGCCTTACTACTATCAAATAAGGCCTCTTTCTTCTGACAAGCAAATGCAACTTTTGTGATAAATGACGATTCTGCCATACTAATTTCCCCTTAAAAAATATTACGACCATTATATCATAAAATGAAGAATTACGAAATCGTTTTCTTAAATTTTAAGAGAAAAAAGAATTAGGATCTTTTCCTAACTCTTTTCCTACTTTTTCGTTTAACGATTCGCCCAAGCGACGTCTTCGTCCAATATTTCTTGACTAGTATACTGCTGACGATAAATATTATAAACAAGATCGCCACTGTATGCTTGCTGATAACTGGGAGTATCATATTGAGTCAAGTTATACTTTTCAATAATATAATTTAATTTTGCATTATAACTTGAATCCGTTGCATAAACACCAGTTAAAGCCGCTGTTGCATCTTGATAGCTAGTTGTGTTACTCTTCCATGCATTGGCATAATAACCTTGGCGAAGAATTGCTACATAATCTTGTAATGATTCATAATAACTTGGGTAAGAACGGAATTCTGCATCAATATTATAAGCATTACCTTGACCATCATCTTCCCAAGTAAGCATTGTAGCAGACTGGCCACCGTAGTGTCCTTTTACACCAAAGAGGTTGTAGTGAGGCGCTGAAGCTAAGCCTGAGCGACCTGAATTACTTTCAAGAATAGCTTGGGCGATCATTACAGAAGCGTATAAATCATTCTCCTGACCCAATTGACGAGCTGATTCAGCTATCTGAGAAATAAATACTTCAGTTGGATTATAGTATTGAACTGTTTGTTCTTCGTTAGCATCAACTGACTTTGTATTGTTTGCTAGTAAAGCACTAATCATAATAGCAGACATAAATAGTGTCATCACTGCTAAAAGTGCACTCATTTTCTTCTTCATAGTCTTAACTCCTAAAAAATACTACAATAATTGTAGCATAATAAATAATGACATAAAATGCGAATTGGTTACAATTTCATGACAGTTTTACTTTTTCTTAGTAAAAAAACAGAAGTTTCCTTCTGTTTTTTTGTTATTTATTAACTTTTTCTAAGATTGCATCCCAAGATGCATCTATACCAGTTTTATCTACTGATGAAAAGAGAATAAATGTATCGGCTGGGTCAAAATTTAGTTTTTTCTTGATGGCCGATTCATGTTTGTTCCATTTTCCACGAGGAATTTTATCTGCTTTTGTTGCTACTAGAATCACTGGAATTTCATAGTACTTCAAAAATTCATACATTTGAACATCATCCGCACTTGGTTCGTGTCGTAAATCAACTAAACTGACTACAGCTCGCAGATTCACTCTGCTGGTCAGGTATTCTTCAATCATTCTTCCCCATTTAGCACGTTCAGTCTTTGAAACCTTAGCATAACCATAGCCTGGAACATCAACAAACCGAAGTTTATCATCAATATTGAAGAAGTTTAATAATTGAGTTTTCCCAGGTTTCCCAGATGTACGCGCTAAATTTTTACGATTAAGCATCGTATTAATAAAACTTGATTTACCGACGTTAGATCTACCAGCAAGAGCGATTTCTGGAATATCATCTTGAGGATAGTGAGATTTATTAGCCGCACTCAGCAAAATTTCTGCATTATGTGTGTTAATTTCCATATTCTGACCTCAAGCAGTCTCTAAAATTGGTTTATCCGTACCATCAACAGCTTCTTTAGTGATTCGGACAAGTTTCACATTTTCTTTACTTGGAACTTCAAACATAACATCCATCATGGTTTCTTCGATGATAGAACGTAGACCACGGGCCCCAGTTTTGCGCTCAATGGCCTTGTTCGCGATTTCCTGTAAAGCATCATCATCAAACTCTAGTTTAACATCATCGTAAGACAAGAGAGCCTGGTATTGTTTAACCAAAGCATTCTTAGGCTCGCGAAGAATACGAACCAAGTCGTCTACAGTCAGTTGTTCCAGAGCAGCAAAAACAGGCAAACGACCAATTAATTCAGGGATAATCCCAAATTTTTGAATATCTTCAGCAATAATAGCTTGCATGTAGGACTCGTTTTCATCGATAGCTTTGTTATTTTGACCAAAACCAATAATTTTCTCGCCCAAACGTTGTTTTACAATTTCTTCAATCCCATCAAAGGCACCACCAACGATGAAAAGAATATTTTTGGTATCAACCTGAATCATCTCTTGCTGCGGATGTTTGCGACCTCCTTGAGGCGGAACACTTGCTACAGTACCCTCAATAATTTTTAAGAGAGCCTGCTGTACTCCTTCACCTGATACATCGCGCGTGATAGAAACATTTTCACTCTTTTTAGCGATCTTATCAATCTCATCTACGTATATGATTCCGCGTTCTGCACGTTCGATATTGAAATCAGCTGCCTGCAAAAGTTTTAAAAGAATATTTTCTACATCTTCTCCGACATAACCAGCCTCTGTTAAAGCTGTCGCATCAGCAATCGCAAACGGTACATTTAAACTTCTAGCCAAGGTCTGAGCAAGAAAAGTTTTTCCAGAACCCGTTGGACCGATCATTAAGATATTTGATTTTTGCAATTCAACATCATCTTCTTCGCGACTGTCATGAAAATTAATACGCTTGTAGTGATTATATACCGCTACAGCCAGCGCTCTTTTAGCACGTTCTTGACCGATGACATAATGGTTTAGAATATGCAATAATTCTTGAGGTTTTGGAACCTCTGACAAGTCAGCTAAGACTTCTTCGGCTAATTCTTCACGGATAATTTCTTGTGCTAATTCTACACACTCATTACAAATAAAAGCGTTATTACCCGCAATAATCTTTTGAACCTCATCTTGGTTCTTCCCACAAAATGAACAATATACCATCATCTCTTCATTACGATTTGTAGGCATAATACTAGTCTCCCTTTAATATATATTCGTCAAATTAAAATAAAGTCATATAAAAAGCGTGAATACTATTCACTAAATTTGTAAAGGCATTAAGCAAAAATAAAATGGACAAACCATACCGCCTTTTTCTAAAAGTTTGTACGGAACAAACAAGGCAAATGGCGCACAAAAAGGCCGTAAAAACCCCAAAAACACTTCTTTCCACTTTTTATGAACCCTTTCTTTCTAGAACTTTCACGGTAAAATCATAGGCATTCTTGTCATCTTTAGGATGAAATTGGCTATTGACTTCTCTAAATGCTGTTAAGTCAAAATCCTTTGGAAAATAAGTATCACCCTCAAAACTAGCATGAATTTCAGTTTTAATAATTTCATCTAAGTGATGCTGAAATAAGGAAAAAATTTGACCACCGCCAATGATATAAAGATTTTTTTCCTGTTCCTGATACCATTTTAAAACAGAAGGTAAGTCATGAAAAATTAAGACAGATTCATTTTCAACAGTATAATTCGGATCCTTAGTCAGAATAAGACTTGTCCGGTTTGGTAAAACACGCTGATCCATACCATCGAAAGTCACTCTTCCCATTAATATAGCATGACCGGAAGTAATTTCTTTAAAATGCTTTAACTCTGCTGGCAAATGCCAAGGTAGGGATTGATTTTTTCCAATCAGTCCATTTTGATCTTGTGCCCAAATCGCCGCAATCTTTTTAGTCATTTCATAATCCTTTTAATTGATATTTCTATTCTATCAAAAAATATAAAAAAAGACTTGATTGGACTACCACTTCTCTTCATTTATTTCCAACTGAAAACAGATAAAAATTCGATAACCTCAATGGTTATCGAATTAAACTTCGGATTTAAGATTTATTTTTTTTAGCCTTCATGAATAGAATGTAAACTACCAAAAGAGCTAAAACTCCAAATGCAGAAATATATAATACTGTAGAATCTGATCTTTTATGTTCAACAGAAGCGGTCTCCGTCTCCGAATTATCAGTATTAGGATCTACATCACAAGCATCTCTCTTTTTTGACTTTTCCTCTGTAGCAGTCTCTTCACCACTTGTTTGATTTTGTTTGTTTTTGGGCCCCTTTCCATGGCAGCGAAGAGCAAGAGATTTCCGTTTCTCTCTTAAAGTCTTCTTGTGGTTTCGAGATTCAATCTGTTTCGAACCATCAAGCACTTCAACTGAAGATTGCTCTCTCTTCTCTACTCTCCAGTGATTTAAGCGAACTTGATCATCAGCTTTGACTTCTGCTACTTGGAAGAATAAGACAAGAATTGCAAGCAAAGCGATAGATAATACAAGACCCCAAGATTGTTTTGGTCTATGCATCTTTAAAAAACCAGCTATCATATTAGCACCTCCAAAGGTAAGCGTTTGCAACAGTTATATCTATTGTCATTATACCACTTTATATCTTTCCTGCAATTATCTGCTACGAAAGAAAAATCCCACCGAAAAACTTCGGTAGGAATTATTGAAATTAAATTGCTAAATCAAATTTGAGCTGAGGTTTAACTGGATCATAGTCTAATAACTCAAAATCCTCTGCTTTAATATTGAAGAAATTGGTCCCGTCAGGCACATTTAGAACGAGCCGTGGCTGACAGTCGCTAGGTTCTCGACGCAACAGCTCCTCCGCCTGCTCGAACTGATTGTCATAGATGTGCAAGTTATTGATAAAGTAAAAGAACTTGCCTACCTTCCAGCCAAAATGCTTGGCAATCATCATCTGTAAAGCCACATACTGCATAGCATTAATATGGTGAGCAACTAGCATATCATTGGAACGTTGAGTCAGAGTCGCATCCAGATAAATGTCTCCATCCACACGACGAACGTCAAACATTGTTTGGAAAGCACACGGGAGCAAGCCGTCTGTTTCTTCAAAAGCTTCATAATCCCATAGAGAAATGATGTTGCGACGATTCCAAGGATTGGCTTCCAGCTGTTGGAGAATTTTATGGATAATATCATGCTTCTTGACAACCGCTCCGTAACGCTGACCAATGGTACCCGTATCGCTAACTTCCCAATCATTCCAATAGTGAACATTATACTTGTCGTTGAGCAGTCCTAGACTATTAGACTGGTCTTGATAAATCCAGAGTACTTCCTTGATGGCAGACTTAATGGCAATAGGGCGCAGAGTCGTGATCGGGAATTCTCCTTTGCTCAAATCGTACTCAGCAAAAGAACCAGTGATGTATTTGGAGTTAGCCACATTTCCATCCTTGTATCGTGGACGGGCATTTTCAGAGAATACTCCCTCTTTTAATATTCTTCTAATATTTTCTTTAAAAATCGTATCAGCTTTTGTCATTAGATCTCCTTCAACAGTAAACAACTTCTAGTATTATAGCAAACTTCCCATAAAAACTCTCCCACAGAGTCTGCAGGAGAATAAAATGAATTTTTAAATTATTGAAGAACCAAAGATGCTGCACCGATAACACCAGCATCATTTCCTAGAGTTGCCAAAGCTAATTTTGTTGATGTACGAACCTGAGGGAAGGTATTTTCGTCATAAACCTTTTGAATTCCCTCTAACAAGAAAGGTCCAGCAGCTGATACACCGCCACCGATAACAATCGTAGATGGATTAAGGATTGATCCAATATTCGCGCAAGCAATTCCTAGGTAACGAGAGAAGTTTCTATAAACGATAAGGGCTAACTCATCTTCTTCTTTTGCTAAATCAAAAACTGTTTTAGCTGTGACTTCTTCTCCATTATCGATGAGTTTCTTTAATTCAGCATCGCCAGCATACTCATCAGCATACCGACGAGTTAAGTTGACAATACCTGTCGCAGACGCAACAGTTTCCAAACAGCCCTTCTTTCCGCAAGTACATGGAATTGGCTGATCAAAATCAACAGTAATATGCCCAAGCTCTCCTGCTGCACCGGCAACGCCATGAAGAAGTTTACCTTCAGCGACAATACCGCCACCTACACCAGTTCCTAAGGTCATAAAAACAACATCAGGCTGATTTTCTCCAGCTCCCATCCAGCGTTCCCCCAATGCTGCGACATTCGCATCATTGTCGATAAAAAATGGAATCCCAGTAGCTTTTTCAATTTTTTCTTTTACAGGTTGCAAGGTTTTCCAGTTTAGGTTATAGGCACCAATAACAGTTCCTTTTTCACGGTCTACCACTCCAGGAGAACCCATTCCGATTCCTAAGAAATGTTCAGCAGTAAGCTGAAGCAAGTCCAAACGATGAAGAATAGATTCAATCATATCATCAACGATATGGCTTCCTTCATCTAAAATATTTGTTTTTATAGACCATTTTTCTTGAATTTGTCCTTCTTGAGTTAAAATTGCAAATTTGATGGAGGTACCACCAAGGTCAATACCAATGATTTTTTTAGACATTGTTCTCTCCTCTGATTCTTTTATTCAACCCCATTATATCAGATTTTTTCAAAGTGGAAAAGGTTTGCATAAAGAAAATATAAAAAGAGTCCTTAAAGATTCATAATTAGTGTAAAACTCTCTGTTCTTTTATCTTATTCCTTTGGCAAGAAAACTGTTTGGAGCTAAAATTCTCTTATTTTCTCCACAAAAAGTCTATTAAAAGCTGATCTACTTCAGAGTTCTCATGCAATCTGCTATGCTGGCCTCCTCGCCCAGATATTTTGACTTCTTTATAGGATTTAGCATGATTGATTAGCAAATATTTTAGCGCTTTTGATGAAATGTTTAGGACTGAGCCGTCTGTATTTCCACCAATATCACCATAGATATTCAGAACGTCTATTTGTTTGTCAGGATAAACCTCTCTTAATCCAGTAAGTTTTTGATATTGTTCATTCATCGCAGACGGCTGTCCTGTTTTGGAATCTAAGGTCAAGTTTGATGGAAGGTTCCAATTCTCTAAACCAGCTACATGATTCGCCAAATTAACCTGCTTAATCAATTTAGGTAGATTTTCTTCACTTCCGTATTCTAAAAGATAATAAAGAATGGACATATTTCCCATAGAATGTCCCACCATCTTCATTTCTTGAAATCCATAAGCTTGCTTAAGTTTTTCAACTACTGCTTTAGCATATGCTGCATCTTGTAAATAGTCAGGATTTCTGTTGTCCTCATATTGAACCATGACAATTGGATTGATTGCACCTTTGGGAATATGGCCTCTTAAAGTGACCTGACCTGTTCTGTCAACATTCGCTTGAATTATTGTTTCTGTTACACCAGCCTTTCTAGCTGATTCTGTCATATGCCTTTCCGCATTAACACTGGAGCCATAACCGTGAAAGAACAAGGTTGGGGTGGTAGATTGAATGAATTTACTTGAATTTAATTTTGAGCTTTGATTTGACAAAGTGAAGAATACTAAAAAACTAAAAATGATCATTAGTAAAAAAATAACAATAAATTTCTTTTTCATTTATGTCCTCTGTCTTATTATTTGAAGAAAATTATATCATGTATCAACCAGTGTTACAAGAAACTTTATCATAAAACATTTCCGACTTCAAAATGCCAAAGAAGGACTCCATCATGCCGTTGCCTGGGCTGTTACCCTTGCGTGACATGGATGGTTGAATTCCCTTACTCTCTAGAAACCGATGATAAGAATCGTGTTGGTATTGCCATCCTTGATCGCTATGGAGAATCGTCTTCTCGTAGTGTTTCTCTGTGAATGCTTGTTCCAACATCGTTACTTGTTCTAAATTAGGCGAACAAGAAAGATTAAAAGCAATAATTTCGCTGTTATATCCATCCAGAACAGGGGATAAATAGAGTTTCTGCCTGCTTGCTGGAATGGCAAACTCTGTCACATCGGTGTAGCACTTTTCCATTGTTTTGGCTGCTTCAAACTGGCGTTAAATAAGATTTTTTGCTTTCTTGCCAATCTCTCCTTGGTAAGAAGAATACTTCCGTTTACGACGAATCCGATCACTTAAACCAAGAACTTTCATCAAACATTGGACCTTTTTATGATTGACCGTATAACCACAATTCCTTAATTCTAAATGGATTCGACGATAGCCATAGTTGCCTTTATGTTCACTATAAATGGCTTGTATTTCATCCTTTAGCTCTTTATCCTTATCTGGTTGCCCCAGCTGTTTCAATTGATAATAATAAGTTGAGCGAGCTAAACGAGCCGTTTCAAGAAGTAAATCTAGTCGAAATCCTCCTGAAACCATTTCTCTAACTGTCTCTGCCTTTCTCGCTCTATGGCTTCGTCCCTGTCTTCTAGCTCTTTTAACTTTTTTAGGAAGGCCACCTCGGTACGTAGCGTTCATTCTCCTCTTGAAGTCGCTCTAGTTCAGTCATTTCTTCCCAAGTTTTCTTGCGTTTACGTCCCATTTTAGCTGGTCTCCCTCTTTTTCCTCAACAACAGTATACCGCACCAGCCAGCTAGGAAGCATCACACGATTTGGGAGAGCATAATCCAGAGAAACTCCATCTTGCGAACGGCCTTCACATAGGACTTTATCAATGATTCCTTGTTTTAATTCAGGAGAATAGTAACGATTCTTCCCCTTTTTAACGATCTATATTCCATAGCGATCAATCAATCGGATTAAGTACTCAAGATTTGAAAGGTTCATTCCATATTTTTCTGAAAGTCGCTTTAAGCTGATTCCTTGTTTTCTAAGATCGTATATCTGAACTTTGTCCTCATAAGTTAATCTTATAATAAAATACCCCAAAAGTTAGATTTTTTCTATCTAACTTTTGGGGTGCAGTTCAATCCGAATCGCTTTTAAACTTCACTCAATCTGTCGAATGGGGAGACATTGATCTCTCTTAATCTTCTTCAGATTTCTTCTTCCGATTTGCTAAACCAAAGAATGTTAAGCTGGCAATGGCTGCTAAGAGACCTGAACCAGTCTGATCACTTGTCTGACTTCCTGTTCTTGGAAGAACCCCTTTTTCATCTTTTGGATCGACATAAACAGATTCTACTCTCTCTTCAGCTTTAGGTGTTTGAACGACTACCGTAGGAGCAACAGGAATCACTGGTGCCTTTGGTTGTTCTGGAGTACTTGGTCTGTTTGGAACAACTGGAATTTCTGTCACTCTCGGTGTGTAGCTTGCAGAAATTGTTTGGCCATTGCGGTCCTTACGGATTACAACGACTCCTTTGGCTGTACCAACAAAGTTTGGCTCTGGAATAAAGGTTACAACACCATCTGGCGAGATGGTATAAGTTCCTTCTCCTGGAACAACTTTTTCAGTCGAACCATCTTCAAAGGTTGGCGCTACTGTTAAGTCTACGTCACCTTCAAAAATTGGTTTACCAGTCTGTGTTTGACCCTTGAGGCCTTCTGAGGTTACATCTTCTACTCGTGTTTGACCGATAACTGTTGGTGTATACTGGGCTGTAACAACGTTACCATAAATATCCAAACGTTTTACAACCACTCCTTTGGCTGTACCAACAAAGTCTGCCTCTGGAGTAAAGGTAATCTTACCATCTTTATCAATTGTATAGCTTCCTTCACCCGGAACAACCATAGTCGTGCTACCATCCTCAAAGGTTGGTGGAACTGTACTATCGATATGTCCTTCAAACGCTGGAGTTGCCACTTGCGATTGGCCTTTAGCTCCTGTAGAAGTCGTATCATGACCAGTAGACGGATCTACAACCGTTGGACGATAACTTGCAGTAACTGGGGTACCGTTCTTATCCTTACGAACAATTGTTACGCCAGTTCCTTTCCCTACAAAATCAGCTTCTGGAGTGAAGGTTACTGTACCGTCTGGCGCAATCGTGTAGGTTCCTTGACCTGGAATGGTCTTCTCTTTACTTCCATCTTCGAAGGTTGGCTCGACTGTTTCATCAATTGGAACCAGTGGATTACCTTCTGTGAACGTTGGGGTACCCTTTTGCGGTTGACCTTGGATACCATTTGAAGTGGCATCCGTTGAAGTTGGTGTTACTTCTTTCACAACCGCTTGGTACTTAACGGTAACAGGAGTTCCATTGGCATCCATACGAGTCAATTCAAGTTCTGGTGTTTCACCCTTGAACTGTTTATCAGGAGTGAAGGTCACCTTACCATCTGCGTCCACTTCGAACTTACCAACATTTGGAACTTCCTTCACAGCTGTCCCATTGTCAAATAGTGGAGTCGAATCAGCTGGGAATGGAACTGAGTCATGACCTGGAGTGAAAGTCACTTTACCTTCTTGCACTTGACCTTGAAGACCTTCTGTCTTATCACCTGTACCAGTTGGTGTTACTTTCGTAAATTCTGGACTGTAAGTCGCAGTAACTGGAGTACCATTCTTATCCACACGCTTAACGGTTACTGGATCTGGTTTGCCTACAAACTGCTTGTCTGGAGTGAAGGTTACAGTTCCATCTGGCGCAATGGTATAAGTTCCTTGACCTGGAATAGACTTCTCTTTGCTTCCATCTTCGAAGGTTGGCTCTACTGTTTCATCGATTGGAACCAGTGGATCACCACCTTGGAAGGTTGGAGTACCTGTTTGTGGAAGTCCTTGAGGGCCTGTGCTAGTTGCACCAGTTCCTGTAGGAGTGACCTTAGTGAATTCTGGGCTGTAAGTCGCAGTGACTGGAGTGCCGTTCTTATCAACGCGTTTGATCGTTACTGGATCTGGTTTACCAACGAACTTCTTGTCTGGGGTGAAGGTTACTGTGCCATCTGATGCAATCGTGTAAGTTCCTTGACCTGGAATAGACTTCTCTTTGCTTCCATCGTCGAAGGTTGGCTCAACTGTTTCATCGATTGGAACCAGTGGATCGCCACCTTGGAAGGTTGGAGTACCAGTTTGCGGAAGTCCTTGAGGACCTGTACTTGTTGCGCCAGTGCCTGTAGGAGTCACCTTAGTAAACTCTGGACTGTAAGTCGCAGTAACTGGGGTACCATTCTTATCCACACGCTTAACAGTTACTGGATCTGGACTACCTATAAACTGCTTATCTGGAGTAAAGGTTACTGTTCCGTCTGGCGCAATCGTGTAAGTTCCTTGACCTGGAATGGTCTTCTCTTTACTTCCATCGTCGAAGGTTGGTTCAACTGTTTCATCAATTGGAACCAGTGGATCACCACCTTGGAAGGTTGGTGTACCGGTTTGTGGAACACCTTGAGGACCTGTGCTGGTTGCGTTAGTGCTCGTTGGAGTGACCTTAGTGAATTCTGGACTGTAAGTTGCAGTGACTGGGGTACCATTCTTATCCACGCGTTTAACCGTTACTGGATTTGGTTTTCCGACAAACTGCTTGTCTGGAGTAAAGGTTAAAGTTCCATCTGGTGCAATGGTGTAAGTTCCTTGACCTAGAATCTTTTTCTCCTTGCTGCCATCTTCGAAAGTTGGCTCTACTGATTCATCAATTGGAACTAGTGGATCACCACCCGCAAACGTTGGAGTACCGGTTTGTGGAACACCTTGAGGACCAGTGCTAGTCGCATTGGTGCCAGTTGGAATCACTTCTTTCACTACCGCTTGGTACTTAACTGTAATAGGGGTGCCATTGGCATCAGTGCGTGTCAATTCAAGCTCTGGTGTTTCACCCTTGAATTGTTTGTCTGGAGTAAAGGTCACCTTACCATCTGCATCCACTTCGAACTTACCGACATTTGGAACTTCTTTCACTGTTGAATTGTTATCAAACAGCGGAGTTGAACCAGCTGGGAATGGAACAGAGTCATGGCCTGGAGTGAAGGCGACCTTGCCTTCTTGAACTTGACCTTGCAAGCCTTCTGTCTTGTTTCCAATACCAGTTGGCTTTACAGCCGTCACTGTTGCTTGATATTTTGCCTTAGCAAGGGTACCATTGACATCTGCACGACTGACTTCAATTTCTGGTGTTTTACCTACAAATGTCTTGACCGGGGTAAAGGTAATATTACCATCAATATCCACTTCAAACTTACCAACATTTTCAATTTCTTTCACATTGGTACCAGTGTCAAAAACTGGAGGATTTTCTGCTGAAAAACCAACTTCTCGTCTTCCAGCTTCAAAAATAATCTTGCCATTCTGAACCAATCCTTGTGGACCTTCAGTCTGATCACCAGTTGCGTTTGGAATAACTTCTTCAACAGTAGGAGTGTAAGTGGCCATCACTTCGGTGCCATTCGCATCTACACGTTTAACCGTGACTGGTGTTGCCTTACCAGTAAATTTCTTCTCCGGCTTAAAGGTGATGGAACCATCTGAATTAATCGTATAAGTTCCTTGATCAGCTACTACTAACGTGTCAGTTCCATTTTCAAATGTCATTGGTTTGGTCATGTCGATTGGAACTGCTTGGTCACCCGGAATGAAAGTTGGCTTGCCGCTTTGTGGTTGGCCTTGCAGGCCTGTTGAATCAGCATTTGTGCTTCTTGGTGTTACTCGCGTCACAGTTGGCGTATATGTTGCTCTTACTTCGGTGCCATTTGTGTCTACGCGTTTGATCGTCACTGGAGCTGGCGTGCCCACATATTGCTTTTCTGGAGTGAAAGTAATCGAGCTATCTGACTCAATGACATAAGTCCCGACCTTGTCTACCTTCTTAGTTCTTTGATTATCTTCAAAGGTCATTGCTTGAGTCATATCTATAGGCACAGCTTTGTCACCTGGTGTGAAAGTAGGAGTACCTGATTGTGGTAAACCTTGAAGACCAGTGCTAGTCGCATTGGTACCTGTAGGAACCACTTCTTTCACCACTGCTTGGTATTTGACTGTAACAGGAGTGCCATTCACATCTGCTCGAATCAATGTCAGCTCAGGAGTGGTTCCCTTAAACTGCTTGTCTGGCGTGAAAGTAATTTTACCATTCGCATCCACTTCAAATTTACCAACGTTTAGGACCTCTTTAACAGTCAAACCATTGTCAAAGAGCGGAGTTGTTTCAGCTGGAAACGGCACAGATTCATGACCTGGTGTGAAGCTAACATGGCCTTCTTGAACCTGACCTTGCAATCCTTCTGTATTATCACCAGTACCAGTCGGAGTTACCTTGGTAACAGTTGGCGTATAGCTTGCTCTCACTTCTGTGCCATTTTCGTCAACTCTTTTGACTGTCACTGTGGCTGGGGTTCCCACATATTTCTTATCTGGAGTAAAGGTAATAGATCCATCTGAATTGATGGTGTATTCTCCCACGCCCACAACTGTCTTCTTAGATTGACCATCGTCAAAGGTCATTGGCTTGGTCATATCGATTGGGACTGCTGGGTCGCCTTCCTTGAAGACCGGCGTTCCTGTTTGTGGCACCCCTTGAGGACCTGATGAAGTAGCAGGTGTGCTGGTTGGTGTGACCATGGTCACGTTAGGTGTATAGGTTGCAGTCACTTCGGTGCCATTGGTATCAACACGTTTGACCGTCACTGGAGTCGCCTTGCCAGTGAATTGTTTAAGTGGCTTGAAGGTAATGGTATCATCTGAATTGATAGTATAAGTTCCTTCATTAGCTACTTCCAAGGTGTTCGTCCCATTTTCAAAAGTCATGGCTTTGCTCATGTCAATTGGGATTTGTTGGTCGCCTGCAGTGAAGATTGGCTTACCACTTTGTGGTTGGCCTTGGAGACCAGTTGATTCAGCATTGGTGCTGGTTGGTGTGACTTGGCTTACCTTAGGTTGGTAACGTGCCCGATGTGCTTTACCATCGGTATCACTGACTTGAACTACCACTGGGTCTGGCGTGCCATAAAAAGTTTTGATAGGCTTGAAGGTCACTTGGCCAGTATTTGGATCCAATTCATAGGTTCCCACTTGCTGGCCATTAGACATTGCAGGCACCGTGTTGCCCGCTACCGGCTGACCACTCGCATCCACAAAGCTAGCTTGACGAGTAGCATCTGGTGTGACAGGGGTCGTATTCGCATCATCATCGTTAAAGACTAGCGTTTTGTTTTGTTCCAGTCCCTGAAGACCACTTGATTCGTAGCTTGGAATCTTACGGACTGTCGGCACATAACGGCCATCCATTGTAGTCAATTGATCATTTTTATTAGGATCAGAAGCATCCGTCGAAGTCCATCCAGTTGATGTACCATTGCTATCAGTCCAGCGAATATTAATTCCGTCAGCAGTTCCAGAAAAATCCGCTTTTGGTGTAAAGGTTACTTGCACATCATTGCCATTGACGGTCACTTGATAGGTTCCTTCAGGACGAATATAGTTACCATCAAGGGCTGTCAGAACTTGGCCTTGATTATCCAGAACCTGAGGCGCTTGGGTGCTCATAACTGTATTGACACTGTCGTCTGAGCGATCCGTTCCTTTAGGTGTGAAGTGAAGGACAGCAGTTTGAGTCTCACCTGTAAAGCCGTCTGTAGTCTGCTTCTCCCCCTTTGGAGGATAAATGCGGTGCAAGAGCATATCTTCTACTTCACCACTAAAAGCAATACCGGTTGGTTGCTCAATATCGCCTTTATTAGTCGCAATTCGGAAACGCATACCCAATTTGTCCACTTGACCGCCAGTAATATTTGAGTTGGCATTGAAGGTCAAGGTATAGTCACCAGCAGCTGTAATCTCTTGTAGGTTGCTACCTTCGCTTTCATTAAAGACTCCATCATTATTGAAGTCTATCCAGGCCTTGACATAAGATTTAGCATTGCCATTTGGGTTAGCTTTGATTTTAATCGTATATGTCCCATTTTTTGCTTTGTCTAAATCTAGCAAATCATTAGAAGTACTTAATTGATCGTCTGCTAGTAATTGGCTGGCCCCCTCGTCCTTATGCTCCTTTTTATCATCCAGAACCCAGTCATTAGATGACTCAACATCAATATCAGCTGGCGTTGTTCCTAAATAAGGTTGATTGATAGGATCGTTTGTCACTGAATCACGTGTCGAAATGGTATGGAAGGCCTCACCATAACTTTCCGGCGCATCACTTCCGTCTACCACGAGAAAGCCCATCATCATGGCTTGTTGCCCAGATGATGCAACATAGAAACCTACTTCAGAAGCCCCACGCGTCATTACCACAGGAACCGTCCGTTCGTTAGAACGGTTCGGCCCGAAGACCTGAGTCCCAAGACCACCCGTCACGGTATCTGGACTGAGGTATTTATACCAGTCTACGCTCTTATCCTTAAGGATTAAGAGGCCTCTTCTCTTAACGTCCTCATCATCCAACATTTTTTTGGTGATAACCGTATAGGCTTCTTTGGCCGGGCTCTTCATCTTCCATTCACCCATATATTCCCAACCCGTACCGTTAGTGGTAAAGATTGCGAATTCACCTGGGTTGGCATCTTCACCATCGGCCATAACCACCGTAGGGGCTACACGCTTACCAAGATAGGTAGCCTCAATATCGAATTTTACCCCCCAGTTGGTAGAGTTCATTGGATAAACTAACTGAGTCTTGCGCTTCTGAGTATTAAAGCCTTGGTCACGTATGGTCGTCCATTCGTTCTGGGCTGCCCCTGTGACTGATGGAGGTGGTGTTTTACCATAATATGGCGCAGATGTTAAGAAACCATTCTCAGCGTCGGGGTTATAGGTCCCCTCTGTTGCAGTACCTGCAACCCGCTTTTTATAGATTTCAGTTGAGTTAAAAGGCTTGAGCTCTTTGACCGTTAAGGTCACTACATAGCCAGGTGAAATTTCCTTGGTGAAGGTGGTCCCTACCTTAAGACCGCCACGTTGATCCAAGTTTTTCCAACTTGCGCTATCTGAAAAATCAAGCCAACTAATCTGCTTAGCTAGCTGAACACTGTCTTTCTTAAGAGATTCATCCAAGCTTGGTTTAGGGACCCTAGGCTTAGAAGTTGCATCGTCTGCTCCAGCAGGACCAGTACCTATCGTAACTCCTGTTGTTCCACTGTTCTCTTGTCCAGTAGGTGTAGCATCCCGTCTCACACGACGAGAACGACTAGCTTGAGTCACGTCTGTTTTCACTCCTGAATTCTCAGCTACTACCTGCGATTCAGTTGATCCTTGCCCAACAACAGTTGATTGAATATCATCACCACTTTTAGTTTCAATAGAATCGCTAGTTTTTTCTACTTCCTCTAATCCCGAATTTCTTTGAATAGGATTATCAGCGGATTGTGACTTTTCAGAATCAGGTACAGATTCCGTTTTTTCTGTATTTTGAACCTGTTCATAAGTTGTTGATTCGTCAGAAATTACTGGCGACTCGGTTACGTCTGCTTTACTAATCTCATTTTGGGATCCATTAGTACTAGTTTCTTCAGCACTAACTTGTGTAGCTGTCCCTAAAAGAATCAAGGTCGACAAGAGTACAGAACAAACACCAATGTTTAGTTTTCGAATTGAAAACTTACTCAGGTGAGCATTAAATAAATCTTTTCCCATTGTAATCTCCTAAATACGCATTTAATTCCAATTAATTATTATACATTATTCTAATTAAGATATCTATATATATATCTTAATATAGAATAATATTTTATAATGAGAATCAAAAACTCAAATAGAGTAAAAAAGCTTAAAATCAATGAATCCTTGATTTTAAGCCAATATCAAATAATTTTAGAACCAATTCATAACTCTCATAATATACATATTTAGTCTGACCTGACGGGAATAATAATAATTACCGCCGTTGATATAGAGCTCTGGACCGTGGAAAATTGAAATCAAGTTATAGTAGCCATAGGTCTTGCCGGTTACATTTCCTAAGCTTGGTGCTACTACTTCTTTGGAATACTTTTTGGCCAGCTCCAGTGTATTCTCACCACCGTTTTTAGCTACGTAGTCGATATAGGCTTGACCGAAATTATAGGCTTGTACTGCTGTCCAAACGTCTACCTTTTTCTTGCTAGCTAACTCTAGGTTATCAGATAAGGTCTGAACTCCCTGTCGAATACTTTCTTTGTTGTCCCTGATAGCATTGGTTTGACCGGTCGCGCTTTCACTGGACTGCATAACATCAGTATCTTTCCCCTTGGTCTCTGTATAAATCATGGCCAACACCAATTCTTCATTGGCCGCTGTGTCACGTTCGTCCAATACTTCTCTGACTAAAGTCTGATACTTCATAACCTGCTTGACATCATGATGAATCTGATAAATCTTGTAGCCAGCAAAGAGCACAAAAAGGACTAGAATCAGTCTTCTTAGAAATTTAAACATTATTTATTTTGGATATCCTCGATGTTCTTAATCAAAATAGAATAGGTCCCATTATCGTTCTGGATAAATTCTACTGACTCTGCGTCTTGATAGATATTATTAGGAACAATGAGCTCAATTCCATTTGAAAGGGAGAGTTTCTGATTTTCGAACCTTTTCTTCTGGCGACTACTGTCAATCTCATCAAACTTGACTGGCTCAGGAATAGCTTCCTTGACTTGGTCAATAAAACTAAGTCGAGCTGTTAGATTGTTATCAAAAAGATCGTCAGCCAATTTTTCAGGTGACAGTTCGTCATTTTCTTCCAGATTTTTGAAAATACTGGATTTGACCTTAGACTGGAACTGAAAATCGTCTTTATTAAAACTTTCGGCAACTTTTTGAGCAGTCTTCTCAAGTGCTTTGATTGATTTCTTAGCTGAGATTGTCGGATTGACCTGCAAGAGATTATCTGACATATAATTGAGAAAAGCACCATTGTACTTGATGCGTTTTTCAATCAGATGGTACTTGCGAGATTTGAGATTGATGACCAAAGCCTCGTCCGCACCCGTACCAAAGCCAGGCAGATTGTTCTGCGTCAGCTTGATAGGATTGTCCACCTCACCACCCAAGTGGGTCAGGGTTTCTCGCAGAGCAATCCGCAGAAAAGCGAAGTGCTCTACACCTTCTTTGTCAAACTGGACAAAAATCAGATCGTTGGTTTTCTGGTTTTCACTGACAGAAAACTCCCCCTGCCAGAGCTTAGCCACTGTTACTGATGTTTCCAATAAGTCATCTGAAATCTGGGCTAAAAAGATGTTTTCCGGATCGAAAACACCTGTTTTAGCATCGTCAGAGTAGACCCGCTCAATCTTCTTGCGCAGGTATTCTTCAATCTTGGGAGTGATGTTGAGAAACTTATCCGCCAGTAGCAGTTCGGTATCAGCTGGGCTGAATTGATGAATAATCGCTTTTTTTACGTAAATATCCATCTTAGTTCAAGCCCTCATAGAGCGGAAAAGCGTCCGTTAATTCGCGAACTTCCGCCCGCACCTGATTGAGCACCGCTTCGTTTTCAGCATTTTCCAGAGCCTTGATAATAAGCTCTGCTACCTTGATACTTTCTGTTACACCAAAGCCTCGAGCTGCAATAGCTGCTGTACCGATACGAATCCCGCTAGTCTTAAATGGTGACAAAGTCTCGTAAGGGATGGAGTTTTTATTGAGCGTAATATTAACCTCATCCAAGAGATTTTGCGCAACTTTCCCATTTTCTACAACCTCGGTAACATCCACCAAGAAAAGATGATTTTCAGTTCCATCAGAAATCACACGGAACTTGTCATGCTGACGAAAGACTTGCGCCATAGCTTGGGCATTATCCAAAATTTGCTGAGCATAAACCTTGAAAGCTGGGTCAAGGACTTCTTTAAAAGCCACAGCCTTGGCTGCAATGACATGCTCCAATGGTCCACCTTGAATGCCTGGGAAGATAGCTGAGTTAATTTTCTTAGCCAAGTCTTCATCGTTTGTCAAAATCAATCCACCGCGAGGTCCGCGCAAGGTCTTGTGGGTCGTTGTTGTTGTGATGTCTGCATAAGGTACAGGGCTTGGGTGGAGACCTGCAGCGACTAAGCCAGCGATGTGAGCCATATCAACCATGAGCTTAGCGCCTACCGCATCAGCGATTTCACGGAATTTTGAAAAGTCAATAATATGAGAGTAAGCTGAAGCTCCCGCCACAATCAGCTTAGGCTGAACCTCTTTGGCTTGCTGGAGGATGGCATCAAAGTCCAGTAATTCTGTTTCGGGATCTACGCTATAAGATACAAAATTGTAGGTTTGCCCAGAGAAGCTGACTGACGCACCGTGAGTCAAGTGACCACCTGCAGACAAATCCATACCCATAACTGTATCACCTGGCTCAATCAAAGCCATATAAGCAGCGCAATTAGCCTGACTGCCTGAGTGAGGTTGCACATTGGCAAACTTAGCACCAAAAATTTCCTTGGCACGTTCAATTGCAAGGCTCTCAATCACATCCACTACATCTGTACCACCATAGTAACGGCGACCTGGGTAACCTTCAGCATACTTATTGGTCAAAATAGAACCTTGAGCAGCCATGACAGCTTTAGAAACGACATTTTCTGAAGCAATCAGCTCAATATTATGTTGCTGACGTTCTTCTTCTTTTGCAACTGCTTCCCAAATCTCTGGGTCAAATGCTTTGTAGTCTTCTTGGTCAAAAATCATAAGGTGTCTCCCTTCTTTTGCGAAAATAGGACCCAAGGTCCTAAAAGTTAAAATTTTATACCATTTACTTGGGCGAGGATATCCTCGCGAGTAATCGCTCCCTGGCGTAAAATACGAGCCTTTTCTCCAGATAAGTCCAAGATGGTTGAATCCTGACCTGTCAAAGCAGCATCATCTTCTACTCCCGAGACTTGCTCTTGAAAATCCATCACAATCTGCTGAAAAGAAGTTCCACTAACTTTTCCAGAAAGATTGGCGGATGGACCAATCAAGGGACCGTACTTTCGAATCAAGTCCAGTGTAACCGGATGTTTAGGAATCCGAAAGCCAACAGTATCCATACCTGAGTTTATCCAAGTCGGCACTTGGTCATTGGCTTGGAGAATAATTGTCAATGGCCCAGGCAGAAAGGCTTGGTAGAGTTGATCTAGATAAGTGGGCTGATTCTTAGAAAAGGCATAAATCTCTTCTAAGCTAGCCACATTAAGATTAAGAGCCTTGTCGCGAGGTCTTCGCTTTAACTCATAGACTCGCTCAACCGCCTCTTCATTCAATGCCTGAGCAAAGAGGCCATAAACTGTTTCTGTTGGCAGGACAATCGCTCCACCTGCTGCCAGAGTCTTTTCCATCTTATCCATTGTCCATCGCCACCATTCTATCTTTGCCAAATTGATCTTTCAGGACTCGGATTCGTTTTTGGGGGAAGAATTGTTTCAATAAATCCACGACACCGTCTCCTTGCTTGTAGCCAATCTCCAGATAGATTTTTCCTTTTTCTGTCAGATAGTCTCCTGCCTGCTCGGCTATTTTCCGGTAGACTGCATAGCCATCTTCCTCCGCAAAGAGAGCCATGTGAGGCTCTGAGGTCAGAACATTAAGTCCAACTTCATCCTTATCTTCTTCTGAAATATAAGGCGGATTGGAGGCGATAATGTCAAATTTTCCTTGAATTGCATCCAAGCAGTCAGATTGGACAAAAGTGAGGCTGAGTCCACATGACTGAGCATTTTCTCTTGCCAAGGAAAGAGCGTCTTCCGAAAGGTCAGAAGCAGTAATCTGCCAGTCTGGACGGCTGTTTGCCAGTGCAAGAGCAATGGCTCCACTACCTGTTCCGATATCCAAGATAGAAAGAGAATTTTCAGGATTTTCTGACAAGATTAGTTCCACCAGCTCCTCCGTCTCGGGCCTTGGAATCAGAACTCGCTCGTCCACCTTGAGAGTCAGACTGTGAAAGTCACTGCTGCCAATAATATATTGGGCAGGTTTGTGAGCAAGTAGCTGCTCTTGAATTGCTTTTAGCTGCTCACGATCTTCTTGACTGACTTCTGCCCGAAGTTTGAGAACAAAGTCAGTAAAGGAAAGCTGATTGAGAGCCCGATAAACGAAAGACAGGCTTTCTGCTTCTTCTCCCGCTGCTACCAGCTCCTGCTCTAGCTCAGCCAAATATTGAGCCAATGTCATTACTTATTCAACTCTTCTAGTTTTTGCGTTTGGTCATAGAGAACCAAAGCATCAACGACTTCATCCAGTTTACCAGCTAAAATCGTGTCCAGTTTTTGCAAGGTCAGTCCGATACGGTGGTCTGTTACTCGGTTTTGCGGGAAATTATAGGTGCGAATCCGCTCTGAGCGATCACCGGTACCAATTGTAGACTTGCGTTCTGCATCCTGCTCATCTTGAGCAATTTGAGCAAAGTGGTCTGCCACACGAGCTCGGATGATTTTCATAGCCTTATCCCGGTTCTTCTGCTGGGTCCGCTCTTCCTGCATTTCAACTTTGATGTTGGTCGGCAGGTGGACAATACGAACTGCAGTCGCAACCTTATTGACGTTCTGTCCACCAGCACCTGAGGCATGGTAGATGTCAACACGAAGATCTTTAGGATCAATATCATATTCTACTTCTTCAATTTCTGGCATAACCAAGACAGTTGCCGTCGAGGTGTGAACGCGACCTTGGCTTTCAGTCACAGGAACTCGCTGTACACGATGAGCGCCCGATTCATACTTGAGTTTTGAGTAGACCGACTGACCCGAGACCATAGCGACTACTTCCTTGATCCCACCTACACCATTATAAGAGGCTTCCATAACTTCAAAGCGCCAGCCCTGACTTTCAGCGTATTTTTGATACATCTGCAAGAGGTCTCCTGCGAATAACTGTGCTTCGTCTCCTCCTGCAGCTCCGCGGATTTCAAGAATAATATTCTTATCGTCGTTTGGATCTTTGGGTAAAAGAAGAATTTTAAGCTTTTCCTCGTATTCTTCTTTTTCAGCCTTGGCATCTTTTAGTTCTTGCTTGGCCATTTCCTCCAAGTCCACATCACCACCAGATTCTTTGATCATTTCTTCAGCGTCGACGATGTTTTGGAGGACTTGTTTATATTCGCGATAAGCTGTTACAGTATCGCGAGTGCCAGCTTCTTCCTTAGAAAGCTCCATAAAACGCTTGGTGTCCGAAACGACATCTGGGTCACTGAGCAATTCTCCTAATTCTTCATAACGGTCTTCTACAGCTTGTAACTGTTCAAAAATATTCATAGATTTTTCATCATCTCCTTTATTTCAATCATTCAATTATTAATGTCTGGCTTAAAATAATGCTTGCGACAGACTGGGATATAAGTTTCATTACCACCGATTTGAATCTGTTCCCCGTCATATACTGGTTTTCCATGATCTGTTCGCAAAACCATAGTTGCTTTTCGTGAACAGTATTGGCAGATAGTCTTGATTTCCTCTATCTTATCAGCCAAGAGCAAGAGGTGTTTAGAGCCTTCAAAGAGTTCATTGCGAAAATCATTTTTCAGGCCAAAGGCCATAACAGGAACATCTAGCTCATCTACTACTCTAGCCAAATCATAGACATGGTGACGCTTTAAAAACTGAGCCTCATCGATTAAAATACAGTAAGGTTTTTCTGGTAAATTTTTGATATAGCCCAAAATATCTGTATCGTCTTCAATTGCCATTGCCTGACGTTTCATACCAATTCGGCTTGATACATACCCAACACCGTCTCGAGTGTCAATCGCGCTGGTCATAATCACAACACCCTTGCCCTGTTCTTCATAGTTATGAGCAACTTTTAAGATCTCAATAGTCTTTCCTGAGTTCATTGTGCCGTATTTATAATATAATTGAGCCATAATCTCTAACTTTTTCTTCTTCCATTCTATAAGTTAATCCATTTAATTGTACCATAATTGCACGAGCATTAAAACCTAAATTGTGATAAAATAAAGTTAAGAAAATAAAGGAGGCAATCTAATGCCATTTGTTAGAATTGATTTATTTGAAGGTCGTACTCTGGAGCAGAAAAAAGCTCTTGCCAAGGAAGTAACTGAAGCCGTTGTCAGAAATACTGGTGCTCCTCAATCTGCAGTCCATGTCATCATTAACGATATGCATGAAGGAACCTATTTCCCACAAGGTGAAATGCGTACAAAATAATCTATAACCGCTACTCAAGCGGTTTTTTTATTTGAAAAAAGACCGTAAATGTACTGACCCCAAAAAGTTAGATATTAGAAATCTAACCTTTGGAGTGCAGTTCAAAAACAGCCTTTTATTTATTTTTTCGATTTAAAACAGCGTTTAAAATAATTGCTATCAGACTGGCCATGACAATGCCATTTGAAAAGAACATCTGTAAACTAGAAGGCAGACTGTTAAAAAGGCTACTTCCGTTTAAACCAACCCCAGCCGAAATAGAAACTGCTGCAATTAAAAAATTATGTTCGTTGTGCTCGAAATCAACACGAGCCAAGATTTGCATCCCTTGAATTGAAACAAAGCCAAACATTACTAGCATCGCCCCACCCAAAACAGGATTAGGAATAATTTGAGCTAGAGCACCAAATTTTGGTACAAGTCCCAAAAGAACCAGGAATCCTGCTGCATAGTAGATTGGCAAACGAGTCTTAATTCCAGACAACTTGACCAAACCAACATTTTGAGAAAAACCTGTATAAGGGAAGGTATTGAAGATACCTCCAAACAAGACCGCTAGACCTTCAGCCCTGTAACCATTACGCAGGCGTTTGCTGTCTATCGGATCTTTGGTAAGATCAGACAAGGCCAAATAAACTCCCGTTGACTCTACCATAGAAACTGTAGCAATAATACACATCATGGCAATGGAAGAAAATTCAAACTTGGGAGCACCAAAGTAGAAAGGTGTAGGAATATGAACAATTGGTGCTTGAGAAACAGGAGTAATATCTACTAGACCCATACAACCCGCAATAAAAGTTCCAATAACCAGACCAATCAAGATAGAAATAGATTTGACAAAGCCTTTAGTAAAGATATTAATTAGTAAAATAATGAGCACAGTAACAGCTGCTAAGATTAAACTTTGAGCAGTTGGTTTCTCAACATTATTTCCCATATTACCAATCGCAACCGGAATAAGAGTCAATCCAATAGTTGTAATGACAGACCCTGTCACAACTGACGGGAAAAGATCAGCAACCTTTGAGAAAACACCAGAAATCAAAACGACATAGATACCTGACACTATGAGGGCACCAAACATGGCACCACTTCCGTGACTTTGTCCAATCATAATTAAAGGCGCAACAGACTGGAAGGCTACTCCCAAAACGACAGGCAAGCCAATACCAAAGTATTTATTTAACTGTAATTGGAGGAAGGTTGCCACCCCACACATAAAGATATCTGTCGAAATTAAATAAGTCAGTTGTTCAGCAGAATATCCTAGAGCTCCAGCAATCATGATTGGAACCAAAATCGATCCCGAATACATAGCCAATAAGTGCTGCAAGCCAAGAACGGCTGCTTGCGAATGTTTTTCTTCTTTGTATTCCATCTTATGCGTCTGCCTTTCCAAATACAACTTTTCCATTTTCAAACTTTTCAATCCTAGCTAGAGAAACAACTTTTTGTCCGTCATCTTCCAATAATTTTCTTCCAGATTGAAAAGACTTTTCGATGACAATTCCAATAGCTTCCACACTCGCTCCTGCTTGGCGAATAATTTCAACCAAACCTTTAGCTGCCTGTCCATTAGCTAAAAAGTCATCAATCACTAATACCTTATCCGAAGGACTCAAGAATTTTCCGGCAATCGAAACCGTCGAAGTCACTTGCTTTGTGAATGAGTATACTTCAGCTGTTAAAATTCCCTCAGTCATGGTAATATTTTTAGCCTTTTTAGCAAAAATCATTGGAACTCCTAATGCCTCAGCAGTATAGACAGCTGGGGCAATTCCAGATGCTTCAATCGTCACGACCTTTGTAATTCCAGACTCATGGAACGTATCAGCAAATACCTGACCGATTTCTTTCATCAAAGTAAAATCAACCTGGTGAGTCAAGAAAGAATCTACTTTGAGAATATTTTCCCCTAAAACATTTCCGTCATGGAGGATTCGTTCTTCTAATTTTTTCATTATATCTCCTTTTAAAAACTAAATAAGGACCTGCTTAAAGCAAGTCCTCATACAACGACAGTAACCTGTTACAAAAGTAACAGGAAACTTGTAAGACTCACTTATTGTTAGATGTTTGGCATCTTGTAGAAACCTTGCCCCAATCATTAGCAAGATAAATAAGTTTTTCTTTATTATACCTTAATGTGCATCGCCATTCCAAATAGAATTTTTAACGATAACATAATCCACTCTAGTCAAACTGTGCAGATCGCGACCGCCTGCATAAGAAATCGAACTTTGCAAATCCTGCTCCATCTCAGTCAAAGTATCCTGTAAATGACCTTTAGCTGGTAGCAGAATTTTTTTGCCTTCAACATTTTTATAAGCGCCCTTTTGGTACTCAGACGCGGAACCATAATACTCTTTGAATTTATCACCATCGATTTCAATAGTCTCGCCTGGGCTTTCAATATGACCGGCAAAGAGCGATCCAATCATAACCATACTAGCCCCAAAGCGAATAGACTTGGCAATATCTCCATGTGTCCGAATCCCACCATCAGCAATAATCGGCTTGCGCGCAACCTTAGAACACCATCTCAAAGCTGATAATTGCCAACCACCTGTGCCAAAACCAGTCTTTACTTTAGTAATACAAACCTTACCTGGTCCAATCCCGACTTTTGTCGCGTCCGCACCAGCGTTTTCCAGTTCACGAACCGCTTCGGGTGTACCAACATTACCAGCAATGACAAAAGTCTCAGGCAGTTCTTTTTTGATATGTTGGATCATCTTAATTACACTGTCAGAATGGCCATGAGCAATATCAATGGTGATATATTCAGGTGCATCTCCTTTCAAACTGCTAACAAAATCATATTCATAATCTTTAACACCAACCGAAATAGAGGCAATCAATCCTTTTTCATGCATTCGTTTAACAAATGGCTTACGTCCTTCTTCATCAAAACGATGCATAATATAAAAATACCCACCTCGAGCAAGCTCTTCCGCAACCGACTCATCAATAATCGTTTGCATATTAGACGGTACAACTGGCAAGCGGAAGGTGTGATTACCAAACTTCACTCGTGTATCTGCCTCAGATCGACTTTTAACCACACATTTTGCTGGGATGAGTTGGATATCTTCATAATCAAAAACTTGAAAATCATTTAGCATAGAGCTTTCCTCGCAATAATCTTTATTTAGACCTACCTATGCACTTTCGCATCGCTACGTCTTTCTTGACGTTTCCTAATGAAGTTTACCACAAAAATAAGATTTAGCAAAATTCTAAAGCTATTTAGCGAGTAATTGTTCGGATATCACGAACTTATATCAAACAAGAAAACTATTACATTTTATTAGGATTTCTTTTCGACTTGCTTCAAACGAATTTGATAAAGAATACCAGTGACAATCAAGCTGGCAATTAAGCCAATCCAGTAGCCATATGGACCAAATTTACAAATATTATCTAAAAATAATCCAAGCGGAAGTGCTACTCCCCAATAGCCAATTAGTCCAAGGTAAAATGGTACTGTCGTATCTTTGTAACCACGAAGAATACCCTGTAAAGGAGCCGCAAACGTATCTGCTAGTTGAAAGAATAGGCTATAAGTTAAGAAGATGGAAGTTAGAGCAATAAACTCTGAATTTGTTCCATAAAGAGAAGCAACCTGATTTCGAAGTAAATAGAGAAATACAAGCGTAAATCCTGAAATAAGCAAAGCCGTAACCCTTCCTAAGCGACAGTATTTTTTTACATCATCATAGCGTTTGGCACCAATTTCATAAGAAACCACAATCGCCATTGCCGAAGATATGCCAGCGGGGAAGGCGTACATAAGATTTGAAAAGTTCATTGCCGATTGATGGCTAGCAATCACCATTGATGGAAACTTGGCCATGATAAGTCCTACAACAGAAAAGATAACGACTTCAGCAAAAACAATTCCACCAATTGGTAAACCAAGCCGTAATCCCTCCTTAATTCCCTCGGCTACCACTTTTTGTCTTTTCCAAAGCTTATAGGATTTAACCTTTGGATGTTTGAATAAAATCAAGACAGAGATGAATAAGAGAACCCAGTACGCTACAGAAGTTCCAAGACCAGCTCCCGCACCTCCCATTTCTGGAAAACCAAATGCGCCATATATCAGGGCGTAATTAAAACCAGCATTTAAGGGCAAAAGTAAAAGCATCAAGTACATGGAGAGGCGAGTTAAACCAAGTGCATCTAAAAGTGAGCGTACAACACTAAAGAGTAAAAGCGGAATGATGCCAAGAGATAAGTAAATGAGATAATGCTTAGCCACTACTGCTACTTGGTTTTCCAAAGACAAACTGTCTAAAATTAAAGGAGCTCCAAAGAGAACCAACAAAAAAAGAACAATGGATAAGCCAAGCGAAAGATAGATAAATTGATAAAAATCTGAGGCAATCTTTTTTTCATCGCCTTTTCCCAAATGATGCCCAACAATCGGCACCAAAGCCGATACAATCCCAGTTAAAAAAGAGAAAAAAGGACTCCACAGACTTGTAGCCATAGACACACCAGCAAGATGGAGAGTATCATACTGTCCAGTCATGGTTGTATCTACGAATGACGCTGAATAATTTGCCAACTGATAAATCAAGACGGGAATAAAAATCGAAAGAAATAACTTCAAGCGCTGACTAAAATGATAGGTCTGATGCATAAAAATCTCCTCTAACCTTCTTTTCTCTAACTATACTATAAGCAAGGATGATAGTCAAAAAGAAAAAGGGTTAATCCCCTTTTTCCTTCTTTTCTTGCGAATCTGCATCTTTTTCATTATTGTTCATAGCATTTTTAAACTCTGAAAACATTTTTCCAATTGATTGTCCAAGCTCTGGTAAACGCTTGGGACCAAAAATTAGCAAGGCTCCTAATACAATAATAATTAGACCTGGCGCTCCAATATCTCTTAAAATGCCCATTATTTACTCCTCTTTTCTTTCTTTTTGTATATATAATAGCTGAGCAGCAGACTGACTTCATAAAGTAAAATCAAGGGAACTGTCATAGCTAAATCGCTGATAAAGTCAGCAGGTGTCAAAATAACTGCTAGGACTAACAAAATAAAGTAAGCATACCTTCTATATTGTACCAAAAATTGTGGCTTGAGCAAACCAAGCGACGTAAAGAATGATACTAGAACTGGCAATTCAAACAAGAAGCCAAGCGGAATCGTTGTATGAAAGAGAAAGGCCAGATAATTTGGGGCGGTAAGCTGTGTCTCAAACAAGCCCTCTCCCAGTGAAAGCAGGACTTGTAAAATAGCTGGACTAACCAGATAAAAACCAAAAGCTAATCCCAAAACAAAACAGATAAAGGTCGCCGGTATGTAGGCAAAAATCGCTTTCGATTCCCTTGAAGTCAGAGCCGGCCTAACGAACTGCCAAATTTGATAAACCATAAAAGGCAAGGTCACACTAAAAGCTAGCAGGCTAGACAAACTGACGTAAATCCAAAGAATATCATTCGGTCCTAAGACAAGCAACTTCTTTTCAAATCCACTGGTCAACCAGCTATAAATATCACCTGCGTAGATAAAACCAAGTAAAAATACCAGAAGAAAGCAAGCTAAAGTCCAAATGAACCGTCTACGAAACTCTGTCAAGTGTTCTACGATAGTTTGTTTTTTATGATCCATGGCTATTCTCACGATTCTTCCATGTAATGATAAGTACAATAACTACAAATATCAACTGACAAGTTACAACTTCCAGACTTGGATAAATTCCAGCCCAATCAATCGACGGGAAACCATTCATCAGATGACTTGGTAAAATATTAGTTAGCTGGAGAGCATGGATACTAACCCCCAGCATTTTAAATGCCAGAGCATAAATGAGCCAAGTCAGAATCAAGAAAATTCGATGTGGTTTGAAATAAGCAGAAGCTTTATTCATAACTAAAGCAAGAACAAACAAAACAAGAAATGCCAGTCCTATCCCTAGGAAAAAGCCTGCCTTATCAATCCTAGGATAGATTCCCGCATAAAACAGAATCGTCTCTGCCCCTTCTCGAAATACAGCGAGAAAACTAAGTGCAAACATAGAAATGAAACTGCCAGTAGCTGTGACAGCCTTCATCTGGCTGTTCATAAAGTCATTCCACTTTTTAATTGAGGACTTGCTATGTAGCCACATCCCGACCATAATCATCATCAAAACAGCAAAGATACCAACAGCTCCCTCAATGATCTCACGATTAGAACCTGAGGATACTGCTGGGAAAAGGAATTGAAGTAAGACAGCAATCGCTAAGCTTGCCAAAATCCCCATAACCGCTCCTGTATAAACCCACTTTAGTCCTTTTTTCATCTTGGCAGCTTTTAGTGTCGTGACAAGAGCCATAACGATCAAGATTGCCTCTACTCCTTCTCTCAAAAGAATGAGCATAGCATCAAAAAAGTTATAGGATGCACTCGTATCAATCTGCGACAAATCATTAATTAAGGCCTGTAGTTGATCTTGATATTCCTTTTCACTTCCCTTAACCATGATGACTGGAGTTTCACTCTCGACTCGAGTATAGAGACTAGGATTGCGCGTGCTTACGTCTCCTTCGATGCTTGGCCAGATAGTGATGAATTTTTTCATATTTGAGCTAGCTTCTTGAGTTTTTCCAGCTTTAAATCCATCCAAGGCTTTTTCGAGTAGCTGGATGCCATCTTTTAAAGTAAGATTGCCTTCGGTTGTTGCAACCTCTTCGCCCTTTACAAAACTATCAATAGCAGTCTTTAAATCATCAAAAGAAGATTGAACACTTGAAAAATCAACTGGCTCAGTCTCAATTGCACTACGTAAAAAAGAAATAGCAGTCTCAATCCTACCATAGTGGGCAGTACTATTGTCACGAACAACACCTTCGTTCACCGTCCAGGTCGAGTTCATTTTTTTATAAGCTGAACGAGTTTGTTCAAGATTCTTTGCTGAAATAGCTGCCTGTAAATCCGCAAATCTTGACTCTAACCGACTAACCAACTTTTCTTTTTCAGCATTAAGATCGACTGGATGTTGCTCCTTATCAAACTTTAAGAGCTCAGACGAAATCGTGGTTAAGTTCTCCTTAGTCACCTCATTCATTGTCAATGCTTTGCTGACTTCTTTACCAGCTGGTGAATCATGATTCTCTAATTGTTCAAATCCTTCCTTTATCTCAGCAACCAATTGCTTCGCCTTAGCCTGATTGCCTTGCTCTACAGCTCTTGTAGCATCTGTTACCTTTACAAAAAGCTGACTAAACCCTTCTTCAGCAAAAACAGGTTTAGCGAAAAAAAGGAAGGCTATTGCCAAGATAATTAGGAGTTTATTCAAATAATTTTTGACCAAGGTACTCTCCTTTTTTCACACCAGCAAAGCAAGCAAAGAGGCCGCTGCCAATATGTGTTACATATTCATTCATCTTGTCCTGAGCTCCAAGATTAGTCTGTACTTTTACAAAACTATCCGGATTCTTTTGGAATGCAAGAAAAAGAAGACCTGTATCAAACTGACCTGTTTTCTCGACGATACCATCGGAATAAGAATAAGATCGACGATAGATTGGTTTGTTTACTTCTTTAGCTAAGCGAACGTGAGAATCGACCGGTAAGAGATCTAGATCAACCTCATCAAATTCATCTTTCTTACCAAACGGGGCGCCACTTTCTTTATAACGACCAAATGTATTTTCCTGCTCCTGTAGGTTTGTCCGATCCCAAGTCTCAAGAAACATTTGAATACGACGAACGGCCAAATACGTGCCACCATTCATCCAGTCGTCACTCTCAGTCCAGATTACTTTATCAAAATCCTTTTCTTTGGTCACGTTGGCAGTTCCATCCTTGAATCCAAAAAGATTTCTAGGAGTTGACATACGGTCGCCAATCGCTGCAAAACCGGATTGACTCCATTTCATGGTAACAGTATTTCTAGCCTTGCGAACTAGATTTCTGACTGCATGAAAAGCTACTTGTTCATCATCAGCGCAAGCTTGGATTACAATATCACCACCCGTGTACTTTTCTTGCAATTGCTCTTTTGGAAATGGGGGTAAGTCACGAAATTCTTTAGGACGCTTCTTTTCCAAGCCCATTTTTTTCAAAAAATCAGCTGACACACCAAAAGTAAGAGTCAAACGATAGGGATTTAGACCCACTGTTTCACCAGTGTCGCTAGGTGGCAAAAGGGCATTAGAACCATCTTTTTTGACCAATTCTCCATCCACCAACTTGCTGCTATAATCAGTCCAGTCCTTAAACATTTGAATAACTTCTTCTTTGTCGGTACTATGCAAATCAAGCACTACAAAATAGATATTTTTTTGCATTGGAGTCGTAATTCCTGCTTGATGCTCACCGTAAAAGCTGATTTCTTCGCCACCATCGGAAATTTTCTTTTCTTCTTGTGCTTTATTAGCGAAAAAAGCAGAGGCACCAGAAACACCCAGTGCTAGACCAGCGCCTCCAATCCCTGCTTTTTTAAGAAATTCACGACGGTCCATCTTTTTTTCAAACCATTTTTCGTCGTTTGTCATATCATTACTTCCCGTTTAAAATGACTCCCATTTGGGACAGAGGTTCACCAAGTTTTGTAACAGCTTCTGCTAATTCTTTAGTGTCCTCTTTAGTTAAGTCGGTATATAGCTTATAGTGCTGACTATCTGTCATATGTTTATCCAAGAGGCTATTAACATTTTTAAATTCTTTTTCTAAAGAAGCTACAAGCTTTTCGTCTTTATTCTTGATAAGTGGTTTAAAAAGTTGGAAAATTTTCTCTGCACCCTCAATATTTGCACGGAAATCGTACAAGTCTGTATGAGAGTAGATTTCTTCTTCACCAGTAATCTTGCTTGTTGCAACTTCATTTAATAAGTCAACAGCACCAGTCAGCATCATATCAGGAGTAACTTCTACTGTTGCAACTTTGGCCTTCAATTCCTTAATGTCATTAACCAATTGATGAGCATAAGTTTCTGTTCCAGAAGTGGTATTTTGTTCCCACAAGATTTTTTCAATACGGTGGAAGCCTGACCATCCTTCTTCAGTCTTGTTCTCATCCATATAATCTGCTAAACGAAAATCAATTTTTACATCAGACTCACCAAAACTTTCAGCAATCGGTTCTGATCGCTCATAGCTCATTCGAATAAGTGGATAAATTTTCTTTGCTTCGTCAAGTTTACCTTCTTTAAGAAGAGATTCGAATTTTTCAGTATCAGTCAGCAACTGATCAATTTGTCCTTCCACAAAAGTCTTATATTCCGACGTAGCCTTATCTAAAGCCTTCTTATCATTAGACGATAAGGTCACTTTTGCTTCACTACTACTTGAAGAAGTTTTGCTTGTGTTTGTATTTGCAGAACAAGCTGTCATGAGAACAGCTGCTGAAAATAGGACAAGTCCCATTTTTTTCATGGTCTATCTCCTTTAATTTCTAAATAATGTTCAAGAAATTATATCAAAAATTTTCTCATTTTTCAACGAATTGTCAGATAATTTAATCCAAATAAAAATCCCTTGTCAATTTCAAAAAACAAGGGAAGTAAATCTTATAGTAATAAGTCTTTTATTTTTCCAATTTCATGTTGTTTAACTACCAAATAAATCGTATCCCCTAAGTAGAGTTTAGTACTTCCGTTAACAGTATTCTTCTTACCTTTATGAATATTCATAACAATCAGAATATCTGGCGGAAGATTTAAATCCCTCACCTGCCTGTTCGAAATTTTTTCGGAAACAGGGATTTCTATTAAAGTTGTTTCTCCATCATCTCCTATATTATCTGGGAGCATTCTTTCTAACATGGCTTCATAAACTGGTGCTCCGCCTAGCAGATCCATTATGATATAGGCTGTTAAAGTTACGATTGCTATAGGCATTAGATTTCTGATATCGCCCACCATCTCAGTCACTAAGATCATGGCTGTCAGGGGAGCTTTTGATATTGCACCAAAATAACCACTCATGCCTAAAATGATAAAAATTGGAAATTGATTCCAACTAACAAGGCCAAACTGCACACAGATATTTCCAACAATCGCTCCTAATAGAGATCCCAGTGCTAAAATCGGAAGAAAAATACCACCTGGCAAACCACTTCCATAAGAGATCATACTCCAAATAAATCGAATAAGAAAGAAAGCAATAAGGCTTGTAAGTAAATAATTTTGTGAATGCAAGGAGAGAATCAATTGATTACCTCCTCCTAAAATTTGAGGCAGAAAATAACCAAGAGGTATAATCAAGACAAATGCCACTGCCGGGTAGTAGTTCGGTGATAAGTGTAAAATCTTACCGATTTTTTTATACAAGTCTGGCATATACAGGACAACTTTTTCGTAAACATAACCTGAAATTCCTAAGAAAAGGCCCATAAGTAGATAAATCCAGTATTGTTGCAATTGCATTGCTGGGATATTATCAGGCATATCTAAAACAGGTGTAAGTCCAAAAATCACCAAGGAAACAAAATTTGCTACCAGACTAGCTACCAGAGTTGAGATCCAAAAAAGTTTTGAAAAATGGCGATAAACTTCTTCGACCACAAACAATAAACCTGCTATCGGAGCATTGAAGGCAGCAGCCAGACCAGCTGCAGCTCCACTAGCAATCAAAACCCTTTCTTCAACGGGACTAAGCTTAAGCCATTTTGCTAGCCCTTTGCCTCCAACAGCCCCTAGTTGAATACTAGGTCCTTCCCTACCTAACATGAGACCACTTGAAATAGCTAAAAAGCCAGCAAGAAATTTTTTCCATAATACACTCCACCAGTCCAAGGACATGAGCCCCTTCAGCTCAGCCTCAACTTGAGGAATACCCGACCCTTTAATATTCTTTTCAGACTTCATTAGCCAAGCAACCAAAAACATAATAAGTAGGTAAAGGATTAAAATTATTACTAGAAAAATTAAATTTTCATGGCTTTTTTCATACAAGGATTGAATCCAATGAAAACTCTTCTCAATCATGAGGCGAAAAAGACCAACAATACCTCCAACAAACAAGCCCACTAAAATCCCACGAAAAACTTGAGAAATAATAGAACTATTTGCCGACTGAAACTCTCTTTCAGGAAGAGATTGAACTACTTTTTCTTCCATAACTTCTCCTACCCTTTTTAAAACTATTGTACCATATTTTAAAATGGACCTAAACTATTTTTAAAAGTGGAACTGACAAGCAAAAAGCTCCTCAAAAAGGAGCTTTCTTCGTTTTATTCAGCTGAAAGTGCAGCCATAGTGATGTAATTATATGGCTTGTTGAAGTGTGGTAAGAAGAACAAGTCCATAAGAGCAAGCTTATCTATTGTTACTTGTTCTTGAATTGCTAATGAGAACATGTGGATACCCATTGAAATCGAGATATCACGAGAAACCATTTGTGCACCTAAAACAATACGAGTATCCTTGTCATAAACGATTTTCAATGCTACTTCATGGTTATCGTGCTTGATAAATTCTGGTTTTTGCAAGTCGTTGAAACCAGTTTCTACTGCATTATAACCTGCTGCTTTCGCTTTTTCAAGAGTTAAACCAGTTGACACCATATGAAGGCCGTAGATTGAAATACCATTTGAACCTTGAACACCGATTCCTTCCAATTCATGTCCACAAGCATTGTGTGCACCCACGATACCAGAACGAACAGCATTTGAAGCCAAAGCGATGTAACTTGTTTCTTGACGAGCATTGTCATAAATTGTTGCACAGTCACCCACTGCAAACACGCCTGGGATTGAAGTTTCTTGCTTCTTATCTACTAGAAATGCACCGTTACGGAACAATTCGATTTTTCCAGCTCCTAATTCTGTATTTGGACGGAAACCAACAGCAAGAACAACCATATCTACATCAAATGTTTCCTTATCAGTTACTAAGCGTTCAACTTTGCCATCGCCTTCAACTGCCTGTACAGTTTGACCAAGCGCTAAGCGAATATTGTGGTCTTCCAAGTTCTTAGCCATCATTTGCGTAAAGTCTTTATCATAGTATCCATTCAAGACAGTATCTACGATATCAACCAAAATAACTTCTTTTCCAAGACGCTCAAAGGCTTCAGCAAGTTCAACACCAATGTAACCACCACCAACTACAGCAACACGTTCAATATGCTTGCTCTTGTCTTGAAGTTTTTCAATAACTTCTTCTGCATTTTGGTATAGTTTTACAAATTGAAGATTTTCAAGAGTTGCTTTGAATTCACGATTTCCTTCAACAATTTCAGCACCCTTGATTGGAGGGATGATTGGAGTAGAACCTGTTGCAAAAATTAACTTTTCATAAGATTCAACATGTTCTTTACCATCTACTAATGCTGTAACTTCTTTTTTATCATAATCAATTGAAAGAACCGGAGCATTCATGTGAACTGTTGCGCCTTTTGCTTCTAACTTTTCTTTATCAGAGTAAAATAGGCCCTCAGCTCCATCGATTTGCTTTCCAATCCAAAGAGCCATACCACAACCAAGGAAAGAAATGTTTGAATTTTGGTCAAAAACTACAATTTCATTTTCTGAACCATAATTATCAAGCATAGTATTAATACATGCTGTACCTGCGTGGTTAGCACCTACTACAACAATTTTACTCATAGAATAAATCCACCTTTAAAATTTAATTTACCAGAGTATTATACCATCAATCTGTTAGCGGTTTCAACAAAAATGCTCATTAATTTTCAATTTTCTAAAAATCATATAAAACATCAAGTCATAGACCTTCATTAAAAATCAGATCAACAGTAGGGTTATCTGCAAAGAAAGCTACTTATTTTTTTCTGAAAATATATAAAATTCATTTGTGAAAACGTTGTCTTTTTGATATACTAATAAAGTAGATTATGAACTATTTAGGAAAGGTTGTGATAAAAGTGGATCTCACTTCTAGATCCATTCGTTTAATGGGATCAACAATTAGCATTTCTATTTTACATGAGAATGCTGACTTTCTTCTAGATGAGGTTTTTTCCTTATTAAAAATATACGAAAATCGTTTCAGCGCTAATGATGACAGCTCAGAACTAATGCAGGTCAACCACGCTGCTGGAAAAGAGCCGATCTGTGTTCATCCTGATTTGTTCGAGCTAATAGAACTAGGAAAAAAACACAGTCTTATTCCAGGCAGTCATCTCAATATCACTATAGGGCCCCTCATTCAAACTTGGCGTATTGGTTTTAAAGATGCCAGAGTTCCGAGTGCTTCAGAGATTGAAAAGGTTCTTTCCTTGACCAACCCCGAAAATATTGAATTAGATCCAATATCCCGTTCAGTATTTTTGAAACAGTCTGGGATGAAGATTGACCTTGGTGCCCTCGCTAAAGGCTATATCGCTGATAAAATTTCCCATTTCCTAAAAGAAAAAGATGTCACCTCTGCTCTTATCAATCTTGGGGGAAATATTCTGACTATTGGTCATAACCAACAAAATAATCGTTTATGGCGCATCGGTATTCAGAATCCAAAGCTACCTCGCGGAAACAACTTAGCATTACTGTCCATCCAAGACCAGTCCGTTGTTACTTCCGGAATCTATGAAAGAAATCTGAAAGCAAATGGCAAAGTCTATCATCATATTTTCGATCGAAATACTGGCTATCCAATTGATAATCAGTTAGCCAGTCTCACCATTGTTTCAGATAAATCAGTTGATGGAGAAATATGGACAACGCGCTTATTTGGTGAAAACCCTAGTTCTATCTTAGAAAAAGTCGAGCAGGAAAATGGAATCGAAGCCTTCGTTATTACAGAAGATAATCAAGTTTTTTATTCATCTGGTCTTACCCCAGAAATTATATCCTAAATCCAGAAAGGAACCTACTATGTTAAAACTTATCGCAATTGTTGGAACAAATTCTAAACGTTCCACAAACCGGCAACTTCTTCAATATATGTCTAAGCACTTTGCTGACAAGGCTGAAATCGAGCTGGTAGAGATTAAAGATATCCCAATGTTTAATAAACCTGCTGACAGAAGCGTGCCTGAGTTAGTATCAGAAATTGCCGAGAAAGTCAATGCAGCAGACGGTGTACTCATTGGAACACCTGAGTACGACCACTCTATTCCAGCTGTACTCATGAATGCTCTAGCTTGGCTTTCTTATGGTATCTATCCATTGCTGAACAAGCCTGTCATGATTACTGGTGCTTCTTATGGTACGCTTGGTTCCTCTCGTGCCCAGTTGCAGCTCCGTCAAATTTTGAACGCTCCAGAAATCAAGGCAAATGTACTTCCAGACGAGTTCTTGCTCTCACATTCTCTTCAAGCTTTTGACCCAAGCGGAGATTTGGTGGATCTTGATGTTGTCAAAAAATTGGATGCTATCTTTGATGACTTCCGTATCTTTGTCAAAATCACTGACAAATTGCGCAACGCTCAAGAATTGCTTCGCAAAGATGCTGAAGAATTTGACTGGGAAAAATTGTAAGATAGGAGACTGAAAGAATGAAATTTGTTGGAATTGTAGGATCAAACTACGAACAATCATATAACCGAAAATTATTGGAATTCATCCGTCGCCAGTTCAAAATTAAATTTGAATTGGAAGTCTTAGAAATCGATGAAGTCCCAATGTTTAACCAGGATGAAAAATGGGATGAAAGCTTCCAATTGCGTTATTTGTATAACAAAATCACACGTGCAGACGGAGTCATCATCGCAACACCTGAGCATAACCATACTATCAGCGCTCCTTTGAAGAGTGTCTTAGAATGGCTCTCTTACGAGGTTCATCCTTTCGAAAACAAGCCTGTCATGATTGTGGGTGCATCATACTACGACCAAGGGACATCACGTGCCCAAGTTCACCTGCGTAAAATCTTAGACGCTCCAGGTGTAAATGCTTATACTTTACCTGGTAATGAATTTCTTCTAGGAAAAGCAAAAGAAGCTTTTGACAATGATGGCAATATCACTAACGAAGGTACTGTTAAATTCCTTGAATCATGCTTAGATAACTTTATCAAATATGTAGAGGTGGTTTCAAAATTGAAAAAACCAAAACCAATTGAACCTGAAGACTTAGATTGTGGAAAACCAATCGCTACAACGATTACAGAAGTTGATCCGGATGATCCAGAATGGGTAGAAAAAGTTGCAGAAATCACTGGAGCTGTTTCTGGAGATACTTATGTCAAGTTGGACCATGGTATCTTGACTGTTAACCAGATTGATATGTTCTTGAAGGCTATGCCATTTGAATTAACATACGCTGACGATAACAACCAATTCCTCTACTACAACAACGCTCACCAAGATCCAGACACCATGTTTGCTAAACGCGTGCCACCTCAATCAGGTAGCCGTATGTCAACCGTTCATGGTTCTCTTCCGCCAGCACGTATGAAGAATGTAGAGTGGGTTATCGGAACACTTCGCAATGGAAATCAAGAATACGTACGGACAATTGTCCCAGGTTCACCTGCAGGTGTTATCAACACCCACAACTACCAAGCGATGTACTATCCTGATGGATCATACGCTGGTATCAATGAAATCGTCTTTAACTTCCAACCATGGCTTGACTGGTATCTAAAAGAAACTGGTCAACGTTTGGTTGGTGGTAGCGGACCATTTGCTCCTGCTGGAGGTCATGGAGACGCAGATGCTACTTCTGGCGCTTCAGATGCTGGTGGTCACGGAGATGGTGGAGGAGGTGCCGATGCCTCTTCTGGCGCAAGTGCTTAAGTAAAAATAAAGAATGGAAATTTTATCCATTCTTTTTTATATTCTATTTACTTCATTTCTTTAAAGGCTGCTTCAGCATCTTCGTTGCTGATAGCTCCAAATTGAATTTTACCAATTTTTCCTTGACTATCAATGAGAATTTCTGTTGGAATACTTCTGATCTGATAGGCTTGGAAGGTAGTTGCTTGGCTATCATATAAAACTGGAACATCTTTATAGCCCTGTTCTTCAAACCATTTAGGGAAGTCTGTTTCAGACTTTTCACCCTGAATTCCTGGGGCAATGACACTTAAAATTTCGAAATCGCGGTCTTTCTTTCCAGCCAATTCTATTAGTTCTGGCATACTTTTCTTACATGGTCCACACCAAGAAGCCCAGAATTTCAAGTAAACTTTTTTTCCTTTATAATCAGATAACTTAACAGTTTTTCCGTCCATAGACTTCAAAGTAAAGTCAGGAGCTTCCTGACCGACAGCTATCTGACCGACAGAATTCTGAGCAGGTTGATTGCTACTGCTTTTTGTTTCCATTCCCATCTCGTCAGAGCAAGCAGTTAAAAACACTGCAGCTAACAAACCAACACCAAAAGTTAAATATTTTTTCATCACTTTCTCCTTTTATTAGAAAATATCAAATCCCAAAAGCATAAAATTTTTTCAAATTGTTTGGGGCACTAACACTTATCCAAATAGCCCCGACAAGGCGTTCAATTGTCCAAGCATGAGCAAGATCCCCATCAGAATAATAATCGCACCACCGATTTTTTTCAGAAGTCCCATATAAGGTTTAATTTTATTAAAATACTGCATCACAAAGCTTGAAGCCAGAGCTAAAATTAGAAAAGGTAAGGCCATACCCAAGGTGTAAATCAAGGTTAGAATAGCTCCCTGAAAAGCACCATTCCCTCCTGAAGCAGCCAGCGCTAAGACTGAACTTAGAATAGGACCAATACACGGAGTCCAACCAAAACTAAAAGTAATTCCCAATACAAATGCTGAAAGAAACTCGTTGCGTTTATTATCTTTTTTAAAGGCGACATTTTTTTGCATTTGCAAGGGTTTAATATTGATTAATTCCATTTGGTGGACACCAAGTAGGATAATGATGATCCCCATAACATAGCGGAACCAAGAAGAATTAATAATTGCTCCTAAAAAACCCGCCCCAAATCCTAAAATGAAGAAAACACATGATATTCCCGCAATAAAACAAAGAGTCTTAACAAGTCCATACCAGGCAATTTCTCTGCCTAAAAATCGAACAGTTCTGGGTTTATCCTCTGAATCTAATAAGATTCCGATATACACCGGAAGTAAGGGAAAAATACAGGGAGAGAAAAATGATAGCACTCCCGCTAAAAAAACTGAAACTGAGAAAAGTAAGCTTTCCATCATCCATCCTTCTTTTTTATTATGTTACTTAACAGAGATGAGAAATGAATTTTCTCAATAACTCTACTAGTTTTTTCTAAACAATTTAGAACTTTTTACAGAGAGTCCTACTGTTCTATAAACCATTATAAATGAAAGCGGATTATTTTTCACAAATTTGCTACGGTATTTTTTTATTATTATTTTCGTACTAACAAAATGATGAATTTTAATTAAAAAACATAAAACAGAAAAAGCCGGAAAAACTCTCTCCGGCTATAAGTTATTTTATTCAATAAACAACTATTTATCATTGGATAGTGGCAGATATATTTTGATCAGAGTAAATATATCTTGCTCCGACTGGATTTCCATATGGTAATCTTCTCCAAACTGCAGTTTCAAGCGTTGATCGACATTTTTCAGACCAACACCACCTAGGCGAAGAAGCGTCTTCTCCGATGAATCTTGGAGATCAAAGCCACAGCCGTTATCATAGATAGACAATAGCAGTTTTCCTTCTTCTACTTTCGACGTCACTCGAATCATGCCTTGTCGGTCAATTTCCTTGATACCATGGTAGATGGCATTTTCAACCAAAGGCTGAAGTACCAGCTTGGGCAATTTATAATCAGCTAGAGATTCATCCTCTTCAATCGCATACTGGAGCTTGTCACCATAGCGTTGCTTCTGGATAAAAAGATACTGACGAACGTGATCAATCTCATCTTTAAGAGCAATCTGTTCATGTCCTTGATTGAGCGCCAAGCGGAAATACTGAGCGAGTGATTTTGTTAGCTCAACAACACGCTTGCTATCATTAAACTCAGCCATCCAGACAATCGTATCTAAGGTATTATAAAGGAAATGGGGATTAATTTGAGCTGAGAGAGCTCGGAGCTCATAGCGACGAACATTTTGTTCTTCAGTCTTGACAGCTTCCATTAGTTGTTCGATTTGATCCAGCATTTTATTGAACTGCTGAGCCAAGTCAACCAACTCTGGAGAACCCTTAGCCTCCGCTCGCAAATTTGAGTCACCTGCCCCAATCTTCAGAATGACTGTTTGTAGATTCTGGAGAGGCTTAATCCACAAACGCAGAACAAACCAAATACCAATCAAGCACAACAGGAGTGCTAAAACGCCCATTCCCACAAAAGAATAAAGCATTTGTGACTGAAGCATCTGTAATTGCTCTAATGAGGCAACGCCAATTAAAGTCCAATCACTATCTGGAATATCAATCTGGTAAACAAAGGCCTGCTTCTGGTCTGCATAACCATCCTTGACTGAGATATAGGGCTGCATCGCTTTCATTTCCTGACTGGAGGAATAAACACTCTTCTTAGGATGATAGACAAATTCATGCTGGCTATTAACAATAAAGCTAAAGCCCTTCTTTCCTAGCTGAAGCTGATCCAGATAGGCTTTGAGACTCTTATAGCCGATATCCAGACGTAAAACACCGAGATTCTGCCCTGCTTCATCCACTACCTCCTGAGTGACAGAAACAACCCACTTCTCCTTCTCTGATGACAGAGACTCTTTGCGAGCAGGAGTCAAAACAGGCATGGCTCTGGTATGGACAGCTTCCTGATACCATTTTTCATTCATCATATCAGAAGATGTCTGCATGCTGATTTGAGAATCTGTCGAGACCACGCGCCCGTCCTTGGTAACTAATACTGCCGACACTAAATCTGGATCTGTTTCAATGATAGTTTTCATCAAAGTTTGAACAGGAGTTTCACTGCTTTCTTGATTCTGAGCAAACTTACGAATCGCTTCTTCCTTGCTCAGTGTGGAGGTGGTTTGTTTTAATTTCTGCAAATAGGAAGCAATGAACTGCCCGCTTTGCTCCATACTATTGCGCGTCGTTCTCTCTGTCAGCTGCCGAATGGTCCCTGAGCTAGTCTGATAATAAAGGCTCCCAACAAGTCCCAAGAGTACAAGAACCAGAAGAAAGATATAAACGATCAACTGGATAAGAAGCGGATAGCGTTTCATTTCTCCTCTCCTTTTTTAAACTGTCTAGGCGTCAGCCCTACCACTTGCTTGAAGCGCTGAGAAAAATAGTTCATATCTTCAAAACCCACCTGCTCTGCTATTTCATAAATCTTCAAATCAGTAGTCAGGAGTAAGAGTTTTGCTTTTTTCATCCGTTCTTGAATCAAATAATCTTGAAAGGGTAAGCCTAGTTCTTTTTTTATGAGAACACTTAGGTAAGATGGACTAAATCCTAGTTGAAAAGCCAAACTTTTCAGACTTAATTCTGGATCAGCCAGTTGTGCATGAATGGCTTCTTCCATCTCAGAGTGCTGTCCTTGATCGACCAAATTTTGAATCTGGGCTTTTTTTCGTTCCTTATCAAGCTTGGCCTGAACCTTGTCCAACATTTCCTCAACATCTGTCTTGGAAAAAGGCTTAAGAAGATAGTCATCTGCACCTAGTTTAATGGCTGTCCTAGCATAATCAAAGTCATCATAACCTGTCAGGAAAACAATATGACACTTAGGAGCCTTTTCTCTGGCTAGCTTGGCTAGTTCAAGGCCATTCATCAGTGGCATATTGATATCGGTCAGCAGAATGTCAACAGGATTTTTCTGAAATTTTTGCCAAGCTTCTCTTCCATTTTCAGCCTGGGCAATGACTTGCATGCCAAACTGTTCATAGTTTACTAAGGACGCAATTCCCTGTCTTACCAGATACTCATCCTCTACAATCATAATTGAATACACAAGATTCAACTCCTTATTTATACTGGATTTATTATAGCAAATTTCCAATCAAAATGCTCTTAAACATAATCCAAAAGATAACCGTAGCCCTTCTCCTCCATCTCAGCTTTTGGAATGAACTTGATTGACAAACTATTAATACAATAGCGTAAGCCCCCCTTGTCCTTAGGTCCGTCTGTAAAAACATGACCCAGATGTGAATTTCCAACACGACTGCGAACTTCCGTTCGTGTCATATTGAAGCTCTTGTCTTCTTTGTAAGTTGCAACATCAGGACTGATAGGACGGGTGAAACTTGGCCAACCACAACCTGAATCAAATTTATCCTTTGATGAAAAGAGAGGCTCGCCTGTCACCACATCCACATAGATACCAGCATCGAACTTATCCCAATAGCGGTTAGAAAAGGCCCGCTCTGTGTCATTCTTTTGTGTGACTGCGTATTCTTCAGGAGAGAGCTTGGACTTAATCTCTTCATCACTGGGCTTAGTATAACGATTAGCATCAATAACAGGGTAGGCGGCTTGATTAACATCAATATGGCAATATCCATTAGGATTCTTTTTTAGGTAATCCTGATGATAGTTTTCAGCCTTAACATAGTTTTTTAATGGTTCTTTCTCAACAGCTAGAGGTTTATCGTACTTCTTAGCCACTTCATCAAAAACTTGATTGATAGTATTCAAATCTGCTTCATCCTTATAATAAACACCTGTTCGATATTGTGTACCTTGATCATTACCTTGTTTATTTTTAGAAGTTGGGTCAATAATACGGAAATAATGAAGTAAGATTTCTTTGAGAGATATCTTTTTAACGTTATAGGTGATTTTTACCGTCTCTGCATGACCAGTTTGAGAAACCAATTCATATTTGGTCGTGTCACCCTTACCATTTGCATAGCCGGACTCAGCATCAATGACACCTGGTACTCTAGAGAAATATTCTTCTACACCCCAGAAACAGCCACCTGCCAGATAGATTACCCGCTTATCGGCTTCTTTAACATCTTCTTTCTTTTTCTTTACTACTTCAGTCTTACTCATTGAGGCTTTTTTGATTTGCTCCGCATTGGCATGTGAAGAGTCAATTGACATAGATCCTCTAATCAAGAAAAAGAGTCCAAAACAGAGCAGAAAAGCGAGTATAAACATAATCATCTTCCATTTTGATTCCATTTTGTTACACCTCGTCTTTACTTAATTTCTTTCAGTGTTTTCTCAATATCTTCCTTGCTCATGTAGCCAATATGTGTCTTGGCAAGTGAACCGTCACTGCCTACGAAGAGTGCAGATGGATAAGAGCGAATACCGTATTCTTTCAGCAATTCTCCCTTGGTGTCCATGAGAACAGGGAAGTCTTTGTAATCCAAAGACTTGTACCATTTTTTAAAATCTTCGGCTGATTTTTCACCATTAAACGTTGGAGACACAACCGATAGAACAACATAGTCTTTCCCTTCCTGCTCCTTGGCCAGATCATTGGTATCGCCAAGAGTAGATAAGCAGATAGAGCACCAGGAAGCCCAAAATTTCAAATAGACTTTCTTTCCTTTAAAATCAGACAGTTTGTAGGTCTTTCCATCCACTCCTTGCAGACTAAAGTCTTTAGCCATCTTAGAAGATTGGTCAGAATCCTTCTTTGTTGTCATACTGCTTTTATCGTTAGTGGAGGCTTCTGATTCCATCTTCTGATTTGAACAAGCACCCAATAAGCCTGCACAAAGCAAACCCAGAGTTAATACAGTAATTTTTTTCATAGCTTTCCATCCTCTCAAAATAAGGAGAAAGCCGACAGGTATGACGGCTTCTTCTCTTTCTAATGATCTTATTTGTCAGAAGACATTTCTGACGAATCCTTCATATCTGAATCACTTGACTTCATTTCGTCTTTCTTCATATCATCTTTCATGTCAGACTTACTATCAGACATCATAGAAGAGTCCTTCATATCATCCTTTTTCATCTTATCATCTGACATGCTAGAGTCTTTCATTTCGTCTTTTTTCATGTCATCTTTTTTCATCTCATCTTTTTTCATCATACTGCTGTCATCCATCTTCTTCATGTCAGAATCTGATTTTTGATTAGAGCAGGCTGCTAAAGTAAAGATAGTAAGTCCAGCAATTGTAAGTGAAGCAATTTTTTTCATGATATTTCTCCTTTAATTATATAATATTTATCCAAATAATGATGCTAAAGCGTTTAGATTACCAAGCATCAACAAAATTCCCATAAGTATAATGAGAGCACCACCAATTTTCTTGAGCGTTCCCATATGTGATTTAAGTTTAGAAAAGCGTTGTAATACCCATCCAGAAGCCATAGCCATTGCTAGAAAAGGAAGCGCTAATCCAAGTGTATAAACCAACATAAGCAAACCTCCCTGAAGAGCGCCGTTGCCTCCAGAAGCAGCGATAGCTAAAACAGAACTTAGGACAGGTCCTACACAAGGTGTCCAACCAAAGCTAAAGGTAATCCCCAAGAGAAAAGCATTAAGAAAGTCACTTCTTTTACTATTCTTTTTAAGTTGAATGCTCTTTTGCTTTTGCAGTTGTTGGATATTGATAAGTCCCATCTGGTGGATCCCCAGCAGAATAACAATCCCGCCCAGAACGTAGCGAAACCAAGGGGCATAGAGGACTTGCCCCAAAGCACCAGCCCCATATCCTAAAACCAAAAACACAGTAGACAAACCGCCTATAAAACAAAGCGTTTTAACCATACCATACCAGGAAACTTCCCTCCCAAAAATCCGAATCGTTTTCGGCTGATCCGAATCCAGCAGAATACCTACGTAAACTGGCATGAGTGGTAAGATACAAGGGGAGAAAAAGGAAAGAATTCCCGCCAGAAAAACTGAAATAAAGAACAAAAAACTTGTTGCCATTTCAAAAACCTCTCTATCAATTTCTGACTTTAGTATAAAATAAAAATCTCCCTAAAAATAGGGAGATAGATTTGAAAAAACTTGAATTTGATTTTATCATTGCTAAATCAAAAGTTAAAAATATTTATCACTTATTGTGGATTTATGTTAAGTTGAGAGTAAATGTAAAAGTGCTTCCTAAGCCATACTGGCTTTCGACCGTTATTTCCCCACCCAGCTGATGAGCCAACTCACGTGCAATAGCAAGGCCCAGACCATGCCCACCTGTCTTCATATTTCGAGAAGTTTCCACACGGTAAAGGCGTTTAAAAATCTTATCCAAATTCTCAGAAGCAATACCCCGTCCCTCATCCTTCACACTGATTGTCAAGATTTGCTCAGTTAATTGAGCCACGATCTCAATTTTAGTTCCAGGTTCGGAGTATTTAAAGGCATTATTTAGCAAGTTGACCAAAATACGGGAAAGCTTATCGTAATGGCTCTTAATTTTCGCTGACTTGGGAGACACTTGAATGTAGATATCCCGCTCCTCCCGCTCAATCAATAGTTGAAATTCACTCATAGCCTCAATCAATAGCTGGTCTAGAAAGACTATTTCAGCTTCTCCATCTGATTCTATTCGAGGCTGGGCATTAAGAGTCAAAACATCCAATTCTTCCACCAATTTATTCAAACGCTCTGTCTGACGGCTAATCGTGGTCAAGTAATGAATCTGCTCCTCTTCTTCGATCACTCCATCTAAAATCCCTTCCACAGTCGCCTGAATAGAGGTAATGGGAGTTTTAATATCGTGAGAAAGCTGGGCAATCATCATTCCTTTTTCTCGTTCACTTTCATTAAGCGACTCAAACGTTTCTTGCAAATTATGCGACATATCGTTAAAAGCCTGACCCAACTCTTGAAATTCGATAGGGCCCTTGGCGTCAATCTCTGTACTAAAATCCTTGTCAGCTATATTCTGAGCCTGTTTTTTCAGATGCCGACCTGATAAAAACAGTGTTATACTGGCTTTAGTATAACACTATTTTTAGTAATTTTTAAATGATTTGAACCTTAATCTTTTTGTTTTTCTTTCAAACCTAGAAGGCTAAGAATTCCTGCCAAGGCTAGTCCTAAGAAACCAATGGTAGCTGTAGCTGTTTGAGCTTCACCAGTTGTGGGTAACGTAGCCTTATCATTTTTTTTCATCATATCTGCCATCGGCTTAGAAGTTGGGTGTTCCCCCTTCACATCAGTCATGCGATGATCTACTTCCTTCGTACCCTCAGCTGTACTCATAGAATCTGTTGCAGAAGGCTTCTTATTCATCTGACCTTCTTGAGATGGTGTTGTAGAAGGTTTCATATTCATTTGACCTTCTTGAGATGGTATTGTAGCCATTTCTTTTCCACGAAGCTGAATCGTTACTTGACGAGTCGCGATAAGATTTGTCAAATCTGGTTTTCCATCTTTAGCACCATAGACCTTGACAGTAGCTTGGTAACTGCGAGTGCCATTAGCACGAAGTTGGTCGAGAAGGGCTTGCCCATCTTTACCTGTAGTATTGCCGTTCAAATCCACTTCGTAGAAGTATTGACCTTTCGCCAAGCCTTCAAGTGGCAAGAGGGCTGGATTGTTCGCTTTGCCATTGTCTGACCAAGGTGCCTTATCAGAAGATTTGAGCAAGAGACGCGTCAACATACCATCTCCACCGAAAGCTTCATACGGAATGACTTGATTGACACCAGCCAAGAATGGACCGGGAACGTTCGCTTTTTCTAAATAGCTGGCTGGGACATCAATATGGTCTTTGATATTTTTAGTGACTGAATCTTTGACTGCTTCTTTTGACACAAGGCCGTTCAAGTTAACAGTTACATTTTTTGTTGCTACGAGATTGGTTAAATCTGCTTTTCCATCTTTAGCACCATAGACTTTAACAGTCGCTTGGTAAGCATATGTTCCATTAGTGCGAAGTTGGTCAAGAAGAGCTTGTCCATCTTTACCTGTAGTATTGCCGTTCAAATCCACTTCGTAGAAGTATTGACCTTTCGCCAAGCCTTCAAGTGGCAAGAGGGCTGGATTGTTAGCTGAACCATTGTCTGACCAAGGAGCCTTGTCAGAAGATTTGAGCAAGAGACGCGTCAACATACCATCTCCACCGAAAGCTTCATACGGAATAACTTGATTAACACCTGCCAAGAATGGACCAGGAACGTTTGCCTTTTCTAAATAGCTAGCTGGAACATCAATATGGTCTTTGATATTTTTAGTGACTGAATCTTTGACTGCTTCTTTTGACACAAGGCCATTTAAACTAACAGTTACATTTTTTGTTGCTACGAGATTGGTTAAATCTGCTTTTCCATCTTTAGCACCATAGACCTTGACAGTAGCTTGGTAACTGCGAGTTCCGTTAGCGCGAAGTTGGTCGAGAAGGGCTTGCCCGTCTTTACCTGTAGTATTGCCGTTCAAATCCACTTCGTAGAAGTATTGACCCTTCGCTAAGCCTTCAAGTGGCAAGAGGGCTGGATTGTTAGCTGAACCATTATCTGACCAAGGTGCCTTATCAGAAGATTTGAGCAAGAGACGCGTCAACATACCATCTCCACCGAAAGCTTCATACGGAATGACTTGATTGACACCAGCCAAGAATGGACCGGGAACGTTCGCTTTTTCTAAATAGCTGGCTGGGACATCAATATGGTCTTTGATATTTTTAGTGACTGAATCTTTGACTGCTTCTTTTGACACAAGGCCATTTAAACTAACAGTTACATTTTTTGTTGCTACGAGATTGGTTAAATCTGCTTTTCCATCTTTAGCACCATAGACCTTGACAGTAGCTTGGTAACTGCGAGTTCCGTTAGCGCGAAGTTGGTCGAGAAGGGCTTGCCCGTCTTTACCTGTAGTATTGCCGTTCAAATCCACTTCGTAGAAGTATTGACCCTTCGCTAAGCCTTCAAGTGGCAAGAGGGCTGGATTGTTAGCTGAACCATTGTCTGACCAAGGAGCCTTGTCAGAAGATTTGAGCAAGAGGCGCGTCAACATACCATCTCCACCGAAAGCTTCATACGGAATAACTTGATTAACACCTGCCAAGAATGGACCAGGAACGTTCGCTTTTTCTAAATAGCTGGCTGGGACGTCTACTGAGTCCTTAGTATTTTCTTCAACTCCTTTTCTAACTTCATCTGGAGTTGTTACCGATTGAGAAGTAGTCGCTTCACGATCTTGGTTTGAAACATCAACAAGAGTTGCCTCCGGTTTAGCTTCTTCTTTTTGATTGCTAACTTCTGCTATAGTCTGTTCTTCTTTTGGTTTTACCACTTCTTCCTTAGGAGCTAGGCTAGACTTATCTAGAGAAATAGTTTCATCAACCTCTTCCTTAGGAGCTGACTGATTTGCAGATAGAGCAGAATCCATTTCTTCTTTTAAAACTGTCTCTGGTGACTCATTCTTTTCTAATAATGACGAATCTTCTTGAAGAACTTTAGTAGTAGTTGAGGTGAGATCATCTGCATGTACTGTATTTGGTTGACCAACAAGCAAAAAGAAACCACTGGCAACAACGACGGAAGCCACACCCACGCTTAAACGACGGATTGACCAGCGGGTATATTTTTGATTTGTATTGAATTTCATAAGATTCTCCTTTAGGTTTGTTTTTTTATGACTTTAGTATAAAATAAAAATCTCCCTAAAAATAGGGAGATCGATTTGAAAAAACTTGAATTTAATATCTTGATAAAGAACTTTTTATTCATTTTAGGATTCCTCTGCTTCTCTTTCTGTTTCATATTCTTTATTCCATTCTTCAAGATGTTCAAGATAACTATTTAAATACTTTTCAAAATCTGCTTCATTCTCATAAGGATATGAATACAGACGTTTGGTATACCACTTAAGTCCTTTTTCTCCTTTGTAAAAATAATCAATTTTTGTAGGAAGAAAATCTTTATTAAAAGATATCCGAACTTTGCTAAAGCCAAACTCTTTATCCATGAATAATTCTTCAAATTCTGGAGATCTTTTAGCTTTGTAGAGCGATTTATTCACAAGGGTCTCTGGGGACATGATGATTTCATAATTTGCATTCTTAATTTGATTGGGCGTCACCTTAAGGTTAAGAAGAGCTGAGGAAACTTCGCTGTATAGAGCCTTATTATAAGAATCTTGCGCATCTTCTCGCCCATACTTGCTATACTCTTGCCCATCTTTAATGGCCCATCCATTACTAGTATCAAAGAATTCCCTTTTCTTTAAATCAAATGCAATTCCTTTCGAATAGAACTCCTCTTCTACATCTGTCACTTCCTGTACAAATACAAAACGTTTTTGCAGAAGAATGCTAGAAGCTTTGAAAGTGTAAAAAAATAACAAGTTCTGTATTACAATGACTAGGACAATAAAGATAAATAGAGCTTTGTAAGCCCTAATATAACTTGACCATTTTTTAAACATTCTCACTCCTTTTGTTATGAAGGTAATTATCTATGATAAGAAATCCTACTTTTTACTTTTCTTTTTATCTGCTTCTATTTTCTGTTGATCCTTGTATATCTTGTAAACACTATCCAAGTCTTCTCTAAAATCAGCTTCATTCTTGTAAGGATAGGAATAGGTTCGCCAGGAATACCAAGCTAGACCATTTTCACCCTCATAATAAAGTTCAACTTTCGTAGGTAAATTTTCTTTATTAAAGCTAATCCTCACTTTTTTAAAACTATCTTGATAAATTGAATAAAGTCGTTCAAGTTTTGGTATATGCCTTTCCTTCAGCAGATCCTTATTGATAACTTCATCTGCCGAAAGTGTGATCTGATAACTTTTTATAAATATTTGATCGCTCGTCAATTTAGGGTGAGACAAGATAAATGAAAACTCATCTAAAAGAAGCTGGTCAAATCGATCTTTTGCATCTTTTTCCCCAACGTCATCATATAATTTTCCGTTTTTAATAAGGTATTGGTCATTTTCAAAAGCCTCTTTATTTTTAAAATCAATTCCTCTGACACTATGATATCGGCTTTCAACGTAGACAAAACCTTTCTTTTCTAACAGCTCATACATGGGACCTTTTTGAAGAGAATCCCTAGGAATCATAAAGAAATAAAAGGCAATAGAAAGAAAAGGTAAAGAAGCAAGGATTAAAATCAAACTTTTCTTATTTTTCATTCTTTCAATTCACACCTCCTTAAAGAAAATAAAAAGCTGTTTCATAAATATATCTTAACTGTTCTAAAAAAAGCTATTCACTAGAACAATATTATACCAAAGTACTTCAACAAGAGCTTGAAACAAATAAAATCCCCAAGCCACAAAAACTTGAGGATTATACTCTAGATCATTTCAAAAGATTCACTTTTTTGTTTATCAGGTAAAATGAGTGACAAAATAATTCCTAAAAGAGCTGGAAGTAACCAAGGCAAAGAAGCTTGGGCAAAAGGCAAAGTATTTATTGCATCCATAACTTCCTTGACTTTGAATAAAGAACCCAAAATGCTTGCAAGAGCAATCAAAGTCACTAGCGTAACTGTCACTTGCATGCCAATTTTTGACAAGGGTAAGAATTTATTTACAATAACAATCATCACAATCACAATCGTAACTGGATAAAGGATTTGCAAAACTGGTACTGAATACTGGATAATCGCATTTAAACCAAGGTTAGCAATGGCATAACCAATCAAAGTAAAGATGGTTGCATAAGTTTTATAAGAGACTTTGGGGAAAGTATTATTAAAGAACTCTCCTGTTGAAACAATCAAACCAGCTGTAGTCGTAAAGCAAGTCACCGTAACCATAACAGCCAGGAAGATTTGTGCTGTAGGACCAAAAATAGCTTGAGTGGCTTGAGATAGGACATATACACCAGGGTTGCCTTTTGCAATCACTTCAGCAGGAACTGGAAAATGATTACCTAGATATCCTAAGCCAATATACATAGCACTAAAGGCAAGGGCAACAATTAGTCCAACAATCCAAATAGTTGAAATGTATTCTTTTTTATTTTTGAAACCCAGTTGATTCAGTGTAGTTACAGCAATCACACTAAAAGCAACCGAAGCCAAGGCATCTAAAGTATTATATCCTTCCAAGAATCCTTGTCCAAATGCTGATGCAACATAGGTAGCTGAAGCCTGCTGAGGTGCTGCTGAGCCATATTTAAAGGCACCCAGTATAATTAAAATAATAATTAAAATTGCAAAAACTGGAGTTAGAATGCGACCAATCCGATCTAAAATCTTTGATGGATTTAAAGAAATCAGATATGCTGCAGCAAAATAAATTGTCGTAAAAACAATCAAACCAAGACCAGTCATATCTTTAGGAAGTAAAGGAGATATCCCAACTTCATAGGCTACTGTTGCAGTCCGCGGAATCGCAAAGAAGGGACCGATGGACAAATAGAGAGCAACCAGATAGACGATAGCAAACCAGGGCGCAATTTTCTGAGAAATCTCATGAATGTATCCCTTAGGATTGAGAGTCCCAATAACCAAGGTTAATACAGCAATCCCGACCCCAGACAAGACAAAGCCACCAATAGCTGGCCAAAAATTAGAACCCGACTGAACACCCAAAGATGGTGGAAAAATCAAGTTTCCTGCACCAAAAAATATTCCAAACAAGAGCAAGCCTGTTAAGGCACCTTTTTTTATCATAATAACTCCTCTTTATTTATAACATTTTCACATTATAACAAAAATATTATATTTTGCAAAACAAGTGAAATCAAGAACAAATCAATCATAAAAAAGACAAGTACATTCAGACAAAGACCTCTGAAAAACAGTTCAGAGGTCTTATTTATTTACGCATCACTAAATCTTCTATACTTAATTTCAAATTCAAAAAAGTTCTTCTCTTGGAGCATATGAAAAATATCCCGATAGGCTTCCTCATCAAAGTGATCGCCTAAATATAAGATTTCAAAGCTTAGGTCATCATATTCTAGAAAAGCATTACTCGTTTTGAATCCATTTCTTTTATAGAAATCCATACGTGCTTGACGTTGCTCTAGATTATCACACTCTTCATCTAAACGTTCTACTTCTAAAACCATGGTTTTTTGGTAAAACTCTGTTAGTTTATGGATGATTTCTCCACCATAACCGTGACTTCGAAGATGTGGCATAATCGCAAAAAAACTAACATAAAAGCATTTTTCATTGTAGATCGCAAAAGCAAAGCCCACAAACTCTTCTTCATTGTAAAAAGCAAAGAAATGGGACTGCTCATCATTGGTATAGCGGAGAAATTCACTAATAGGAACTCTCTCTTCTTCAGGAAAAGCTTCTCGATTAAGAGCTTCTACCTTATCTAAATCAGGAAATTCTGCTGTAATAATTTGACTAGTTAAAGACATTGCTACCTCACTTCGTTTAATATTCTAGCAGTTACCAAACATTTTAGCAAGTTTTTCAAGCTTCTTCTGCTTTCTTAGAAAATTGACTTTGATAAAGGTCATAATAAAATCCTTTATCTGCCAAGAGACTCTCGTGATTGCCTTGCTCGATAATCTGACCATCCTTGAGCACCAAAATCTTATCTGCCTCCTGAATGGTCGACAGTCGGTGAGCAATGACAAAACTGGTCCGCCCTTGCATGAGTGTCTTCATAGCCTTCTGAATCAAGAGCTCCAGACGTGTATCGACAGACGAAGTTGCTTCATCCAAAATCAGAATCTTAGGATCTGCTAAAAGCGCTCGTGCAATCGTAAGCAACTGTTTCTGACCCAGCGAGATATTGCTGGACTCTTGGTTCATTTCCATATTATATCCACCTGGTAATGTACGGATAAAGTGATCCACATTAGCTGCCTTGGCCGCTTCTACAATTTCCTCATCAGTAGCTTGTAAATTCCCGAAACTAAGATTTTCCTTGATCGTTCCCTCGTAAAGCCAAGCATCTTGCAACACCATACCAAACTGTTTGCGGTAGTCCTGACGGGAAAGATCTCGAATATCGTGACCATCCACCGTAATCGCACCTTTGGTCACATCGTAGAAACGCATGAGCAAATTAATCAATGTGGTCTTACCAGCACCAGTCGGACCGACTATGGCTACCATTTCTCCAGGTTTGACTTCCAGATTGAAATTCCGAATGAGTGGCTTATCTGCCACATACTGAAAGTCTACATCATGAAAGCTGACCTGACCAGTTAAATCATGTTCCAGTCTTTCAGACACATCATTGACTTCGTCTGCCTCATCCAGCACTTGGAAAACCCGGTCTAAAGAAGACTTGGCGCTTTGCAATTGACCTGCTAACTGTGTTAGGTTTTGAATTGGCTGACTAACCTGCCAAACATATTGAACAAAAGCTTGCATATTCCCAATTGTTAATTGACCAGAAATAACTTGCAATCCACCAATAACTGCTACAAGTAAATAAGTCAAATCAGAAATCGCGTTCAAAACAGGCATCATCAAACCTGAAATAAAACTAGCCTTAAAACCTACTTCTTGAAGATTTTGTGTAATAGCTTCAAAGTCTTGACTGGAAGCCTCTTCTCTTCCGTAAAGTTTTAAAACATTAAAACCACTTAGATTCTCTTGGACAAAACCATTCATTTCTCCCAAAATATCAGCCTGCTTTTTAAAGTAAGGTTGAGATTTCTTCAATATAAAGTTTGCCGCAAAATAGGTCAAAGGAATACTGATAATCACAAGCAGAGCAAGTGACAGGTTTAGATACAGAACCATAAACATAACCAAGGAAATAGTAAATACAGCATTCACTACTTGCAAAAAACTTTGTTGCAAGGCGTTTGATACTGTCTCTACATCACTAGTAAATCTGCCCAGTAAATCCCCAAACTGGTGCTTATCAAAATAAGATACGGGAATCTGATTAATTTTATGGCTGAGTTCATTTCTCAAATCCCGAATGGTATTTTGTACTGCATTGGTCATGAAATAGTTGGAATAGTAAGAACCGATTTCATAGAAGAGTGCTCGAACAAAGTACAAGACCATGACCCAACCAACATAACTGACATTAATGTGAGCTCCTTCAACTCCCTTAGCCATATCCAAAAGATTGCTAGTCAGTTCTGTAATTGCAAGCCCCAACACAAATGGCTCCAAAACACTCATAACGACACTAAGAATCTTGAGGAAAACAGCTAAAATGACAGATACTTTATAGACTTTTAAATAGCTCCATAAACGAGCAAAAGAATGTTTTTTCTCCATGTTTCCCTCCTATTCTTCTGTTAATGACTGACTGTTAAGCTGGGATTGGGCAATTTCTCGATAAATGGCATTGGATTCCATGAGTTCTTCATGTCTTCCCCGACCAACGATTTCACCCTTATCCAAAACGATAATTTGATCTGCATCCATAATCGTGCCAACCCGCTGGGCAACGATTAAAACCGTTGCATTCTGGGTTACTTCTTTCAAACGACGACGTAAGATAGCATCCGTCTTGTAGTCGAGAGCTGAAAACGAATCATCAAATATATATATATCCGGCTCTTTTACAACAGCACGAGCGATTGACAGACGTTGTTTTTGACCTCCAGAAAGATTGCTTCCTCCTTCAGCCAGGTGTGTTTCAAATCGCTCCTCACGACTTTCGATAAATTCTTTAGCTTGAGCCACATCTGCAGCTTGATTTAGTTCTTCATGACTGGCATCTTCTTTACCATACCTCAAGTTTTCTGCGATGGTACCTGTAAATAGCAGAGCTTTTTGGGGAATGAAACCAATCTTTTGACGCAAGGCTTTAAGTTGATAGTCTCGAACATCAACTCCATCTACCAAAATTTTCCCTAGAGTAACATCATAAAAACGTGGTATCAATTGTACTAAGGAAGACTTACCTGATCCTGTAGAACCAATAAAGGCAACAGTTTCACCAGGTTTGGCCTTGAAAGAAATATTATGAAGGACCGGGCTCTCCGTCTCCCCTGGATAAGCAAAGGTTACATTGTCAAACTCTAGATAACCATGGCTTTCAGTTTCAGTAATACCATCTTCATTAGGATTAATGGAGATAGGCATATCCATAACTTCCTTTAGACGCTCACTAGAGACGGCTGTTCTAGGATACATGGTAAAGAGACTTGATAAAAATAAGAAAGACAGTAAAGCATGAAAACTGTACTCAATAAAGGCAACCAAGTCACCAATTCTTAATTCACCACTTCCTAAAGGCTGCAAAGCAAACCAAACAATAGCGACAATCATGGCAATAATGATTTGAACAAATAAAGGTTCTGTTAATCCTGTCAGTTTGAACAATTTATTGGAATTGTCAGCATAGATTTCATTTTCTGAAGCAAAGCGCTCCTCTTGAAACTCTTCTCTTGCAAATGCACGAATGACCCGTAAACCTGTTAAATTCTCTCTAGCATATTGGTTAATTTTATCCAAAGTTTTTTGCTGCTTCTCTGATAGAGGACGTGTCTTAACAGCCACATACCAAACCACTACCGCCAAAAAAGGAACAGAAATGGCAACAATCCAAGCCAAGGACGGACTTGTTAAAAAGATCATAAAAACACTTGAAAGCATCATCATGGGCGTAATAACCCCCATTTTTAAGCTCTGCTCAGCAAATTGCATGAGAACAAAAGCATCACTTGTTATCCGTGTCACAAGCGAAGACACACCAATCTGTTCATATTCATGATGAGAATACTCTTGTAGCTTAGCGTAAAGATCATTTCTCATATCCCGAACCATACTAGTCGTTAATTTGCCAGCTGCATAGGACAGGACAATTCTACCAAAGACTCCAGCTACAATAACTAATAACATTATAAATGCCCAAAAATACAGACGACTGGTATCTCCTTGGTTAATCCCCTCATCAATCATACGAGCAAGAACTGTAGGAAGGCCTAAATTTACAATAACAAAGAAAATCGCTCCTATGAAATCCAATAAGAGCCATTTAGGATATCTTCTTAAATAAGACCAAATATATTTCATCTCTCCTCCTAAAAATCATTTTTAAACAATAAAAAAGCACTCCCCAGCACTTTTTCATACACAACTGAAAAATTGAATTCCTTTGCTTCAATTCATCAATATTATACCAAAAGCTATCTCTTTTCTGCAAGAGAAATCTGAAGAAAATGAGCATATCTTCTTTGAAAGTTTGTAGTTTCAATAAAGCTATTCATATCTGCTATTAATTTTGCAAGTCATAAACCATTGAAAAAAGTGAGATTAAAAATCTCACTTCGTTCACTATTTAGTTCGTTTAAACTTAGCATCTTTGAAGATTGCCAAAGTAGCTTTGTCAGCTTGACCAGATTCCAACTGAGAAAGATCCAATGTCAAGACATCACCATCAATTTTGTACTTAACTTTGTCGTTGCCACCCTTTTCTGATTCAAGAGTTTTATTCTTTTGATCAACTTTCAATTTATAATCTTGATTTTTCTTATTGCCCATAGCTTTAGCTTCAAGAGTTACTTTACCTTTGGTATCTTTGATTTCAATCGTCATTTTCAAAGAAAATTGATCAGCGTATTTTTCTGCTTCTTCACTTGAAGCACCTTGCTCCTTAAGTGTGTTCTTAATAAAATCCTTAGAAGCTTCATAAACATAAGTTCCGTTGTCGCTCTTAGCAGCACCAGAACATGCTACAAGGATAATAGCACCAATTGCAAAAATTGTAGCTAAAACAATACGTTTGATAGATTTCATTGTATACTCCTATAAATTTGATATTGCTATTATAACAAAAATTTCACTATCTAACAATAGCCTGAAAAGGGAAATTGATTTTTGCGAGTTATATAGTCTTATTAGAAGAGGAGATTCTTTTTTTAAACCTTAGAAAATGATATAAACTAAAAATCACATACTAAAAAAACCGAAGCCTAAACTTCGGTTTGATTTTTGATTGGAAACTCTATTACTTAAGAGTAACTGAAGCTCCAGCTTCTTCCAATTTAGCTTTGATTTCTTCAGCTTCTGCAGTTGCAACGCCTTCTTTGATAATTCCAGGTGCACCATCAACAAGTTCTTTAGCTTCTTTAAGACCAAGACCAGTGATTTCGCGTACAACTTTGATAACGCCAACTTTTTTGTCACCAGCAGCTGTCAATTCAACGTCAAATGAATCTTTAGCAGCACCAGCGTCAGCAGCACCAGCAGCAGCTACAGCTACAGGAGCAGCTGCAGTTACACCAAATTCTTCTTCGATAGCCTTTACAAGGTCGTTCAATTCAAGGATTGAAGCTTCTTTAATTTCAGCAATAATGTTTTCAATGTTCAATGCCATTGTTATTTCCTCCAAATAAGTTTTTTAATTTTAAATATTTTTTCGTAGCTAGGCTACGCTGCGTAGCTTAAAATTAAGCTGCGTCTTCTTTGTTGTCTGCAACTGCTTTGACAGCAAGTGCAACGTTGCGCACTGGCGCTTGAAGTACAGAAAGGAGCATAGAAAGAAGTCCTTCGCGGTTTGGAAGAGTTGCAAGTGCAAGAATCTCTTCTTTTGATGCGACAGCGCCTTCGATTGCACCACCTTTGATTTCAAGTGCGTCAGCGTTTTTAGCAAAATCGTTCAAGATTTTCGCTGGTGCGATAACATCTTCGTTAGAAAATGCTACTGCAGATGGTCCAACAAAAACTGATGCAAGATCTTCAAGACCAGCTTTTTCAGCTGCACGACGTAAAATTGAGTTTTTGATAACTTTGTACTCAACTTCGCTTCCACGAAGCTCACGACGAAGAACTGTATCTTGCTCAACTGTCAAACCACGAGCGTCAACAACGACAATTGATGCAGCGGCTTTCATTTTTTCAGCTACTACGTCAACTAGTTCCGCTTTTTTAGCAATAATTGCTTCACTCATTAGTGTGTTCACCTCCGTAATTATTTTGCTTGGGGAATTTTTCCAAAAGAAAAACGCGCCCAAACCTAGACACGAAAGTACAATACGCTTCTTTTTACATGATACGTTTTGTCCTCGGTAGGATCTTTATGAGTCGAGCTCCCCTACTGTCTTAGGCAGTTTTTTCAAACCATTGATAATCATACCATAGATAAAAAAAGATTGCAAGGCTTTTTTGCAATCTTTTTAAAATATTTTTTATCAAATTTCTTATTTATCTAGATAAGGTGCTAAGTCCTGTAGAGCACGTTCGGCAATCTTCTCATAACGTTCTTTCTTATCACGAATACGAGGGCCGTCCAGTTCTTTGATAATGCCGAAATTGACATTCATAGGTTGGAAATGCTTGCTATCAGCATGGGTAACATAATGTGGCAGGCTACCGATAGCTGTTGTTTCTGGAAAGATAAGTGCTTCTTCTCCTTTGAAGAGTCGAGCGGCATTGATACCAGCAACTAGGCCAGAAGCTGCTGACTCGACATAGCCTTCAACTCCAGTCATTTGACCTGCAAAGAAAAGATTTGGCTGTTTCTTAGAGCGGAAAGTCTGTTCAAGCAGATTTGGAGAGTCCATATAAGAGTTTCGGTGCATGACTCCATAGCGGACAAATTCTGCATTCTCAAGACCAGGAATCATCTGAAAGACTCGTTTTTGCTCGCCCCACTTGAGATGAGTTTGAAATCCGACGATATTGTAAAGACTACCAGCTGCATTATCCTGGCGAAGCTGCACCACAGCGTATGGCGTCTTATATTCACCATCTCGAGGTCCTTGGTAGTCGTCTGGATATTCTAAACCAACTGGCTTCATCGGTCCATAAAGCATGGTTTTAATGCCTCTCTTAGCCATAACTTCAATAGGCATACAGCCTTCAAAATATTTTTCTTTTTCAAAGGAATTGAGCGGTGCTTCCTCAGCATTGACCAAAGCATCATGGAAATCCATAAATTCTTGCTTGGTCATTGGCGCGTTGAGATAGGCTGCTTCTCCCTTATCATAGCGGGATTTGAGATAGACCTTGGACATATCAATGGTATTGACATCAATAATTGGCGCTGCTGCGTCGTAGAAATAAAAACCGTCGCCTCCATTGAGCGCGTGAATTTTTTCGGCCAGAGCATCACTAGTCAAGGGTCCTGTCGCAATGACTGTGATAGCATCCTCTGGAATTTCAGTGATTTCTTCGCGAATAACCTCAACCAATGGATGATTGGACACTAGCTCTGTTACCATCTGAGAAAAACCTTCTCTATCAACTGCTAGAGCACCACCTGCTGGCACCCGAGTCGCTTCTGCTGACTTTAAGATGACCGAGTCCAATCTTCGCATTTCTTCCTTGAGTAGACCAACTGCATTGGTCAGCGCATCCCCTCGCAGAGAGTTGGAGCAGACCAGTTCTGCAAAGTCTGTAGTCTTGTGTTGAGGCGTCAACTTAACACCCCGCATTTCATAGAGTTTGACTGGAATTCCACGCTTGGCAATCTGGTAAGCTGCTTCACTACCAGCCAGACCAGCACCGATAACATTGATATAAGATTGAGACACGACACTAATACCTCTTTGGGTGGAACCTAAGTCCATATCAAAACAATCCACTGAACTGTTTGACACCCACAAATCTTTCTAAATTAATACTTGGTCCATTATAACAAAAAGCCAGCAAAAAAGACAAACAGGAGGATTCCTGTCTATCCATCATTTTGTCATTTTTTCCAAGTAAGCAATCTTAGCAAAATCCTTATGATTGTTATTTTCGTTTCGGTAAGAATCTTGAGAAGAGGCACGGTAGATAGCTAAAAATTGCTCTGCAGTTGGCAGTAGAAACTCAACGCCTTCTACTTCTTTTCTAGTCAGCTTCTCTAGTGGCACACCTGAAAATGCCTCCAAGGTTTCCATGGCTCCGAATTCAATAGATAAGCCTTCTTTTTGAAATTCATGCTCGTGCAGATCGACTAAGCGATAGCCCAAGCGCTCCATCATAGGCTCAATCTTGTCCATATCATAAATACGTTCTTCATCTGGTGCTTCCCAGCCACGTTCATCACCATGAACATGAATATCAATATCCCGCGCCTGCCAGTCCTGACCAGTAACCTGCTCCAGCCCCAAGGAACCCATCAACAGAGGAACAATTCCCATCTTATTCAGTTGAGACGCGATTTTTAGAAATTCTATAAATTTATTATCCATACTATTTTCTTTCAAAACTTTATTTTATACTAATCCAGGCGGCGAGCAAGGCTGACAAAATACTGACCAAGGATCCAATCAAGTAATACTCTGCAAATGCTGGACTTTCTGATATTTTGTTATAGCGGGCAATGGATTTAGCTGTAAACACTAAACCAATCGAAGCAAACTGTCCATAAAGAAGACAAGCTCCGATAACCAAACGCTCTAAGAAACCAATCATGGCTCCTGCTCCATCTATCGTATCCAACTCCAGACTCGTTTCAGGTTGAAATTTACCAAATAAAATTCTAAAAGCAATATTGGTTGGCTTTCCTACCAATAAGACAAACAAAACGGCTTTTAAGAAAGTTAATGGAAGGAAACTTGGCAAAAACTCAGTATTCATATTAGAGAGTCCGTAGATAATAGCCAAATGAAGGATTTGATCAAGCACAAAAATGATTGACACTTTTAACTTGAATATCCTTTGTAGGATTGGTTTGAAATAATCAATAAGAGCATGGCTTAAGAAAACAATGAAAGTCTTCCACCACAAACTTGGTATTATAATAGTTAAAACAAATAAAGGTAGCCCTACAAGTAAAATATGAAATGCCAGGACTCGAATGTTTTTGTCCTTTCTGTCAGCCATTTTTTGACTTTGAAAGTAATAATCTGATAACAAATGACAAATCAACAAAAGTACGAAAAGGTGATATGAATCCATACTAGAAAATCCGTTCATTCTGACCTCCTTCTGTAACATCAATGGCTTGGATAGCTGCAAGTGCAGCTGCTCTACTTCGAAGATAGACTCTGATGCTACTACTTTTTAGGCGTTTGGAAAGGGCACTGGGATTTAATGAAAGAGCCTGAGCCAGCTCTTGCTGACTAAAATCCTCACTATAGATGGATAGTTTGAGTAAGCCCCTTAAAAGTTCTTCCTGACTTTCTCGCCAGTCTGATTTGATTGCCTCTCCTGCAGCTAATAAAGCATTTATTTGAAAATCTTCTTCCTTTTTTCCACTAGAAAAATACAACTGAGTATTTCCATAATCATTCTTTTGATGAACGAGATTAATAGCAGCTCGCGCATTCCAATAGGCAGGACCATCAGCACCAATACTTTGTAAAGGATCAATATCAGTCACTATTTTACCCAAACCGATTCCAAAGCGTAGCTGAGCAGGCTTCAAATCTTGACGTAGGGAGTCAATAATTTGAAAAATTGGTGCATCTAAAGTAAACAGAGCCTGAAATTCATCTCCAAGAGTCAAAGTTAATCGCGAAGCTAAATAAGTTTCAAAGCGATTGTTCATATGAAAGAGAACTGCTTCCAACTTCTTTTGTAAGTCTGATCTCTCTTTAAATAGTTTTGAGTCAATGACGTCTGCAATTAAGGCTATATACACTTCACCACCTCCTTTTGTCTATTATAACAGACAAAACAAAAAATGTCCATTTTAACAGACATTTTTTGTTTTTGCCGTTAAAATGGACTAAATTGATTGCTAAAAAAGACTTATTTGACCTTTTCTTCTTCATAATCACCATTGCTGCAAACTACCTGCTTACCGCCACCACGGACTTTCTTTTCAACCAGATAGTGGTCACATTTTGGACAGTTTCGTCCGACTGGCTTATCCCAAGATGTAAAGTCACAGTCTGGATAACGATCACAGCCGTAGAAAATACGATTCCTCTTAGTCTTACGTTCAATAACATGGCCTTTTTGGCACTGCGGGCAGGTCACGCCAATTTCCTTGACAATAGCCTGAGTATGACGACAATCCGGGAAATTACTGCAGGCATAAAATTTCCCAAACCTACCCAACTTGATGACCATCGGACTGCCACAAACCTCGCAGTCGAAACCAGCTGGCTCATCCTTGATTTGGATTTTTTCCATTTCAGACTCAGCTTTGGCTACTTCCTTTTCGAAAGGTCGGTAAAACTCGTCAATAACCTTCTGCCATTGCTCTTTTCCGATTTCTACATCGTCCAATTTTGCTTCCATCTCAGCGGTAAACTTCACATTCACGATACCTGGGAAGAATTCAACAATTAGAGAATTGACGATTTCACCAAGTTCTGTTGGTTCAAAACGCTTAGAAACCAGTTTAACATAATAACGTTTTTGAATGGTCTCAATGGTCGGTGCGTAAGTAGACGGCCGGCCAACTCCATTTTCTTCGAGAGTCTTGATAAGAGTGGCTTCAGAATAGCGAGCAGGCGGCTGAGTGAAGTGCTGCTCTGGATTGGTATTGACACGTTTGACAGTATCACCCTTTTCCATATCTGGAAGCATTTTATTTTTATCAGAGTCATTATAAATAGCTAGATAACCATCAAACTTGACCTGACTTCCATTGGCCGTAAATTGAACACCATTTTGCTCAATTTTAACATTCATAGTATCAAAGACTGCAGCTGTCATTTGGCTGGCAACAAAGCGGTTCCAGATCAGTGTATAGAGCTTAAGCTGATCCTTATCAAGATACTTCGCAATGCTCTCTGGTGTATTAAAGACACTAGAAGGTCGGATAGCTTCGTGGGCATCTTGAGCTCCAGAGGCATTTTTAATCTTGCTACCGTGTTTTGAATACTTAGCTCCAAAACGATCGGTAATGTAATTAGCAGCTTCATTTTGCGCAACAGGACTAATACGAGTTGAATCCGTACGCATATAAGTAATAAGACCTTGAACGCCAGAACCGATATTGATACCTTCATAGAGTTGCTGAGCTACCATCATAGTCTTACGAGTCCGGAAATTGATCTTATTAGCCGCATCCTGTTGCATAGAAGAAGTCGTATACGGCAAGGGAGCATTACGGCGACGTTCTTTTCTTTCGACACTTTCAACCTTAAAGTCATCTCCCTTAAGAAGGGAAAGAACCTCTTTCACTTCATCGTTATTGGTCAGTTTCATTTTTCGGCCATTTATGCCATAAAAACTAGCTTGAAATTGTCGACTTCCTTTTTTAAAGGTAGAGTCAATGGTCCAATACTCTTCAGGCTTGAAAGCATTGATTTCATTTTCCCGATCAATAATTAACTTGAGAGCAACAGACTGAACCCGACCAGCTGATAGACCTTTCTTGACTTTCTTCCAAAGAATAGGAGAAATAGAATAACCAACTAAACGGTCTAAAACACGACGAGCTTGTTGCGCATCGACCAAATCCATATTAATCTGACGAGGCTCTTTGAAAGCATTCTTGACTGCATCTTTAGTAATTTCGTTGAAGACGACACGGTTTTTTTCTTTTTCATCCAAGTTAAGAATGTGTGCCAAATGCCATGAAATAGCCTCTCCTTCTCGGTCCGGGTCACTTGCCAGAAAGACTTGTTTAGCTTTTTTTGCTTCTTTCTTTAAATCATTGATGAGTGGTCCCTTGCCTCGGATATTGATATATTGTGGTTCATAATTATTTTCAAAATCAATGGACATTGTTGACTTTTTCAAATCACGAATATGCCCAACACTGGCTAAAACTTTATAGTTCCTTCCCAGGTATTTTTCTATTGTTTTTGCCTTGGCAGGCGACTCCACGATAACCAGATTTTTCTTGGTTGTGGACTTTTTACTTGTTTTTGTTACCAATTTATACACCTTCTATCAGAATAAATCTCATAGAGTGTAAACTATTTTTCTGGGCTTGTCAACTGTTAAATTCTCCTATAGGAAAACTTGTTTTAAAAATCAAACTCAGACAGGACATCAGAGCCCGACATAATGCACTTAGCGCCTTCTTGAATCAAATGATGGCAGCCATCAGATTTTCCATCTAGAATTGATCCAGGTATAGCAAATACATCTCTTCCTTCTTCCATCGCTCGCTCACAAGTTATCAAGCTGCCAGATCTCATCTTAGCTTCAGCAACAATGACGCCTCTGCACAAACCTGCGATAATTCGATTACGTTCAGGAAAATGAAACTTCAAGGGCTGTTCACCTGGACCGTATTCTGATAAAACCAGGTGATTTTTGCCAATATAAGACTGAAGTTTCTTATTGGCTTTAGGATAAAAAACATCTAATCCAGTCCCAATAACAGCTATAGTTCGACCGCCATTCTGTAAGGCTGCCATATGAGCAGCTGTGTCAATCCCACGCGCTAATCCACTCACAATGATTAATTCATTATTCAATTCTTTAATAATTTTCTGAACGGACTGATTTCCAAGCCTACTACTATCGCGACTTCCGACTACTGCTACTTTTGGCAATTCAAGTAGATCAATATTTCCCTGATAAAACAAAAGAGCAGGTGGGTTGTATATCTCACTCAAATCCCAAGGATAAATTTCATCCAAGATAGAAAAAGAGGGAAATTCCTCAAAGGATTTCTTTAAGAAATCGTCGTCAATTTGCTTATAGCGTTCGATAAACAGGGCAGGATTACGGCACTCTGAAACCACCGCTATATCACGCAAAGAAAGCTCCTTTTCCTTGTTTTCAGCATATCTCAAGACATTGAGAACTTGTCCATTAGTCAGTCCAGCATGTTTCATTTTATAAATATCATAGTTTTTCATTTTTTCACCTCACTATTATATTCGTAAAATCTACAAAAAAAGACTGTTTTACAGTCTTTTTTATATCCTGACTAATTTCTCTAAAAAAGCATCTCTTCTCATTCAAAGTAAATAGTCGAATATTAATCATCCCAAGCCTTTATCTGTCATAGCATTAGGAATTTCTTTGATAATTCGAGCTGGATTACCAGCTAAAACAACATTGTCTCCAAAAGACTTGGTCACAACTGATCCTGCTCCTACTACCACATTATCTCCCAGTGTCACACCAGGCAGAATAGTCACACCACCACCAGCCCAGAAATTATCTCCAATGGTAATAGGAGCTCCATACTCAATACCAGAATTTCTTTCCACAGGATCCAATGGGTGTAATGGCGTTAGCAATTGACAATTGGGACCAAACATGGCATTATCTCCAATCCGAATCGGACAAACATCTAACATTGTCAAATTCCAGTTAGAGTAAAAGTTCTCTCCTATATGGATATTAACACCATAGTCACAAACAAAAATTGGATGAATTGAGAGATTCTCACCAGTAGAACCAAACCATTCTTTGACAATAGCTTTTCGTTTATGACCATCTTGTTCTTGATTAAAAGTATATTGATATTCCCTTGATTTAGCTGCTAATTGCCTTAATTCCTGATCTTGAGGGCGATAGGGTTCACCAGCAATCATTTTTTCGTATTCTGTTTTCATGGTAACTTCCTTTTCATACGAGATAAGTGGATGATTAAATAGAGCTGTTCATCTTCTGATGTAATGTAATTGCGAGTTTTTTCAAGATGACCAACAATCTTTTGGGTTGTTTCAAAAGCATAAGGGTATTTTGACTTCATCATCATAAACATCTCATTATCTTCTAAATCTCTATATCCAGAACCTGTCAACACCCGCTCGCAAAAAAATTTCAGATGAGTCACAAAGCGTTGTACATAAATATCTTCCTCATCCAGAGAAATTTCTAAACTGTACTTGACAATAGTCATGATTTCTTCCATCAACATGGTCAAATCTCTTGCAGCTGCACCATTCTCTAATTCCGCATTCACAATTGTTAAGGCCATGAAACCAGCCTCATCATCCGGTAAGTCTTTACCAAAATATTGACTTAGAAGCTGATTAGCATATTTTCCAACTTCAAATTCCTCTGGAAAGAATCGCTTGATATCCCACATAAGAAAATTTTTCAAATAGATGTCATCCTTCTCTCGCAAGGCGACTCCATGCATGTGGTCAGCCATTGCTATAAAGGCATGATGATTTAACTTTTTAGAAATCTTTTTATGGGCAAATGCAATGACTTCGCCAGCTATTTCTATAATTTCAGGATCAATTTCGTTAATTAGTTGCTTCCTGTCTGCTGACAAAATAAATTTTTTCTCAATCAGATCAAGTGGAATCTCCTGACCTGCTTTTCTACCAAAAGCCAGCCCTCTTCCCATGAGCACAATTTCTTCTTGGTTTTCTTCAGAAATAACGACATTATTGTTTAAAATTTTAATAATCTGCATTTCCAACCTCTTCATAACTAGTCAAGCATAGACTTAACAGGTTCAAATGTCTTCCGGTGAATTGGACTCACTCCACAGTGTTCTAAGCCTTCCAAGTGACTCTTTGTTCCGTAGCCAGCATTTTGAGCAAAATCATAACCAGGAAATTCCTTGTCGTAGTCCGCCATCAGCCTATCCCTAGTAACCTTAGCAACAATGCTAGCCGCTGCGATAGACAGAGAATTGGCATCTCCTTTAATAATAGACTCTTGTGGAATTTCGACATCCAGTCTCATTGCATCAATCAGCAAATAATCTGGCTTGAGAGGAAGTTTTGACAAAGCCTCTTTCATAGCAAGCTTGGTCGCTTCATAGATATTGACTTGGTCAATAATATCATTGTCAATCAGGCCAACACCTACTGCCAAGGCCCTATCCATAACTGCTTGATAGATTTCTTGATGCTTTTTCTTGGGAATCTTCTTACTGTCGTTGAGCCCCTTGATTTTACATCCTGGAGGTAAGATGACAGCTGCAGCGACAACTGGTCCAGCTAGAGGACCACGGCCAACTTCATCAATTCCAGCAATAGCTTGGTAGCCTGCTTGATAGAGCTCTTTTTCATACCGTAGCATCTGATTCAAACGCAAATCTTCATCTAACTCTGCTTGAATAGCCTTTTTACGCTTTTCAACGGCCTTTTGAACTCCACAACGCTGATCCTTCGCCACCTCTTCTAAAAAAGAATCGGACAACTCTGTCACTAACTCCAAACGCTGCTGAATCTCCTTAATCGTTGCCATCTAATTCTCCAACAATATCCAAGCAATAACGACCCAGCTTGCCATCACGAACATCTTTAACAAAAAGACTATAAAAACGATCGTAGTCATCACGGAAGCCAAGTTTTTGAGTCATATCCATAATCATATCAGGCGCTTCCTGACTTAGATCCAGCTGCTTGAAGCGTGCTGTCAGCTCATCAGGATAATGCTCCCTAAAAAAGTTGAGACCAAAAATGGTCACCTCATCCATAGGGAGTAAGTTATCCTTGATTGCACCAGTCAGAGCAAGCTTAAGAGCAACTGTCTCATCTTCAAACTTAGGCCAGAGGATACCTGGTGTATCCAAGATTTCCAAATCTTTATTTGACTTGAGCCATTGCTGACCTTTTGTCACACCGGGTTTATTTCCTACAACAGCAATTTTCTTACCAGCCAAGCGATTCATGAGAGTTGATTTTCCAGCATTGGGAATGCCGATTATCATGGTACGCAGAGTTTCTATGCGAATTCCCCTCTCCTTCTGACGAGCTAATTTATCAGCCATCAGTTTCTTAGCAGCATCTGTCACCTTTTTAACCGCAGACTGTTCTTTAGAGTTAAGTGACAAGGTAGGAATCCCCTGACTTTCAAAATAAGTCTGCCACTCTTTGAGACGAACAGGATCTGCTAAATCTGCTTTATTTAAAATCAAAAGCTTTGGTTTGTCACCTACAATTTTAGTTAGCATGGGATTTTGACTAGATAAAGGGAGACGGGCATCAACCAAGACAGTCACAAAATCAACAAATTTAATACTTTCTTGAACCTGTCTCCGGGCTTTGGACATATGCCCAGGAAACCATTGAATCTTTGCCATATTTTTTCCTTTCAGCGAATATCTTTCAGAATATTTTCATCTTTAACTATTTTAACATATTTCTAGAATTTAAGAGGGAGAATCCAAAACGGACAACTCAACATCTCTTAAAACAACGAAAAAAAAGCCCCAATGGGCTTTAGCATTTATCTAACTTGTTCAAAGTGAAGGTGAACTGCAATATGATCTCCATAACCACTACGCTCTAGATCACGTTGCAAGCGATAAGAAATATAATGCTCAGCAATGGTAATATAACCAGCACCCAACAAACGACTTTCTACCATAGACTGAATCATACTGATAGTTGCTCGTTCAACTTTAGCTTCTTGCAAATCCAAAACTACTTTTTTTGTAACTTGTGCTAAATTCTGGCGAAGATCATCAGTCAAAACATATACTGTTTGAGCTGCTTTTAAAACAGCTTGATAGATTTTATCCGGATCAAAATCTACAACTTCACCACTGCGTTTAATTACTTGCATAATAAACTCCTTTATTTATCTATTTCTAATATAATGTAAGTCACTAATATGACTTCTGCGAAGCTAGTTCTTTACAGCCTGCTCAAAAAGAAAACTCAAAGCTAGACCACACCTTAACATTATATAATTTTTTCCAATATTTTTCAAAGGTAGCTTTCTTTTTTAGACTTTAAAAAGCGAAAAAGAAAGGAAAGCACTTGGCAATCCTTTCTAAAAATAATTTGTTTTAATTTCATCAATCAATAATCCGGTCTCAGGACACCTTTAACAGTCTCTTTGGTTGCTTGGTAGTCACCATCAACCACGACCTTAATAATGCGTTTGGCATCTTCTTCAGGTGCAGGCACAAGTGGTAAGCGAGTTGGGCCTGCCGCAAAGCCCAAGTAATTAAGGACAGCCTTGACTGGAGCTGGGCTCGGGTAAGAGAAAAGAGCATTGACTTTGGGAATGAATTTCCGTTGAATAGCTGCTGCTTTTTTGATGTCATTGTGCTCAATTGCGTCCAGCATTTCAAACATTTCATCACCGTTTGTGTGAGAAGCAACAGAGATAACTCCATCAGCCCCCAGATTCATAGCATGAAAGGCATCACCGTCCTCACCAGTATAAATCAGAAACTCCTCTGGACGATGCTCAATCAAATAAGCCATATTAGCAAGACTAGTACATTCTTTAACACCGATAATATTTGGATGTTCTGCCAACCTCAGCATGGTCTCGGGAGTCATCTCAACTACTACCCGTCCTGGTATATTGTAGATAATGATAGGCAGGTTTGAAGCATCTGCAATGGCTTTAAAGTGCTGGTACATGCCCTCCTGTGAAGGTTTATTGTAATAAGGAACAATGGCTAAACCGGCTGCAAAACCACCAAAGGCATCCACTTCTTTGACGAATTCGATAGAGTCGCGTGTTTCATTGGTACCGACACCGGCTATCAAAGGGACACGTCCTTTAACAACCTTTTGAACTGCCGCAAATAATTCCAACTCTTCATCGTGAGTCAGAGTGGGACTTTCTGCTGTTGTACCTGCTAATAGAATCCCATCCGTGTGGTGAGCCAAAAGATGCTCTATCAGATCAGGAATAGCATCAAAATTAATTGATCCATCTTCATGAAAGGGCGTAATGAAAGCAGTAATTATTTTACAATTAAGCAAATCTTTATAAGCCATAGGAAAACCTTTCTATATGAGGAAAGGAGGCCTAAAGAATCTCTTCCCAGCCTCTCTTGGTTATAGCAAAACTTATTTGAGGTTTAATTTACTTAATGATACTAGTTATTTACCAGTTCTCTCATCTAGAAACTGAACAAAAACCAGAAACATTAAAATTCAAACTAGCTTTATCCTATTTTGAAAACTATTAAGTTTTCTAATCAACCTTTTATTTTAGCTCGTAAACAAGCTCTTCAGTCGGACGAACTAAGCCACGCTCATGCAAGGTCTCAGCAATCTGTACTGAGTTCCATGCAGCACCTTTAAGAAGATTGTCAGACACAATCCACATGTGAACGCCATTTTCGACATCTAGATCCTTGCGAATCCGACCAACAAAAGTTTCTTTTCTACCAACTGCGTTGACAGCTTGCGGATAAATTTGATGAGTAACATCATCTTCTAAGACTGTACCCGGAAAGGCTGCAATGGCAGCCTTTATTTCTTCGATAGAGGCAGTTTCTTTAGTTTCAATATAGACAGATTCAGAATGCGCTGACAAGACTGGAATGCGGACGCAGGTAGCAGAAACTTTAACAGAGTCATCTTCTAAAATTTTCTTAGTCTCCTTGGTCATTTTCATTTCTTCATAAGTATAGTCATTGTCAGTGAAAACATCGATTTGTGGCAATGCATTAAACGCAATTGGGTAATGCTTCTTGTCTCCTCCAGAAGGCAAGATATTAGCAGTCAAATCCTTTGGATCAACACCATTATTTAAGACCTGACGCAACTGATCCTGCGTTTCCAAAATTGCACCCATACCAGCACCAGATACAGCCTGATAAGTTGATACAATCACGCGCTCAATTCCCCATTTATCAGCGATTGCTTTCAATGGAAGCATCATTTGAATCGTAGAACAGTTTGGACAAGAAATAATGCCGTTGTGGCGATCCAAGGCATGGGCATTAACCTCTGGTACTACTAGTGGTGTTTTGCTGTCTTGGCGGAAGTAAGAAGTATTATCAACAACTACTGCTCCTGCCTTAACTGCATAAGGAGCATACTTTGCAGAAGTCGAGCCACCAGCAGAAAAAAGAGCAATGTCAACGCCGTCAAAAGCAGTTTCAGTAGTCTCTTCAATTACAATATCCTGCCCCTTAAACTTCAAAATCTTTCCAGCTGAACGTGCAGACGCTAAAAAGCGCACTTTATCAATAGGAAGACTTGATTCTTCCAACATTTTAATCATCTGAGCTCCAACGGCTCCAGTAGCACCCACTACAGCAACTGTATATCCCATACAATTTACCTCTGAATTTTCTAAAAATTTTGTATATTTGATAATTATACTATTTTTTTTAAAAAATGTAAATCTAATCTGAGACTATACAGGACTAGTATTGAATTATTTCTGATCTTAAATATGTTTTATTTTTTACATGAAATGTTTTATCCACATCAACAGATACAAAATCCCTTACCTTCTCAAGAAATTTTTATGAGGTTACTGCTTCTTCCCCTCACGAACAAAATTGTATCCATTGCTCTATGACTCAACTTCTTCCTGCGAATTCATTTCATCAAGATCAATAGAACTAACGACATGGTAGGCCGTTTCAGTATCAATGTCTCTAAGATTGGCTTCGACTAATGGTCTTGCCTCTCTAAGAAATCTTTCATGGTTTACAGTTTTTGTTCTCACGAACAAAACTGTATCCACTGCTCTACGACTCAACTTCTTCCTGCGGACTCGTTTCGTCAAGAGCAATAGCATTCTCAACGCCGACCGTATCAGCATCAATTTCTCTAAGTTCGGCTTCGACTAATGGTCTTGCCCCTCTAAGAGACATAGAAAAATCCCCAATCCGAAGACTGGGGATTCGAGGCATCTTTCGATGAGAACAGCTGGTTCACACAACTGCTCAAGGTCCGCTCCTGCGTTACAATTCAATGTAGACCTCCTCAGCGCAAAAGGCTCCTAAGAGCCAATCGACTCATCGCATGAAATATAGTCTACCTTATCTCTCACCACTTTGTCAAGACATTTAATCTAAAATATAAACAAAGACTTGTCTATCCTTCCATTTGTGACCTTCTTTTTGGAATTGTTTCCGTACTCCTTCAAGATAGAAATCAGCTTGCTCTAGTAAATTCTGGGAAGGGATATTCTTTAGATCCACATGTGCTTCTAAACGATGAAATCCTAATTCACGACTGACTTGCTTGAGTTCTTCTAGCATTGCTCTGGCGTAGCCCTGACGCCAAAATTGATTATGTATCGTATAACCTATTTCCGCCCATTGAAAATCGTCTCTAGCTAGCACAAATAGATTAACCATACCTACATGTTTTCCGTTTTTTTCATCATAAATTCCCCAAATATACTGTTGGTCTTTGTCTCGGAAATCGCGGTGTTTAGCCACCAAATCCGCAAACCAACTTTCTGTACAAATTGTCATATCTAAAAGTCCATCATCAAACGGTGATTGGGAAGGCAGTCTATTGGAAAAACCTTCCAGGCAAACCGAGTAATCTTTCTCTTCCAGATATTTTAAATAAACCTGTTTCATAAATACTTACTTCCCTCTCGAATACTAAGGGCAGCCATTTCTGCTCGATACCGTTCTATAAAATCTCTGACCCAGTCTGGATTGGTTTTGGAATAATCTCTCAGCGCCCAGCCAATGGCCTTGTTAATAAAGAATTCTGCTTGGCCTAGATTATTCACTAAAAATTTCTCCAAGAGCTCCGTGTCCGTTTCTTCTTTTCGCAATAGCTGATGATCAATCGCCAAGCGCCGTAACCAAATATCCTCATCGCAACTCCAAGCTAAAATAATCTCTTTGGTTTCTGGGAATCGGGCGATGATTGATCCGACCAAGCGGTCTAGAAAGTCAATCGTATCCCACCAAGATTTTGTTTGGGCTAGCTTCTTTAAGTTAGGCAAGTCAGATGGAGTCAATAGCTTCTTGCGAATCTCCAGATAATCTAGCGCAGTGTACTGCAGTTCTCGATAGGGATAATTCCAAGCTTCATTTATGAAATTCCAGTCAATGACTAAGTCAGACTGTTGTTTGAAAAAAGCTTTTGCGAGCTTCCGTCTAGCCGGAGTCTTAACTCCTAGAAACTCAAATTTATTTTTCATATAGGCTTTCATAGCCACTGCATTATTAGGTATGGCTACAGCTTTTAACTCTTTTATTAATTCCTCTACATTCATAACTTACTCCAGCAATTCACGGTCATAAATAGTGTAGTCACATCGATAAATCACGAGGCGTTTGCCATCAATCAGCAACTCCGAAGTCTTAGGGGCATCAGATTTATCAAGAGACACGGTCGCCAGCATAGGCTGCCAGTGGGGTCCCATTTTGAGAGCGAATCAAAATAACCTTTTTCTTTCCGGTAAAGTCATTTTTAAAGGCTGAAATCATACGATTTAAAACAGGGACAGAATGACTATTCTCCTCAACATCTGCCGTCTTTTGATACTGGGCAAACACATCTTTCAATCCTTTTTCTTCTGCAATCAGAGAAGAACCTACATGGTCAATCTCGTACTTACCCAAGGTGATTTTGAGCACAGAAGAATCTTCCTTGGAATTTCCCTCCGCATCAACTGAGTCAAACTCCTCGTTACGCGAGATGGATAGGGACTTACCTGACATCTGGTCAATAAGCTGAGAATTTTCATCATAGGTCCGAACTGTCATCTCTAAACCAATCCATTCCTCCTTGGCATTTTTAATCCAGTTCTCAATCATCTGACAACCAGATAAGGTAATTAAACCAATGGATAACAACAAAATAATTAGATATTTCTTTTTCACACTTCCGACTCCTTTTCTTTTAAAAGCTTGATTGGTCTAACTTCCTTTTCTAAAGACTTTTGTAGCCAAACAATATCGTGCCAACGGTTGAATTTATAGCCAATTTTAGGGAAATGCGCCACCTGCTGATAGCCTCTTTTTCTATGCAAAGCCAGACTAGCCTCGTTTGGCAAAGAAATACAGGCTAGAAAATGGATATAACCCATCTGTTCTAACATTTCTTCCAAAGCATCATAAAGCTTACTGCCGACTCCTTTCCCTCTAGCATCTTGACTGACATAGACGGATAATTCTACCGCCCAATCATAGGCTGCACGCGCATAATAAGTCGAAGCGTAAGCGTAAGCATAACCTAAGACTACACCGTCTTCTTCCGCCACCAAGTAAGGATATTTTTCCAATGTTTTCTCAATCCTAATTGCAAAATCCTCAATGGTCGGAACTTCATATTCAAAAGTAATGGCTGTATTCTCGACATAAGGCGCATAAATATCTAACAAGGATCTAGCATCTGATGGCTTAGCTAATCTAATCTCCATAATGACTCCATGTTCTCAGTATTTTCATTATTATACCAAAAAAGACTCGTAACGAGTCTTTTAAACCATGATCAAAATAGACCAATCGCTGTGCCGTCTGCTGCCACATCCATATTGAGTGCCGCAGGGCGTTTTGGTAGGCCTGGCATGGTCATGACATCTCCTGTCAAAGCCACGATAAAGCCTGCCCCAAGTTTTGGTACCAATTCACGAATGGTAATTTCAAAGTTTTCTGGTGCCCCCAGCGCAGCAGGATTGTCTGAGAAGCTATATTGGGTTTTGGCCATACAGATTGGCAATTTGTCCCAGCCGTTCTTGACAATTTCACGAATCTGAGTCTGCGCTTTTTTCTCAAAGTTCACTTTTGAACCACGATAGATTTCTGTGACAATTTTTTCGATTTTCTCTTCGATAGTTGAGTTATTGTCATAGAGACGAGTGTAGTGTGCTGAACTTTCGTCAATGGTTTTGACAACAGTTTCAGCTAGAGCCACACCGCCTTCAGCGCCATCAGCCCAGACACTGGCAAGCTCAACCGGTACCCCGATTTCTGCACAGAGTTCCTTAAGAGTTGCAATTTCAGCTTCCGTATCAGAGACAAATTCATTGATGGCTACGACCGCTGGAATACCGAACTTACGGATATTTTCAACGTGGCGTTTAAGATTAGCAAAACCTGCACGAACTGCTTCTACATTTTCTTCTGTCAGAGCATCTTTCGCAATGCCGCCATTCATCTTAAGAGCACGAAGGGTTGCGACAATGACTACTGCATCTGGAGAAGTTGGCAAGTTTGGCGTCTTAATATCCAAGAATTTCTCAGCTCCAAGATCTGCCCCAAATCCTGCTTCAGTCACCGTATAATCAGCCAAGCGTAGCGCTGTACTAGTTGCTAAAACAGAGTTACAGCCGTGGGCGATATTAGCAAACGGTCCACCATGAACAAAGGCTGGTGTCCCGTAAATAGTCTGTACCAGATTTGGCTTAATCGCATCTTTCAAGACCAAAGCCAAGGCTCCTTCTACCTCAAGGTCACGAACATAGACTGGTGAGCGGTCATAGCGATAACCAATAACAATGTTAGCCAAGCGCTTTTTCAAATCTTCAATATCCGTAGCCAGGCAAAGAATCGCCATAATTTCAGAAGCGACCGTGATATCAAAGCCATCTTCGCGTGGAATACCGTTAACTGGACTTCCTAAGCCAACAGTCACATGGCGAAGAGCCCGATCATTCAAGTCCACCACACGTTTCCAGATAATGCGGCGCTGATCGATTCCCAGGGCATTTCCTTGATGTAAATGATTATCAATAAGAGCTGACAGGGCATTATTAGCAGTCGTAATGGCATGCATATCCCCAGTAAAGTGGAGATTGATGTCTTCCATAGGCAAGACTTGTGCAAAGCCACCGCCAGCTGCTCCTCCTTTAATTCCCATTACTGGACCCAAAGACGGTTCGCGGATGGCAATCATCGTTTTCTTACCAATCTTGTTCAAGGCATCCGCAAGACCAATGGTAATAGTTGATTTCCCTTCACCTGCTGGAGTTGGATTAATAGCCGTTACCAAAATCAACTTACCAACTGGATTTTTTCTTACCTCAGAAATCTTATCAAAGCTAAGCTTAGCCTTGTACTTACCATATAATTCCAAGTCATCATAGTCGATGCCAATTTTTTTCACCACATCCACTATAGGCTGTAATTCAATACTTTGAGCAATTTCGATATCTGCTTTCATCAAATTCTCCTTCATCCATTTAGTATATAGATTATAACAAAAAAAGAGTAAAACCTACACAATTTAACTCTTTTAAAAAATATTGTTCGTGTTTTGCTTTGCGAAAACTAGAATTCATCAGATAAAATTATGAAATTCACTTGAAACTTTATAGAAATCTAAACTTTAAGTTGTAATTCCTTTAATCAAGAAATCCACTCAAAAGAATCTCCGGATGGTATTTATTTAAGACATCGTTGATATCATACTGGTCTTCATCTAATTTATCAATTGAAATTTCGTAATCAGGACCATCTTGGGTATAGGGACAAATATAATGCTTTACACTTCTATGTCCTTCAGAACTATATTCGGAACGCTTCTTATAAGAAATTCTTTGAATATCTTTCCATGGAATGCTAATTTGTTCATCATCAATGCGAAAGACGAACTCATCCTTTGTCCCAGCTAAAATCGGTACCTTGCTTTCTTTTTCTTTAAATATATTTTTAATAAGATAGAGTATGATTCCGCCAAAGATCGCTGCTAGGAATATAATCATTAAGGTAGAGTGCGACAAATCATGCTCTATGCCCTTATCAATATCCATGTATATACTTATAAAAGCAACAATTCCAAATCCAAACATGACCAATATAAACATCAAATTTGTGAAATAAAAATTCGAACCAGCGTAATATTCAAACTGATATTTCTCTTTCTCCATACTCTCTCCTTTTTCAAAAAATTACAATCATTCCTATAGATTATTGATAAGAAACAAGTAACTTCAAGCTGTTTTCAAAATTTTAATTCTCAGTAGCTTTCTGTAAATATAATTATTTTACTAAATTTACTTTTTCTTGTAAAATAAGGCTATGAATATATTGATTACTTCAGGTGGAACAAGTGAAAAAATCGATCGAGTCCGTTCTATTACCAATCATTCAACTGGGCAGTTAGGAAAAGTCATAGCCGAAACTTTCTTAAACAAAGGCGATCGAGTGACTCTAGTAACGACTTCTAGGGCTGTCCGTCCTCTACTACATCCCAATCTTACTACAGTAGAAATTGAAAATGTCGCAGAGCTTCATGAAAAGCTGGAGCAACTTGTACACACGCACGATGTACTAATTCATGCTATGGCAGTTTCTGACTACACTCCAGTTTATATGACAGGCTTTGATAAAGTTTTAGCTAGCTCTGACCTTACAGAATTACTGAATAAGTCTAACTCAGAAAGCAAGATTTCTTCTCAGGATGATGTCCAGGTACTTTTCCTTAAAAAAACACCAAAAATCATCTCCTTAGTAAAACAATGGAATCCCGACATTCGCTTGATTGGATTCAAACTCTTGGTTGATGTTCCTAAGGAAAAGTTACTTGAGACTGCGCGAGCCAGTCTCCAAAAAAACAAAGCAGATATTATTGTTGCCAATGATTTAAATAAAATTACTGAGAAAGGGCATGAAGCTTATCTAGTTGAAAAAGATAGGGTGACGCAAGCACATTCCAAGGTTGAGATTGCTCAACTCCTCTACCAATATATCCACAGGGAGGCAAAAACATGACTCAGATTACTCTAGCAGTTAGTGGTAGCATATCAGCCTACAAGGCAGCAGATATTACTAGTCGCCTAAAGAAAGAGAACTTTGATGTGGCCGTCCTCATGACACAAGCTGCGACAGAATTTATCACACCTCTAACTCTGCAAGTCTTATCACAAAGGTTGGTTGCTCTTGATATCATGCAAGAACCTGATCCTAGCAAGGTCAACCATATTACCATTGCCAAGGAGACTGACCTCTTTCTACTAGCTCCTGCAACGGCAAATACGATTGCTAAATTAGCAAATGGTCTAGCAGATAATATGGTAACAGCTACTGCTCTGGCCTTACCGACTCATACTAAGAAAGTTTTGGCGCCAGCTATGAACACCAAGATGTATGAAAACCCACTAACCCAGCACAACCTAGAGCGTCTGCAAAATTTTGGATGGAAGATTATCCAACCACGCGAAGCTGTTTTAGCCTGTGGTGATCAGGGGACAGGTGCTCTAGCTGAGGTTGACACAATTATTGATACAGTAAAGGAACTTATTTATGAAAAAACAATCTAAGATTGCACAAATTGCTATTTTCTTTGCCATTATGTTGGTACTGCATCTGCTTAGCTCAGTGATTTTCAACCTTCTGCCAGTACCAATTAAACCAACGATTATTCATATACCTATTATTATCGCTAGTATCCTTTACGGTCCTCAGGTTGGAATGGTCTTAGGTTTCCTTATGGGATGTATTAGTGTGATTACTAACACCATAGTGCTTATTCCTAGTAGCTATCTTTTTAGCCCTTTTGTACCAAACGGAAATCTACATTCGCTTATAATCGCTATGGTGCCCCGCATTTTAATCGGTCTCACTCCTTATCTTGTCTACAAAGTCCTACATAACAAACTTGGTTTAGCTATAGCTGGAGCAGTTGGTTCTGCTACTAATACCATCTTTGTCTTGGGCGGAATCTTCTTTCTATTTTCAAATGTCTATCAAGGAAGTATCCAAGCTATGCTTGCTGTTGTTTTATCCGCAAATTCAATTGCAGAGTTACTTATTTCGGTAGTCTTGACAACAACTATCGTCCCTGCACTTGAAAAAGCTAAGCAATAATCTTCTAATCAATAATCTTGTAAGGGCAGTTATCTATCTGTCCTTTTTTGAATTCCTCTATATGATTTATTTGAAATTCTTTAAAAAATTTTTTCAAAAGTATTTCATCATTTTCTATATCTGACCTTTCAAAATAAGTGAAAATATGCTACAATGAAAGCGATTAGATATACTCAAGAGCGGGATGATTTATCATGATTTTCCTCTCTTCATTTTTTAAATAAAGGAGACATTCTATGACTTACCAAGAAAATTATCAAAAATGGGTCGATTTCGCTGATCTTCCAGACTACCTTCGTCAAGATTTAGAAAATATGGATGAAAAAATAAAGGAAGATGCCTTTTATACCAATCTTGAATTTGGTACTGCAGGTATGCGTGGATTGATTGGTGCTGGTACAAACCGCATTAATATCTATGTTGTCCGTCAAGCAACTGAAGGTTTGGCTCGTTTGATTGAGTCAAAAGGTGGAAATGAAAAAGAACGCGGTGTGGCAATTGCCTACGATAGCCGTCACTTCTCTCCAGAATTTGCCTTTGAATCTGCTGCAGTTCTTGCAAAACATGGCATCAAATCTTACGTATTTGAAAGCCTTCGTCCAACTCCAGAACTCTCATTTGCAGTTCGTCACCTCAACTGTTTTGCAGGTATCATGATTACTGCCAGCCACAACCCTGCACCATTTAACGGTTACAAGGTTTACGGTGAAGACGGTGGGCAAATGCCTCCACACGATGCGGACGCTTTGACTACATACATTCGTGCTATCGAAAATCCATTCGCTGTAGAAGTTGCTGATGTCGAAGCTGAAAAAGCTTCTGGCTTGATTGAAGTCATCGGCGAAGCTGTCGACGTAGAGTACCTAAAAGAAGTGAAAGATGTGAACATCAATCCAGCTTTGATCCAAGAATTTGGTAAAGACATGAAGATTGTCTACACACCACTTCATGGTACTGGTGAAATGTTGGCTCGTCGTGCTCTTGCCCAAGCAGGATTTGACTCTGTTCAAGTTGTTGAAGCGCAAGCAACTGCTGACCCAGACTTCTCAACTGTAAAATCTCCAAACCCAGAAAACCAAGCAGCCTTTGCCCTTGCCGAAGAACTTGGTCGTCAAGTTGGTGCAGATGTTCTTGTCGCAACTGACCCTGACGCTGACCGTGTTGGTGTTGAAGTGCTTCAAAAAGATGGTAGCTACCTTAACCTTTCAGGTAACCAAATCGGCGCTATCATGGCTAAATACATCTTGGAAGCTCATAAGAGCGCTGGAACTCTTCCTGATAATGCTGCTCTCTGCAAATCCATCGTATCAACTAACTTGGTAACGAAGATTGCTGAAAGCTACGGCGCAACAATGTTCAACGTCTTGACTGGTTTCAAATTTATCGCTGAAAAAATCCAAGAATTTGAAGAAAAACACAATCACACTTACATGATGGGATTTGAAGAAAGCTTCGGTTACTTGATCAAACCATTTGTACGTGATAAAGACGCCATCCAAGCCGTTCTTGTCGTTGCTGAACTTGCTGCCTACTACCGCTCACGTGGTTTGACACTTGCTGACGGTATCGAAGAAATCTACAAAGAGTACGGCTACTATGCTGAAAAGACCATCTCTGTGACTCTTTCAGGTGTAGACGGTGCTGAACAAATCAAAGCCATCATGGCTAAGTTCCGTAACAATGCTCCAAAAGAATGGAATGCAACAGCTATCACTGTCGTAGAAGACTTCAAAGCCCAAACTTCTACTGCTGCAGATGGCACTGTAACAACCTTGACAACACCTCCAAGTGATGTTTTGAAATACACACTTGCGGATGGTTCATGGATCGCTGTTCGCCCTTCTGGAACTGAACCAAAAATCAAGTTCTACATTGCAGTTGTAGGTGAAAGCAACGAAGATTCACAAGCTAAGATTGCAAATATCGAAGCGGAAATCAACGCTTTTGTAAAATAAGAAATTATAAAAGATGAGACCAACCAATCTCATCTTTTTTTCGTATCAAATCTAAGCAATTTTAGAAACTTTATGGCATACTAGTTCTATCAAAAGAAATGAGGATGATTTATGGAACAATTTGCTCAAAATATTAAAGACTTAGAAGTCACAACTGTTGATCGTGCCCGCCAAGCGATTGCTGACAAAGAGACAGCAACTTTCTTCGTTGGTCGTAAAACTTGCCCTTACTGCCGTAAGTTTGCTGGAACATTAGCTGGTGTCGTAGCTGAAACTAAAGCACACATCTACTTCATTAACAGTGAAGAAGCTAGTGAATTAGAGAAACTGCAAGCCTTCCGCTCTGAATATAGCATTCCGACGGTTCCTGGCTTTGTTCATGTTCAAGACGGCCAAGTAGCAGTTCGTTGTGATTCTTCTATGACTGCAGATGAGATTAAAGCATTCGCTCATTTATAAAAATAATAGCTAGAGATCATTCTCTAGCTATTATTCGTTTTCCGTAAAAATTGTTCAGTTCTATTGTTGTTTTTTTACAAACTATTCTAGTAGATCATTTTTCTTTTAAGAAAAATATTGGAAATTCATGCTCCTCTAGCCTATCATCAAGATTAAAGTGTTTTGTAAACCATTTTCTATACCTTTTAAAAAGTAATTCTAATATATAGATTAGCACAAATAATAAGATGAAGATGATACAAGAATAGATTTTATTTTCATTATTAAAGTCTGTTATATTAAAATGTATTATAAAATAAAAATATATAAAGGGACAGATGGGCACCAAATTTAAATAAAGCAAATAACTGATTAGGAATAGAAATTGGTGTTTCCTTGATCTTCTTCTGTAATGTCTTTTATATGTTTTCGTTATTTTATTGAATAAGGGAAACCTCCCTCTGCTAAATCTATAATATTTTGGTGAGGCATGATAGCCACACCAATGAAGGATTTTAAAATTTAACTCACGAATCAAGAAAAATAAATTGTAACAAATAAAATAACAAATTAAGATAGAACTGATTTTTGCATGATTAGAATATAATTCACGAATAAAAGCAAAATATGCAAGAGCCAAAAAATAATTGAAACAAGCTAATATAAAATAGAGAATACTAGCAAATATACTACGAGCTCCTATAAAATTTTTATCTGAATAATCTGGTCTATAATCCATATAAGTTACATAATCCTATTATTTCTTCATAAACCTATGCTCTAAATTGAAATGAACGTTCATTTATTAAATGCCTCCCACATCTTCTGCTGGGGTTTGGCAAAAGGGTACTTCTCAAATTCATCTGGATGTAGCCACATGACCTCTCCATCAGCTACGATCTGGCTATCATTAACTCGGCCATAAGCTAGCTGGATATGCCACTTGCGATGGCTGAAGACATGTTGCACCTTTGGAAAAGACCCCTGCTGCCAATCGACAATCAAATCATAATCCTGCTCAAAGCTTTCTTGAGGAGACAAATCCAGACTTGGCTGATTTTCAGCTATCTCAAAGAGGGACATCTGATTTTCAGTTTGAAATTCCTCAACTTCAATCAAGGGAAAATGCCAAAAACCTGATAACAAGCCAGCAGCTTCATTCTTTTCAAGCAAGAATTGTCCCTGCTCGTTTTCGATAATCAAGCCCTGCAGATAGACCGAAACTGGCTTCTTTTTAGGGGCTTTAATAGGATATTTATCCATAGTTCCATGTAAATAGGCTGCACTGAACTCTTTTACAGGACTGTCTTCTGGATGAGGATTAAGAGGAGCTTCGATATCTGACCCCAGATCCATCAGTGCTTGATTGAAATCTCCGGGCCTGTCTGGATCAATCAGAATCTCCATCATAGCCTGAAAGACCTTCCGATTGCTGGGTTGACCAATATCTAAATCCACTTCAAACAATCGACTCAGCACCCGCATGACATTGCCGTCCACCGCAGGCTCAGCTAGACCAAAGGCAATACTAGCAATAGCACCAGCCGTATAAGGTCCAATTCCTTTGAGGCTAGCAATTCCTTCATAGCTATCAGGAAATTTTCCAGCGAAATCTGTCATTATCTGCTGGGCTGCTTTTTGCATATTTCTCACCCGCGAATAATAGCCTAACCCTTCCCAAGCCTTGAGCAGTCTATCTTCTGGTGCCTGTGCTAAGTCAGCTACTGTCGGGAACCAGTCAAGAAAACGCTCATAGTAAGGAATCACCGTATCCACCCGAGTCTGCTGCAGCATAATCTCAGAAACCCAGATATGATAAGGATTATTTGTTCTACGCCAAGGCAGATCGCGTTTGTTTTTATCATACCAAGTTAATAATTTCTCGCGAAAAGAAGCAATTTTATCTGCCTCCCACATCTCAATTCCGTATTCTTTCAAATTTAACATAAATCTAGTATAGCATAAGGATAAAAAAATTGGAGAGCTTACGCCCCCCAATTATCTCATATCGTTTAATAATGACCAACTACCTGACTAGCTGTAATCAAGGTCAGCTTGTAAACATCATCCGCATTACATCCACGAGAAAGATCATTAACTGGATGATTAAGCCCTTGTAAGATAGGACCTACTGCAGAAAAGCCACCTAAACGTTCTGCCAGCTTGTAGCCGATATTACCAGCTTCAATGCTAGGGAAGACAAAGACAGTCGCTTGACCAGCCACAGGACTACCAGGTGCTTTTAGTTCTGCTGTTGCAGGTACAAAAGCCGCATCAAACTGCAATTCACCATCGATAGCCAAATCTGGACGCATTTCCTGAGCCAGCTTAGTTGCCTCTACGACCTTATCAACCTTCTCTCCAAAACCAGAACCTTTGGTAGAATAGCTGAGCATAGCGACTTTAGGATCAATATCAAAAATTTGTGCTGTCAAAGCTGAGTTAATAGCAATCTCTGCTAAAACACTGGCGTCAGGATCGATATTAATAGCACAGTCACTAAAAATGTAGCGCTCATCATCACGAACCATGAGGAAAGCTCCTGAAGTGCGCGAAACCCATGGCAAAGTCTTGATGATTTGAAGAGCAGGTCTAACAGTCGCTGCTGTAGAGTGAATAGCACCTGAAACCATTCCTTGAACCTTGCCAAGATAAACTAGCATAACACCGAAATAGTTGACATCTTCCTTCAGCAATTGGCGCGCTTCATCTGCAGTAATTTTTCCTTTACGACGCTCAACAAAAGCTTCCACCATTTCCTCAAAGCAAGAACAGTTTGTAGGATCAATAACCTGATACCCTTCTGTTATTCCTTCTATTTCTAAATAAATACGAATTTTCTCAGGATTACCCAAAAGAACTGGAGTAATACTAGTTTCTTTTACAAGGCGCTTAGTTGCTTGAAGAATACGAGGTTCTTCTCCTTCAGGCAAGACAATTTTCACTTCTTTATCCTGCAAGGCATCACGAATATCATCAAAAATTTTCATATTTTGTTAATCTCCTCTTAATTAATTTTTAAATGTCTGAATTACATGTTCAAAATCTGTTGGAAGAGGACTGGCACGTCCAATTTCCTCTCCACTGAATGGATTGTAAAATTTCAAAGTATGACAGTGAAGAGCTTGGCGACTGATACCTTCAGTTAAGCTTCCACCATATAAATCGTCTCCCAAAAGTGGAAAGCCGATATGTGAAAAATGAACTCGAATCTGATGCGTCCTTCCTGTATGAAGGTGAATATCCACTAGATAGATGTTGCCAAATTGCTCAATCACCTTGTAACTAGTATGAGCATATTTACCTCCTTTGGCAACTCTTCGTGTAATAATACTATCTTCATCACGCGCAATCGGAGCAATAATTTCCCCTTCTTTTTCTAAAAGACCATCTCCCTTAACCAGGGCTAAATAACGCTTCTCAATAGTTCTTTTTTGTAATTGTTTATCCAATCGTGCATGGGCATAGCCGTGTTTGGCAAATAGCATAAGACCGCTAGTATCCTTGTCCAAACGTGTCACAATATGGACTTGATGATTCTCATAACCGGAATCTATATAATAGGCTTTGACATAGTTAGCCATAGTATTAGAGTGGTTGACGCTAGGAATGCTTGCAACACCAGCTGGTTTATCAAGTATTAAAAAATGATCATCCTCAAAAACCACTTCTAATTCTCTCGAAATCGCGTCTAGACTTTCAAAACCTTCTTCCTTGGGGATATCGATCGTAACTTTATCACCAATGTCTAACAAGTAAATCGCATTTTGTGGTTCGTCATTTACTAAAATACCACCACCTCTATACTTAATTTTAGCAAGAAGCCCCTTTGAGACATCATGTTTTTTGAGAAAAGTTTTGACTTTGACATGTTCATCTGCAATAAACTCAAATCTCATCGTCTACTTCTCCAATAAAGGCATCCTTAACTCGGTTCCAAAAACTCGTATGGCTTGGACTGGCAACAAATTGTATTTTATGATTATCTATTTGAAATTCAACCTTGGTAATATGCTTGAAAGTATAAGTTCTATTATCCACCGAAATCGTATGCTGATCATTTCGAGTTGGAAAGATTTCGATCTTGTCTTTTTTAGGAACAATGATCGACGAACCTAAAGTACGATATACACGATTATTAAGGCTTGCCACTTCAGCAATTTGCAAGGCTTCTATTGTCGGATGAAGAACTGCTCCACCTAAGGACTTATTGTAAGCTGTGCTGCCGGTTGGAGTAGAAACCGAAATCCCATCCCCACGGAAGCGTTCAAAAGCCACATGGTTAATCATGACATCAGCAACCATAGTCCGATCTGATCGCTTTATCGTAGCTTCATTCAAAGCTAGCTTACTCTTTACAGAACCATCCTCTAGGAAAATTCTAACATTTAAAATCGGATAGGAAACCTGAGCTCCGGTGTCCAATTTTAGATTTTCTATTAACTTGTCGATTTCGAAATCTCGGTAATCAGTATAAAATCCTAAGTGTCCAGTATGAACACCGACAAAACGAACTTTATCTAATTGTTTTTCATATTTGTGAAAAACTGACAAGAGCATGCCATCTCCACCTACAGAAATAACTATATCAGGATTTTTATCGGTTAAAATGAAACGATTCTGCCTTAGTTTCTTAATCAATAATTGGCAGACTTCTTTACTTTGAGGTTTATAATTGCTAAAAACTGCAATCTTTTTATCTATATTCTTCATCTGTATCGTCACTATTTCCTACGCCATCATTTAACTTCCGATAAGGCGGATCAAACAGAACTTGAGCCTCTTGAATATCATGGCGAATTTCACCCATTGTTTTATCCAATTCATAGGCAATTCGAGCTGTTATTTCCAACCTTTCCTTAATTTCTTGAGGAAATTCTCCCTTATATTTATAATTCAGAGAATGCTCAATTGTCGCCCAAAAATTCATGGCTAAGGTCCGAATTTGAATTTCAGCCAAGACAACTTTATTACCGTCAATTGTATCAACAGGATATTCAACTATCACATGATAGCTACGGTAGCCACTTGGCTTCTTATAAGTGATATAATCTCGCTCTAGAACAATCTTCATATCTTTCCGCTGACGCAAGACTTTCAGAACTTCAGTGATATCATCCTCAAATTGAACCATAATTCGAAGTCCTGCAATATCATTCATATCACGGTCTAAGTTTTCTAAACTTATTCCATGCATAACCATCTTCTCTTGGATACTTTCAATAGACTTGACCCTACCGGTTACAAATTCTATAGGTGAGTGTCGTTGTTGCTTGCGGTATTGCTTTCGAATCCCACGCAGTTTGACTTTTAACTCACCAACAGCTTGGACATAAGGGTCTAAAAATTGTTCCCACTCCATAAATGCACTCACTCACCTTGTCATTTTTAATTATTTTATATAAAATAAATACGTCTATTATTATAACATAAATCGTTTTCAAGCGAAAGAAAAGGATCAACAATGAATCATTTAGAAATTGAATATAAATCTGGATTAAACAAAGAACAATTCGACAGTCTGCTACCACTTTTTAAAGATATTACTCCAGTAAAACAAACAAATTATTATATAGATACCCCTGATTTTTTTATCAGAGACCATAAAATGGCTTTCCGAATCCGTCGTTTTGATGATTCAGCCGAGCTGACTCTGAAGATATCGCAAGAGGTGGGAACGATGGAATATAACCAAGCTTTATCAGCTGATGAAGTTCATTCTATAATTGAGAATATGACTCTACCAGAGGGACAGATTCTTGAAAACTTGAAAAAAACGAAGATTCAGCTGAATCAATTAAATATCCTAGGCCACTTAACCACCATTCGCAGAGAAATGAAACATGAGTTTGGACTTCTAGCTCTGGATGAAAATTTTTATTTTGATGTTCACGATTATGAAATCGAACTTGAAGTTCAAGATGCTGAAGATGGAAAAGTTAATTTCTTTGACTTTCTACAAGAAAACAATCTCCCATACACACCCCTAAAAAGCAAGATCGCTAGATTTGCTAAAAACTTGCCAAATAGCTGAAAAAATCTTATATTTTTGATAAAATAGTAATCAGAAAATTAAAGGAGTTATCTTTAGGTATGTTTGGTTCAATCAATGACAAAAAGAACATGAAATTATTCTCGCTCAACTCAAATCATGCTATCGCTGAGAAGATTGCAAAAGCTGCTGGAGTACCGCTTGGGAAACTTTCATCACGTCAGTTCTCTGATGGAGAAATCCAAGTCAACATCGAAGAAAGCGTACGTGGCTTTGATGTTTTCATCATTCAATCTACAAGTTTTCCAGTAAACAACCATTTGATGGAACTGCTCATCATGGTAGATGCTTGTAATCGTGCCAGTGCTAACTCAGTAAACGTTGTAATTCCATACTTTGGTTACGCTCGTCAAGACCGTACAGCAGCACCACGGGAACCAATCACAGCAAAACTAGTAGCAAATATGTTAGTAAAAGCAGGTGTGAATCGAGTACTGACTCTTGATCTACACGCTGTTCAAGTCCAGGGATTCTTCGACATTCCTGTTGACAATCTTTACACTGTTCCTCTTTTTGCAAAACACTATTGCGATAAAGGCTTAACAGGTGATGATGTTGTCGTTGTAAGTCCAAAGAACTCAGGTGTTAAGAGAGCTCGCAGTTTAGCAGAACATCTAGATGCTCCTATCGCTATTATTGACTATGCTCAAGACGATGCTCACCGCAATGAAGGATATATTATTGGTGAGGTAGCTGGTAAGAAAGCGATCTTAATTGATGACATCTTGAATACTGGACGTACCTTTACTGAAGCTGCTAAAATTGTCGATCGAGAAGGAGCAACCGAAATCTATGCGGTTTCAAGCCACGGTCTCTTCGTTGACGGTGCCGCTGAAAAATTAGATGCTGTTCCAATCAAAGAAATTTTAGTAACTGATTCTGTAGACACCAAAGAAAAAACTCCAAAAAACATCCAGTACATTACAGCAAGTGAGTTGATTGCTGATGCTATTGTCCGCATCCAAGAGAGAAAACCTGTCAGTCCTCTCTTTGCATATAATAAAAAATAAGGACTGAAAATGATTTATTTTGACAATGCAGCCACGACCCCTCTTTCGTCTATAACTATCCAAAAGATGACTGATTTAATGGGACAGGTCTATGGAAATCCATCTAGCACTCATCAACATGGACGAGAGGCTAGTAAGATTCTCAGACAAGCCAGGCAGACTATTGCTCAGGTATTGCGAACTAATGCCAAAAATATTCTGTTCACTTCTGGTGCTACCGAAAGCAATAATACCATACTAAAAGGCTACGCTCTCAAGAACCAAGATCTAGGCAAACATATTATTACGACAGCAATTGAGCATCATTCTGTTTTAGAACCCTTGCAACACTTAGCCGAGAAATACGGATTTGAGATTTCTTTTATCCAACCAGTCGACGGAAAGATACGAGTAAAAGATATCAAGGGAGCACTCCGTCCTGACACCATTCTCGTCTCTACAATGTTTGCTAATAATGAGACAGGTTATCTACTACCTATTAAGGAAATTGGAGAAGTTTTAAAAGATCATCCAGCTAAATTTCATGTAGATGCGGTTCAAGCTATGGGAAAGATTCCAATCTATCCAGAAGAGTTAGGAATTGATTTTTTAAGCGCTTCTGCCCATAAATTTCACGGACCTAAGGGAACTGGCTTCTTATATGCAAAAGATTTCCACTTTGATAATCTACTTCACGGTGGAAGTCAGGAAGATAAAAAAAGAGCTGGTACGGAAAACATCATTTCCATTGCGGGAATGGCCACAGCACTGGAAAATAACATTGAACATATAGCCGAAAACTTCAGTCATATTCAAGAGCTTCGATATGAACTTTTGCAAGGACTTGGTACTACCGACTATTATCTAAATGAACAGGAGCCTCATTTACCTCATGTGGTTAACATGGGATTTCCCGGCCAGGCAAACGATATCCTGCTGATGAAGTTAGATATGGCAGGAATTTCTGTCTCCACAGGATCAGCATGTACTGCTGGAGCGATTGAGCCAAGCCACGTTTTGTCGGCTTTTTATGGTGAGACATCCCCCCGATTAAAAGAATCCTTCAGAATCAGTTTTTCTGATCAAAATACTGTTCAAGAAGTACAAATTTTAACAAAAAAATTAAAAGAAATTTTAGGAGAAACATATGGCCTTTGAAAAGTCAGTAGCATTAAAAGATTGTTTATACAGTTATGAAGTAAATCCAAATGTTAAAAAATTTACATTAAAAGACAATACCTTTGCCGAAACAAAAGTAGGAAACTTTGAGCTAACTCGCCTCTTAGAAGAAATTCCAAATAGTGGTCAAGGATTTTTGTTGAAGATTATTTTCAATAAAGACCTGTCAGGCTTTAAAATTAATATCACAGATAAATCTGGTCTTCGCTTAGTTAATATTTTTAAATCAGAAGATCAAAAGATTATTCAGCAGAAATTCTACTTTTTGATGGATAGTTTAGTTGAGAGAGAGATTTTTACAAAGACAGAACAATAATCCAACATTCATTCAAGAATAGCAGAGAATATACATGATTGAACTTAAATACTTAGATTCTTATAAGGTCGAACGAATCGTTCGTTATCTTGATTTTGATGAATTCATGCTAGCTTTTTCAGGATGTGTCACTATTCCGGATAACTTAAAGGTCCTCTCTTTGACTTATAACGGTAAGGAACTTCCCTACAAAGGAAAAATAGGCAATCTCTATCGAACCATGTCACAGTTTGATTTGTCAGCATACGAAAATAAAAAAGAAAACTAAGGATTTTAGTTTTCTTTTTTATTTTTACTTTCTTTGATTATTTTAAAATAGTTGATTTTTTCACAAACTTTCTATAAAATAGAAATGAAAGGACGTGATTTTGTGAAAACTGAAAAAAATTCAAGTATTCCTCGTGCAACTGCCAAGCGTTTATCCCTCTACTACCGTATTTTTAAACGTTTTAATGCAGAAAAAATAGAAAAAGCCAGTTCCAAACAAATTGCTGAAGCAATTGGTATTGACTCTGCTACTGTTCGAAGAGATTTTTCTTATTTTGGTGAACTTGGACGCAGAGGTTTTGGCTACGATGTTAAAAAATTAATGAATTTTTTTGCTGATCTACTTAATGATAACTCAATCACCAATGTCATGCTTGTAGGCGTTGGTAATATGGGGCACGCTCTTCTCCACTACCGCTTCCACGAAAGAAATAAGATGAAAATTGTCATGGCTTTTGACGTTGATAGCCATAAAGAAGTTGGAACAAAAACTCCTGACGGCATTCCAATTTATGGAATTTCTCAAATCAAAGAGAAAATCAAGGACGCTGACATCAAGACAGCAATTTTAACTGTTCCAAGTGTAAAAGCCCAGGAAGTAGCCAATATTCTTGTAGAGGCTGGAATAAAAGGGATTATGAGTTTTTCACCTGTACATCTTCACCTGCCAAAAGAAATTGTGGTTCAGTACGTCGATTTGACAAGCGAACTGCAAACTCTTCTCTACTTTATGAAAAAAGAGCATGATTAAGCACTATAGCTAACCGTCCTTAAATGAGGTCTGTTTCCTCTCGATAACTATAATAGCTATCCCCTCCCACAATTAAATGATCCAATAAAACGAAGCCCATCATTTCGCAGGCTTCTTTTATTTTCTCAGTCACCTGATCATCATCCCTACTTGGCCTAGTCGCGCCTGAAGGATGATTATGGACCAAGATAATTGATGTCGCCATATGCTTAATCGCATAATGAAGAATCTCCCTAGGTTCTGCTAAACTCCGAGTCAGACTTCCAATGAAAATTGTCTGTTGATGAATAATCTGATTTTGAGTGTTTAAATAAAGTGCAACCAAATGCTCCTGTTTTTTATGACTTAATTCCTGTTGCATTTTCTTAGCAAGTTTTTGACTACTCAGTATACGTTCTCCTTCAAAATTCTCCGCTTTTGAAATACGACTACCCAACTCAATCATGGCCTGTAGCTCAATCGCCTTTACTTGCCCTATACCAGATATCCCCTGTAGTTCAGATAGAGTCATGTGACGCAGTTCAGTCAGACTTGATACTGATGCTAAAATTCTACTAGCTATTTGGAATACATTCTCTTTTTTATTTCCTGTACGAATGAGAATAGACAGCAATTCCTGATTGCTTAACTGCTCTGCTCCTAGTCTTACTAATCGTTCCCGTGGTAATAATGATTCCTCTTGAAATGATATACTGTACATAAAAACCTCCTTACAATCTATTTATTCGCAAAAGAAAAAAGGAAAGCATTAAACTTATGCTTCCTTCTTTTTTATTATAAGATTTATAGTTGCATTTGATTGTATGATTTATTGAAGTAGTTCAAAATCTTCTTCGGTGTTTCTTTGTATGGAGTTTCACTTTCTAAAACACCCTTAACAATTGTACGAGAAGTTGCCGCAGCATCTTCACAGGTTACCAAAGTAACCTCTGCTGTACCATCAGCTGCATCATCAACCACATCTACCCTTTCAGGTTCCACGTTTTCAACACTAGTTATTGAATAAGTATAAACTTTATCTTTATCTGTCAGATAAATCTTCATACCAGCTTTTGCTCGATCAAGAGGGGAGAAGAGCATTTCATTGGCTCCCGTAATCCCGAAAACATGGTGGCTAGCTAAAGCATAGTTTCCTTTTCCCATTTGCTGAGTTTCTTTCATAGTACCAGCGCCATAATAAAGACCTGCATTCTCCAGTCCATTAAAAATTGGTAAATTAAGGGATAGTTCAGGAATCGCAATCCCACCGATAACAGGAAGTTGTTGCGCTTTCCATTGAGCATTTAAAACTGCTTCAGTCGATAGAGGCTCAACCTTTTCAAAATTGAAACTACCTTTACTTGCTTTATTCTTCTCAATTTCTTTCTTGGATACTTTAGAAACCTGGTACTTGTTTGTATGCCAAACCATAATCATATTTCTAATTGAAGAATTAAAAATTAGGGCAAGTGCAACTAACAGTAAGATAACCGAAAGAATATTTAATATAATATTACGTCTACTACGTTTCTTCTTGGCTCTTCGTGATCCTCTAGCCATATTTTACTCCTTCTCGTCTTGCAACTCTTCTTTATCATCTGCTTCTACAGTTGTAAAGGTAACAATCTGAGCATTCTGATCAAGACGCATAACCTTAACACCCATTGTAGAGCGACCAGTTTGTGAAATATTTGCAACACTTGTCCGAATAATCACACCAGTATTGGTTATGATCATCAGATCTTCTTGACCATTGACCGTCATTAAACCAGCTAAAGGACCATTTTTCTCTGTAATATTAGCTGTTTTAATCCCTTTACCACCACGGCCTTTTGTCGGATATTCACTAGCAAGAGTTCGCTTACCATAACCCTTCTCAGTAATAACAAGAACTTCATCGTTGTCAGACACAACACCTGCTCCAACAACCTGGTCACCGTCTCTTAGGTTAACACCACGTACACCAGTTGCAATACGACTCATGTTACGAACAGCTGTCTCATTGAAGCGAACAGAATAACCAAATTTTGTTCCGATAATAACATCAGCAGCTCCATCAGTTAGGAAAACATTAATCAGCTCGTCTTCATCCTTCAAATTCAAAGCCTTGAGTCCATTCTGACGAATATTAGCAAAATCAGCTACGCTAGTACGCTTGACTACCCCTAGACGAGTCGTAAAGAAGAGATAAGAGTCTTGGCTATGATCCTGTTCCACATTGATAATAGTTTGAATTGTTTCTCCTTCATCCAATTTCAGGAGATTCACAATTGGTAAACCTTTTGCAGTCCGGCCATATTCAGGTATCTCATATCCTTTCAGACGATAAACTCGTCCCTTATTAGTGAAGAAGAGTAGACGATCATGAGTACTAGTCGAAACAAGTTCCTTGACGAAATCATCGTCTTTAACACCAGTTCCTTGAACACCGCGGCCACCACGCTTCTGAGCTGTAAACTCATCTTGGTTTAAACGTTTGATGTAGCCTTTATTTGACAAGGTGATCAAAACATCCGCTTCTTCAATCAGATCTTCATCTTCTAGAGAGAGAACCTCTCCTACCATAAGCTCTGTACGACGTTCATCAGCAAATTTCCGCTTAACTTCATCCAATTCTTCTCTAATAATTGTAAGAACTCTTTCAGGTTTAGCTAAGATATCCGCCAAATCAGCTATTAGAGCAATCAATTCATCATATTCTGACTGAATTTTATCGCGTTCCAAACCAGTCAAACGACGCAAGCGCATATCGAGAATAGCCTGACTTTGACGTTCAGACAATTCAAACTTAGCCATTAATTCAGCCTGTGCTTCAGCGTCTGTCTCGCTGTTACGAATGATACGAATAACTTCATCGATGTGGTCAAGAGCAATTAGTAAACCTGCTAAAATATGAGCGCGCGCCTCGGCCTTATCTTTATCAAAGGCTGTTCGACGAGTCACAACTTCTTTTTGGTGCTCGATATAAGCTAAAAGGATCTCACGGAGAGAGAGTATTTTAGGAACACCACCCTGAATCGCTAACATATTAAAGCTGAAATTGGTCTGCATTTGTGTCAATTTAAAGAGATTATTTAGAATGACATGAGCAGACGCATCCCGACGAACCTCAATGACAAAACGGACACCCTCACGATTAGACTCATCACGGACAGCTGTAATACCATCGATGCGTTTTTCCTGTACTAAGCGAACAATGTGTTCATGAACCTTAGTCTTATTAACCATATAAGGAAACTCAGTTACGACAATCCGCTCGCGACCATTTTTCATTTCTTCGATTTCAGTCCGAGAACGTAAAACGATCGAGCCTTTCCCCGTTTCATAAGCACGGTGAATACCTGATTTGCCCATAACTAGAGCGCCAGTTGGAAAATCAGGCCCAGGCAAAACTTCCATAATATCACGGGTTGTTGCTTCAGGATTATCCATGACTAGCTTAACTGCATCAATAGACTCCGCTAAATTATGAGGCGGAATATTAGTCGCCATACCAACAGCAATACCAGTTGCGCCATTGACCAAAAGATTTGGAAAACGTGCAGGAAGGACTATTGGTTCTCGCTCATTAGCATCATAGTTATCGATAAAGTCAACAGTATTCTTGTTGATATCACGAAGCATCTCAAGAGCAATTTTGCTCATACGTGCCTCTGTATAACGCTGAGCAGCAGCTCCATCTCCGTCCATGGAACCAAAGTTCCCATGGCCATCAACAAGCATGTAGCGATAGCTCCACCATTGCGCCATCCGAACCATAGCTTCATAAATTGATGAGTCACCATGCGGATGGTATTTACCCATAACATCACCTGTAATACGGGCTGATTTTTTATGTGGTTTATCAGGAGTAACTCCCAGCTCATTCATTCCATAAAGAATCCGACGATGAACCGGTTTTAATCCATCACGAACATCTGGAAGTGCACGAGAAACGATAACACTCATAGCATAGTCAATGAAACTTGTCTTCATTTCACTCGTTAGATTGACATTTACTAAATTCTTATCTTGCATTAAAAAAATGCCTCTTTTCACTTTATATAACTGTACTATTATATCATATTTTAAACATTTTTTCAGTAAATAGCCTTGATCCTAAAAACGTTTACATCTTTTAAAGATGACCATCTGCCGTGACAAAGCATGTTAAAAGTGATAGAATAGACTTGTTTGGGACAAACCCGTAAAAAAATAAAAGGAGATGTTTAGATAATGACTTCAACTAAACAACACAAAAAAGTGATCCTTGTTGGTGACGGTGCCGTAGGTTCATCTTACGCTTTCGCACTTGTTAACCAAGGAATTGCACAAGAGCTTGGAATTATCGAAATTCCACAATTACACGAAAAAGCTGTTGGTGATGCGCTTGACCTTAGCCACGCCCTTGCCTTCACTTCACCTAAAAAAATCTACGCTGCTCAATACTCTGACTGTGCAGACGCTGACCTTGTTGTTATCACTGCAGGTGCTCCTCAAAAACCAGGTGAAACTCGCCTTGACCTTGTAGGTAAAAACTTGGCTATCAACAAATCAATCGTAACACAAGTTGTTGAATCAGGGTTCGATGGTATCTTCCTTGTTGCAGCTAACCCAGTTGACGTTTTGACTTACTCAACTTGGAAATTCTCTGGATTCCCTAAAGAACGTGTTATCGGTTCAGGTACTTCACTTGACTCAGCACGTTTCCGTCAAGCACTTGCTGAAAAATTGGATGTTGATGCTCGTTCAGTTCACGCCTACATCATGGGTGAACACGGAGATTCTGAATTTGCGGTTTGGTCACACGCTAACATCGCTGGTGTAAACCTTGAAGAATTCCTTAAAGATACTCAAAACGTTCAAGAAGCTGAATTGATTGAGTTGTTCGAAGGTGTTCGTGACGCTGCCTACACAATCATCAACAAAAAAGGAGCTACATACTACGGTATCGCTGTAGCGCTTGCTCGTATCACAAAAGCAATCCTTGATGACGAAAATGCAGTACTTCCACTCTCAGTCTTCCAAGAAGGTCAATACGGTGTTAAAAACGTCTTTATCGGTCAACCAGCTGTTGTTGGTGCACACGGTATCGTTCGTCCAGTAAACATCCCATTGAACGACGCTGAAACTCAAAAAATGCAAGCTTCTGCTAAAGAATTGCAAGCTATCATTGATGAAGCATGGAAAAACCCTGAATTCCAAGCAGCATCTAAAAACTAATCAAAAAAATTCCCTTGTCAAAAGGGGATTTTTTTTGCATTGTATATTTAAGCAAATAAGGTACAATGAACTCTCCTACCATGTCTTCCAAAGAAGAAAAGCAGACAAAATCTGTATGCTCTTCTGGATCAAATATAATATCACGCACTTCCAAAATCTCGCCAGCATAAACTAGACGTGTAAAGACAGTATCTTTGCTAACATCAAACTGACTATCTTCGTGGATAATCTAATTAATCCGAAGGTTTTGATTAACCTCCTCCATAGCCTCACGTAGAGCAGCCTCTCTAGGCAGTTCATTCTCTTCTACACTTCCGCCTGGAATATCCCAATAAGATGGAAAGACATTAGGAAGGCCTCGCTTTATCTTAGAGCGTTTGATAAGCAAATACTTCTCATCTTTTTAAACTACAATAAAAGCTATTAATTTCTGTATCATGATATTCTCTACCGAAACGAAAAAAGACTCCGAAGAGTCTAATTTTAAGTCATCCACCCTGAGAGAATCGAACTCCCATCTCAAGAACCGGAATCTTACGTGATATCCATTACACTAAGGGTGGCAACTTATTTATTATAACTAATTTTCACTAAAAATACAAGTCAAAAAAGAAAAAGAAGTTGAGAAAACTCAACTTCTAAATTATCTTATAATTCGATATCACCGAACAAGTCAGCCATTGAAAATCCAGTTTGAGTTTCTGGAAGTTCAAAGTCACGTTTTTCTTGACGTTTAGGACGACGTGGACGTGATTGGCGTTTTTCTTCTTTCTCTTGTCCTTCTTCTTGTGCAGGACGTTCTTCAAGAGCCTTGATAGAAAGTGATACACGCTCATTAGCTGGGTTAACTTCAAGAACTTTAACAGTTACTTCTTGGCCAACTGACAAGACATCTTTAGGATTTTCAACACGTTTGTGAGAAATTTGTGAGATGTGAACCAAACCATCAATACCTGGCAATACTTCAACAAAAGCACCAAAGTCAGTCAAGCGTTTAACAGTACCTTCAATTACATCACCAGCAGCAAGTTTTTGTTCAACACCATCCCATGGTCCAGGTGTCGTAGCTTTAAGTGAAAGTGATACACGGCCTTCTTCTTCGTTTAAGTCAAGGACCTTCACTTCAATTTCTTCACCAACTGTTACAACAGATTTAGGTGATACGTTACGCTCATGTGACAACTCAGTCAAGTGAACCAAACCATCAACACCACCAAGATCAATGAAAGCACCAAAGCTAGTGATACGAGCAACTTTACCAGTTACAACATCACCAACATTTAATTTACCAAATACTTCGGCACGAGCTGCAGCAGCTTCAGCTTCAACAACTTCACGACGTGAAAGGATGAAGCGGTTTTCTTTTGGATCAACTTCTTTAATCTTAGCATCAAATTCTTGACCTACAAAACGTTCTGTATTACGTACAAAACGAGTGTCAAGCATTGAAGCAGGAATGAAACCACGAAGTCCTTCAAACTCAACAGAAAGTCCACCCTTAACTGCACGAGTGCCTTTAACGGTAACAACTTCTTCTTCACGGCCAACCAATTTGTCCCATGCTTTGCGAGCTTCTAAACGTTTTTTAGATACTAGGTAAGTAACTGTATCTGTATCTTTACCCACTACTTGACGAAGAACGAGCAATTCAAGTGTTTCGCCTGTTTTTACAAGGTCGTTAATGTCAGCATCACGATCATTAGTCAACTCACGAAGAGTTAACACTCCTTCAACACCAGTTCCAGAAATTGCAACATTAGCTTGGTTTGCATCAACTGTCAATACTTCAGCAGTAACAACATCACCTGGCTCGACTTGGCTAACACTGTTTAGCAAATCTTCAAATTCATTCATCTAAAAAATCCTCCAACAATCAAGTTTTCACTTGACATCCATTTTATTTTCCTAAGCGCCCGCAACGACATGTTAATTTATCTTTACCGTTTTTATACCTTTTATAAAGAAATAAAATACCCTAAGATATTTTAACCCCTCATCTGATATATCACCTAAGAACTGGGGTAGCTGGATTCGAACCAACGCATGAGGGAGTCAAAGTCCCTTGCCTTACCGCTTGGCTATACCCCAAAAAGAGCGCTGACAATAGTCACTTTATCATCGTCAAAATGAACGCTAATGGAGAGAGAGGGATTCGAACCCCCGAACCCGAAGGAGCGGATTTACAGTCCGCCGCGTTTAGCCTCTTCGCTATCTCTCCGTATACAATCAACGTCATCTATTATAACACGAAAATAATGGAAAATCAACACCTTATTTGCCTAAATTATAGGTTTCTATTAAATTTTCTACAGCCTTTTCAAGTTTTTTATAGAAAGCATCCGCATTGCCGTTTTTAATTATAGCATACTGGCCGTCTAATTCTGCAATCTCGCCAATTACTTTTTTACCAATAACGAGTGAATAGCCATCAAATAAATCTGCTCCTACTTTGACCTTACTATCATTAATTTGAATTTCAATCTTTTTATCTTTTTTACTCATTTCTTACCTCTTTCAAAATACTATTTTACACAAAAAGCAAAAACCTGGCAAGTGATTTCCTGCAAATAAGAAGAAAAGAGCCTTTTAGGCTCTTCCTATCAATCAACTTTGTAGATCCAACCTTCTGGCGCTTCAACATCACCAAATTGGATACCTGTTAATTCGTCATAAAGCTTACGGGTGACTGGACCGACTTCCGTCTCACTATAGAACACATGGAAATCATCACCATGCTGGATACCTCCGATTGGTGAGATAACTGCCGCTGTACCACAAGCTCCGGCTTCAATAAAGCGATCCAAATCATCAATCCGAACATCACCTTCGATCGGAGTCAAGCCCAAGCGGTGTTCTGCCAAGTAAAGCAACGAGTACTTAGTAATAGATGGTAAGATTGATGGGCTCAGTGGTGTTACAAACTCATTATTAGCTGTGATTCCAAAGAAGTTTGCTGAGCCGACTTCTTCAATCTTGGTATGAGTTGATGGATCAAGGTAGATGACATCTGAAAAATTACGAGACTTAGCTATCTTACCTGGTAGGAGACTGGCTGCATAGTTACCACCTACCTTAGCAGCACCTGTACCATGTGGAGCCGCTCGGTCATATTCGTCTTGGATCAAGAAATTGGTTGGAACCAAACCACCCTTGAAGTAGTTTCCGACTGGCATAGCAAAAATCGTAAAAATATACTCCTCTGCTGGTTTTACCCCGATGATATCTCCGATACCAATCAAAAGTGGACGAAGGTAGAGAGTTCCTCCTGTTCCATATGGAGGTACATATTCTTCATTTGCACGGACAACAGCCTTACAAGCTTCCACAAACATTTCAGTTGAGACTTGTGGCATCAAGAGACGATCGCAAGTGCGTTGCAGGCGCTTAGCATTCTCATCTGGACGGAAGAGCTGGACACTGCCATCCTTGGTTCGATAAGCCTTAAGTCCTTCAAAAGCCTGCTGACCATAGTGAAGGCTTGGTGAAGACTCAGAAATATGCAGGGTCGCATCTTCTGTCAGTTTGCCTTCCTCCCACTGACCATTGCGATAATAAGCTAAAAAGCGATAAGGCAATTTCATATATGAGAATCCTAGATTTTCCCAGTCGAGATTTACAGTCATAATCTTACTCCTCTACTTCCAAACTTCATTTTTTAGATACTCCTTATTTTACACCTTTTTAAGAAATTTTCAAGCATTATTTTCAATTTTCAGAAAATTTTGTTATTAAATTTTAGTTTGAAAAAACCAGCTCGTTTGAACTGGTTTGAAAATTATTTAATATAAGCTGAGAAGACTTCTTCGTCTGAAATGGTATCAGAGATAAAACTTCCGTTACTAGTTCGCTCTGATAAGCCGAGCTCAGCTAGGTTTACATCATAGACAGTTCCTTTATTAGAAAGCACCTGCAAAATCTGCTCCTCACTGGCTTCTGCTTCTGTTGTGAAGAGATCAAAGTCCACTGCTTCGCAAAAGACTGGTCCAGCTGCAAAGACACGATGGGGCTTGGTCTTAAGCTCTCTCAGAACTTGAAGACCACGATTTGCACGACTAGTAACAGGAATATCAGCGACTGCCATACGCTTGAGCGAACCGCGCTGAGTCAGGATGTAAAGCGAGTCTGTGTTGGCGATAAAGGCTGCCGCTAGAACATCGTCCTTCTTAAGATTGATGGCTTTAACCCCAGCTGCCTTAGCACCAATAACAGGTACTTCCTCAATATTGAAACGAAGGGCATAGCCATTCTTGGTCACGAGCATAACATCATCCAGCTTAATCGGCGCCAGAGCAATAACCTGGTCATCTTCATTTTTCAGCTTGGCAAACTTGAGCGACTTAGACTTGTAGGTCCGCCAAGGACTGAACTCCTTGCGCTCCACTCGCTTGATTTGTCCCAGCTTGGTCGCTGCAAAGTAAGTGCCTTCCTCAAAGCTGTCCAGTAATTCTGTATAGATAACTTCTTCCTTGGTATCAAAATTACTGATGGTCTGGCTGAGGTGTTCTCCAATTTCTTTCCAGCGGATATCTGACAGCTCATGAACAGGCCGGTAAATAACATTTCCAAGACTTGTGAAAATTAGCAAATGCTGGGTCGTCTTGGCCGGGCTGACGAAAATCAGTCGGTCATCATCACGTTTGCCCATTTCTTCTAGGGTCGATGCTGAGAAGGAACGTGGACTGGTCCGTTTGATATAACCAGAACGTGTCACGCTGACATAGGTTTCTTCCTCAACGATGAGACTAGCTGTATCAATCTCGATAGCGTTTGCTGTATCCTGCAGCTCGCTGAGACGCGGATTTCCAAACTTCTTCTTGACGTCACGGAGTTCTCGCTTCATAAGATTATACATGGTGCGCTCATCACCGATAATAGCAGCCAACATTGCAATCTTCTCGCGCAGCTCTGCTTCTTCCTCTTCAAGAACTACTACGTCTGTATTGGTCAAACGGTAGAGTTGGAGAGTGACGATAGCCTCAGCCTGCTCCTCAGTGAAATCATAGCTAACTTTCAGATTTTCCTTGGCGTCTGCTTTGTTTTCGGAAGCACGAATCAGGGCAATCACCTCGTCCAAGATGGAAATAACCCGAATCAATCCTTCCACAATATGGAGCCGTTTCTCAGCCTTGGCCTTGTCAAACCGGCTACGAGCTAGAATAATCTCCTTGCGGTGGGCAATATAACTGGTCAAGATTGGTACAATCCCCACCAAACGAGGTGTGAAATTGTCAATAGCCACCATGTTGAAGTTGTAATTAACTTGCAAATCAGTGTATTTGAAAAGATAGTTGAGAATCAGCTCGGTATTGGCGTCTTTCTTGAGCTCGATGGCAATGCGAAGGCCGTCTCGGTCAGACTCGTCCCGTACCTCAGCAATACCGGCCACCTTGTTATTGACCCGCACATCGTCAATCTTCTTGACCAAGACCGCTTTATTAATCTCGTAAGGAATCTCGGTGATGACGATTTGCTCTTTACCACCCTTTAGCTTTTCAATCTCAGTTCTGGAGCGCACCACGACGCGACCTTTCCCAGTCTCGTAGGCTTTCTTGATCTCATCACGGCCTTGGACAATGGCTCCTGTCGGGAAGTCTGGACCAGGCAGAAACTCCATGAGTTTGTCCACCTTGGCAGACGGATGGTCGATCATATAGATAACCGCGTCAATAACTTCAGCTAGATTATGAGGTGGAATATCAGTCGCATAACCAGCGGAAATCCCAGTTGCTCCATTGACCAAAAGATTAGGAAAGGCTGCCGGCAGAACAGTCGGCTCCTTCTCGGTATCGTCGAAGTTCCAAGCAAAAGGAACAGTATCTTTCTCGATATCCTGCAAAAGATAGCCAGCCATCTCAGACAGCCGCGCCTCAGTATAACGCATAGCTGCCGGTGGATCACCGTCCATGGAGCCGTTGTTACCGTGCATCTCAACGAGAATCTCACGGTTTTTCCAGTCCTGAGACATGCGGACCATGGCATCGTAGATGGAGCTGTCACCGTGGGGATGGAAATTCCCCATGATGTTCCCAACTGACTTGGCTGACTTGCGGTAGCCCTTGTCAAAGGTGTTGCCGTCCTTGTTCATGGAATAAAGAATACGGCGCTGAACAGGCTTCAAGCCATCTCGAATATCCGGCAAGGCCCGCTCCTGAATGATGTATTTGGAGTAGCGACCAAAGCGCTCTCCCATGATGTCCTCAAGGGACATGTTTTGAATGTTAGACATAATAATTCTCTTTTTAGTGTTTTATTGTAAAGTAAATCTATATTTTATAAATTTAACTATTTCTTTGTAGGTAGTGAGAAAAGAAGAGCAATCCTACTAATCCTAGAATGAATAAAAGATTAATTTTAATAACAAATAAGCTAAGTAGGGTATTATTTAGACCATGAAAAATGGCGCAAAAGAGGACCGACTTAGTCTTTTTGAAAACAGCTGCTAGAAGAATACTGAGATAAATTGCAAATAGACTGAATAATATAAAAGGCATCCTACTTTGGGAACTTCCAATCACAAACCATAAAGGTAGATGCCATATCGCCCAAATACAACCTGTTATCAAACCGGAAATCCAAAAGGAGAATCTAGTTTCCAAAGTTGGTTGCAAGATGCCTCGCCATCCCAATTCTTCTTCGCCACCATAAACACAGACTGCACTCAAAAAAACAACAAACAAATTTCCTAGTGGAAAAGCTGGATTAAGCTCCTTAGATGAGAAAGCAATGACACCTGTCTGCACGAAAATTAGTAAAAGAAATAACAAAATATATTTCTTTGAGTCCCCTAAGATAAAAGAGACTATGCTTTTAATGGATTTTTGAGGCAAACAAGAAATGGCTGCAATGGTTGGACCGAAACCTCCTAGTAAATGGAGAAAAACTCCTAGTGGACTTGTTAGACTTAAGAGGCTCATTTGCGTCAGAAAAGCGAGCAATCCCCAACCAAATCCCCAAGAAATGAGAAAACTAATCAGTAAAAATTTTGTTATCTTATTATTTTGTAAATGTTTCATTTGTTTCAAGCCTCTCCTCAGCATATTCAATCATCTTCTCGGCGGTTTCTTTGCCATAGTGGAAGCCGGTTTTTAGAGAGAAAGCTTGGGCTTCTCTGTGGAAAAAGTCCATGGTAGCAAAGAGAGACTTAGTGATTTCTTTCTGGTCAGAAAAGTCAAGCAAGGCTGTAAATTCCTTCTCTTTCTCAGCAGGCAAATACTGAAAGAGGTACTTGTAGTTCTTGCCAACATCGACAGTTCCTTTATCCGCTGCTACTTGCCAAGCTAAAAGCTTGAGCAATTCTTGCTGACAGATTCCATACAGATGATCCGTCGCATAGACAAAGTGGTTCCGATGAATGCCCTTGACTACATAAGCTGACACCCACCAGAATTCATTGCAGGATTTGTCAAAGTCAGTCGCGATGGCTGGTGCCGTCCAATAGCGCTTGGGTGTCGGTGCGTAAGGAGCAAACAGTCCCTGCGGGTCATCCAGCACCGTGAAATCCGCTTCGCTATCCACCCACTCTTTGATATGCTCCTTGGGGCAAAGAGTCAAATCTATCCGATTGCCATCTTCAAAGAGCATGAGATAGAGGCGACGATGGTCTAGTAGAACATGCTGCTCAATCACGCGCTCGCCAAACCTTTCCAACCAAGCAAGGTCGGCCACCAGAGCATGCAAATCCTCCACAATGTAGACCACATCATAGTCTTGGAACTCATCCTTGGTAGCATTTGGGTTTGACCGCGAACCAGACATAGCGACAGCGTAGACCTGTAGCGCTTTTGCAGTTTGCAAAATCACATCAAACATCTCGGTTTCAGTTTTCATGGGAATACCTATCTTTTCAGTGGAACTTCTTTATATAGAATCAAAGTTGGCAAAGCGGATTCCTGCATGTCTCGAAAGATGAGACCGACCATTCCAAGTATAGTCATCTAATCACTCCTCTGCTCACCTAAATCTCAAAATAACTCTACTTATCCTTTTTAAATTTAAAACTTTCTCCATTAGTTGCAGAAATTCCGTCGGATGTAAAAGATTGATATTCAATAGTATTTTCATCAACTTTTTTTATCTGATGACGATTACCATTAGCATCAACAATAGTGAATTGATCGCCTTTTTTATCTTTTACATCGCCTTTTTCAGCAATTTTTTCCTTACCGTTTAAAATGTTCCATTTACCTTGCTTTTCTTCAAAAACATAGGTGCTTTTTGTTTTTTCACTCTTCCATGTACCGTTTAGCCAAGCTTCCTGCGAAGAGCAAGCAGCTAGGATAAATACTGAAAATACAAGTAATGCCAGTGTATAGATTTTTTTCATAATAAAACTCCTAAATAATGTAATTATCTATAATGATTAGTTAAACAAATTTTAAAAAGCTGTCGCTTCTTCTAGCGTAAACTTAACATTATCCTCAATCCACTTACGGCGTGGTTCGACCTTGTCACCCATGAGGACATTGACACGGCGTTCTGCACGAGCCAAGTCTTCGATGGTGACACGGATGAGAGTGCGAGTTTCAGGGTTCATAGTCGTCTCCCAGAGTTGGTCGGCATTCATTTCGCCGAGCCCCTTGTAGCGCTGGAGCATGGCTCCCTTACCAAACTTGCGGCGCAGGTCATCCAGTTCGCCATCAGTCCAGGCATACTCGACGACTTCGCTCTTGCCCTTACCCTTGGACATCTTATAGAGAGGCGGCAGGGCGATATAGACGCGGCCAGCCTCGACCAGCGGGCGCATATAGCGATAGAAAAAGGTCAGCAGCAAGGTTTGAATATGGGCACCGTCAGTATCCGCATCGGTCATGATGATGATCTTGTCATAGTTGGCATCCTCAAGGGTAAAGTCTGAACCAACACCAGCTCCGATTGTGTAGATCATGGTATTGATTTCTTCGTTCTTAAGAATGTCAGCCATTTTAGCCTTAGCAGTATTGATAACCTTACCGCGCAGTGGCAGGATGGCTTGGAACTTACGGTCACGTCCTTGCTTGGCAGAGCCACCGGCAGAGTCACCCTCTACCAGATAGAGTTCATTCTTAGCTGGATTCTTAGATTGGGCCGGAGTTAGCTTACCAGAGAGTAAGCCCTTGTCTTTCTTATTTTTCTTGCCATTACGGCTTTCGTCACGCGCCTTGCGGGCCGCTTCTCTCGCATCTCTAGCCTTGATAGCCTTGCGGATGAGGTTTGATGCCAACTCACCGTTTTCCAAGAGGAAGAAAGTCAGCTTGTCAGAGACAATGGAGTCCACAGCAGGACGAGCCAAGGGACTACCTAACTTGTCCTTGGTCTGGCCTTCAAACTGTAAATGCTCCTCAGGAACTAAGATTGATAAGACGGCAGATAGACCCTCGCGATAGTCTGAACCTTCCAGATTCTTATCCTTTTCCTTGAGCAGACCCGTCTTTCTGGCATAGTCGTTCATAGCCTTGGTAATAGCGGTCTTGAGCCCCGTCTCATGAGTACCACCGTCCTTGGTGCGGACATTATTAACAAAGGATAAGATATTATCTGAATAACCGTCATTATACTGGAGAGCCACTTGAACTTGGAAACCACTTTCCTCTCCTTCAAAATAGAGAACCGGAGTCAGTGTTTCCTTGTCTTCATTGAGATAGCTGACAAAATCTTCAACACCATTCTCATAATGGAACTCTACTTCTTCGCCAGTGCGAGCATCCGTCAGAGACAGGCGGACATTCTTGAGCAGGAAGGCTGATTCCTTAAGCCGCTCGGCAATAGTGTTGTACTTAAAATCAATCGTTGAAAAAATCGTATCGTCCGGCATAAAGGTCACTTTGGTTCCAGACTTGGACTTAGGTGCAGTACCGATTTTCTTGAGCGTAGTGACTGGTTTTCCGCCATTTTCAAAGCGTTGCTTGTAGACTGTACCGTCACGAGTAATTTCTACTTCTAACCAGCTAGATAGGGCATTAACGACCGAAGAACCAACCCCATGGAGTCCTCCTGAAGTTTTATAACCACCTTGACCAAACTTACCACCAGCATGTAATACTGTAAAAATGACCTCAACAGTAGGGATACCCATAGCGTGCATACCAACTGGCATCCCGCGTCCATGGTCAGATACTGTTAAGCTCCCATCTTTATTGATGGTGACATCAATCCGATCACCAAAACCTGATAAAGCCTCATCAACCGCATTATCCACGATTTCCCACACTAAATGATGGAGTCCTGTCCCGTCAGTGGATCCGATATACATACCTGGACGTTTACGTACCGCATCCAACCCTTCTAATACTTGAATGGCATCATCATTATAATTATTAATATTGATTTCCTTCTTTGCCACAAGGAACCTCCTGCATTATTCATCCTTACTATCTTACAAGTTTTTATAAAATTTTGCAAAAGTTTTTGTCACAAAAGCCTTGAAATAAACATTTTTATCGGATTAGACAAATAATTTACTAGATTGTTAAATACAAAGCAAAATTCGTGATATAATAAATTTATGATAAATACAATTTTGGGCCTAATTTTGGCATATTTACTGGGTTCAATTCCAACAGGTTTATGGATTGGACAGATTTTCTTTAAAAAGAATTTACGAGAATACGGTAGTGGAAATACCGGCACAACTAATACTTTCCGTATTTTAGGAAAGACAGCTGGAACTGTTACTTTTGCAATCGACTTTCTAAAAGGAACTCTTGCAACCCTACTTCCACTTTTTCTCCATATCAATGGTATATCACCCATGATTTTTGGTCTAATAGCTGTTCTTGGCCACACCTTTCCTATCTTTGCTGAATTTAAGGGAGGCAAGGCCGTTGCTACAAGTGCAGGTGTTGTTCTTGGATTTTCTCCCCTCTTCTTTTCCTATCTGATTATTATTTTTATTGTAACGCTTTACTTGGGAAGTATGATTTCTTTGGCTAGCATTGTTGTAGCTGGCTTTGCGATTATTTCCGTTCTTATATTTCCTTTATTAGGAATTATCCTTCCTAGTTACGATCTTCTTTTTACTTTGATCATTATTCTTCTAGCATCAATTATTCTGATTCGACATAGAGATAACATGGAAAGAATTAAAAATAAATCGGAGAATCTTATCCCTTGGGGAATCAATATCACTAAACAAGTACCAAAAAAATAAGCCCTAGGGCTTATTTTTTAGTCTTCTTGACTCTTCTTGAAACCAAGGATTCCCAAGAAAGCAGTAAACAAGGATACAATTAGTAAAGCTGGTGACTCTTTTGTTCCAGTTTCAGGAAGTCTAGCCTTAGATGATGTAAATGTTTTAGCAACATTAACTGTCAAAAGCTTACTGTTTGTAACAACTTCTTCCTTCTTCTCTTCTTTTGCAGGGTCTACTGTGCCTGCTGGTTTAGGAGACGGTTGAACTACATTGCCATTTGAAGAGTAATTTGGAAGAGGTTGATAGTTTTGGCTACTTTGATTCTGATTAGACTGGCCATTTGGAACATCTGTTCTGCCAGGATAAGATTTTGGATCAGATGGATCAGTTCCATTTTTGATTTCTTCAATATCAGAAACTCCATCTCCATCGCTATCTTTTTTAGAAGAAATAGAAATCGTACGGGAATTTGGATTTATAACCGAATATGCACTTAAATCTGCTTTAGCTAGATAGTCAGCAAAAGCAACGTCCATAGAAGGGCCTTCTTCTCGCGCACCACCCAACATGGTGTAGCCATCACCACCGGCTGCTAAGAAATCATTTGTTGTCAAATAGTATTCTTTAGCAGGATCTAAGTTTTCATACTTACCGGTTTCTGGGTTTTTAATTTCAATATACAAAATACGTTTTTCAGCAGGCAAGGTTGTATCGTAATAAACCTTAGCACCTGAAACCTGTAGGAAGCCTCCGCTTGGTTCAAGAAGAGGTTGTCCATTTTCATCTAAAACAGGCTGGCCATTTTTTTCTTGTAAGATTGATCCAAGAGATTTAGCAAACATATCAGCAATGTTTTGACCTGTTACTTTGATTTGAGAAATGGTGTTTCCGAAAGGAAGAACCGCGATCACATCACCTTTTGTAATTGGCTTATCTTTGGCAATCGTTTCACGCAAACCACCACCGTTTGTCACAGCAAGATCTGTTTTATGGCTAAATCCAGTTTGGCCGTATTCGTAAAGGGCGTCCGCCACCACATTACCAAGATTGGTCTCGCGAACCCGGACATTTTCACGCTGGCCGTTTAGCTCAACTGGACTGTTATCACGGACCACTTTAGCATTTTCAGCATCATAAGCTTCCTTAATTTTCTTGACCATAGCTGCTATTTTAGCATTTGGTACAACATCTTTAGTAGAAGCTGCAGAGATTTGTTGTGGATTTCCCAATAATTGATTAGCCTTATAAGTAATTTTACCAATGTTATTCAAATAACTTCCCGTTTGGTTATAAGTAACATTGTCTCCATAGGTTGTAGATTGAACTGTATGAGAGTGACCGTCAATAACCGTTACACGTTTGCCTTTGAGCTTTGGATTATTTGAAAGAGCTTCAGCTAAAGTAGATCCACGCCACTCTACTGGAGTAGTCGTATCAACACCTAAGTGAGCCAAAACCACATAATTCTTGTATGTTTTCCCCTCGGCAGCAGCGCGAGCTTCTACTTCATCAATAACTGAATTAACTTCTGAAATTGGATCTTTAAAAGTTACGCCTTGAACATTCTTAGGATGAGTTTTGGTTGCAGTTTCAGGTGTTGTCACACCGATTACCACAAACTCATCACCCACAACATTCTTATCCTTATCTACGATAGTTGACGCTTCAAATAAGCGAGCACCATTTACATAGGTGTTAGAACTTAAAAGAGGAAAATTAAGAATTTCTTTATATTTCTTAGCTTCATCTAGGCCAAAATCAAACTCATGGTTCCCAACGGCCATGGCATCGTAGCCCATCTCATTGAGTAGTTTAGCACGCTCTTCACCTTTGGAGCTATTTGAAATTGGCAGTCCTTGAAAGGCATCTCCCGCATCAACTACAAGAGTTGAAGGATTGTTTTTTCGTTCCTCTTCAATAACGGCTGCTAATTTAGCGTCTCCAATAACTCCTTTTTCTTCAACAATACGTCCGTGAACGTCATTTGTATGGATAATATTCGCTTCAAGCAAATCATTTTGTTGACCGGAAGCGCTTTCTTTACCCTGCGCACTTGTATCAATAGCTCCGTCCGGGACATTACCCTCTTGAGCTGAAGTTACTGCTGCAACTTCTTGACTAGGTTCAGTAGCTACTTGTTCATCTGCGTATGCTTGATGAGCTAGAAATGCTGGAGCAAGCAATAAAAGCGGTAAAAGAATTTTTTTCTTTTGCATAAACCGTCCTCTTTTTCTTTTTTATTAGTTTTATTATATCGAAAAAGGGAGTAAAAGTGAATTATTTTCTGTTATTTACCTATTTTTGTTCGTATCTAAACAAAAAATCTGAGATCTTATTTATCTCAGATTTCTATAGTTTATCCTTCAAAAACAACTTCCCCATCACAGATGGTGAACTTCACTTGGCCTTTAAGCTTTTCACCAACGAAAGGTGAATTGGCAGCCTTGGAGGCAAAGTGGTCAGTCACAAGTCTATCGGCTTCCGGGTCAAATATTGTCAAATCTGCAGGACCATCCTGAGCGATGAAGCCAACATCAAAACCATACAAACGTGCTGGATTGATTGTCATTTTCTCCAAAAGTTCCATCAAGCTCAGATGGCCAGCCTCAACTAGGTAGGTCAGTCCCAGAGAAAGCGAAGTCTCAAGACCAGTCATACCAGAAGGTGCTTTAGTGATGTCTTCAACATTTTTCTCGTCAGCATGATGTGGAGCATGGTCCGTCGCAATGACAGAAATGACACCAGATTTGAGCCCATCGATAACTGCTAGACGGTCCGATTCTAAGCGTAAAGGCGGATTCATCTTAGCATTGCTGCCCTTGGTCAATAGCAGAGCTTCTGTCTTAGAAAAGTGCTGAGGTGCTGCTTCAGCAGTGACTTGAGCACCTAGCTTCTGAGCGAATTCCACAACCTTTACACTCTCAGCCTTGGACAAATGCTGAATATGCACATGAGCCTTTGCATCATAAGCAATCATAACATCGCGAGCAATCATGCTGTATTCTGCCACACCTGTCGCGCCGCAGATATGAAAATGCTCTTTGGCAATATGCTCATTGAAACCAAGTATGCCGTTGAGATTGGGATCTTCCTCGTGCAAGCTGATAAAGGTGTTATTTTTACGCGCTTCTACAAGGGCTTGGCGGACAATGCCAGCATTGGTCAGCGGAATACCGTCATCAGAAAAACCTACTGCACCAGCTGCCAAGAGACCTTGGAAATCTGTCAAATGCTGACCATCAAAATTCTCAGTGATCGTTGCGACTGACTTAATATGGATATTTTCACGACTAGCCGACTCCAGAACTTCTTTCAGGGTTTCAACTGTAGAGATGGTTGGATTGGTATTGGCCATCATAACAACAGTCGTAAAGCCACCTGCTGCTGCTGCCAAAGCCCCCGTATGAATATCTTCCTTATGAGTCTGGCCAGGCTCCCGGAAATGCACATGTATATCCACCAAACCAGGAGCCACAACCAAACCACTGGCATCAATAACTTTTGCTCCTTCTGCCTGCAAATTTTGACCGATTTTGACAATTTTCTTCCCCTCAACCAAGAGGTCAGCAATTTGGTTAAAACCAGTCTTAGGATCCATAACTCGTCCGTTTTTGATTAATAGCATCGTCTTATCTCCTTATTCGTAAAAGTCCACCTGCGTATCCAACAGCTTATCCCCGTCATAAACAAACTTTGCTGAAAAGAAAGGCTTGTCTTCTAAAAGCCACTCAACAAAGGTGTGATCGCCTTCCCAGGTTGGTTTAGACAAAACCTGATCATAGGGCACCCATTCCAGAGTCCCTTCGTTGCAGTCAATCAGTTCCCCCTCAAACTCCGTTACCTTGAAAACATAGGTATACCAGTCTAAGTCGGGAGTAAATTCTGGAAAAGTGATAACGCCTTTAAGAACGGGCTTTGCCTTTAGACCTGTTTCCTCTAGAATCTCGCGCGCAGCACATTCCTGTGGGGTTTCTCCTCGCTCTAGTTTGCCACCGACACCGATCCATTTCCCAGCGTGAACGTCGTTGGGCTTTTTGTTGCGGTGAAGCATGAGAAACTCCCGACCATTATCAATATAACAAATCGTTGCTAACTGAACCATATTACCTCCTAAGCTAACCAATTGATAGGTTCCAAGCCCTTAGCCACTAAGAAATCATTGGTACGAGAAAAAGGTTTGCTACCAAAGAAACCACGATACGCAGACAGCGGACTTGGGTGAGCCGACTCGATTATCAAATGTTGAGGATTGCTTATCAAGGCTTTTTTCTTGCGAGCGTAAGACCCCCATAGGATAAAGACAACTGGATTAGACTTTTCATTGACTACTTTGATAATAGCGTCCGTAAAAGGCTCCCAGATTAAGCCAGCATGCGCATTGGCCTGACCAGCAGGCACAGTCAGACCAGCATTGAGCAAGAGAACACCTTGCTGAGCCCAGGAAGTCAAATCATGCGACTCTTTCACTCCAATATCATCAGCCAGTTCTTTGAGAATATTCTGCAAAGAAGGCGGAGCTGGAATGTCATCAGGTACCGAAAAACTTAAGCCTTGTGCCTGTCTCGGTCCGTGGTAAGGATCCTGCCCTAAAATAACCACTTTAACATCCGCTAAATCTGTCGTCTGAATCGCATTAAACACCTTTTCCCTAGGTGGGTAAATGGTTCCCGAAGCATACACTTCATCTAAAAAATGATTGATTTTTGCAAAATAACCTTCCGGCAGCTGCTCCTTAATCAAAGTGTGCCAAGCTGAATGTTGCATATATGTCTCCTCTCATTTTCTAGGATTGGATATTTTATCGAATCCACCTAAGTGCTCTTCTGAGTTTTGCTGTTCCATTTTCCAGAAAACAAGAACCGTGAGCTAGTATAATTTTTTCTGGTTGCCATGCCAACATCTGCTCCAAGCACTCCTTAGCTTCTTTTTGATGACCGATAAAGGTCATACGATAGTCAATAGGGGTCTGCCCATCAGGAGCCGCAACACGCACTAATTTATAAGCCTTGCTGCGAAGCGGACTTGCAAAATGCTCTGTTTCAAAATTCTCGATCAAATCTGTCAAGATTAAGGTTTGACTGTCCTTGTGAAAAAAGACAACTTCCTCAATATAAGCACTTCCCTTGAAAACCAACTGATTTATCTGGTCTTCCCAAGCTTGTGGAGCCTTATCTGTCAGCTTTTCATCAAAAGAGACCGGGATTTTCTGCTTGACTGCTCTCTCTTCCACTCCTGGGCTAGACCAAGTAATCGCCTTAGGATAACGCTTCTTCCAGTCAGCTATATAGGCATAGTGAATCTTATTAGGTGAAACAAGGTGTGCAACTGGTCCCAAAGCGTCCAACTGGTCAAACAAGGCTTGATTTGGTTGGATTGGTGAATGGCACCAGAGCTGGCCATTTGCTAACTTGATGACCGTCATGCGGGTAGAAAAAGGCAACTTTGTCAGCACCGCATCCATCTCAATCAAATCACCGTCGACAATCCAGATATTCTCAGCAATGGGCTTCAAGGTATAAAGCGGTTCATAGATAGGAACAGGTCTTTTCATCTTTAATCATTCCTTTTCAAAGACTTTCGTTGGGAAATTTTTAAGTAGCAGACGACTTTCTTCAAATCTTGAGAATACTGACTTAAACCAAGAGCAGAAACCAGTAAAATCTGTGGTAAAAATTGGATGAGGTAACGGGTTTTCCCACCTTCAAAAATCTGTAGGAAGAGTAAGCCTCCAAAAACAGCAAGATTCAAAAAATTGACGCGATCATCTGGTCGGTACTTCCACAAAGTCATAACGAGACCTAGACTCATAACAATCCAAACTAGCTGCTTTATAAGAGCGTAATAGACATACTCCTTCTTATCAATGCTTAAAAAAAATGTTCGAACAAACTGAGCAAGTGGATTGTTTTTGGTCATTTCGTATAAAGGATTAATAAATGGTGTCTTTTCATTTTCAACATCCCGATAGAGCCAACCCAGAGTCCCTTCTGCCACCGTTAGAGATTGCTTGTAATATAAGTGCCCCCAAAATGTCGCGGGTGTATATTCCTTCAAGCGACGCTTAATTTCCTTAATGACATTTTCCTTAGCAAACATGCCATTATTATAGTCATCTCTTTTGTTGGGTTCAATATATTGGAGCAACCCTTCTTTCATATCTGCTTGATTATGACCTATGTATGTAAGCCCCAAATTGATAAAGAGAAGCGGTCCCTTAGCTAATCCTTCTTTTTGAATAATTGTCACTTCATTCTGGTTCTTAATAGCCGTATGAAGTCCACTATAGGTTATTCCAAAAGCAAGGACAAATATTGATAAAACCAAAAGAAAATTTTTCCACTGCTTCTGCAAAAAGAATGTTACGAAGAAGGCAATCAAGAGAATCATGACTGTCGGGCGAACAAAATACAAGAAGCCTGTGAGCAAACCCAATGATATACTTAAGGCAGTCAATTTCTTAATACTGTCAGCTTTAAAGATTCCAAAAATTAAGAAAATCTGTAAAGAAATAAAGGGCAGTGGCGGAATATCCGTATACATAGAGAAGAAATAAGGAGAAAATCCAGCCAAAAGCACATAAAGACTAAAAACGACATCAGCCGATTTTTGATTAAAGAATTTTTGACTTCCCTTATACAAAATCAAAGCTGTTAGATTAGCATACACCATGTTTAGTCCCTGCATTATCCAAAGTGCAGACGACTCCCCAAACAGCTTGTAGAAAAAGCGTTCGTAGAGAAAGAGAGGTAAGTTATTTGGGTTACGTGTGATATAGCTTGAAATCGATGTTTCTTTAAGTAAGCGAAATGCCCCGTTCAGAACAACTGCTGCATCCCGACGCACAAGTAATTCAGCTGCCCAAATCATAATAAGCTGAAAAACTACTACAGCCACCATAATCGCGATCTTATGTCGCATCAAATAGCGGTATACTTTTAAAACTTCTTTACGATAATAATAAGCTCCAATCAGCAAGATAGCAAAAATTGGATAGGCCCAATAACTCATCTCACTGATATAAAAGATTGAAACAAAAAACCAATGTACTACAAGGACTAACATGATTTTTTGTAAAATGGAAAACGATAGACGATAAATCTTTGACATAGGCTTATTATAGCAAAAATCAAGGTTTTTAGCTAAGAAAATACAGCAATCAAGAGACTGCTGCTTTTCTTTTGGCAAAGATAAAGTATCTGTTTCGATATGAAATATCGTTTAAACTCAAGCAGAACAAACTCTTACAGATGCCAATTTTCTTGGTCTTCCTTAAAGCGTTTCAATAAGGCTAATCCTTCAGCATTGATATAGCCTTCTTGCTCAGCTAGGTAAATCAACTCTGTATAGTTTGACAAAGTGACCAATTTGACACCCGCTTCATTGAAGTTCTTTTCTGCTTTTGGTAGCTCATAGGTAAAGATAGCTGCTGCGCCAATCACATCCGCACCTTCACGTTTGGCGGCAGCGATAGCATCCAAGACCGAACCACCAGTCGAGATTAAGTCCTCAATGACAACCATCTTCTGCCCAGGCGCTACGCGACCTTCTATTTGATTGCCCGCTCCGTGATCTTTTGGTTTGCTGCGGATATAGGCAAATGGCAGGTTCATCTTATCAGCGATAATGGCTCCGTGGGGAATACCGGCTGTCGCAGTTCCAGCAATGACTTCTACATCTGGAAATTCTGCCCGAATTTTTTCGACGAAACCATCTTCAATCAAGGTCCGAGTCTCTGGATAGGCCAAGGTCACACGGTTGTCTGTGTAAATAGGTGACTTGATACCTGATGCCCATGTAAAAGGCTCTTCTGGCTTCAAATACACTGCTTTGATTTTCAATAAATCACGCGCAATCTCTTTTGCTAAAGTCATTATTTGCTCCTTATAAATTTGAAATTTTATGATACTGTTAATTTTGTATAACGATTTAATTCGAATTACTTGTTTTGCTTAGCTATTCCACTGCTTCTTTATTTCATGATAAGCATCCCAAGGATTTTCAGCTTGGATAATCGGACGACCGACTACAATATAATCACTACCGATTTGATGTGCTTCTTGCGGAGTCATAACCCGTTTCTGGTCACCAATTTCTGCTCCAGCTGGTCGAATACCCGGTGTCACACAGAGAAAGTCTTCAGCAGTAGCCGCCTTAATTAGTTCAACTTCTTGAGCTGAACAAACTACACCATCCAAACCAGCTTCCTTAGCTTTACGAGCGTAATTTACAACAGACTCCTGAACCGTTGTCTGGATGTTTTGACAATCACGCATATCTTCTTCACTGGTCGAGGTCAGCTGAGTCACTGCAACCAGTTTAGCCTTGTCTCCCAAAACCTTCTTAGCTTCGCTCATCATCTCCACACCGCCAGCTGCATGAACCGTCACCATGTCGATGCCAAAAGTTCCTAAGACAGACATGGCTGAGCGCACAGTATTGGGAATGTCATGTAGCTTCAGATCCAAGAAAATGCTGTGTCCAAGTCCTTTCAAATAATGAACAATTTCTGGACCGATAGCATAGAAGAATTCCATACCGATTTTTACAAATAGTTTTTCATCTTCTGGAAAATGCTCCAAAAAAGCTTTGACATCGTCAAAAGATGGAAAGTCAAGGGCGATAATAGGACGTTCTTCACGCATGTAGGGATAATCTCCTTTTTTGATTATTAGCTTTAAAGAACTCCGGCAGGTACTCCTGTTGTCAACTATATCTTCACACTAGACTCGAAAATATAGAAAAAACCTTGCCTGAGAGCAAGGTTACACGAAAATGTGGCAGAATTTGCCATTCAAACGTATGATCCTTAGTAGCCTCTCTGGACTTCTTTAAAGGTTATATTTAGTTCATTCTATAATTTCACAGCAAGATTGTCAAGCAAAAATGTAACTTTAAAGCAAATTATCTCGAACTTCTTTTCGTAAGCTTTCAAGACTTTCGATGCCGTATTTATCCATCGCCCTAGGCAGATCTTCAATGATGGTCGGACAGGCATATGGATCTGTGAAATTGGCAGTTCCCACTCCAATAGCTGAAGCGCCCGCTATAAACATCTCCAGAGCAGCCTCCGCCGAATCAACTCCCCCCATACCAATGATAGGAAGTTTGCTTGCCTGCGCCACTTGACGGATCAGCTTGAGCGCTACCGGAAAGACAGCTGGACCCGACATACCACCTGTGCCATTAGCGATAATATGCTTGCGTGACTTCAAGTCAAATCGCATACCTACCAAGGTGTTAATCATGGTAAATCCAGCAGCTCCAGCATCTTCAACGGCCTTGGCTACCTGAGTAATATCAGCCACACTCGGAGTTAATTTGACATAGACAGGTACATCAGAAGTATCTACTGCTGCCTTGGTTGCTTGGTAAGCCAACTCTGGAACTTGACCAATCAAAAGCCCAGCATTTCCATGGTCAACATTAGGACAGGAGATATTGAGCTCAATAGCCTTTACATTAGGGGCTTGAGAAATTTTCCCAGCCACTGTGGCATATTCTTGATTGGAAAAACCTGCTACATTAGCGATGATTGGAAGGTCGGGATAATGTTTTTCCAACCAAGGCAGTTTTTCAGCTAGAACAGCCTCAACACCTGGATTTTGCAGACCGATGGCATTGAGCATTCCAGCTGGCGTTTCTGCCACACGCGGAGTGGGATTGCCAAAGCGGGGCTCCAAAGTCGTAGCCTTTATCATGATAGAACCCAGCAAGTCCAAGTCATAGTATTTGGCATATTCTTGACCGAAACCAAAGCAACCTGATGCTGGAATAATTGGATTTTTCAGGTCCAAGCCTGGCAAGGAAACTCTTAAACGTTTATCACTCATTTTTTCCTCCTAGACAATAATCGTGCCCGTTTCGAAGACCGGACCATCTTCACAAACCCGCTTATTGACTGACTCGTCCTGACCTGCCACATGAACGACACAAGCATAGCAGGCACCCATACCACACGCCATACGAGATTCCATGGAGAGATAAGCATGCGGATGATCCTGAAACTTACGATCGACGTACTGAAGCATAGCTGGCGCTCCACAAGAATAGACAGCCACATAGTCTTGGGTCATCTCATCTACCACCGCTGATACATAGCCCTTGCGACCATAGGAACCATTATCCGTCGTGACAATGACATCAGCGTATTTTTTCATTTCTGCTTCCAAAATAACAGCAGATTTATCATAAAATCCCAGAACAGCTGTCACTTGAGCTCCCTTAGCATGCAATTCTTTAGCAACCTCAAGCAGGGGAGGGACACCAATCCCACCACCGATTATCAAAACTCGGTCACCTGTCCTTACAGGGCTCAAATCAAAGCCATTGCCCTGAGGCCCCATAACATCAAGAAACGAGCCGACTGGCAGTTGAGAAAAAATAGCCGTCCCGCCGCCTTCTATCCGATAGATGATGCGACAAGTAAGATTGTCACGATCAATCTCTGCGATTGAGATCGGCCGGCGCAAAAGCTTGCTGTCATCTGGTACCCGAATATGTAAAAACTGCCCAGCCTGCATCTGGCTGACCATTTGGCCCTTTAGGAGCATGGAAAAAATATTAGGTGCAATTTCTACTTGCTCTAGCAGTTCCATCTGTTCCAGCATAATCTTACCAAATCTCTTTTTGCAACTGTCACTAACCATGACAACCTCACTTTCTACAAGAAAAAACCTCGCCACAGCAAGGTTTCGCAAAAAACAAGGCAGTCAATTGCCTCTTATATCGTTTTTCCTACCTTGCAGCCTCACTGGACTTGATTAAAGGTTTAAATTTATCATATTCTACAACTAAATAGATGTTTTGTCAATCCTATTATGATAAAATAGTCCTATGAGAATTCAACAACTACACTATATTATCAAAATCGTCGAAACTGGCAGCATGAATGAGGCTGCCAAGCAACTTTTTATTACCCAGCCTAGCCTATCTAATGCTGTGAGGGACCTCGAAAACGAGATGGGGATTGATATTTTCATTCGCAATCCCAAGGGAATCACTTTGACCAAAGATGGCATGGAATTTCTATCTTATGCTCGTCAAGTGGTTGAGCAAACACAACTTCTAGAGGAACGGTACAAGAACCCTGTCGCCCATCGCGAACTCTTCAGCGTATCTGCCCAACACTATGCTTTTGTAGTCAATGCTTTTGTCTCCCTCCTTAAGAAAAGTGATATGGAAAAATATGAGCTATTTCTTCGGGAAACTCGTACTTGGGAAATCATTGATGACGTTAAAAACTTCCGCAGTGAAATTGGTGTCCTCTTTCTCAACAGTTATAATCGTGATGTCCTATCCAAAATGCTAGATGATAATCATCTAGTTGCAACTCATCTCTTCACCGCCCAGCCCCATATATTTGTCAGCAAGTCCAATCCTCTGGCTAAGAAAAAATTGGTTCAACTGTCAGATTTAGAAAATTTCCCTTATCTCAGCTACGACCAAGGGACCCATAATTCCTTCTACTTTTCTGAGGAAATCCTCTCCCAAGAACACCATAAAAAGTCTATCGTAGTCAGTGACCGAGCTACTCTTTTTAACCTCTTGATTGGTCTGGACGGATACACGATTGCTACTGGTATCCTCAACAGCAACCTCAATGGTGACAACATTGTCTCTATTCCGCTTGATATTGATGACCCAATCGAGCTAGTCTACATCAAACATGAAAAAGCCAGCCTATCTAAAATGGGAGAACGATTTATAGAATATTTGATTGAGGAAGTGAAGTTTGATAAATAGATAAACGCTATTAGGAGATTAAATGGAATCAAAACGCCTACTTAAAATATCTTGGATTTGTATTACCCTTTTTCTTGGAATAATCATTTACTTCAATATACACCCTATCCCTACTTTGATTAAACCTGGGCTAACCATCACTATAAAAAATAGTGACAGTGGTTTTTTTAACACTACGAATTCTGTTAAAAACCTAGAAGACGCTGAAAACAATTTTTATGTAAAATTCAATATAAAAAAAGTTGATTATGTTTCTAAATCAGATTTTAATATTTATGATAATAACGGAAAGCAAGTCCCTATAATTGACTTTAGTTCTACTTTTGCTGAATATTCAAGTAATGATATTCAAATTTGGTTCAAAGGAAAAGCAAATACTAAATATAGACTTGTATATAATGATGATAACAATACTAACTATAGCGTCAATTTTGATACCCCTTCAAAAAAATCATATCTAAAAAAAGATGATCAGATTGTTAAAGCTTATGTAAAAAAATATTTAGAAAATGGAATAAAAGACGAATTAACTGAAAATATTATTAAATATAATTCAGATAGTATAGTATGCTAATATCTCACCATACTATACTCCATCAGATAAGGAAAATAAAGCTATTGTTCAAGCATATTGGGATGCATTTATAAAAAATTGGAAAAACTACAGTATCGAAATGACAGAGGCTAGTGATGATAAATATTCATATACTATTAGGTATAGGTGGGGTAAGCCTGATATGGAAGAGTTAAATAAAAGGATAGATGAGAGAGAAAACCAATTAAAAAAAGAGCTAGGTAGTGATTATGAAAAACTCTTCAAGAAGATTATTACTGAGATACCAACTATGATTAAAAAGACCCCGCAGAAAGAACCAGAAGAAAAATCTATAAGTTTTACAATAAATAGAGAGGATATAGAAACACTTAATAGTCGAACCAGTTACAATAATATTTCAACGATTTCAAGTGAATTTAAATCGCCTCTCATGAAATTATATCCTTAAAATGAAAGAATCCAGATATTTTCTAAGCTACCTGGATTCTTTTTTATTTTGATATAAAACTTCAGCAATGTATTCAGATTTATTTTCATCTGTATAGGTTTTTGAGCTTGACTTGACCTTATAGTCATGATCATTAATTTGCTCTACAATATAAGAATGCGTAATGGTCATTTTAAACTGACTCCCTGTCGTGCTAACACTTAGAGGTAAGTTAGTAAATTCGTCTGAATAGAAGATTCTGGGGTAAGAGTGATTTGAAGTATGAGTTAATCTATTGTTATAAAAATCATACTTTCTATCCCAGTAGTTACCCTTATGCTGCTTTTGATAATCTTCAAAAAAATCTAATTTATCATCCAAACTATTTTTCGAACTAGTAAAAAAAATAGGAGTCAAACTAAAATCAGGTTTATTCCCATATTCAAAATACGTTTGCTTCTCTCCTGTTTTAGGATTTTTTAATTGGTAAGAAATCTCACTGCTGACTTCTGGAACCTGATAAAGAGTATCGCCCTCATAAAGAAATAATAATATGTCTATAAGATTGCTAGTTCTCTTGTTATCGGGCAACTTAAAGTCCGGAAAACGAAAACTTAACTTTTGATAAATAGAATCATTTAACAAATTGGCACTAAATGATGGACCAATTTCAGAAGTCTCTTCTACGGGAATTTCTGACTTACTACCATCGGTAAAAGTAACATGTAAAATTTGTTTTTCATTATATTCATTCCAATTTGATAATATCTTCTCTGTCAAATCTTGATTTTGGGGTACTTTTTCATTCATTTGATGTACAAATTCAATGTTCAAATCCTTAACTACTTTTTTCTTAGGTTTGATCTCACTTACTTTGTAGTTGTATACTGTATAATATTGATTTTCCCAATCAAACCATTCTGGCTTAAGATAATAACGCAAGCTGATAAATGTAACCAACAAAAAAGATATTACAATTAAGATTACTTTGTGCTTTCTCTTTAATTTTTTCATCTAGACCTCCTAGGCTCTACATTTTATTATAACATAGTCACATGAGTTTATATAGTAACTTCCCAACAGTAGAAAATATAAAACACCCGAAAAAGCATTTTGGGCTATTTTCAGGTGTTCTTTTATTGTCTTAATTGAGAAAATACTTGGCCAATCTTCCCTTCAATGACCAGGTCCGCCTGACTGTCTTGAGGAATACTGGTCTTGTTGATGACGACCAGATGCTTTCCTGAAAAGTACTGGATGAGGCTGGCTGCAGGATAGACGACTAAGGAAGTGCCACCAATTATCAGCAGGTCCGCTTGATGGATAGCTTGAGCAGCCTGCTGAAAAACCTCCATATCTAGAGGTTCTTCATAAAGAGTCACATCTGGTTTGACAATGCCTCCACAGTCAAGACAGTGAGGAATTGTATCATCCAGAGCCAGAAAACCATCCAAATCATAGAATCGTTGACAATTCAGACAGTAATTTCTATCCGCACTGCCATGAAGCTTGAGAACCCTTTTCGAACCAGCCATTTCATGCAAGCTATCGATATTTTGGGTCACTACAGCCTTAAGCTTGCCTTCCTTCTCCAAATCCGCCAAGTAGGTATGAGCTGCATTGGGCTTAGCATCTGGATAGAGCAGGTACTTCTTGTAAAAGTCAAAAAACTCCTGCGGATAACGCTCAAACATAGTGTGAGAAACTAGCTGCTCTGCTGTAAAATGCCGTCCTAGCTTGACACTGTATATCCCATCGGAACTTCGAAAGTCCGGAATATTAGACTCAGTCGAAACACCCGCACCACCGAAAAAGACTATATTTTGACTTTGGTCAATCAATTCTTGCAGCCTTGCAATTTTATCCATCCTACTACTCCTTATAAGAGACTTTCTACGATCGCATTTGCTCGGTCGAAGTAAAAAGGCTCCCTCTGATAAACTATGCCTGTCTCCTGCGCCAAATCAACCAGAAGCTCCATAAAGTGCTGAGACGAGAAACCAGTCGTCCGGTGCAATTCTTCCTCATCAAAAGGCCTGATAAGATGAGCCAGTGGATTGCGGACTGACTTTTCTAACTCTCTTAGCTGCCCTGCTGATTTCTTGACAGATTCAGGGAAACCTAATTGTAAAATTAATTCTGTCAAGCTAGAAGAGTTGACCGTACTTTCCGTATGGAAATTTTGCAAAATAGGATTATCAGAATTCCTCATCTTCTCAAACTTCCAACGGTCGTAACTGGCCTCTCTAGAATTATGAATATAGCCGTCAATATCCGGCAACTGCATGCGAATCAACCGCATAAAAATCCTATAAATGGCCGGACTAACTGCTCGAACAAAGTCAATCAATTGTTCATTTCTCAATTTTGCATCTAGGTCATAAAGGTAATTAGCCAGCTGCTCGTCTGCTTCATTTTCATGGCAAAAAAGCTGAAAATCAGCTGAATTCATTCCAGTGATTTCCAACTTTAGATTCATGATAGATTGGATGTTGAGCTCTCTTCGCTCTGCTAGTGCCCTAAGAAGACGAACCAAGTCAGACTGGGTAGACTTTCCTGCTTGCTCAGCCAGTTTAAGGGCATAAGCATAGTCATAGCGGGAAATCGCAAAGAGAATAGCTTCTTTGACATCTACTTTCATGCTTCAGCAATCAAGGTTTCCAAACCAACCTTCATCATATCGGTGAAGGTATTTTGACGTTCTTCTGCAGTAGTGTCTTCATCTGAATTGACCAAACTATCAGAAATAGTCATGATAGCTAGCGCATCAACATGGTGTTGGGCAGCAAGATAGTAAAGCGCTGCTGCTTCCATTTCCACAGCCTTAACACCCCATTTACCGAGCTCAATGTTCTTTTCAAAGTAGTTTGAATAAAAGACATCAGAAGACAAGACATTCCCAACATGGGTGGTCATACCGAGATCTTTGGCAATATGGTAGGCCTTGTCTAGTAAATCAAAGCTAGCGATTTGTGGGAAATCATACTGTGGCCAGTCGTTGCGGATGATGTTTGAGTTGGTTGCAGCTGCTTGCGCCAAAACCAATTCACGGACATGGACATCCTCATTCAAAGAACCCGCAGTTCCCACACGGATTAATTTCTTCACTCCGTAGTCAACAATTAACTCACGCGCATAGATAGAAATCGAAGGCATTCCCATCCCAGTTCCCATGACAGATACACGGTGACCTTTATAAGTACCAGTGTAGCCAAACATGTTGCGGACTTCGTTAAAACAAACAGCATCTTCAAGGAAGTTCTCCGCAATAAACTTAGCACGAAGGGGATCCCCCGGAAGAAGAATTTTATCAGCAATTTCACCCTGCTGAGCAGCAATATGGATAGACATAGTTTATGATACAAAGAGCGAGAAGAAAACGACTGAAAATTAGGAATCTGACGAGAAATCCTGATTTCTCAGTCAGATTATCTATTTTCCATGTTTTCCGCTCGTGTTCAAATCAGAACACCTTACTCTACCTTTCTTTTTGTATATTTAGGATAGCGACAGAGAACAAAGTAAAAATAGGAAACTGACGACGCATCGCAGATGCTAGACAGTTTATCTTTTTTACACAGTTCTCCGCCCGTATTCAGTTCAGCAAATACGGTTTACCCATCCTTTCTTTTATTCTTATGAAAAGTTTTCCGCTCGTGTTCAAATTAGAACACCTTGCTCTACCTTTCTTTCTTAATTTTAAATTTAAATATGTCGCAGAACAGTTAGACCGAGTTTGACTACAAACTCAAATGCTCTGCCTTTCTGTAGTTCCTAGTTTACCAATGAATCTAAAAATGCATACAGTTTTGTATTCATTTCTTGATAATCATAAGCTCGAATGACTTCAGGATTTTGGAAAAAGGTCAATTTTTGGCTTTGGTCTTCCAAGACCTCTTCACCATCCGCTGCAATTAATAGTTCAACAGCTTCTGGATCAAATTCCAAATGAGCCTGAAAGGCATAATGTTTCGGACTGAAGCGAATAATCTGACGTGGACAACCTTGACTCGTCGCAAGAACAACAGCATTCTCTGTCAGCCCAGGCATATCACCATGCCAGTGTCCGGTAATTAGAGTTGGTCCGAGAATTTTGACATGCTCGTCTTTTAAACCAGCTTCAGTTAGAGTTATTGGAAAAATACCAATCTCACGCTCTGGACTATGTTCATACTTCGCACCATAAGCAACAGATAGAAGCTGCGCACCAAGACAAACACCAACGATATAGATATCTGCAGCAATCGCTTCTTTCATAAAAGAAAGCTCAGCCTTTGGATCATAATATGGGAAGTTTTCTCTATCCTCATCGGGAGATTGAGGACCACCCATGACAATCAGAAAGTCAATCCCGTCAATTGTTTCAGGAAGAGGTTCTTTTTCGTAAACCTTTGTTGTTGTAATGTGATGACCTCGTTCCAGAGCCCATTTGAGATAAGCGCCTGGCACTTCAAATGTTTCATGCAGTACAAAATGTACCTTCATTGTTCCTTCTCCCATCTCTTTCTAATCACGTAAGACATTCCTGCCGCTAGTACAAGCGGTATTGTCAAAATCCAATCCTGACCTGTAAATCCAAGACTTAGGGCAATAGCCGTCAGAGGAGCTTGTAAGGTCGTCCCTAAAAAGACTGTTGCTCCTAATAGCATTCCTAGAACTGGATCCAGATGAATGCCAACTACTGTCAAAAGCAAGGTCACTAAGTAGCCAGATCCAATCCCCAAGGCAAATGATGGTGTCAAGGTTCCCCCATAGGCACCATTGCGTAAGAGGAGATAAACCAGAAGCCCCTTCATTGCAAGAGCCAGTGGAAGATAGGGAACCGGCTGGCGAGATAACAAGGCTTGCGCTAGTACCTGACCATTTCCCATAAAGATAGGGAAAAAGGATACAAGGCCCCCCAGCACTAGAAAGGCTAGAGGAAGAGCCCAAAGAATCGACTCATCCTTCCGTCGTTTACGACTAGCCAACTTGGCTAGAGAACTAAAGACCAGAGCCAACGGAGTTACTATTAAAGCAATCAAGATAGCCTGCAAGAAACTGCTGGCCGACCAAGAGACTGTTGACAAGTGATAGATAGCATCATGACCAACAATGGGCCGAGCAACCCAAGTTGCCAGATAAGTACTAGTCAAAACCAGCAAAAAGTTCTGCCAACTATAGGCAAGTCCTAAGGTCTCAAAGACAAATAAACTACTAGCAAATGGAACTTGATAAACAGCTGCGAGTCCAGCACCTGCACCACAAGCGATCAATACTTTCTGATCTTTAAGAGTTAAGGAACATTCCCTAGACAAGCAACTCCCAAGAAGAGCCCCAAACTCACGTGGGGCTCCTTCTTTTCCGACAGAAGCGCCTGCCCCTACAATTGCTATCTGCATAACTGCATGAAGAATCTGGACTAAGGGCGATGGACTCACATCTCCAACCAACTCAATTTGCTTTCGAATTGACAGAATTTTATAGCGTCTCTGTAGGACATACCAAAAACATGCCGCCAAACACCCTGCCGTACACAAAACTAGGAACCTACGGACCCCACCAGCTTGCTCAAATTGTTGTAGCAAGTCCAACCTATGTTGTCCAAATGCTACCCATTGTACGCCTTCTAATAGATAATGGCAGGCAATTCCAACCAGACCTGTTCCCATTCCCAATCCGACAGTCACTAGAAGCAGGCGCAATCCGTATGGTAGTCTTTGGAGACGCATTTTCATGGCATTACAATTCAGCAAGAATAGCTTTAAGCAATCCTTTGAAGTTGCCTTTGACTCGCTCAGTGACTTCTACAACTTCTTCGTGATTAAGTTCTTCTTGGAAACCAGCAGCATAGTTAGTAATACATGAAATTCCAAGAACTTTCAAACCTGAGTGAGCTGCCACAATTACTTCTGGCACAGTAGACATGCCAACAGCATCTGCTCCCAAAGTCTTGTAAGCACGGATTTCAGCTGGTGTTTCATAAGTCGGACCAGTTACACCGATATAGACACCTTCATCAAGCTTGATACCGAGTTTTTTAGCCACTTCATGGGCAGTAGCGCGGTATTCTGGTGTGTAGGCTTTTGACATATCTGGAAAACGTGGACCAAAGTCATCCAAGTTTTCACCGATCAATGGGTTCTGACCCGTCATATTGATATGGTCAGTAATAGCCATCAATGTACCAGGTCCGAATCCGATACCTCCAGCAGCGTTGGTTACAAGAACCCCTTCACAACCAAGGACTTTCATCACGCGAACAGGGAAAGTGACAACTTCCAACGGATTTCCTTCATAGAAGTGGAAACGGCCTTGAAGCGCCAATACTTTGCGACCCGCCAAGTCTCCATAGACTAATTTACCAGCGTGGCCAACTACAGTTGAACGACCCCAGTTTGGAATCTCAGCGTAGTCTACCACTGCTGCGTTTTCGATTTCTTCAGCTAATTCTCCAAGACCTGATCCAAGGATCAAACCGAACTCAGGAGCTTCAACTCCTTTACCTTTCAAATAAGCAGCTGTTTCATTGATTTTTTCTAATAATGACATTAATATTCCTCACCTATCTATTGTTTTATAAAGCAATAAACTAATTCTCAAAGGTATTTCTATTGCCTACTACCCTATTATTATGATGCTATTTTGATTAGCTTAGTCCTATCTTCTTACACCAATTTATCTAAGAAACTTTCACCAATCATTGCCTTGTCCACTCCAAAGTTCTCAGCAACAGTAGCTGAAATATCGGCAAAGTGTCCAACAGGGATATGACCATGACCGCTTAAAGATTTTCCAAAAATTAAGAGAGGGATATATTCACGAGTATGATCAGTACCAGCGTAGGTAGGGTCATTACCATGGTCAGCAGTAATCATGAGCAAGTCATCTTCACGCATATTTTCAATGATTTCAGGAATACGAGCATCAAACTCTTCCAAACAGTCGCGATAGCCATGTGGATTACGACGGTGACCATAAAGAGCATCAAAGTCTACTAAGTTAGTAAAGGAGAAGCCATGTTTGAAGTTTTCGTCCTTCAATGCTTTAACTAAATTATCTACCCCATGATTATTGGACTGATTGTGGCCCATGTCATGGTTGATTCCAGCTCCATTGAAGATGTCGTTGATCTTACCAACAGAGTATGTATCGATTCCCGCTTCATTTAGCTTATCAAGTACAGTTGGCTCGAATGGTGATACTGCGTAGTCGTGACGATTAGCAGTACGGGTGAAGTTTCCTGGTTCACCAACATATGGACGGGCAATGATACGTCCTAGAAGCGCAGGTCTATCCAAAGTAATAGAACGAGCATATTCACAAATGCGATAGAGTTCTTCTAATGGAATCACTTCTTCATGAGCAGCAATCTGCAATACTGGATCAGCAGAGGTATAGATAATTAGCTCGCCTGTTTCCATCTGACGAGGACCAAAGTCATCAATAACTGCTGTTCCTGAATAAGGCTTATTAGCCTCACGAATAACTTTACGACCAGAGAACTCTTCAATCTTAGTAAGAATTTCTTCGGGGAAGCCATTCCAGAAAGTATCAAATGGTTCAGTAATATTTAGTCCCATGATTTCCCAGTGGCCAGTCATCGTGTCTTTTCCGAGAGATACTTCCTCAAGTTTAGTATAATAGCCACTTGGATTTGCTTCCTGAGGAACTGTCTTCAAAGGAACAGGACGTTCGATATTTCCTAAACCGATCTTAGCCATATTAGGGACGGTAAGTCCAACTGTTTTGGAAATATGTCCCAGAGTATCTGAAGCACCATCTGGCACTCCAACATTAACAAAGTTGTTAGCATCTGGTGCTGCACCGATACCAACTGAGTCCATAACTACTAAGTGAATACGATTAAATTTTGTCATAAGATCCTCCTTTTATTAGCTTCTAAAACTTGAACACCAGCTTTTCCTGCTACAATAACCTTATCTACCATTTGGTTAAAGAGGCCATGCTCAACTACACCAACGATGTGGTCCAATTCACGGGCAAACTCTACAGGATTTTCAATTACACCCAAATCTAGGTCAATGATAAAATTCTGCATATCCGTAACAAAACGTTGACCATCTTTCTGACGAAAAGATGGTTTGTAACCTGCACGTTCAAAGCGACGAAAAACTTGCTCTGCACCATACTGGACAACTTCGACTGGAAGCTTAAAAGCTCCTAGCTTATCAACCAATTTACTCTCATCAACTACCCAAATGTAGCTTTTTGTCGGTGTTGCAACGACCTTCTCCATAAGGAGAGCGCCCCCACCACCTTTTATACCATTAAAGTTTGGATCAACCTCATCTGCCCCATCAACTGTCACATCAACCAAGTCAACTTCATCAATGGATTTGAGTGGAATTCCCAAACCTTCTGCTTGTTGGCTGGTTACACTTGAAGTTGTTACTGCGATAATCTGCAGTCCTTCTTCTTTGATCCGACGGCCAATCTCTTCGACAAAATAATAAGCGGTCGAACCCGTTCCAAGTCCAACTACCATACCATCTGTCACGAACTCAGCAGCCTTAATACCTGCCATCTTCTTTAGATTCTCCATTTTGACCTCCTTTGCATTTTTCAGGCGTTTGAACCGTAAAAAAAAGGTTCTTTGCCCAGCCAAAAGAATCAATCTGTTTATAGTATAGCACTATTTTATAGAACATGAAAGCATTTTCCAAATTTCTAATAATTTTTTGAAAATTGCCATAGTTAAATCAAAACCTTGCTCCCCTTTCGTTTTTGCGTTACAATTAAGGTAATTGATTTTAAAACACAAGGAAAAATACAGTATGATTACCAGAGAATTTGATACAATCGCTGCGATTTCTACTCCTCTTGGCGAAGGGGCTATCGGTATTGTCAGGTTAAGCGGGACTGACAGCTTTGCTATTGCCCAAAAAATCTTCAAAGGAAAAGATCTAAGTAAGGTAGCTAGCCACACGCTCAACTATGGCCATATTGTCGACCCTCAAAACCATGAAGTACTAGATGAAGTTATGGTCGGTGCTATGCGCTCACCCAAGACTTTTACACGCGAGGACATCATTGAAATAAACACTCACGGGGGAATTGCGGTTACTAATGAAATCCTGCAATTAGCTATTCGAGAAGGGGCTAGAATGGCAGAGCCTGGTGAGTTTACCAAGCGGGCCTTTTTGAATGGTCGAGTGGACCTGACTCAGGCTGAGGCAGTTATGGATATCATCCGCGCCAAGACCGATAAAGCCATGAACAATGCTGTCAAGCAGCTAGATGGCTCTCTCTCCAATCTTATCAACAATACTCGTCAGGAAATTCTCAACACTTTGGCTCAGGTCGAGGTCAACATTGACTATCCGGAGTACGACGATGTGGAAGAGATGACGACCCAATTGATGCGAGAGAAAACAGCTGAGTTCGAGGCTCTGCTAAGCAATCTTCTCAATACTGCAAGACGAGGTAAGATTTTACGCGAAGGCATTTCCACTGCTATCATCGGCAGACCTAATGTTGGCAAGTCCAGTCTGCTCAACAATCTCCTGCGCGAGGACAAGGCCATTGTGACTGATATCGAGGGTACGACTCGGGATGTGATTGAGGAGTATGTCAATATCAAGGGAGTGCCGCTCAAGCTTATTGATACAGCAGGAATTCGGGAAACCGATGACCTTGTAGAACAAATTGGAGTTGAGCGCTCTAAAAAAGCCCTTCAAGAAGCTGACTTGGTCCTCTTAGTTCTTAATGCCAGCGAGCCTCTGACGGATCAGGACAGACAATTGCTCGAAATCAGCCAAGATAGCAATCGTATCGTCCTACTTAACAAGACTGACCTTGAAGAAAAGATTGAACTGGACCAACTGCCAGCAGATGCTATCAAGATTTCTGTCCTCCACAACCAAAATATCGACAAAATTGAAGAACGCATTAATCAGCTCTTCTTTGAAAATGCTGGTATTGTCGAACAAGACGCCACTTATCTTTCCAACGCCCGTCACATCTCCCTGATTGAAAAGGCTCTGGAAAGCCTGCAAGCCGTCAACCAAGGCTTGGAAATGGGTATGCCGGTAGACCTTCTCCAAGTTGATATGACCCGCACCTGGGAAATCCTCGGCGAAATCACTGGTGACGCCGCACCAGACGAACTCATCACCCAACTCTTCAGCCAATTTTGCTTGGGTAAATAAGGTTTCTATATAGGCATTAAACTCTATTTTAACAACACCTATCTACATAAAATAAAAGGTATGATTCTTGTGGCTTACAAGAATCATACCTTTTATTATTTATTAAAACCTACTTAGAAACTCTAATATAAGCTTGCATTTTAATTTAAAATCTCTTCTAGCTCTTTTTCGAGCGCTGCTTCGTCATGAAAGTTTAATATCACTTTTTTTACTTTTTGATTCTTATCGACTAGGTAAATCCCAGGAATTGATTGAACATGGAGGATATCCGCTGCTTTCTCACCTGCATCATAGTAATACGGGAAGGTATAGCCTTTCTCACTGACATACTGATCCGCTTGTTCCTTTGTTTCCTTATGAAAATCAAGCATATCTAACATGACAAAATTAATTTTGTTTTTATACTTTTCATAAACTTTTTGAATCTCCGGCAACTGTCGCTGACAATAAGGACACCAGCTGGCCCACTCTACTACCAGCATAGGCTTATCGTAAAACTCTGAACTTTTCTTTAAGGCTCCTACCTGATCTTCCATTTCAAATTCTGGCAATTGCTGACCTGTCAATACATGTTCTACAGCTGCACTTCCACTTGTCTGTGTAGAAGCTTTATCGTTCTTTTTAGTTCCAGAAAAATAAAGCATAGCAAAAACTGCCGCAACAATAACTCCTACAGTCAGAAAGGGCAACCACCATTTATCTTTTAACATTTTCTCACCTCATAATAATCCATCTCAAAATATTTAATAAATATAAGAGATTGCAGTCTATAAACGCTCAAAAAATATTGTTCTAAACTATTGAAAATATTTTTGTATAACGCGCCAGTTGTAAAAATTATTATATCAGTTTCACAGTACTACATCAACAACTTTAACTTAAAAGATATACTATAGTATTGTAAAATTCATAACATCATTCTTTCGGCTAATTCATCCATTAGAAATCTTGATTTTGCTGACCTAAAGATATTGTTCCCCATTTCCATTTTTCCCTCTATTTATAGCTAAAACTAAATTTCTTTCTTGCATCCTACTTCTTAAAAGTATTTCACTTTATAGCAACTTAAAACGACATTTCAACAAGATAAGAATTCATCAAAAACTAAAAAAGAGGGTATCCCTCTTATTTTCCTAAAATAAGCCCAGCAATTAAAGGACTGACAAAAACATACATTAAACCTGTCACTCCAATGGCCAAACCAGCCATAGCTCCTTCAACTTGGCCATATTTAAAGGCCGCTCCTGTTCCTACTGCATGCCCTGTCCCCCCAAGTGCTAAGCCAATAGCAACCGGATCTTCAATTTTAAGAAGTTTTAAAATACTAGGACCCATTACACTCGTCAAAATCCCAGTAGCTACAACAACTACCAAAGTAATTGTTGTAATCCCCTGCATCTTATCCACAATACCAACTGCCATTGCAGTGGTTACTGACTTTGGAAACAAAGAAATAGCTAAGAAAAAGTCCATTCCAAAAAATTTTGCTACAAGTGCTGTAAAACTTGTATTTACCAAAACTGATAAAAAGATACCTAATAAGATACTTCTAGCGTGGTGTTTCATTAAATGGAAAGTCTTGTAAAGCGGAATCCCTAAAGCAACTGTCGAAGGTACAATCAGATTATTCAAGTATGATCCTCCGATATAATAATCCTTGTAAGAAATCCCAGTCCAAGATAAAAAGAGAATCACTAAAATTGTTGCCAAAAGTAGAGGCGTTGTCAAAGGATGTGGAAAACGTCTAAAAATCAACATTCCAATAAGATAAGCTAAGATAGACAAAGCCAAGCCAAACAAAGGATTAGTAACTACACTAGTCATGTCTTGCTCCCCTTTCTTCATAATCACCTTCATAACGTCTTTTAATAAACTGCACTGTATAGGCAATGACCACAACGTTCAGAACAATTGCCAAGACAACAATCAAAATGATAGGCAGGAGATAAGGTGCTATAATATGAAATTTATCCATAATACCAACTGCTGCCGGCAAAAAAAGAATAGTCATATTCGCCAGTAAAAAATTACCAACCATATTTACATGACGTAGGCGTAACCATTTGAATTCTAAAGCTAAAAATAACAAAATTAATCCGATGATGCTACCTGGAATCGGTAAGTGAAAAATAGTTGAAATTCCCTCTCCAAGTAACGAAATCGAAAAGATAATCATCAATTGTACGTATAATTTCATGAAGTCCCCTCACTTTTCTAAGTAACAGTCTACTACTTTTCAGAAAAATTTCAATATATTTTACAAAAATAAAAAGATGGAAACGAATCCATCTTTCTTCAGCGTATCATAAAGTCTAAATAGGAGTCCAATTTTAGATTTAGCCACCAAATCAGCAAAAAATTCCAATCCTTTTAAGCCAACAAAAAAACGCCAATGAGCGCCTTATAAATATTACGGAAGACATGGGATTCGAACCCACGCACGCTTTTACACGCCTACTGCGTTTCCAACACAGCCTCTTAAGCCTCTTGAGTAATCTTCCATTTTTAAAGATGGAGCCGGTGGGAGTCGAACCCACGTCCAAACATCTGCCAACACATTTGTCTACAACCATAGGCTATGTATTGTTTTAACTTGATTTTGACACATAACTCAAGCCCAAATCAAGCGAGTCTATCAATCTCTTGTAAAATCCCTAGACAAGATTCTACCGTAGCTTGCTAAAATAAGACCTGTCATCAGACACAAGCAATCCGAATCGGGTCACGCCCGCTGGTTTTTAGGCAGCTAAAGCGTAAGAAGTATTATTTTTTGCAGTTATATTTAACTGGCGTTTTACATCCGCAAGATGAGTCGCAAAATGTGCCACATAATGCCTGTCGAATCCGTAACGACCCCAAGACAATAGAATTATTATATCATATTTCAGCAAAATTGCAATTTTTTCAGATCAGATATTAATGATTTACTTTAGAAAAAAATCTCGAACCCAGTTAGATTCGAGATTAATTTTTATTTGATTCCAAGTGCAATTCTTGCGTAACGGCTCATTTTTTCAACAGTCCAAGCGGGATACCAAACTAGCTTAACTTCAACCTTAGTTACTTCTGGAATTTCTTCAAGAGCATCGTGGATTTGATCTGTCAGTAGATCAGCCAAAGGACATCCCATAGTTGTTAGAGTCATGTCGATTTCTGTCTCACCATTTTCTTCGTTGAAACGAATTTCATAGATCAATCCCAAATTGACAATATCAATTCCCAACTCAGGGTCGATTACTTGTTCCAAACTTTCAAGAATGCGGTTTTTAATGCCATCAATTTCTTCTGCTGTATATTTTTGCTCTGCCATCCTATCATCTCCTATTTAGTTCATATCTGTAAAATCTATATTTCATCATTTTTTAATCTTCAATGAAATCACGGAGTGGCTTGCTACGGCTTGGGTGGCGTAGTTTACGTAGGGCTTTAGCTTCAATTTGGCGGATGCGTTCACGGGTCACATTGAAGACTTTACCAACATCTTCCAAGGTCCGCATTTTACCATCATCCAAACCAAAACGCAGACGAAGAACATTTTCTTCACGATCTGTAAGGGTGTCTAAAACTTCATCCAACTGCTCACGAAGAACAACACGAGTTGTGTAATCAACTGGATTTTCAATTACTTCGTCTTCGATAAAGTCACCCAGATGGCTATCATCTTCCTCACCGATAGGTGTTTCCAGCGAAACTGGCTCCTGAGCAATCTTAAGAATCTCACGAACCTTATCTGGTGTCATATCCATACGCTCAGCAATCTGCTCAGGTGTTGGATCTTGACCTAATTCTTGCAAGAGATTACGTTGCTCACGAACTAGCTTGTTAATCGTTTCTACCATGTGAACTGGAATTCGGATTGTTCTAGCTTGGTCAGCGATCGCACGAGTAATGGCCTGACGGATCCACCAAGTTGCATATGTTGAAAACTTAAATCCTTTGGTATAGTCAAACTTGTCAACAGCCTTCATCAAGCCCATATTTCCTTCTTGGATCAAGTCAAGGAACTGCATGCCACGTCCAACATAACGCTTTGCAATAGAAACTACCAAGCGAAGGTTGGCTTCAGCCAAACGTTGCTTAGCCTCAGTATCTCCCTGCTCTACCAAGATTGCCAATTCTTGCTCTTCTTCGTTTGTCAAAAGTGGAACGACTCCAATTTCTTTCAAGTACATACGAACAGGATCGTTGACTTTAGCTGAATTGCTACCTAAAAGTTCTTCATCAGTCAGCTCTGCTTCTTCCTCTTCGTTGTGTAAAACACGTGCACTTGGATTCCCTTCTTTATCTGTGATAGAGATCCCTGCATCTTGGATACGTTGCAATAGATCTTCGATACCATCTGCATCTAAGGTAAAAGGAATAATCAATTTATCATTAATTTCATCATCAATTGCCGTACCAGTTTTTTTATGGTTTCGAATAAATTCTGCAACTTGTACGTCAAATGTTGTTACTTCTTTTTGTTTTGTAGCCATTCCTACTCCATTCTTCTTTTCTGAGCGATCAAGCGCTCCAGTTCTTCAATAGCCGTATCAACATCACCATTATGAGATGCTTCTCGAACTTTTTTCCCAATTATTTGATTTTCCTTACGGAGCAATTCTTTATCTCTGATAGACTCTACTTCTGCCAATTCATTATCCGCAATTTCGCTAGGTAAATCTTCTTCTAAAATACGATACCAGGCTTGCTGGACCCCATCTGATTGCTCGGACAAATCTTGTGATGTCACTTCACCATTTTCGCAAAGTATCTGGTATAGAATCTGTAATTCAGGTGTTGCAAACTGAAAATCTTCTCTCAAACGGTAATCATTTAAAACAATAGGATATTCAATCATTCGATTAAGAAGGTGATTCTCAGCTTTTACTAAACGAGACACTTGCTTAGAAAGCGGAAGATTTGTCTGAAAATGAGGCTGTTGATAAACCTGTTCTTGCTGACTCTGTCGACTACTTAAGCGACTATTGTTAACAGCCTGCTCAACTTGCTGGTAATCGAAGTCTGGTAGAAGCTCTGCCAGCATATAAATATAAGAATTCTGCGCCGTAATTGATGAGGTCTGAGCAATGATCGGAGCCATTTTCTCAACAAATTCAATCTGAGCCTGCAAATTCTCTGTATTTTCCGGTTTCAGATAGCGAATTAGAAACTCCACATCACTTATCCGAGTTTTGGTTAGCAAATGTTGTAGTTCTTCAGGAGAATTTTTTTGAACAAATTCATCTGGATCCATCTGATCTGGAATAGAGACAATCTCAACAGCCAAGTCTTTTAATTCATCCAAAGCTTTAACAGTTGCTGCCTGTCCAGCCTTATCACCATCGTAAGATAAGATGACCTTTTTACAATACTTGCTAAGATGCTGAACATGTTCATGTGTCAAGGCCGTCCCCATTGATGCGACTGCATTTTCTATCCCTGCCCGGTAAGCAGCAATGACATCCATGAATCCTTCCATCAGATAGACTTCATGACTTTTCTTTATGGTTGGTTTTGCCTTGTCCAAATGATAGAGTTCGTAACTCTTATTGAAAATAGCTGTGCTGCGACTATTTTTATACTTAGCTTGATGACCATCAGTCTGAGGAGATTCTTTCCAAATCCTTCCGGAAAATGCCACTACCTGGCCATTATCATTAGCCAAGGGAAACATGATACGATTTTGAAAAGCATCATAAACTAGATTACTCTCTGCTAGATTAAAAAGACCTGAATTCATAATGGTTGCTTCATCAAATTTTCCAACCATACTCTGATAAAGATAGTTGCCCTCACTAGGGGCTAAACCAATCTGAAAATGCTTAATGATCTCATCAGTCAATCCACGTTTGTAAAGATAAGTTCTAGCTTCTTCTCCCATCTTGGTCGTCATCAAGACAGCGTGATAAAATTTCGCAGCCTCAGTATGAATATCATAGAGAGCTTGATGCGGGTGTTGTCTTTTTGGTTGGGATAGATCATTTTTATCAACTGCAAGTTGAATACCCGATCGTTCAGCAATTATTTGGACGGCTTCCATAAATGAAACGCCACGATATTCTTCGATAAACTTAAAAACATCTCCCGACTTGCCGCAACCAAAACAGTGGTAAAACTGCTTATCTTCAACGACATTAAAGGAAGGTGTCTTTTCTCCATGAAATGGACATAGTCCAAGAAAGTTGCGTCCAGCCTTAGTCAGAGCAACAACTTCTCCTATGACTTCGACGATATTGACGCTGTTTTTAATATCAGAAATGATTTCTTTATCAATCACCCGACAATACCTCCAATTTACCATAGAATACTATGTTATATTTTATAATAAATTAACAAAAAAGTAAAATATCAGCTACAGATTTACAAATAAATATACTTTAAAAGATAGACATGAAAATTTAACAATCCTATAAAACCAACCACTTGCAAAAGGTTGTTATTTTCATTATAATAGAGACTGATTAAAAAAAAGGAGATGTTTCTATGTTAAAAGAGTTAAAAAGCTTTTTACTTCGTGGCAACGTAGTTGACCTAGCTGTTGCTGTTATCATTGGTGCTGCTTTTGGTGCAATTGTTACTTCATTAGTAAATGACATTATCACACCACTTATTTTAAACCCAGCCTTGAGCGCTGCTGGTGTAGATAAAATTGCTGAATTATCTTGGAACGGTATTGCCTATGGTAACTTCCTAAGTGCGGTTATTAACTTCCTTGTTATCGGAACAGTTCTTTTCTTCATTGTTAAGGCTGCTGAAAAAGCTCAAAGCTTCGGTAAAAAACAAGAAGAAGTTGTCGAAGAAGAACCAGCTCCAACTGAACTTGAAGTACTTCAAGAAATCAAAGCTTTGCTTGAAAAAAAATAATATAACGAAAAACCTGAAAGTATATGTTCAGGTTTTTTTATTGCATTCCTACAATAACGCAATAGCTCTTTAACAAAAAACAGCCTAAGGGCTGTTTTTTATTTCAATTAGAATTTCTTGCGCTTACGAGCTGCTTCTGATTTACGTTTACGTTTTACAGAAGGCTTTTCATAGAATTCACGTTTGCGTGTTTCTTGAAGAGTACCAGCTTTAGTAACAGCGCGTTTGAAACGGCGAAGAGCGTCATCAAGAGATTCGTTCTTACGTACTACTGTTTTTGACATGTTTTTCACTCCCTTCAAGTTCAGAATCTAGTTAATGATATCATATTAGGGAATTCATGTCAAGTTTTTATTGAATACTATGTGTCTGTTCTTTTTGAGATTTCAAAAAATTACTCTAAAATTCACTTTACAATGTTTTTTTCTTTTTAGCAGCTTTGGAAATAGTCATCGACAAAACCTTATCATAGACGAGAAACTGCTGCATGAGCTTACTATCACTTATCTCCGGTAATAAATCAATGACGTATTCCAACTTGATCAATTGCTTTTCAGCTGCTTCAATTGATGTCATTTCAACACTTTTACAGTTAGCTGAAAAAATAGCTTCAAAGAGCAATTCATAATCAAAATTAGCTGGAACCCTCATTTCCACATATCGTCTTGTCTGGCTAACAGAAGTAAAATTCATTTTTTCAAAAATCAACCAAACAAAGGAAATTGATAGGGTAAAAACGACAGCTAAAGCAACAAATCCCATCCCTGTTGTAATTCCGATGGCTGTTGCCATAAAGACTGCCAAGAGCTCTTTTGATCCTCCTGCAGCAGATCGAAAGCGAATCAAACTAAAAGTTCCCGCTACAGCAACACTGGTACCTAAATTGCCATTCACTAGGAAAATGATAATAGAAATAATAGCAGGTAACAGAGACAATGTAATCACAAATTCTTTTGTATAAATCGTTTGACGTTTATATACCTTGGCTAAAACAATCCCTAAAATCAAGCTTGTGATCATTGAAAAAATCAGAGCTAAGGGATTAATTTTCACTTCAGCCGAGGAATAAATACTATTAAATAACTGATTGAGCATTGAGATCTCCTTAAGACTTGACTGTGTGGCTTAATCTTTCTTTTGTCTGTAGGTATGCTTTGCCATATTTTGAGAAGGATTGATCCATGAGACCAAATTTATTAAGAATACCAGCCATCCATTGAGGATATTGACCAGGGACCTTAATTTCCATAATGGCTTTTCCATCTTCTAGCAAAGGCCAGCCATAGCGTCCAGAAGTCAACTCAACATCATAATCTCTATATCGAATATTTGAATCAACGGTCACACGCACCTTCTTATCCTCTAATCCCTTCATAGAATAACGATCATAGCTAATCACCATTTTTGGTTTTAAATCTAGATAGCGTTCTTGTAATGCGACTACTTCTGCCTTCACTCGATCATCAGAAATAGTCGCATCAACTAATCCATTTTCAATGAAATTTACAACCGAAACTGGATTAGAGATTAGCCGATACTTAAATCCAACTTCTTCAGACTTTTTCTTAATTTCTAAGAAAACTTGACAATCATCTGTAGGTTGCTCTGCATAAGTTCTCATACGTAACTTTTCACGCCCACCTTTGCGAGCAATCGAATCTTGAATCATCTGAAAATCATCATTATCAAAATAGATATTTGTTATAGTTGATGTTGCATAGTCATCAGCAATAAGATAAGGAGCCATCTCAGCCTCTAAACGCTCTAATGTGGCCCGGTCTAAGATATACTTAGTCTCGATACGCTGAAAGTTTGTTTGAATCTTCTTTTGTTTCATGGGGATTCTCCTTTTTTATTCTACAAATGTAGTTTAATGATTTAAAAGAAAGAGAGCAACTGCTCAAAACCTAAAAATTTTATTTCTACATTTGTCGTTTATAGTTATATTCTACACTTGTAGTTTTTGTTTGTCAAGAGATTTTTTAAAAAATATAAAACTCTATCTATTTAGGTTCATATCAAACCTAAATAGATAGAGTTAATTTTAATCATCATCGTCATCCTTATCATCATCGGCGTCTTTATCGTCATCATCTCGAGAAGATGAAGTCTGACTCTTACTTGGTGATGGAACTGTTGTGACACTTGGACTACTACTATGGGTTGTCACAGCTGGCTGATTAGTATCTGTTGAAGTATGATTCGAACTTGGGACTTCTTTCTCAACTGTTACAGTCTTTTCGACTACAGTGTGTTGTTTAGATTTTAAAACTTTTCCATTCTTTGCATTGATTAGAAGCTCATGGGCAGTTTGACCGTGAGAAAAATAGATTTGGTAATTGTCCTTATCTCGAACAATCTTTAAATTTTTAATATCTTTTTCGCCAAGACCTAAATCTTTCAAGGCAACAGCCAAAGCCTGGTCTTGACTAAATTCTTTAGATACTTTTTTATTGATTACTTTCTGCGTTTTTTGAACATTAATTGCAGAAGTTTCAATAGCAAAGACCGAGCTAGTCAAAAGCAAGAGAACTGAAACGGCTACTACAAAAACGGTTGACAATAACTTCTTAGGTAGACGACTATCCATAATGCTGACAATCCGTCTCTTTAGATTAAATTTTTCAGAGTAAAAGCAGGTCGTCAAAGCAATCGGCGTCTTTTTACTGCGATCAATCATAGTTAAAATTGTCTCTCCATAAAAAGTCCGGTAATGCATATCTTGATCATTTAAGACATCATAATCACAATACATTTCTCCTACTTCTTGAGTTTCACGACAAGCTAGACGAACTATTGGATTAAACCAATGAAGACTTTTAACAAGGATCGCTAAAAGATTAATCAAGACATCATAGTGTTTGTAGTGCGTCAATTCATGTCTGAAAACAAGTTGCAACTCTTCCTCAGTGTAGTCAGACTCTGGTAATACAATCAATATATCTCTGAAGCCAATTAGCATAGGACTTTGTGACATAGGATAGTGAAGCAGGCGAACCTTATTTTTAATTCCCATCTCTTCTTGGATCTTTTGTAATTGGGCCAGAGCTTCTTCATCTTCAACGGGAGTCCCCCATCGTTTTAGCATCTTTCTAAAAAGAATATAGGAATAAGCATATCGAGCGATGCTAAAGACAAAGCCTAGCAACCATATTGCAATAAGAATCTCGAACCAAGGCAAATTTAGAAAACTTTGCCACAGATTGGGCTGAATCGTTTTTTCAGTAACTTGAGAAGCTACTTGTGCTGTTCCTGAAGGAACCTGTGTAGCCACTGTATTGATCGTTGATCCTGCATTCATCCGAATCAAACCTGAACCAAACTGAGGACGAAATGGGAAGAGAAAACTCAGCAAAACCAAAAACCAAATGACATATTTTGCTCGGGCTGAAACCCGCGTCTTAAAAAGCGCAAAAAGTAAACTAAGTAGGATTACTAAAATCGAGGTAGTAAGACTGGTTAACAAAAAAGATAAAAGGAATTGCTTCATGGTGATGACTCCACTTATTTATTCTGATCAAGTAAACTCCTCAACTCGTCTAATTCATTGTCTGACAAAGAATTAGATGAAAAGAGAGTTTTAACAAGGCCCCCCATGGAATGACCACTATAACGCTTTAGAAAATCTGAAGTTTCTACTTCTAGGTATTCATCTTCTGAGATAATGGCCGTATACTGTCTTTCACGTCCCTTACGGACACTTTCTAAAAAGCCTTTTTCCGTTAAGCGAGCTAAGACAGTTAACAGGGTCTGGGGTTTCCAATGGTTATCTTCGCCCAGTTTTTCCATAATTTGGGCAGAAGTTGTTGGGTTTGGCAATTGCCAAATTACTTTTAAAATAGTAAATTCTCCGTCAGGCAAACGTTTAATGGATGTTTTCATAGTCTTCCCGTCTTTCTATATTCTATTCTCATCTTTATTCTACACTTGTCTAATTAAAAAGTCAATCCTTATGCAAAAAAGAGTGAGAAATAAAATACTCCCACTCTTTTTAGAAAAATAAACTGATTAAGGTCAGTATAGCTAATCCTCCCTGCTTAAGCAAGATTTTCGGATCACTAGTCAATGCTCCATAGGCCGCCACTAAGATAATGTAAATCATAAAGATAGCCATCCAAAAAGAATCTTGGGTAAAAACAGCTAGTAAAACCAAGACAGCAATCAAACCATTATAGACTCCTTGGTTTTTAAAAAGAGTGTTAACCGATTCCCTCTCAAGCTCCTCCTGAGTCATGTTAAAGACTCGAGCTGTTATTTTTGAAGCTGTTGCAAATGTCTCCAAATACATGATATAAAAAAATTCTAAAGAAACTAAAATTGCTGAAATAATAGTAAATATAGACATCTTGTCCTCCTTCTTTTAAAACCTAATTTAATCAGTATAACATAGAAATCAACATGAAAGGAAAATATTGCTCAAAACGTATACATATCACTTTTAAATGTCAAATAAAGAGCATAAATAAAATAGGCGTAGCAGAAATCAGCAATTTCTGACTAGATGTGATACAATCTTTTTGAAAAATGGAGGTAAATTATGTTAACTTATGATCTGATTGTTATCGGCTTTGGTAAGGCTGGTAAAACATTGGCTGCTAAAATGGCAACCCAAGGAAAAAAAGTTGCTTTGATTGAGCGAAGCAAGGCTATGTATGGGGGAACCTGTATCAATATCGCCTGCATCCCAACCAAAACTCTCTTAGTCGCAGCTGAAAAGGGCTTAACTTTTGACCAAGTCATAGCTGAAAAGAATGCTGTAACTAGCCGCCTTAATAGTAAAAACTATGCAGGAGTTAGCGGTGCTGGTGTCGACATTATCGATGGGGAAGCTCATTTCCTTTCCAACAAAGTCATCGAAATCACAGCTGGTGATGAAAAAGAGGAACTGACTGCTGAGACTATTGTCATCAATACTGGTGCTGTTTCCAATGTCCTACCGATTCCTGGATTGACTGATACTAAAAATGTTTACGATTCAACAGGTATCCAAAACCTGAAAGAACTTCCTAAACGCTTAGGAGTTCTAGGTGGCGGTAATATCGGCCTAGAATTTGCTGGACTCTACAACAAATTGGGCAGTCAAGTAACTGTACTGGATGCTGCACCTGTCTTTCTCCCTCGAGTAGAATCTTCTATCGCTACTCTAGCTAAGAAGTACATGGAAGAAGACGGAATCCAGCTCTTACAAAATGTTCGTACCACACAGGTCAAAAATGATGGTGATGAAGTTGTCGTTGTGACAGAGGATGGAGAATTCCGCTTTGACGCCCTGCTCTATGCTACTGGACGCAAACCGAATATTGAGCCACTTCACTTGGAAAATACTGACATTGAGCTGACAGAACGCGGAGCTATCAAGGTTGATAAACACTTGGAAACATCTGTACCTGGTGTATTTGCAGCGGGTGATGTCAATGGCGGTCTCCAGTTCACTTATATCTCACTGGATGACTTCCGTATCCTTTATAGCTATCTGGCTGGGGATGGCAGCTACACACTAGAAGACCGTAAAAACGTCCCTACTAGCATGTTCATCACACCGCCTTTGGCTCAAATCGGATTGACTGAAAAGGAAGCGCAAGAGCAAGGACTGCCGATTGCAGTTAAGGAGATTCCAGTCGCAGCAATGCCTCGCGGACATGTCAATGCTGACTTACGCGGTGCCTTCAAGGCTGTTGTCAACACTGAAACCAAGGAAATTGTTGGAGCGACTATCTTCTCAGCTGGAGCTCAGGAAATTATCAATATCCTGACTGTAGCCATGGATAATAAGATTCCTTACACTTACTTGAGCAAGCAAATCTTTACCCACCCGACGCTGGCTGAAAACCTCAATGATTTATTTGCTATCTAATTTCAAGCCCCATCAGGGGCTTTTAATATTAGGTAAACTTACTCACTTACATTTCTCCCCCTTTTTGTGGTACAATAATGCTAGTTTATTTTAAAAAAGATTGAGGAAAATTATGTCTGAACTGTATGATATTACGATTGTCGGCGGTGGTCCAGTTGGCCTATTCGCAGCTTTTTATGCTCATCTGCGCCAAGCCAAGGTTAAAATTATTGATTCCCTGCCTCAGCTGGGCGGTCAGCCAGCCATTCTCTATCCAGAGAAGAAGATTCTGGATGTCCCTGGCTTTACCAATCTAACTGGCGAAGAGTTGACACAGCGTCTAATTGAGCAGCTGGAGACTTTCCAGACTGAGATTTGTCTCAACGAAACAGTGCTGGATATCGTGAAAGGCGAAGAGGGCTTCACTATTACGACTTCTAAAGCGAAGCATCAGACCAAAACCATTATCATTGCCATGGGAGGTGGCGCCTTTAAACCAAGAGCTTTGGAGCTAGATGATGCTGAAAGCTACAGCAACCTCCACTATCATGTGTCAAATATCAGCCAGTACGCTGGCAAAAAGGTTGTTGTTCTGGGAGGCGGCGACTCGGCTGTTGACTGGGCACTAGCTTTTGAAAAAATCGCAAAAACCAGCCTGGTTCATCGTCGGGACAACTTCCGGGCTTTGGAGCATAGTGTGGAGGAACTCAAGGCTTCCAGCGTTGAGATTAAGACACCATTTGTACCCAGTCGATTGGTCGGTGAAAATGGCAAAATTACCCACTTGGAAATCAGCCAGGTCAAGGGAGAGGAAAGTCAGCTTTTACCTCTAGATCATCTCTTTGTCAATTACGGTTTTAAATCCTCTGTCGGCAATCTCAAAGATTGGGGCTTGGAACTCAACCGTCACAAGATTTTGGTCAATAGCAAGCAAGAAACCTCCGTACCAGGTATCTATGCTACTGGAGATTGTTGCAGCTACGAAGGTAAGATCGACTTAATTGCGACTGGACTCGGTGAGGCACCTACTGCTGTCAACAATGCCATTAACCATATCTACCCTGATCAAAAGGTCCAACCCAAACATTCTACAAGCTTATAATATAAAAACGCAATCGAGGTTGGGATATCCTGTCTCAGCCTTCTTTTCTATTGACTTTCTTAGCTCCTTCTGCTAGACTTAAGGCAGAACTATTTCGGAGGTACACGGAGACATGAAAAATTAAGTCTATTTTTTAAAGGAAACTTTATTTAGTAGATTTTGTCATGTTTCTGCATATCCGCGGGATGTTCATTTTTTGTGCTTTCTAGCTTCTATTTGCTTATCTTTAGTTTAATCCTGTCGCTCCTATGACAGTGCAAGCTGGAAGCCTATAGACGAATAATCCTACTTAGACACTCCTGTGTCTGATTTGTGCAATAAAAAACAGCTCTGCTAAATAAAGCAGAGCTGTTTTTTGTTTTAAAAATGAAGGAGACATCTATGCTTCAAATAAGAAATCTAACGATTACCCACCTAAAAGATCTGAAAGAGTTAGTCAAAGATTTGTCACTGACTGTCAATCAAGGAGACAAGATCGCTATTATTGGTGAGGAGGGCAATGGCAAGTCCACCTTGCTCAAGCTCCTACTTGACGAGCGACTGGTCAGTTCCTATGTCAGCTACAGTGGACAGATTGATAAGTCCTATACTGCTGCTGTTTATCTGCCCCAGCAGCTGCCTTCAGAGGATGCCCAACTGACGCTCAATGACTATTTCTTTGCTGATTTTGAGACCGAGCTGGACTATGCCAAGCTCTATCGCTATGCGGGAGAGCTCAACTTTGACAGCCAGCGTTTTGCTAGCCAGCAGCAGCTCTCTAGCCTATCTGGAGGAGAAAAGCTCAAGGTCCAACTCATCAAGAAACTAGCCAGTGATTGGGACATTCTCTTTCTTGACGAGCCCTCTAATGACCTTGATCTCGAAACTCTAACTTGGCTGGAAAACTTTATCAGCCACAGCCAGAGAACGGTCCTTTTCGTCTCTCACGACGAGCACTTTCTCGCTCAAGCCGCGACCAAGATTGTTCATCTGGAGCGAATCAAAAAGAAGCAGGAAGCTAGAACCAGCGTCAAAAGTCTGGACTATGAAAATTATCGCCATCAGCGTCAGGAGGCTTTTGAAAAACAAGGGCAACTAGCACGAAAAGAGCGAGAAGAACACGCTAAGACTATGGAAAAACACCGACGGGTTAAGCAGAGTGTGGAGCATACTTTACGAAACACTCATGACGCTACTGCAGGTCGACTGGTGGCTAAGAAGATGAAAAATATTCTCTCGCAGGGCAAACGATTTGAAAAGGCAGGCGCTGAAATGACTGAAATCCCAACACAGGAAGATGCCATCAGTCTTCACTTCTCAGATATAGAAGCTCTGCCATTGACCAAAAGAATCCTGAAATTAGAAGGAATGAAACTGGAAACAAACGAACGACAACTGGCGGAGAACCTGACTCTGGAGGTCTGCGGTCAGGAAAAAATCGGACTGATTGGTGCTAATGGTGCAGGCAAATCTACTCTGCTTAAGGAAATATGGAAGATCCTGCGTGAGCGGACAGATATGCTAGTAGGCTACATGCCCCAGCATTATGGCGACTTGCTAACTGATGGAAGCAGTCCCTTGGACTTTCTGGCTCCCTCTGGCGACAAGGCTCAGGAGGAGAAAATCCTGACTCATCTAGCTAGTCTCCAGTTCACGCGCGACGAGGCTCGCCACCCGATTGGGCAGCTTTCTGGTGGCCAAAAAGCCAAGCTCCTTCTGCTCAAACTAGTCTTAGACCGTCCCAATGTCCTCCTTCTGGACGAGCCAACCCGCAACTTCTCTCCCACCTCTCAGCCTCAGGTTCGCCAGCTTTTGGCGACCTATCCTGGCGCCATTATCGCTGTCTCCCACGATCGTATCTTTCTCAAAGAAGTCTGCCAGAAGATTTATCGACTGACAGAGACAGGGTTAGAAGACGTTGAACTATAAGCAAAAAGAGTTGGAAATTCCAACTCTTTTAGTTTTGTTTAGCATCAATCTGTGAACTTTAATAAAGCTCCCCTTCTACTCCTGCGCCGTCTGCATTTGGTAATAAACACCTTTGGCATCTATGAGCTCCTGGTGATTACCATGTTCGACGATATTGCCATCTACCATGACGAGGATGATGTCAGCATTTTGAATAGTAGACAGACGGTGGGCGATGATAAAGCTAGTCCGTCCCACCATGAGCTTGCTGAAAGCCTCCTGAATCAAAACTTCTGTTCGGGTATCAATAGAGGAAGTCGCCTCGTCCAAGATTAGGATTTTAGGAACAGCCAAGAAGACACGGGCAATAGTCAAGAGCTGCCGCTGACCTTGAGACAGGGAGTCCCCGGCATCCGCCAGATAGGTGTCATAACCCTGAGGAAGCTGCTGGATAAAGAAATGAGCATTGGCTGCCTTAGCAGCTGCAATGACCTCTTCTCGGCTAGCGTCTGGCCGGCCAAAGGCTATGTTGTCGTGAATGGTCGCCGTCTTGAGCCAAGTCTCTTGCAGTACCATACCAAACTGCTGGCGATAAGAGGCTCTGGTGTAATGCGTGATGGGAGTACCGTCTAGCGAAATAAGACCACTGTCTACATTGTAAAAGCGCATGAGGAGATTGATCAGGGTTGACTTACCAGCACCAGTTGGCCCGACAATTGCGACCTTGCTAGCTGCTGGAATCCTTATATTCAAATCCTGAATCAGCTCTTTGCCAGGGTCATAGCCAAAAGCCACATGCTCAAAGCTAATCTGTCCTTTGACATCTTCAGACTGAAGAATTTCTTGACCTGACTCTGCTATTTCTTCTTGGTCCAAAACGCTGTAAATTCGCTCCGCACAAGCTAAAGCACTTTGCAATTCCGACATGACAGACGATATATCATTGAAAGGCTTGGTGTACTGGTTGACGTAGTTGAGAAAAGTTACCAGCTGCCCAACCGTAAAGCCTGTTCCCTGAATGATTCGGACAGCCCCAAAGCCTACAATCAAAGCATAAATCAGGGCATTGATAAAACGAGTCGAAGGATTGACCGTCGAAGAATAGAAAATAGCCGCCTGCGAATAGTCTGCATAGATTTGATTACTGCGAGTAAAAGCTGTATCAAACTGCTCCTGAGCATTAAAAGCCTGGATCAGACTTTCCTGGGTCAGACTTTCCTCAATCAGCTGGGTCTGCGCTCCTCTTGCCTGCGTCTGCCGTTGGAAAAAGCTAAAACTTTTTCTAGCAATAAAGCGAGCTAAGAAGAGAGAAAGGGGTGTCAAAAGCAGAACCAAAAGCAAGAGGAAAAAGTCCAACTGAGCCATACTAATGATGGTCACTAAGATTGTCAGCAAACCCACAAAAAATTGATTGAAAACCATAAGCAGGCCATTGCTAAGCTGCTCCAAGTCCGTCGTCACCCGACTAACCAAGTCGCCGGTTCCCTGCCGATCCAGATAAGCCAAAGGCAGATAATGAACTTTCTTGATGACGCTTTGACAGAGCTGCCGGCTATAGCGATAGACCAGCTGATTATAGACCAAGGGATTAAGCCACTGAATCAGAGTATTGGCTAAGATGACCAACAACATCTGACCCAAAATCGGCATCAAATGCTGCTCTGCTTGAGGAAGAAGAACACTATCAACCGCATTCCCGATTAAAACTGGGAGAAGAACAGATAGAGCCACTTGAGCCACCGTTCCCAGACTAGCTAGGAGAAAGAGCCAGCGCGCCTGTAGCAAGTCTTGAGTCAAACGCCTCAAGCTGCTAGGTGATGTCTTATGCTTCATGATTACCCTCCTCTCCTTGACTATGCTGTGAATGATGGATTTCTCGGTAAATGGCAGAGCTGACTAAGAGTTCCTCATGGCGACCAAGAGCCACCTGTTCTCCCTTATCTAGGACTAAAATTTGATCTGCTGAGCGCAAGCTATTGGTCCGCTGAGAGATCAAGACCAGACTGGTCTCTGTCAATTCATTCTTGATAGCCTGCAAGAGTCTTGCCTCTGTCAGATAGTCCAGAGCAGAGGTTGCATCATCTAAAACCAAGAAAGGCGCTCTCCGCAAGACAGCTCTGGCAATGGTTAAACGCTGACGCTGACCGCCAGAAAAATTCCGACCAAAGGCCTCTACAGTCGCATCCAAGCCACCTTCCTTCTGAGAGACAAAGTCCGCCGCTTGAGCAATCTCTAAAGCCTGCCACAAGTCTGCGTCTGTTGGCTTGCTTGACATGCCCAAGGTCAGATTGGAACGAACAGTTCCTTGGAAAAGCTCCGCCTTCTGAGGCACCAGACTGATCCAAGACCGCCATTCGCTGAGATTTTTAGGACTGCGTCCTTGGGAAAAGATGGTCAACTGACCAGCAGCCACAGGATAAAGATGAGCCAGCAGCTGGACTAGAGTAGACTTCCCTGAACCTGTCCCGCCAATAACACCTAAAGTCTGACCTCTTTTCAAATCAAAAGTCAGACCAGTCAAGGCTGGACTAGCCGCATTGGGATAGGAAAAGCTGACCTGCTGGACTTTAATGGCTTGATTTGGCAGAGCTGTTTCCTGCACTAATTCCTGCAGGACATCTTCTTCTGCTTGCTCGAAGACTTGACTAATGCGACCTGCACTGATATAGCTTTGATTGAGAGAATTGACTAGCATAGCTAGCTTGAGCAATTCCACCAAAATCTGCAATAAATAATTGACCAAGGCCACTAGCATTCCCTGAGTCAACAAGCCCTTGCCGATAAAGGTATTCCCCTGCCAAATCACAGCAATCAGGGTACCATTGACCGTAAGAAAGGTCAGAGGACTAATCAGACTAGCCAGAGCTCCCGTCCTGATTTGCCAGGTTTTATAGAGCTCGTTGCGATTGCGAAAACTCTGAATCTCACGCTGGGTCTGACCGAAAGCTCGTATAACCCGCATGCCCTGTAGCTGCTCACGAGTCAGATTGACTAGCTGGTCAGTCAGCTGACGAATCTTGGCATAGAGGGGATTCATCAGACGAGACATGAAAACGATAATAGCCGTTAAAATTGCTACCATGAGCAAAAACCACAAGGTAATGACTGGACTGATAGTAAAGGCCATGATGATGGAGCCAAAAACAATGATAGGCGCCCGCAGGAAGAGACGAAGAAATTGATTGATGCCCGTCTGGATCTGATAGGTGTCACTCGTCAGTCGAGTCACCAAGCTAGAAGTCGTCAGCTCATCCCGACTAGCCTTGGGCAAGCGCAGAATCTTTTGATATAGGTCACCTGTCATCTGACGAGTAAAGCCCACTGCTGCCTTTGACGAATAATACTGGGCCACCACTGCTACCACCACACCCAGAGCAGCCAATCCCATCAAAAGAAAAACCATCCAGTAGAGATGGGAGCTGTCGTGTCTAGGAATGGTCTCATCCACAATCCCCGCAATCAAAATCGGAACCAGTAGTTCAAAACTGGCTTCCAAAAGCTTGAACAAGGGGCCCAGCAAAGACTCCCTGATATAGCCCTTGAAATATTTCAATAAATCTTTCATACTGCCTACTTCTCCATTAAACTGTATTTATTTTACCATAATTTTCAAAGAGTAAAAAATATTCTCCTTCTGACCAGCAGAAAGAGAACATTGATATTAGACTTCTTGTAAACTCTGGCTTATTTTCTTTAGCCCCATATGCAAAAATGGAGTTACAGCAAATAAGAAGCCGCCTAAAACTATAAACGTCCAGTCAAAACCAAAGTGATCAATCAACCAGCCCGTCACAGGGAAGATGACAATCATACTAAGGCTGAACATCATAGAATAGACACTAAGCATGGTCGCCCGCACTTCACTTGGCAACTGCTTTTGCAAATCGTTGTCAAAAATCGGCTGAAAGAGTGCATACAAGGCGTTGCTGATTAGATAAATCAAAATATAGATGACTGGTGTTCCAAAATAGGAAAACAGGTAAGTCACTCCAGTTAGAAGAACTACTGAAGGAAAAAGTTTCAAGGCAGAATACTTCTTTCCAATCACACTCGCCAGATAGGCAGCTAAGATATTCAAAGCACTGCCAATCAGCATGACTACCGAAATCTGCCAATCTTTTAAGTCGGGCAATTGATTTTGATAGTAAAAATAAAACATACACATCAGTGTTCCGATGATTTGAGAAAGAATCATCCAGATAAAAAGGCTGGGATTTCTCTGCAACTCCTCTTTGACTGCCCAGATAATCTTTTTCATAGTCAGGCGTTCTGCTTTCTCTGCTTTGACACTTGGCTCTTTCAGCATCCAGGTCAAGAAAAGAACGACGATAGAGGTGCCAATCATGATATAGTAGGTCAGATGCAATTGTCCATGGACAAAAAATCCAGCCCAGACCGTTCCCAAAGACCGAGTCGCTTCAGCCACCCCCGACATAAAACTGGAGATGGACAGGTAACGTTCCTTGAGTCCGGCCTCCACAGACGAATCATAAACCATGGCTGCGCTTGTCCCCGAATCAAAATTATAGGACCAAGCACTAATCACCATAGCCAGTGCATAGACCCAGAAGTTCCCCTGCCCAGCTAACATAAGAATCGAAGACACAATCCCGGCTATTCGGCTCAGATAAAGATTGGTCTTGTAGGAAAAGCGATCCGCCAACATCCCAGAAGGAATTTCACAGATGACACTAGTCGCATGGAAAATACTTTCCAAAAGCCCAATCTGCCAAAGGGACATGCCGTTTTGACTTAGAAATAAAATCCAAAAACTGGTAATGCCTAGAAAGGCAAAAAATTCTACTCCGGCCATCAGGCCGATATTTTTCCGATAACTTCTTTTAAACATATTTTCCCCTTTAACAAGTGTTTTCTAATTTCTATCCTTTGTCACTTGTTAATCTGCTGTTTACATGACTCCTACCTCTTCTTTCTCTAAAATTCTATATTTTGGATTATTTCATTGTTCAATCTTGAAAAAACGCCACATGGGCGTTTGATTCAATTTACGGTTTAATACGGTGCAGCATACGTGGGAATGGAATGGCTTCACGGATATGCTTAGTACCTGCTACAAAGGTTACCATACGCTCGATACCGATACCGAAGCCACCATGTGGAACTGTTCCATACTTACGAAGATCCAAGTAAAATTCATATTCTGTCGTATCCATACCAAGATCATTCATCTTAGCAACGAGGGCATCGTAGTCTTCCTCACGCATAGAACCACCGATGATTTCACCGTAGCCTTCTGGAGCAAGCAAGTCTGCACAGAGGACACGGTCTGGATTTCCAGGAACTGGTTTCATATAGAAAGCCTTGATGGCTGCTGGGTAGTTCACGACAAAGGTTGGTACACCAAAATAGTTTGAAATCCATGTTTCATGTGGTGAACCGAAGTCATCTCCACGTTCAAGATGCTCATAGTCAGCATCTTCATCATTTTCATGCGCTTGCAAGAGGTCAATCGCTTCATCATAGCTAACACGTTTGAAAGGCTCTGCAATATAGCGTTTCAGAAGTTCTACATCACGTTCCAAGGTTTCCAAAGCTTGAGGAGCACGGTCAAGAACACCTTGGATCAAAGCTTTAACATAAGCTTCTTGCAAGTCAAGTGACTCATCATGCGTCAAGTATGAATACTCTGCATCCATCATCCAGAACTCCGTCAAATGACGACGGGTTTTTGATTTTTCGGCACGGAATACAGGACCGAAGTCAAAGACGCGACCAAGAGCCATAGCACCTGCTTCCAGATAAAGCTGACCTGACTGACTCAAGTATGCCGGAGTTCCGAAGTAATCAGTTTCAAAGAGCTCTGTTGAGTCTTCTGCTGCATTTCCTGACAAGATTGGGCTGTCAAACTTCATAAAGCCATTCTTGTCAAAGAATTCATAGGTAGCGTAGATAATGGCATTACGGATCTGCATCATAGCTACTTGCTTACGAGAACGGAGCCACAAGTGACGATTATCCATAAGGAAGTCAGTCCCATGTTCTTTTGGTGTGATTGGATAGTCATTTGACTCTCCGATTACTTCGATATCTGTGATATCCAGCTCATAACCAAATTTTGAACGCTCATCTTCCTTGACGATCCCTGTCACAAAAACAGATGTTTCCTGGCTAAGTCGTTTGATAGTATCAAATTTCTCAAGTCCTACTTCTTCACCAAATTTCTCGATAAAATTAGGCTTGAAGGCTACACCTTGGAAAAAAGCTGAACCATCACGTAGTTGCAAGAAAGCAATCTTACCCTTACCTGACTTATTGGCAACCCAAGCACCGATGGTCACTTCTTGACCAACATAATTTTTCACATCAATAATTGTTACGATTTTCTTTGACACGTTTTTTCTCTTTTCTATTTTTTATTCTTTATGACAGACTGCCTCGACATTATTACCATCTGGATCCAAGACAAAGGCTGCATAATATGATGAAAGGTTCCCCCGATAATTTGGCGCACCGTTGTCTTTTCCCCCTGCCTTTAAACCAGCCTCATAACAAGCTTGAACCTGCTCATGGTTTTCTGCCAAAAAAGCAAAGTGAATCGGAGACTGCTCTCCCTCTCCCAACCAAAAATCTCCACCAGGATGTGGGCTGTTGGGAGCAACAAAACTGAGTAGAGAGCTACTTCTAAAAGCTAATTTATAGCCTAGAGGAGAAAGAAAACTTATATAAAAGTCTTTCGAAATTTGCAGATTTCTGACCTTAATTTCAAAATGATCAATCATATCTGCCTCCTAGATTGGTTGCTAAATGTCACTTTATTTCAAGACAAATCTTTTGGACATCTGTTCTATATTTTACCATAAAGCGATTGCAATAGCTATCCTTGAAGAGACGAAAATTTAAAATTCTTTAAAAAGCTATCTTTTTCCAAAAATACTATTCTATAAGAAATCAGAAAAAGAAAACAGCTGTTTAGAAAATCAGTCTCCTTTCTTATTTTTAAGCTTCTCAGACTTTTCATAAACCATACTACTTTTCTTAGTATTTACCTCTCCCTTATCATTGACTTCAATATGTACCTTAAAATAAGTCTGCTCAATCTGAGGGTTATAACGAGTCTCATAAACCATAGTAAAGTCTGCATATCCCTTCCCAGAAAGTTCCTGCTCTGAAGGTCCACCGACAGAATTTTTCAAATGCTCGCTATTCAAAGTTCGTAACTTTAACTCTAACCCTGGTTGATAATCGTTCAAGTACCAATCCATTCGGGTTGATGCATTTTCTTCAAAAAGGATCCGGTACTGTCTACCCTTGGCTTGTAAGCTATAAGTAGATTCGCCAGACTTTGATTCAGAAATAGTTGTCCACCCTTGCTCAGCATTAAGGAAAGAACAAGCCGTCAATAGGAGCAAACATATTATTAGGTTTAAAAATATCAAACTACGTTTCATGCCACATTCCTTTCTAATAGAAATCAAAACATATATTAGATACACTTTAACTGATATTGAGGTTATAGTTCATCATTCTAAACTTCTACATAAGGAAGCCCTAGAACAAACGCTTTTAGAATTATTCTATCACTTTAAACAACCTCTTACCAGCTAGAGTCGAAGAAAAGCAAAAAGGACAGGCTTTAAGCCCATCCTCTATTTTAAAAATATAATTGCTTTTCATTTATATGTTTACTTAGAATCAACCTTTTCAGTCTTAACTAAGACCATACTGCTTTCTGAAGGTTTGATTTGTCCATTCTTGTCGGCAGTTATTCCAACTTGATAATAATTTATTTCTTTTTGACTACCTGAATAATGTTCATACACCATAGTAAAGTTAGCCGAACCTTGACCAGACAGCTCCCTCTTGGCTGTCGCCCCGTCTAACCCTTTTATCTCTTCTTCATTAAGAGTATGGCACTCAAGATTTTCAAGTGGATTATAATTATCTAAATGCCAGGTTTTTCTAGCTGAACCATTGTCATTGTATAGAATCTGGTACATTTTTCCAGACACTTGTAACTTATAAAAGGGTTCTCCTTCCTTAGACTGAGAAACAGTGGTCCACCTCTGCTCTGGATGAACAAAAGAGCAAGCGGTCAAGCAAACCAAACTGACTGCCAACATTGCAAAACAGGAGATTCTCCTCATGCTTTAGCGCTCCATAAATTGCTGCAGGCGTTGAACCGCTTCCTTCAGTGTTTCCAGATCAGTCGCATAGCTGAGACGGACATTTTCTGGAGCGCCAAATCCTGCTCCGGTCACCAAAGCCACACCAACTTCTTCCAAAATAGCTGTGGTAAAGGCTGTCACATCTGTAAAACCTTTCATCTCCATAGCTTTTTTGACATTAGGGAAGAGATAGAAGGCTCCTTGAGGCTTAATGACCTCAAAACCTGGCACTTGAGCTAGAAGTGGGTAGATCGTATTGAGACGCTCTTCAAAGGCCTGACGCATAATTTCAACAGTCTCTTGACTACCTGTCAGGGCTTCAATAGCTGCATACTGGGCAACTGTCGTTGGATTGGAAGTGGTTTGACCTGCAACCTTGCTCATAGCAGCTATGATTTCTGGTTCACCAACAGCATAGCCAATCCGCCAGCCGGTCATGGAATAACTCTTAGAAACGCCATTGATAACTACTGTTTGCTTGCGGATAGCCTCTGATAGACTAGAAATTGGCGTAAATTCATTGCCGTTATAAACCAGTCGTCCATAGATGTCATCTGCCAAAATCAGAATATCATGTTCCACGGCCCAGTTTCCAATAGCCAAAAGTTCCTCTGCTGTATAAATCATACCCGTCGGATTGGATGGTGAATTCAGAACCAAGACCTTGGTCTTGTCAGTCCGAACAGCTTCCAATTGATCTACAGTTACCTTAAAGTCGTTCTCCTCAGTAGCTTGAACAAAGATAGGGACTCCTTCAGCCATCTGAATCTGATCGCCGTAACTGACCCAATAAGGCGTAGGAATAATTGCTTCATCACCTGGATCAAGAACACTCATAAAGAAGGTGTAGAGGGAGAACTTAGCTCCTGTTGCCACAGTCACTTGATTCGGTTTGATTTCATAACCGTAGTAGTTTGCAAAGTATTGAACAATAGCTTCTTTTAACTCAGGAAGACCACTAGCCACTGTATAGAAACTAGCTTTTCCATCTTCAATAGCTGCCACTGCTGCTTGCTGAATATTTTTAGGAGTCGGAAAATCCGGCTCTCCAAGAGTTAGCGACAGAATATCTCTGCCTTCAGCCTTTAAAGCTTTGGCTCTGGCCGCTGCAGCCAAGGTCACACTTTCTTCCATTTTTAAAACTCGATTAGATAATTTCATAGCCCCTCCTTGCTCAGCAATTTCCTTTTTTCAAAATCGACAATATAGTAACTCTTTCCAGATTTGACTTCCCAAATTGGCCGGCCATTCAAATAACCAAAAGTCACTTTGTCAATCGCATCAGCTCCATTTTTCCTTGCTATCCTTTCAGCCTCCTTTTTGCTAGCTCCATCACTGAGCTCATAAACGAAAATCTTGTCAGAACCCTTCTCAATCAGGACGGCTTTTTTCTTTTCTTGATCCGTTTCGCCTAGCAAGCTGTAATAGGTCTTGTCCCCATTATAAATACCAAAGCTATCAACCTTACTGACTCCTGCATACTTGCGAGCCAACTCAATGGAATTAGAACGAGCAGCCCGATAAGGCTCCATTGATAAATTAAATAGATTTAGCAGAGAAAAGGCAAGTACCGTTAAAAGAATACCTATTCCAATGACGTACTGCCATATAAGGATTTTTTTATTTCTTTTTCTTCTATTTTTCACTCGTCCATTATACTATAATTCTATCTATATTTCTATCTTTTTCACATTGATTTTAATACTATTTATTGATAAAATATGGCTATGAGAACACTAGAAGAATTATTAGAAGAAAATAAACTAGACCTTAAAACCATGATTGTTTTTAGGAAGGCTGAGCGGACCATACGCTCCATTGAACAAAGAGTCATCAAAGAAAACAAACTAACCCCTACTCAGTTTTCTGTTCTGGAAACTCTCTACAGTAAGGGAAAAATGCGAATCCAAGATTTGATAGACCATATGCTTGCGACCTCTGGAAATATGACTGTCGTCATCAAAAATATGGTTCGTGACGGTTTGATTTCCCGGACTAGCGATCCAAATGATCGCCGTTCTTATCTGATTGAATTAAGCCAGAAAGGTCAGGAATTAATCGAAGAAATCTTTCCTCAGCATATCCTGTGTGTAAAGGATGCCCTGGCTATTTTATCAGACGAAGACAAGGAGACTCTCATTTCAATTTTAAAAAAATATAAGAATCTGAGCTAAATAATTGCTAATTAGTAATATTTGTTGTAACATATTCGGTAACAAGAGGTCTAACCCTCTTTGATTAAAAAATATGGAGGACTCATAATGTCTAAAGTACTATTTATCGTTGGATCCCTTCGTCAAGGTTCTTTTAACAATCAACTGGCACAAGAAGCTGAAAAAGCTTTGGCTGGTAAAGCTGACGTATCCTATCTTGATTGGTCTCAAGTTCCAATCTTTAGCCAAGATTTGGAACAATCAACGCCTTCAGCTGTTGCTAAGGTCCGCGAAGAAGTCCAAGCTGCAGACGCTATCTGGATTTTCTCACCAGTTTACAACTTCTCTATTCCTGGTTCAGTGAAAAACCTGTTAGACTGGCTCTCTCGTTCACTTGATCTTTCTGATCCTCGTGGCGCTTCTGCTATTAACGAGAAGATTGTGACTGTCTCTTCAGTTGCCAATGCAGGACAAGAACCAATGTTTGCTATCTATAAAGACTTACTGCCATTTATTCGGACAACTGCTGTGGGCGAATTCACCTCAGCTCAAGTCAATGATTCTGCTTGGGTCGATGGTAAATTTATTGCTAGCTCAGAAACTCTTGCAGGACTAAAAGCTCAAGCGGACGCTCTTCTTGCAGCTATCAATTAGAAATTATAACTCCAATGATTTAAAACACTGGGATGCCAATCTCAGTGTTTTTCCTGTTTAACCAACAATAAAAACCAGTTTAAGTAACCAAACTTGGTCTACTTAAACTGGTTCAAATAGGGGGCAAAATAATCGATCTCGCTCAAGCTATATCATAAAATTCTAACGTTTTTATATTCAATTTATCAGCATTTGTTAAGACAATATCTGTCCCAAATTCTTTTTCATAAAACGTCATAGACATTGTTTGTCCATTTACAAAAAGCTCGATTGAATTAATATCTCGAAGAATTTCCAAGGTTAATGACTTAGGAGGATCTGATATATTCAGATGGCGAATATCCGCATAAGGTTCTTCTTTTCCAATAATCTTATGGCCCAGTCGTTCACGTCCCAAAGATAAGACCTGATTATTTTCATTATAGGAGATTTTCACACCCTGCTGATTTATGACATTTCTTGCATATATCAATTCAAAATCTTCTGGCTTTTCAAGCTCTAGTATTAGGTATTGTTGCTGTTTAACAGCACTGGAGAAGACTAATTCTGATTGATCAACTTGACCTGAAAATCTCTCTTGTATAGTTAGTTGGCTTGTTAATGTCTCAGGAATCTCTTGATACAAACGATTATTCTTAATGGATAATTTACGAGGAATGGTCATCATACCAGCCCATCCGTGATTTAAATCATGTGTGGGAATATTTCGATGCCACATCTGTTGCCAAGCTACTAGATAGCGTTCCCCTTTGTCATTAACACAGGTCTGTGGAGCATAAAAATCCAATCCGCCATCTATTTCGTGAAAATTTTCCACTTGAAAATAACCTGATTCCCAGTCAACACCTCCAATGAATGCAAGAGTAGAGTTTAAATTCCAATATTGGTTGCCTTTACGTTCCATCTCAATTGGAGACATAATAAGAACCCATTTGCCATCCAATTCAAATAGATCTGGACATTCCCACATGATTCCTTGATCTTCTTTTCCTACTAATAGTACTGATTTAAAACGCCAATCGAAGCAATTATCCGACTCAAACAAAAGAATTTGTCCCCTATTGTCCTCTGTTTTAGAAGCGACAACTGTATAATAGTGGTTGTCGTATTTCATAATTTTCGGATCACGAAAATCCGCAATATCTGCAATTCCGTTTATATGCTTTTCTCCAATAACTGGATTTCCGGCATACTTTTCAAAATGAATACCATCATGTGAAACTGCCATACATTGGGTCTCTGTGCGTACATTTCCTTCTTCAACATGACCAGTATAGATAAGAACTAACTTATCATCTATCACAATGGCACTTCCAGAGAAACAACCATTTCTATCATAAACTTCACTCGGAGCCAAAGCTACTGGTAATTCCTCCCAGTGAATCAAATCTTTTGATTTAGCATGTCCCCAATGCATAGGTCCCCAAACACTATCATATGGGTAAAATTGATAAAAGAGATGATACTCGTTCTTATAGTAAACAAAACCATTTGGATCATTCATCCAACCAATTGGGGGCAACAAATGAAACTTGCCTCGATAGCAATGATTAACTCGATGACGATTTTCTTTGATATATCGATTTACTTGTTCAATCTTTTCTTTCATAAAGTCACCTACTTAATACCTGTCCCTGAACCACCCAAACCTTGAATAATGTATTTTTGAGCGACAATATAAACCAAGATCAATGGAATTGTTGAAATCGTTAAGACAGCCATTACTTGGTTGATATAGACAGGTTGAGTTGTATTAATGGTTGTAATCGCAACTTGGAGAGAGAATTTTGATGAATCCGTCAAAACCATGAGTGGCCAAATATAATCATTCCAGCTAGAAATAAAAGACAAGACTCCTACTGTTGCTACTGCAGGTTTAGACATGGGTAGCATAATACGGAAGAATATCCGTAAAATACTTGCGCCATCCATCCGAGCAGATTCGATGATTTCTTCAGGAATAGCAATAAAAAAATTTCTAAATAGATAAATATTAAAAACACTTGCTAAACCAGGTATAATAACAGCTAAGCGATTATTAACCAACCCTAGTGCGTTAATAATGGTAAACTGAGGAATCAACATCGTTTCCATTGGAATAATCAACAAAGCCAAAAGGATACCAAATAAAAGTTTTTTCCCAGAAAAGTTAATTTTAGCAAAGGCAAAACCTGCTAAAGAGTTAACGATGATAGATCCTATAGCAAAAGTTCCAGCATAGAAAATACTATTTCCGATATAGGTAAGGATGCTAAAACGCTCTAAAACTTCTTGATAAGGCTTAAACCAATTTGCTGGATTTAAGCTTGGTAAGAAAGCCTGCCAACCTGTCAAATTCTTGTAAACATCAGCTTCTGGCTTCATAGAGGAAACCACCATCCAAATCATTGGAAAAAGAAAGAGAGCAGCTAAGAGGGTTAAGAGGACATATTCCAGAATAGTCGTTGGTCTAAAAATTTTTCTACGTTTCATTCTAGTTGTCCTCCTTCAATACACGTCTTTGGACTAAGCTAATCATACCAATCAATGTTGTAAATACAAGGGCAATTGAACTTGAATATCCAACCAATCGATCTGTGAACCCTTGTTGGTAAATATAATAAACCATGGTAATAGTTGAGTTCATCGGACCACCCTGAGTCATAACCATTGGCTGTACAATGAGTTTAAAAGCAGAAATCAATGTTGTCAACAGAACAAACAAAGCGGTTGGTTTCAAAAGTGGCATCGTAATGTAACGGAATTGTTCCCATTTAGTAAAACCATCTAATTCTGCCGCTTCATAAACATCTTGTGGAATATTTTGCATACCGCCAAGGAAAAGGAGCATTTGATAACCTGCACCTTGCCAAGCTGATACAAAGACAATAGCATACATGGCTTGCTTTGGACTCCTCAAGAATGGCTGAGACGCAATTCCAATTTTATTCAACAAGGCATTCAAAAGACCATTATTTGGATTCAATAGATAAAGCCATAAAATTGAAATAACAACTAGTGACATTACAACTGGAGCAAAGAAAGCTACCTTAAAAAACATATTTCCTTTACGTTTTTTATTGACAATCAAAGCCATACCTAGCGCCGCACCAAGCTGAACAGGAATAATCCATACAACAAATTGTGCCGTATTAACAACACTCTTTAAGAAAATTGGATCTTTAAACAAACGTATAAAATTTTCTAAACCAATAAATTTTCTGTCGTCTGGTGTCAATAAATAGTAATCTGTAAAAGCATAATAAACAACCATACAGACTGGAATAACCAGGAAAATCAAAAGCAGGATTAAAGCTGGCGATAAAAAACCATATCCTAAAAGATTTTCTTTTAATTTTAAACTCTTTTTCTGGTTCATGTTAAATTCCTCCAAGATATGATAAATTAAGTAAAATCATGATAAATTAATGTAAAAATGGAACATTAAAAAATTGACATACTTATCTGCATATTCGCTAAACAAAAACTGGCTGAGACCAACTTCATATTTGACGTTTCGCCCCACCCAGTTTTATTGTCATCTATTTTTTCAAACTATCATCAATAGCCGTTTGCATCTCTTTGGCACGTGAATCAAGCACTTTTTGAACATCTGGATTTTCTTCATAGTAGCTGATGTCTTGCATAGCTTGTTGGAATGAACGTGATACTTGCGGATAGGCTACTACAACGGGACGCGCATGCGCAGTAGCTGCGTTTTGTTCCATCAAGAAACGCATTGGTTCAGAAACTTTGTCTTTGATATTTTCAATAGTTGATTTACGGATTGGCAACACACTATTTCCAAGGCTTAAAATTTCGCTTGATTCAGTATTCGTTGCGAATTTAACAAACTCAGCAGCTGCATCTTTTTTGTTAGACTTAGTTGTAACTGCTAATTGCCAACTTCCTGAAGGTGATACCAATTTCTTAGTCTTGTTTGACACAGGATATGGCAAAATACCGAAATCAATATCTTTATAGTTGGTTTGCAAATCAGCAATTGTCCACGAACCACTTAACACCATTGGATACTGTCCAGTTTCAAATCCTTTTTCAACTGGACTAACAGTTGTATATCCTTCTTTTACTAGATCTTGGATAAATTGAACAGCTTGTGTACTTTCTTTAGAGTTAAAGTACCCTTCCGCTTTTGTTCCATCTTCATTTACTACACTACCACCATTTGACCAAATCAATGGCATATATGCATAAGGAAGCATTTCATCATTTGAGTTCAAACGGAAATCAATAGCAGCTTCTTTAAAGTGATCTTTTAGCTTTTTACTAACCGCTTTGAATTCATCCCAAGTCCAAGGCTTTTTCAAAGTTGGTAAACTTGATTCATCAATTCCAGCTTCTTTAAACATTTTTTTATTATAATAAATTCCTACGTTTGATTCTGAGTAACCAAATGCATAGAATTTACCATCGTAAGTCCCTTGTTGTTTGATACTGTCAAGCACATCCCCCATATTATTATCTTTCAAATAATCATCTAATGGAGTAATAACCTTTGATTTAGCATATGCTGCTGTATTCGGACCATCAAGCGTAATCACATCAGGTAAACTATTTGTTGTAATCGCTGCGTTAACTTTATCTTCATATCCACCGCCACTTCCGCTACGCGGAATATACTCAGTTACAACTTTGTATTTTCCTTTATACTTCTTATTAAAGTTTTGAACTACTTGTTCCCAAGCCTTCCCTTCTGCAGTCTCATCAGAAAATTGGACCCAAACTTTCACGTCATCTTTTGATGCTGCTTCTTTAGAAGTCTTACTAGATGAACCTCCACTACATCCAGCAAGAAGCCCTAGTGATAGAGCTGCAACCATTGACAGAATTACGCCTTTACGCATATTTTCCTCCTTTTTGAAACGTTTCATTTTTATTTGTTTTATATAAAGATTTATATTAAACCTTTATATTTTTGAAACGTTTCATTTTTATGGTTTCATTATACAACCGCTTTCATTTTTTGTCAAGTGATTTCTGTATTTTTTTTGTAGTACCACCTTCTGCAAAATAAACTGGTAATAAAACCCTTGATAACACAGCTTTTTCTTTAGAAATAAGTTGCAACAATAATTTGACAGAAGCTTGGGCAATCTTATCCAGAGGTTGTGCAATTGTTGACAGTAAATAAGTTTGATCCGCAGCATTTCTCAAACCATCAAAACCAATAATCTGATAATCTTGTGGAGCTTTTTTACCAAATTTCTCCATTACTTTCATAACTTTAATAGCCATAAAGTCATTAATAGCAAAAATACCATCAATTGTTGAATGTTCTAGTAAAAATTTCTCAATTTGTTTTTCAGGTTCAACAAGTGGTTCTGACATATCTAATTTTAAAACAGAATGTCCCATACTCATCAACTTTTCACAAAAACCTAATTCACGTTGTTTAGTTTCATTCTCATGGATATTAGTACTTCCAATATAAGCGAGCTGTTTAGCACCTCGATTAAGCAACTCTTCCGCTGCCATCTGCCCCCCTTTATAATTCTCTGAAGTCACATAGGAGACATTCTCTGAAAAATGTCGATCAAAACTTACAAAAGGCAAACTGCTTGAAACATACTTATCAACATCTGAATAAGTTACAGCAATAATGCCATCTACTTTGTTTTTCTCTAACATTTGAATGTACTCAATCTCATTTTTGACATCGCCATCAGCATTACAAATGAATAGTTTATATTGATTTTTAAGTAATTCTTTTTCAACATAGTAGGCTAATTCTGAAAAAAATGGGTGCCAAATTGTCGGGATTATAAGAGCAATATTATTACTTTTATTGGTCTTTAGCCCCCGCGCATAATTATCTGGAATATAATTCAACTCTTCAATTGCTTCTTGTACCTTTTTTAGTGTGACTTTTTTGATACCTTTCTCGTTGTTAATAACGCGCGAAACTGTTCCGACACTAACACCAGCACGACTAGCTACATCTTTCATTGTGATGGATGTCCGACTTTTTCCTTGCATTTCTTAACCTCCATTTTAAAAAACAAGACCATATCTTGCAATCGTTTTCCTTAATTGATTATAAATAATTTCACTTTTTTTGTAAAGTTTTATCCATCTACTTTCTTTACAAAAACAAATTCTCTTTCTTGTGAAAGATTTTCTTGAAACTTAAATCCAGAAAAAGAACTCTGTTTAATATCAGATAGTTTTGTAACGTGATTCTCAATCAAATAACTCAAAAATTGGCCACGCGCCTTTTTGGAGATAGTCGAATGAATTTTCCGTTTTCCATCTTTTTCTTCCATGAATTTGAAGCGGATCATCTTGTCTCTCACCTCTTTAGGAAAGACATCTTCAAATTCACTAGACAAGAGCGAAAGCAGAATTTCCTGATCTGCAACAGCTTGACCATAGGTCTCTGTCCACAGCTTTTTCAATGATTGCTTTTCGACATTGAGCTTTGTCATAAAGTCCAAACGGTGGGGAGCAATGGGCGCCAAAGCTGGAATCACTCCATACAAGCTAGAGGTAATCAAAAGATGATTTCGGATATACCGTTCTTCTTCCTTGCTCAGATCCTTACGCTTAATGTTTCGATACATGAGACCGTCAAAAAGATAGAGAGCAGGATAGGTTGGTGCTGTCTCATTTTGAAGTTCCTGAATACGTTGGTATTCCTCATCTGCTTTCTCTAGTCGAATCTGATATAGCTGGGCTAAGTCAGTCACTGAATACTGACTCAAAGCCTGAATAATTAATTTCGTCTTTTCTGACAGACTTTCTGGCTTAATCTGAGCGACTTGAGTATTTAGTTCTTTTGCTGTTGGAATTAAAATTTTCATAGATTCATTATAACAAAACTTGTATTTTCTTGACTATCCTTACGATTTATTCTTGACTAATTATATTTTATATCATATAATCTAGTTATCAATACTAGATTATAGAAAGGTTGATATTTTATGATATCCTTTCCCCTCTGGCAAGAATTACCTGATCTTGATTTATATTTAGACCAGGTCCTGCTCTACGTTAACTCTGTCAATCAAAAGGCTTTTCCAGGACAGGAAAAAGTCTTAACAGCAGCGATGATTAATAATTATGTGAAGCATGCTCACATTCAAAAACCAATCAAGAAGAAATACAATCGCACACAAATTGCTCGGCTAATTATTCTCACAACGCTAAAACCAGTATTTCCTATTCAGGATATTATTGAGACTGTTGAATATCTAGTGAAAAACCAAGAGAGTTCCGAACTCTTTTACAATCAATTTGTTAGCTATATGAAAGAAGAGACTAATATAGAAATCCATCCTCTTGTTTCATCTGCTTGTCAGACAGTCAAACTCTACCATCAGACCAGACAATTATCTCTAGAATTGAAAGGAGCACATGCAAATGAATCTAACCATGAAATTAAGTAAACGTTTGAGTTTTGGCGAGGAAGTGGCAAATGCTGTTACCCATGCAGTAGGTTCTGTCCTTACTCTTATCCTACTCCCCTTATCAGCTATCTATAGCTATGAAGTCCATGGCTTACTATCAGCTATTGGCGTCTCCATTTTTGTCATCAGCCTCTTTCTTATGTTTCTTTCATCTACAATCTACCACTCCATGTCTTATGGCTCAACTCATAAATATATCTTGCGTATCATTGACCACAGTATGATTTATATTGCCATTGCGGGTAGTTATACTCCAGTTGTCTTGGCTTTGATGAATAACTGGTTGGGTTATTTGATTATTCTAATCCAGTGGGGGACGACAATCTTTGGTATTCTCTACAAGATATTTGCCAAAAAAGTCAATGAGAAGTTTAGTCTTGCTCTTTATCTTATGATGGGCTGGCTGGTTGTCTTTATTATCCCACCAATTATTAGCCAAACAAGCCCGCTTTTCTGGGGATTGATGCTTGCTGGAGGTCTTTGCTATACCATTGGAGCAGGATTTTATGCCAAGAAAAAGCCCTATTTTCATATGATTTGGCATCTCTTTATTCTTGCTGCCTCTGCCTTTCAATACATCGCTATTGTCTTTACCATGTAACCATCTTTCGTCTTAAATGATTACTTTAAACTTGTATACTAATCATAGCAAAAGCTCTCTGAGAAAAATTCTCAGAGAGCTTTTTAGTCAAATATAGTTAAAAATAGAATAAGTTCCAAACTTCTTGAATATCCATATATCACTTCGGTTGAATTATTCTTTATTTTTGTCTTTTTTAGGCTTTTCTTTTTTAAAAGCAAAATAGAATAATAAGACCGGAAGTAACACATTAGCTGCGAGAGCCCCCATCCTATAAGAAACATCTGAATCAGCAGGTAATGGAGTTACAAAAGCATGATAAACAGCAAAAACTCCTAAAATCAAAAATAAAACTCTTTTAAAAGACATATAGACTCCTTCTAAACTTGCATTTCACCTCTTCAAGAGGATAAAATTCATTATTTAACAATAAATAGAATAACATACATTCATTTTTAATGATTGATTCTTCCCCTTTTTTCTAGCATTTTCTTAACAAAATAGGGCATTTTTACGTTTTCAATTCCCTTTTTTTCAATTAGTTTTTTTACAAATTCAGGCATTTGAGGCTCATCAATTTCTTTTAATATCTTAGAGCTTGTCTCAGAAGGAGCCAGTTCATCAAAAGTCGTTTGTTCTGGATAGAGATACTGAAAATCATCTCCTTCATGCTTACGAATGGTCGCCACGATTGCAGCAATCAAACGAGGGTCTGCATTAGGCATTGGTGGACGATGATAAGCTACACCAAGCTCTTGACACAATTCTTGACATTCTACATCATTATCAAAAAGAACTTCTATATGCTCACTGATAAAACTAATCGGAACAAAAATATAGTGTTTAGGATGGACAGTCTGATCACGAAGATATTCTAAGACATCTGGTTTGATCCAAGGAAGGCCGATATCACTTTCACTTTGCCAAGTATTAGTATATTCAAAAGAAGATAGTCCCAAGCGTTCTGCAATTATCTGTGCATTGTCAACAATTTGGTCAATATAAGGATCTTCAAAATCTAGAGCTAATAGTGGTACACTATGTGCTGAGAAAACAACTTTAAAGCTTTCACCCTTAACTTGTTTATCGATAATCTTCCTAATTTCATCTACCCAAAAGTTTAACAAATCTTCTGAACGGTACCAGTCCTTGATAATATTAAAACGGATTTTCTCACTGTGGATGAACTTTTCATATCCCATAACCGAGTAAAAAGAATAATGTGGTTCCAAAATCAGACAGATACATTCTTCAATGTCATCTAACTCCATTTGACGAATAAGGTCTGGGATGAAGGGGGATGAGAATTTATTCGCAAAATAAACTGCATATTCGCCTGCTAAAGCTTGTCTGACCAGCTCAACTTCTTCTCTTGTAATTTCTTGTAAAGGACTGCCACCAATTAGCTGATAGTTATCATAAAGATGCTGAATTTCTTGGTCTGTAGGACGCACACCTCGACGAATATTAGTAAAAAATGCAGCAACGTCTTCAAAAGTATAACCTTCTGGTGAACCAAAGGTCATCATCAAAATAGCTTTTTTAGTCATATTTCCCTCTTTTTCTAAAGCTCTCTGCTATTATAACATGATATCAGTCAAAATAAGTATGACTTTTCAATTCTTTTCTATTTTGTCAGAAACATGTCAATATGCTAAAATAGATTAGAGAAAACAGAAAGAAGGAGCATTTATGAAATATCCTAATCTTTTAGAGCGTTTCTTGACATATGTCAAGATCAACACGCGCTCAGACGAGACATCTACTACTACACCCAGCACCCAGAGTCAGGTGGACTTTGCTAACAATGTCCTCATTCCTGAAATGAAGCGGGTTCGCTTGGAAAATGTCTACTACCTGCCCAACGGCTTTGCGATTGGAACTCTGCCAGCCAACGACCCTAGCTTTACCCGCAAGATTGGCTTTATTTCCCACATGGATACGGCGGACTTCAACGCAGAAAACATCCAGCCGCAGGTCATTGAGAATTATGACGGTGGAGTGATTCCACTGGGGCAATCTGGCTTTAACTTAGATCCTGCGGACTTCTCCAGTCTCCATAAATACAAGGGCCAAACCTTGATTACAACTGACGGAACAACCCTTTTGGGAGCAGACGACAAGTCAGGTATTGCTGAAATCATGACTGCTATCGAATACCTGTCTGCCCATCCAGAAATCAAGCATGGAGAAATCCGAGTGGGATTTGGCCCAGACGAGGAAATCGGCGTCGGAGCTGATAAGTTTGACGCTGAAGACTTCGATGTGGACTTTGCCTACACAGTAGATGGCGGACCTCTAGGCGAACTCCAGTACGAGACCTTTAGCGCTGTTGGAGCCGAACTGACCTTCCAAGGTCTCAATGTTCATCCAGGAACTGCCAAAGGTCAAATGATCAATGCTCTCCAGCTGGCTATTGACTTCCACAACCAGCTACCAGAAGCCGACCGACCAGAGAAGACCGAGGGCTACCAAGGCTTCTACCACCTGATGAATCTGACTGGTACTGTCGAAGAAGCTCAAGCAAGCTACATTATCCGCGACTTTGAGACAGATGCTTTTGAAAATCGCAAGGCTGCTATGCGGACCATTGCTGATAAGATGAACCAAGAGCTGGGCAGCGAGCGAATTATCTTGACCCTCAAAGACCAATATTACAACATGAAGCAGGTCATTGAAAAAGACATGACACCTATTCATATCGCCAAAGCAGTCATGGAAAGTCTGGATATCCAGCCGATTATCGAGCCGATTCGTGGCGGAACTGACGGCTCAAAAATTTCCTTTATGGGTATTCCGACACCGAACCTCTTTGCCGGCGGTGAAAACATGCACGGACGCTTTGAGTATGTCAGTCTAGAAACCATGGAACGAGCTGTCGATACCATTATCGGCATCGTCTCTTATCAAGAAAAATAAACCTCTCATGAACATAAAAAGCAAACAAGCTAATTCTTTTCAAAATTAGCTTGTTCTTTTTTTCTTCTTCTAATTTGATTGAGCTTCTATGAATGAGATTATATCTGCAAAATCCTAAGCAAACTTATTTAGAAACTTACGGAATCTTCTCAAAATGATTCTTTTCTTTATTTAGTTGCTCACTTCGTTTGTCGTTGACGCTTGTTCAGAAGACTGAGCTGGCTCTTCTTGAGTAGCCTCGCTTCCTTGTTCCTTTGGCTCTGAAGCAGGACTAGCTGCTTCTGTTGGACTGGAACTTTCACTTGATGAACCAGCAGAATCATTAGGCTCACTAGATGCCTGATTGGATAAACTATCGGTTGGAGTTTCCGTAGGTTTTGCAGTCTCAGATTCTTTTTCCTCTGATTTAGCTGTATCAGAAACTGGTTTTTCTACCTTCCCTTGATTTTGAAGCCCTTCAACAAACGATTGAACTTCGGCAAGCAACTCTTCTTTATTGACTTTGCTATCTGCAAGCTTATCAAATAAAGTATCTACTTTAGTAAATAATTCATCTGACGCATTTTGCTCTTCAAGTAGCTTATGGGCCGCCATCAGTAAAGCATAAATTTTCTTATACAGTTCTTGATCTTTTGGATTTGTTTCTTCTTGCTGGTTTTTAATAGTATCAACCATTTGAGACAAGAGTAACTTAAGCTCTTCCAAGATGGTCTCCCGATCTTTACGTCCTTCTTTAAGATCAGCTTGAAGAGCCAATAATTGATTCTTGTAGTTTTCTTGACTAGTAGAATCTTTAACCTTATCTAAAAGTGTTTGTCCTTGCAGGAAGAGTGCTTGGAAGGTTGCATCAGGAATTTCTACTTTTGGCTGTGGCGCAAATTCACCATAAAGTTCTTTTAAGAAACCGTAAATGGCTGTTTTGTAGTTCTGATCATCCGTTTTTTCGGTATCTAGAATAGTTTTATCTTTAGCTTGACTTGCCTCTCCACTCGCAAGAGCCTTATCAACTTCTAGTTTGGTTTGATAGAGATCCAAGAATAAAGCTTTCAGATCCACAGCCTCGATAAAGGCTTGCGACTTGTAAAGTTTCATAGCTAAATCAGCAACTTTTTTACGAAGTTCTGGTTGCAGGCGAGCATCATCTACAGCAAGGTAGAATGTCTTAAGATATTCGACAGAGGTCATACCTGTCCGGTCTTGATAATCTTGAAGACTGGTCAGAAGCTGATCAATTTCTTTCATCTTATCTTCATTTTTTTCAACCTTTGCCATTTGCAAGTCGCTTAGTAGGGAAGCTTTATTAACATTGTAGCTATCTGTTTCCAAGCGTTTGATCTTATCAACTAATTCCTGATACTTCTTATCTACTTCTGTCAGTTGCTCAGTCTGGGCGTTTTTATCCACATGGATATAATGCTTATCAAACTGCTCTAAACTTGCTAAATAACCAGCCGTTGAGTTGCTCGGTAACTGCTTCATGGTTTCTACAAAATTCCCTAAAGCAAGCTCAATTCGACGTTGCATCAAGAGATCATTTTCGTAGATTGTTCGACTAGCAGCTAGCAGTGAGTCTACTTTCTCTAAAACTGCCTTTTCACTATAAGCTCCGGCCTGATATGCTGATTGTAAAGCAGGCAATTTATTCTTCAAGCCTAAGTTAACCCCTTTAGATTGAACTCGTATGTAATGATTGTGATCTCCATGAGGAATGACAAACTGACCGTTTTCGACTTGAATGCTATATGGTGACAAACCTGAGCGAAGAGCCGTTGTGTAGAGTTCGTTTAAGAAGTCTAACTCAGGATTTCCAGTTTCTAAAGGAATACGGACATGTTCTTTTCTAACAGCATATGGATGGATATGGGTTGGATCATAAGCTTGATCCGGATTATTAAAGACGAAGAAACCTTTAGAAATCTTAATGGCTTCACGAGGAACTCCATATGTTTTAGAGATATAGGCCATCTTTTCTTCATCGCTCGCATCACGAGAAAAACGATCATAATCAGAGTTCTCTTGACTTGCTTGCGCTGAATGTTGTTGCTTTGTCAACTGTGCTTCAGCCGCTGCAATTTGGTCTGCTGTCAAATCCTTTTTAAAGAAGTAGTGAGCATGACCACCATGTTGAACAACGTATCCTTCCTCATCTTTTGAGATGACATTTTCAGCATGGAAACCGTGATCATCTTTTTCAACTGGTTTTGTTGGTTCACTTGGTTTAGAAGGCTGAGTAGGTGTACTTGTAGCTGACTTAGGATACGTCTTTTGACCTGCTATTGGAATATTTCTTGCAATCTCTTCTTCTAGAGCTGACAAGCTGCTGTAAGGAATAAAGTGATAATGGTTCCCGTGAGGAATAGCCACTCCCTCAGCTGTCCTGTGGGCAATTTTTGCAGGATCAAAAATCAAGCCATCTTTTTCAGCATAACGTTTTTCTTTCGGCATGCCGTAAAGCTTCTGCAATTCATCCTGATAGTTTTTGCTAACCTCAGTTCCTTGACCACTCGGTTTAGTGACTAATCCTACTCCTCCAGTTTGATTTGGCTTGGAAGGCTGACTTGGAACAGGAGCTGGATCATGATTTGCTTGATGATTGGAATTTGCTATATGGCCTGTGTTCTGGTCTTGAGAAGGATTGTTTGCAAGATTCGAATTTTCTTCTACAGATGGTTTATCAGTCGAAGAAGCCTGTTGATTTCTGCCTTGCAAATAGTTCCAATAAGCTTGAGCAGCAGCTAATTCACCAGCTGATAAGTCTCCCTTTGGAATATAATGAATGTGACCAGCATGAGGAACCAAATAGCCATCACCCGTGTCCGAAATAATGTCAGAAGGACTAAAAACATAACCATCGTCCGTCGTATAAGCTCCTCCCCTATTCTGTGATGCAGTATTCACAGGTGAAGTACTTCTTTTCCCAGCAGCAAACGAAGCACTTGGGCGACTAAAGTCCTGCGTCTTTCTGGATTGATTTTGACTTGATTTACCATCCGTTTCGACTCCAGCTTCGTCTTCCTTACCAGGATGAAGCTGACGTTGTCGAGCAATTTCATCGACTGACCGAACATTAGTTGTTTCTTTAGCATTCGTCAAGTATAAATAATACTTCCCAGCTACTTTGATAATATAACCGTCTTTCACCTGATTAACAATATCAGCTTCTTGCAACTGATAATTGGGATCACGCATAATCAATTCTTCACTAAGAATCGCATCAAATGGGACTTTCCCGTTATAGTAATGATAGTGATCACCGTGAGAAGTAACATAGCCCTCCGCTGTGATTTTAACGACAATCTGCTCTGCTGCAATACCTTCTTTGGCACTAACCTGGTCAGGTTTTAAGTTTTCAGCCTTTCTAGCTTTGCTATTTTGTTTACTATTTGCTTTTTTCTCTACATAAGCGACCTTATTTTTTGATTCTGTCTGTTCTGATTGATGTTGCATAATAGCATATCCACATATTGTTAGGGTCGCTAAGGCCGCAACTGAACCAATGATATATTTCTTTTTCATTCTAAACCTCAATTTTTTAATTCTTTAGCTAATATTTTAAAGTTATCTTCCAAATTCTCCAGATAGGACTTATCATTTTCAGGGTCGGCTTCCAAAGGATTTAATACCTTAAGATTGACACCTGTCGCCTTCTTGAGGGTTTCTGCCAATTTAGAAGAAGCATTGCTTTCTACAAAAATGGTCTTTACTTGATAAGTCTTAATAAAATCTTGAATTTCAGTTAATTGTCTTGGACTGGGCTCTTGGTCAGGAGAAATACCAGAAATCCCAAGCTGCTTCAAACCAAAACGCTTGGCCAGATAAGAAAAGGCTGTGTGTTGCGTAACAAAAGTCTTGTTCTTAATTCCATTAAAAACTACTTGATACTTCTTACTCAGTTCTTTAGCCTTTTCAGCAAATTTCGACGCATTTTTCTCATATTTTGTAGCATTTTTACTGTCTAACTTAGATAAGTGTCGAGCAATTAATTGTGCCTCTTCAGCTACTTTGTCAGGATCTAACCAAGTATGAGGATCATAAAGAGTCTTTTCATCAATTCCCTTATCAGCAGAAACATCTTCTAGGCCAGCTACCTTTTCTAACTGCATACCTTCACTAGCTTCAACCACTTGAACCTTAGACTTTTCAAGACTTGGATCCAGACTACCCGCCCAAGATTCTAACGTTCTTGAGTGGTAAACAAAAATATCAGCGTCATAAATAGCTGCCACATCACTGGCAGATGGTTCGAATTCATGAATCCCAGAACTTGATTGGATCATTCGGACATCATTCAAGTCACCCGAGACTTCCTTCACCATAGAATAGATAGGATAAAAACTTGTAACAATTTTGAGCCCCTTACGGCTCTGAGGTGGACTCGATTCCTTTTTTGTACAAGCTACAAGTGAGAACCCTACTATCACAAGAGCTATTAAACGAAGTATTCTTTTAATTTTCATAAAACTCCTTAACCAGTTTAATAATTAGTCAAATGAATAGCTATTTCTAAAACACTAAAACATGTCTTAAAAACAGCTTTTTTCTTAACCGGTTTATTAACCAGTTAACATATTACGCCTTTTGGACTATCCTGTCAAGTATTTTTTTCATATTCTTAAAGATATTCGTCTTTTCTCAGAAACCTTATGACAACAAAAAAGCCACCAATGGTGACTTTTGGGGAGATTATTATGAAAAAGATTAGGATACTATCAAATAAAATTAGGAGTTTTTATTTGATGGTTATAGTATAGAATAGGCATCTTAAACTATTCTTAAAGATTTTTTCTTTCTAAAGATTCTTTTATTTGATCCAAAAATGCTGTTTCTTCTTCTGTGAAATTATAATTTTCTAAGAGATCAGGCCGTCTTAGATAAGTCTTTTTCAGACTTTCATAGAGACGCCACTTGCGGATATTTTCATGATGGCCACTCATCAATACTTCCGGAACGACCATACCCCGATATTCATAGGGTCGAGTGTACTGAGGATACTCTAAGAGGCCAGACGAAAAACTGTCATCTGTATGACTGGCTTCCTTGCCAATAACCTCAGGAATCAGGCGAACAGTAGCGTCAATCATGGTCATTGCTGCTAACTCTCCTCCAGTAAGGACATAATCACCAAGTGAAATCTCGTCAGTCACTAAAGTCTTGATCCGCTCATCATAGCCTTCATAATGCCCACAAATGAAGATGAGCTCCTCTTCCTTAGCCAGCTCCTCAGCATAGGCTTGGTCAAAAGTCCGACCAGCAGGATCCAGTAAAATCACTCGCGGTTGCTTCTTTTCGATAGCATCATAAGCATCAAAAATGGGTTGAGCTCGTAGCAACATGCCTTGACCACCGCCATAAGGCTCATCGTCTACGTGGCGAGACTTCTCTGCATTTTCTCGGAAGTTATGATAATTGATTTCTAAGAGGCCTTTTTCTCGCGCTTTTCCTACGATAGAGTGCTCCAAGGGCGCAAACATCTCCGGAAAGAGAGTCAAAATATCAATTTTCATCGTCCAATCCTTCCGGTATCTCTACATCAACTCGACCTTGCTCGATGTTGATTCCCAGCACCACTGGCGGAATGTAAGGCAAAAGCAAATCGCGCTTGCCTTTGCGTTTGACAACCCAGACATCATTAGCTCCTGGCTGCAGAATCTCCTTAATCGTACCAAGAAGAACATCATTTTCATAAACTTCAAGTCCGATGATTTCATGGTAGTAAAACTCTCCATCTTCTAGATCCGATAAATTTTCTTCAGCCACTTTCAGGCTAAAATCACGAAATTTTTCAATGTCATTGATGTGGTACATCCCCTTGAACTTAATAATATCAAAGTTTTTGACCTTGCGATGACTGGCAATCTCTACATCCATGACAAACTGATCTTTCTTGTCAAACAGGGCAAGGGTGTTGCCTTTTTTAAAACGCTCTTCTGCAAAATCCGTCACTGACAAAACCCGCATCTCACCTTTTAGACCTTGCGTATTGACGATTTTTCCAACATTAAAATAATTCATCTCGACTCCAACATATTATACTCTGCCTAGTATTTTATCATGATATAGGGGAATGTACAAGGGAGATAAAGGGGAATTTCCTTCCCTATATTTATTTGATTAAAATTGCTGTTTAACGTATAATTATACATATAGAGCTTTAACACTATAAACACCCGAGTGTGTTTACGCAAAACTAGAAAGAAGTTGGTGACGACTATGGGAAAAAAGTTAAGTAAACTCCTGCTCTCTACTGCTATTCTAGCCACAACAGCCGCCAGTCTGACTGCTTTGACACAGGTCAAAAAAGGCCAAGCAATGGAAAATGAAACGAGGGAAACTAGAAATCTCTCAGCCCTTGATGAAAAAATTGCTCAAATTGACAATCCAACCATCAAGGCTTTTCTAGAATACTATGCTAGTCAGAACATGACCTCCGCATCGTCTCTTCCAATGATAGATGATCTCGAGTCCAATACTCGCATCATAGTTATTGATACTGATGATGCGGATAAAAGTTTGCCACCAGCCATCGGAACATCTGTGGACGGATCCGAAGGGCCTGTAGGTGGAACTGTTGATGCTGATGGCAAATACATTGAGTTTGATACCAGTGACCATAGCAAATCCGCAACCGTTCAGGAAATTCGAGATGCTATTGCTGAGATTCTAGGGTAGACTCTCATAAATACGTACTAAATAGCTGAGACTAAAATCTCAGCTATTTTGCATGTATATTTACTCCCGCTTTCGATATACTAATTAAAGTTTGCATACAACTTTTCATCACATTTCTAAAAGAATCTCAGCTATCTTTTCTGACTGACTCCAATGTAAATAATGATGGTTGCCTCCTAAAATAATCTGAGTATTTTGTGAAGCAAATTCGGAATCTTTATATTCTTGTTCTCGATAGGCCTGACTCAGGATAAAAATCGGGAATTGAAAAGAAATATCTAAGTTCTGAAAATCGCTTTCTGCGATACTGCAGTAATGTTGAAATCCTTCTTGTACAGATTTTAATCTATCTGAACTCTTTTCTGCCTTAGCCCATAAGATTTTAAAATCAGCTACTGGAAAACTCTCTTGTCCTATTTTTTTCAGATATACATATCCTCCACCGAGCGTCTGAACTTTCTCCTGTAAGGATAAAAATTCGGGATAAGGATTCTGAGCTAATTCGCCATATAGAACAGAATAAGTGGTCGGTTCAATCAAGATTAGTCCCTGACAAAACGGCTCTGACTCAGCAATTTTAACTGCTACAAGGCCGCTAATACTGTGCGCGCAAATAGCATACTGAATGACTTTAAAATGCGATAAAACCTCTATAATAGATTGGACCAAATCGTCCAAAACAAAATTTTCTTGATTTTCCAGTGGGCTTTGCCCAGCATTAGGGTAATCTATTGTTAAATAGCCCCAATTTTTAGGTAACTTCCGAATAACTGGCAAAAAATTTTCATAGGACGGCAAACTCCCTGCACCGCTTAAAAATACAGCAATCTTTTCTGCAGGTTGATAGGACACAAATAGCTGTCCTACTTTCGTTTTGATCATTCTTTCTTTCATAATGTTTCCAATCAATTCTTAAAAATATTATCTGGGCACACACTACTATCTGAGAGATAGCTATTTTACTAGTGTAATAAGGACACCTCTATAACAGATTTTGTTCATATTCAACCAAGGACCGTGTCACAAGAGGCAGTTGCTAGTATTGCCTTAAAAGCGTTAAAACCTCTCTTCGAAAACCTGTTTAACAAAGTTCTCCACCAGAGCATTAAACTTGGCTGGTTGGCATAGATTCGACGGATCAAACGAATCAGCAATGACAACATTTTGAACATGACTAAGATGTTCTTTAGTTGTTTTCATCATTTGGACTAATTTCCCTGAAAAATCTCCCGCCAACAAAAGTGTAGGAATCTTGCACTTATCCAAGGCAGTACGATAATCAATGGCTTCAATTGCCCTGCGCTGCAAAACAGACTCGTCAGGTCGCATCCGGTCAAATAAGTCAACAAAATAAGAGCGAGCTAAAGGCCATCGTTTATAAATCGGCAAGGTTGATAGCTTCATAAACCATGAGTATTTCACCAAAGGAGCCGTAAGTTGAGCCAGTCTATTCATCATTGGTGACAAATCTGTCGCACAAAAAGTATCGCACAAGAAAGCTCCCTTAAAGATTTCCGGATTTTGTGTCATGAGATGCATGGTTAAGATACCGCCATAGGAAGTCCCTCCGATAATGGCTTGGCGGATGCCTTCTTTTTCCAAAATCGCCAGCACATCTGCTGCCTGGATATCTAGAACCTGGTCCAACTGACAAGTTAGCTGGCTTGATTGCCCATTTCCTCGTAAATCAGGCGCAATAACCTGATAGCGATCCTTAAAAAAATCTATTTGAGGCTGAAACATGCCCGAGTCAGCACTCAGACCATGCAGGAGGACGAGCGTTTCTTCATGACCTCGCCCTTCTATCCGATAGTATACCCTACCATCAGTTCTTTCAATATGATCCATCCTATGCCTCCATTCTAGATCTCATTTATACTTTTCTGCCACTTTGTAGCTAAGCCTATCTGCTTTTCTCTTTCTTTTCTAACTGCTTCTGTATCATCTGGACTCTGCAGATTCAGAACTTTGACAGCATAATCCGCTGAGACAATGGCATGCCCTCGCATATGGGCTGTTGCAACCGCTTGGGCAAAGACACGCGCGGCATACTTACTGACTTGTGATTTGGCTTGCTGAGATAGCTTCTGAGCTAAGAAACCAGCCTGCCTCAGTTCATAAGCAGAAACATTTCCCGCAAGTCGCGCTTCAAACACTTCCTGAACCTGAGTCAAGATTTGCTGCTTTTTCAGAGCGTCACCAATATCTATCAGAGCTATAAAGCGAGTGGCGTGCTCCATTGCCCATTGGGCAAGCTGCTGCTGAGGAAGCTGGGCCAAGATTTGCTCCAGTTCCAATCTTTTCTGACCGTCATCAAGAATCTTGATCTTGTAAGGACTAGGCAGACTCACTTGTCCATTCTCATAACATTCTCTTTCATGGGTATTCCAAGCGTAATCTTCTGACTTCATCCTTCACTCCTATTACTAAGCATCTGTTTGGCAGACCATCCTATAGATTACATACTTGCTCATTTTTAATAAATAGAAAACAGCAGGACACAAGTGTCCCACTGTCTCATTTTATTTTTCGTCAATTACGATTCGTACTTTTTTATCTTCGGTTGGGACAGAGTAGACAATCGTTCTTATGGCAGAGATAGTACGACCTTTACGACCGATAACACGTCCAACGTCAGTTTGATCAAGATCGAGATGATATTCCATAAACTCTGGAGTATCTTCGATTCGGATAGTTAAGGCATCTGGTTGTGAAATCAAAGGTTTCACTATTGCAATAATTAGATTTTCAATCGTGTCCATAATCAACCTACAATTCTATTATTTAGAGTATTTTGAATCGTGGAATTTCTTCAATACACCTTCTTTTGAAAGGATGTTGCGAACTGTATCAGATGGTTGCGCACCATTTTCCAACCATGCAAGTACACGGTCTTCTTTCAAAGTCACTTGGTTTTCAGCAACAAGTGGGTTGTATGTTCCAACTGTTTCAATGAAACGTCCGTCACGTGGTGAACGTGAATCTGCTACGTTGATGCGGTAGTAAGGTTTCTTTTTAGAACCCATACGAGTCAAACGGATTTTAACTGCCATTTTTAAATTTCTCTTTTCTGTTTTATATTTTAGTAAATAACAAAGCTATTTACTGACAGAGACTATCTTACCATAGTTTTATGGAGGTGTCAAGAAAAAAACTTGACAGGATTGAATTTTTACCGAGAAATTTCGCCATTCTTTTCGGATGTTTGAGTTAATAAGCCTGCTTGATCCATTTCACGAATCAATTGTTTTATTTCAGATTCTTTACCGGGCTTTACAGTGATCGTATCAATGTGCCTTATGGCTGAATTATCCTGGATATCAACCAAGGTCAAAGCCTTCTCATAATATTCAATCCCTTTTTTTAGTCTTTCCTGATTGTTCCATTGCAAAATTGAGTAATTTATAGACTGATCTTTCCCAATTTCTTTAAAGTAGTCCCAACTTTTTTCTTCTAAAAACTGATATAAACCAGTATTTAATAAATTTTCCCCGACCTCAGCATAAGAAATATCCTCTAGCTGTACAACATATACCTCAATTCGGTTGTTTGTTCGTTTGGGACTTTCTTTTAGTACAGGGTGACGCTGAATCATTTCTTCTGAAAAATGAACAGTAAATGTAAGTCCTCCACCTTCATAATGATAGCTTCCATCAGATTCGACTTTTTCCGGCTTCAAATCTAGAGAAGTAAAAATTTTTTCGATTTTTGTATTTCCTTCCCTTATATCGCTAGGGGATGCCTTAAAAAGATTAAAAGTTAAGGGATTAAAAGTTGAAAAAAGTATCAAAAGTGAAATTGTTAGAAGAACCGCAAAAGCAATCAAAATTGCTTTTAGGAGTTCAGCTACTCTATCGTTCATTTTTCACTCCTTCGAATCTACTATGAAACTCCAACTCTTTCCTATGCAACAACTCAGACCATAAAATTGTCAGGACTTGGATTTTTCTAGAAGACCTTCTCATACTATTATAAAAATAGCATATATATTGCATTTCCAATCATGAAAATCGTAAAGAGCCAAAACCAGACAGACATAAAAGCTGAACGAAAGCTTCCGCTCTCAGGTTTATTTATTTCTATATAGACTGAAATCTCTTTTCGAAGACTGTAAAGGAAATAAAGGGCTAGACCACTTCCACCATAGAGTAAGATAACGTGCACAAGTCCAACTAAAACTCCCGGTAAGAAGCTATAAATCAATGCTAAACCATCTCCAAGGACAAGATTGTTGAAGATGTGAAGTCCAATGGCCCAAAATACTGAGTATTCTAGAGTGACGTAAGAGAAAATGAAACCAACAAAGGTAGCGAAAATGATCTGAGGTAAATTCCCGTGGAAAATTCCAAATAAAAGGGAAGAGAAACTGATGGCAAATACTTTTCCATATTTTTCGAAAGTCCTTAGTCCTGCAACCCGGAAAATCAACTCTTCTGATATGGGACCGACAATAGCACTGTATAAAAACATCGTCCAGGTTGTAGAATCTGCGGAAGCAGCCTCAACTGAAGACATTATTGAGAGACCAAAAATATTCAAAAAGTATTCAAAGAATTGACTAAACAAGTTAAAAAAAGTCTGGGCAAGTAAAAGCAAGCTAGTCAGAATAAGAAAAGCTTTTGGTGTCATTGCTCTTTTTTTATGTCTAAGATCAGTGCTAAAAAGTTGCTTCTTACGATATAACCAGAAAATCAAGAGGCCAACCGGTACAGCAAAAAGATACATTCCCCCATCATTTGCTAGAAATTGTGATGCTGCTTCCTTTGCAGCTCGTAAATTGTCCCCTCCATATTGATAAATAAAAATTAGCAGAGTCACAATTGAATAAACAGTTACTACTGCTGACATTGCTAAAGTATACAAGAGACACAACCCTGAAAATCGAGAAACATCTTTGCGGATTTCTTGATTAGTTTTACTTGTCATAAATATTTCCTTAATTAACTTAGTCATTTAACCTTTTTGCTCAGGAAATACAAGGTCGAAAAAATTCCCTCATAAAGCAAAGCAAAAAGAATAAAGGAGTGCATGAAAAATTCTTCAGGTAGAATCCAAATGACTGGATCCTTAGCCGGGTCAAACATCCAGGTACTATCACCAACAAAAAGAACTTGATGAAAGAGCGTAAAAAAATTGTCAAAACCAATCAGGAAGACTAGTCCTGCTAGAATAAGTGGTAAAAGACAAATTAACAGAAATACCCGTCTGTAGAGACCTAAAAATCCCTTTTTGACCACTTTTTTGATAAAGAAAACCAAAGACGGCAGAGTGACTAGAAAAATAGCCTGCGCCAAGTGAAAGAGGTACTTAACTGCCTGAAAATGATGCAGCCCAGCTGCAGACGATCGAAAATCCGGCATCGCTAGCTTTTGACTAAAAGGATTAGTCAGGTAATTCATCAAAATATTAAAATTATACTGGATGGTCTCTGATTTTAAATAAACTTTACCTGGCAGGTTGAAATAAGAAATCTCTATTGGGTATAAGAGCCAGGCCAGATAAATGGTTAACAAAATAGCTGCTGCCAGCAAGCACAAGACGCTGGCTGAAATTCTTACCTTATCACGCATCGAAGTCCCACTCCGCTAGACTGGACAAGACATGCGTCGGTTGGATTGGCAGATTTGGCACTTCTTCTGGCAGGGTAAAACCTGTCGTAACCAAGAGGGTCGGAATGCCATTGTCTATACCCGCTCGAATATCTGTCAAATAGTTATCCCCCACCATGACCACTTCTTCACGCGCCAGTCCTAGATGCTCTATGGCTTTTTCCATGATGATGGCATTTGGCTTGCCGATAAAGGTTGGCTCAACCCGAGTAGCTGCTTCCAAGAGGGCATTGATCGCGCCAGCTCCCGGCTGCAGACCTCTCTCAGTCGGAATATTGAGATCTGGATTGGTTCCGATAAAGTGAGCACCCTTTTGAATGGCCAGCGTCGCTATTGTCAGCTTCTCATAGTCCACTTCCCAGTCAAGACCTACTACTACATAGTCAGGATTTTCAGTGTCTTCTATATAACCAGCTTCTTCTATGGCATGTTTCAGTCCGATATCACCGATAACGTAGACTTTCTTGCCCAGATTTTTCTCCTGCATATAGTCAATGGTAGCCAGAGTTGCTGTGTAAATAGTCTCAAGTGGCGTCTCAATATTGAAATTCTCAGCCAACATGCTCTGTACCATTTCTGGCGTGCGCGTGGTATTATTGGTCACAAAAAGATAGGGAATCTTGCGCTTCTGCAACTCATGCACAAAAGCTTCGCCAGCCGGAATTCTACTCTTTCCCTTATAAATCGTCCCATCTAAGTCAATCAAATAACCTTTATATGTCATTTCTACTCTTCCTCATTCTCCTGATTAAACTCTTGCCAGGTAACCAAAGCCTGAGCATTCACTTCACCTTCACTGGAAATCTGGTGATTACTTTGTAGACCATCTAAGTCGTAGCTTGAAGCAATCATGCCACCTGGTCGAACTTCTTTGACATACTTGAGATGGATTTTCTTAGGAATATACTTCATGAGGAAGTCTGCCCCCATGACCTCAAAAATCCAGTCCAGATACTTGCTATTATTGACATGGCCGTTCATATCCAAGTCGTAAAAGCGCACATGATAGTCCTTGCTCACAGGATTTTCTAAAGCTGGATACTTGGGACCGCGCAGTAATTTCTTGGAAAAATCAGACTGATAAGGAGCAACAATCTCTGGCTCAACTGCGTGAACCTTGCGGCTATCTCGATCCATAAGGACAAAGGTCGCCATCATCTGGATAATGGCCTCACCTGCTTCATCAAAAATCGTAAAGCGACGGTAGCAAAAGAGCCTATTGTAAGTCAAGGCTTCTGTCTCAATAGTAATCTCCTCTGCAAAGCTAGGCAAACGAGTCACATCGATATCGTAGTCCGTGATAATCCAGACTAGATTATACTGATCTAACATATCCTTGTCGCTGACACCAAGCTCAATTGACTGCATCCCCGATACCTGCAAGGACAGCAAAATGACATCAGGTAGCTTGATATGGCCATTCATATCTGCCATATCAAAAGGAATTTTCATTTTCATTTGATAAGTTAAGCCCATGATTTACTCCAATATAAATTTCTCAGCAACCGTATCTCCCAAAAAGAGACCTTTCTTGGTCATACGAACGATGTCTCTGTCAGGCACTAGCAAGCCCTGCTCAGTCAGTTCAGCCACAACAGCTCCGTACTGATCTTCAAAGGAGAGACCGAATTTTTCCTCAAAGCGCTTTTTAGATACCCCCGACTTCTTACGCAGTCCTAGAAACATCTCTTCTTCTATCTTTTCTTTCAGCGTCAGCACTTCTTCCTGCACGCGGGCATTGCCCGCTTCCACCGCCTGAAGATAATGACGAATGGGACCGTGGTTTTTATAACGAACACCATTGACATAACCAGACGCTCCCGCTCCAATACCATAATATTCTGCATTGTCCCAGTACATGAGGTTGTGACGACTCTCAAAGCCTAGCTTAGAAAAGTTTGAAATCTCATAATGATCAAAACCAGCCTTTTCCAGCTCAGCTATAATGTATTCGAACATCTCCGCTTCCAAATCTTCCTTGGGCAGAGGCAATTTTCCTCGCCGCATCCGATTCATAAAGACCGTATGATTTTCCAAAATCAAGCTGTACAGACTCATGTGGGGAATGTCCAGGGCAATAGCCTTGGCAACATTGATTTTTACATCCTCCATGGTCTGCTTGGGCAGGGCATAAATCAGATCAATCGAGATATTGTCAAAACCCGCTTTTTTGAGATTAGCAATATTCTCATAGATGTCCTTTTCTAAGTGACTGCGGCCAATCTGCTTGAGCATGCGGTCGTTGAAAGTCTGTACACCTAAAGAAACCCGATTGACAGGCGAGTCTTTGAGTACAGCAATCTTCTCCTGATCTAAGTCCCCAGGATTGGCTTCAATGGTCAACTCTTCTAGATAAGATAAATCTAACTTGTCCGTCAGCTTTTCCAGCAAAAAGGCTAATTGAGGCGCAGATAGAGCCGTCGGAGTCCCTCCACCGATATAGAGGGTACGGAGCTTTTTAATATCGTAAGAATCATACTCCTCAATCAAATGCTCCAGATAAGAATCCACCGGCTGATTTTTGATAAAAACCTTGGAAAAATCGCAGTAATAACAAATCTGAGTACAAAAAGGAATATGCACATAAGCAGAGGTTGGTTTGGTTTGCATAGTACTTATTATACCATATATTATAGACAGTCAAGTGAGAAAGTTATCTTATATTTGGTATTAGAAAAGTAGCAAACGATTTGTTTGCTACTTTTCTTATTAGGATGTAAATTTCTTGTTAGCTAAGATATTTCTTTAACTTTCCGTATTTATCCGCCAGCTGGTAGCTGTTTTTCTTTCTTGGATAAACTTACTGTAGATACCTTGTTTAGCTAGTAAGTCTTGGTGTTTACCCTGCTCGACAATGCGACCTTGATCCAGCACCAAAATCTGGTCTGCATGCTCAACCGTCTTGAGTCGGTGGGCAATCATGATAATGGTCTTATCGCGAGTCAAAGCTTGAATAGCCTGCATGAGGGCTTCTTCGTTTTCTGGGTCAACATTGGCTGTTGCTTCATCCAGAATGATAATAGGTGCATCCTTGATAATAGCCCGTGCAATGGAAATGCGCTGACGCTCACCTCCAGAAAGACTAGCACCTCCTTCACCAATCTTGGTGTCATAGCCATCAGGCAGCGATAGGATAAAGTCATGACAGGACGCTTTCTTAGCAGCCTCTATCACTTCTTCCTGACTGGCCTCCGGCTTGCCAAAACGAATGTTATTGGCAATGGTATCCTCAAAGAGATAGACACTTTGGAAGACAAAGCTGAAATTACGAATCAGGCTGTCATAGCTGTAATCCCTGACATCATGCCCGTCCAGACTGATACTTCCCTGGTCCACATCCCAGAAGCGGGCAATGAGGTTGCAGAGCGTTGTTTTGCCTGATCCAGAAGGTCCGACCAGAGCAGTTGTCGTCTTTTCGGGAATGGTAAGGGAAACCCGGTCAATGATTTTCTTATTTCCATAAGAGAAGCTAACATCTCTCAGCTCAATCCTGCTGCTCTTAGGCTCAATATCCTGACCGCTGATGTCCATCGGCTGGATAGCCAAGACTTGATTGACCATATCAACCGACAAATCAACAATGCGCAGGAGAGAAGAGAAAGAGCCAACGCCGTCTAGATTTTCATAAATCATAAAACCACTGACAATCATCATAATGGTTACCAGCAGCTCCATACTGCCATTGAGGTAAAAATAGATAGAGAAAAGACCCATAAAGAGACCGGTCAGCTTGGTCACTATGCCTTGGAGGGCAATGTAAGGTGAAGTCACTAGTGTCATTTTGGTATCTAGCTGACTCTTGCCTTCAATAGCCTTGGACAGCTTCTTGGCAGAACGGTTGACCAGATTGTAGTTCTTAACTTCAGCAATCCCTTGGCTGTACTCCAAAACAACGGCTACTAGGTCCATATCCGCCTGATACTTGTCATCAGAAACCTTGCCAACTTGCCAACGCATGAGGGTATTGGGCAGGAGAAAGAGGACAAGACCCACCAAGAGAACCAGACCAACTCGCCAGTCATAGAGAAAGACCAAAACGGTTATGAGACCAGTCGTCAGAAAGCCCTGCACAGTCATCATAACCACTCGCGTAGCTACATCAGACAACCCTTCCAGCGTATTAGTCGTAACACTGGTAATCTTGCCTAAGCTATTTTGATTAAAGTAACCCATGGGCAGATAGCGCATGTGCTCGGCAATTTCAATCCGCTTCTGAGCACAGGTATGATAGCCCGCTTCCGTCTGCAGCATGGTGATTTTCAGGGTAATCCATACGTTTAGCACAGTGGATACCAACATGATAGCCAGAGCCAGCCAGAAGGTCTGCATAGAAAGATTCTTCTCAATCAGTCCCATAACGACTAAGCCGATCGCTGGGATACGCAGAGCGATGATAAAGGACTTGATGACGCCCAGATAAATGGATTGATAAAATTTCCTACGGTCCTCTGCCGTACAGAAATCAAAGAATTTCTTCAGTATATTAAGCATGAGTCAACCCTCCTTCCATCTCATCACTATCCTAGTAGCAATATGGGCCTGCCACATGGAAGCATAAAGCGGACTTGCTGTCAGCAATTCTTCATGCCGACCTCTAGCTTCAATCCGACCATCATTGACCAAGACTATCTGGTCTGCACTCATAATCGTAGACAGCCTGTGGGCAATGACAATCAAGGTCCGTCCCTCAATCAGACGAGCTAGACTGGACTGGATACGTGCTTCATTTTCCGGATCTGTATAAGCAGTCGCTTCATCCAAGATAAGAATCGGCGCATCCTTGAGCATGGCACGGGCGATAGCAATCCGCTGACGCTCCCCACCAGATAGATGACCGCCGCCAGAGCCTACTTGAGTTTCAAAGCCGTCTTCTAAGTTCATGATAAAGTCATAACAGCCACAGCGACGAGCAATTTCGATGACCTCTTCGTCAGAAGCTGCTGGATTTCCCATCCGGATATTTTCCATAATAGTCTCATCAAAGAGATAGTTATCCTGGGTCACGTAAGCAATCTGCCGACTGTAATAGTCTAGCGGAAGCTGGCGAATATCCAAGCCACCATAGGTAATTTGACCAGAACTGACATCCCAGAAAGAAGCTAGAAGCTTGGCAATTGTAGACTTACCTGAGCCTGATGGCCCAACTAAAGCATTGATACTGCCAGCCTTAATATCTAGCGAAATTCCATGTAGCACTTCCTCTTCATCTGTATAGCCAAAGCTGACATCCGTCATGACCAGATCCCTTCCTTTTGGAAGTTCTCTCATCTCCTGAGGCCTTTTCAAATCAGGTTTTTCCAAAATATCAATGATTTGACCAAAAATAGTGCCGATTTTCCGTAAATCGTCCATATAGCTAGCCACTAAAATCAGAGGAGTTAGAAGACTGAGCGAAAGAATAATCATCAAAATGAAATTGCCAGCAGTCAAGCTACCTTGCAGATAGAAATAACAGCCAGCCGGAAGCAGAAAAAGCAAGCCTGATGGCAGAAAAGCAGTCACAATGCCCATCTCCAGATTGAACTTACGCATCCACTCAATAAAGCAGTCTGCTCCTTCTCTAGCAGCCGTCACAAACTTATCATAAGAAAATTTTTCCTTGCCAAAGACCTTGATGACCTCAATCCCATTGATGTATTCCACCGCTGTATCATTGAGTTTTTTGGTCTTGACCAGAGTATTTTGATAGTCCGCTTCGCTATTGGCAGCCATCCGTATATAAGCAAATGCCACAATAGGAATTGTCAGGAGAGACAGCAAGGTCAGCCGCCAATCGATGACCAGCATGGCAATGAGGACAATAATCGGACCAAAAATTCCAGCAGTAAACTCTGGAATCAGGTGAGCCAAGGTCGTTTCGGTCGCATCCACCCGCTCAACGATAATGTTCTTATAACTGCCTGATGACTGACTAAGCACTGTACCTAAAGGTAGCCCAGCCAGCTTGTCTGTCAGGCGGTGCCGCATTTCCGCTAAAATCTTAAAAGTAGCCGTATGCGACAGCATGGTGGAGATACCGTGAAATCCCCAGTAGCCAATCCAGGCCATACCTGCCCAAGCCGACTGCTGCAGGTAAAAATCCCAGTTTTTATTGCCAGCCAAGAGCTGATTAATCATTCCACCAATAAAGAAATAAGGCAGAAATCCTGAAAGCACAGAGGCAAAGGCAAAGATCAGACTGAGTACAAAATATATCTTATGAAGGGAAACAAAGTCCCAGATCCAAGTAAGGACAGATTTTTTCTTCATAGAATTTCCTTCTTTCTATCAAAAACCTAGCAAACCTCCCCAGTCAAACAAGTCCATGATGGAATGGCAAAATTCCAGCGCCTGCTCTTGGGGCCAGTCTTGAGCCAAAGGCTCAAATACAGCTGTGTAATAAGCTGTCATGCACGATCGCAGAAACTCGTGTTTGACCAAATGGCTGATCTTTCCCTCTTTGTAAGCCAGCTCCAAATAGCGATAAGTCTCGTCTGCAGCCAAATGAGGCAGACGCTTCCTGAAGTCCGCTTGCGAAGATCCCTGAGATTTAAAGAGCAAGAGCTGCATAATATCCTTATGCTCATAGAGAATCCGCATCAGGGACTGGAGATCCTCTAAGCGATGTACCCACATGTCAGATAGGTGTCCCTCTTCTAGGAAAGCATAGTCACGTCGCTTCTGCTCTTGCCCATACTGATCTAAGGCTATCAGAGTAGGCTCAAGCAGGGAAGTAAAGAGACTGTCCTTACCCTCATAGCGCTTATAAAGAGCACCAGTCGTCAAGCCAGCAGCGCGACAAATTCTCCGAAGTGAAGCATCCTGATAGCCATAAGTCAAGAACTCACTCCTTGCGCTTTCCAAGATTTTTTCGTTTAACTCATCTGTTTCTTTTTTCATGATTTTAATTCGATAACACCGTTATCACCTTTCTTCTTTTATTATAAATTCTGACAATTTAACTGTCAAGGAAAAACAAAAGAGACCGAGAAATATTTTTGTCGGTCCAGTACTATTCCTTTTCCTCTTGTAAACATGACAAAAGAGGCTGAGACAAAAGTCCTAGCCTCTAAATTGTCTTTGGATTGTCGAGCAAGACGCAGTGGTTGAGTGGGCTCTACTACGCCGATTTCATCAGCTTTTACAGCCCTACTCAACTGTGCGGAGGTGGGACGACGAAATCGAATTCTAACGAATTACCGATTTCTGTCCCACTCTCTCTAGAATTTCATTTTTTATTAGGTGCATAAATCATGCCAGTACAGTCGAAATCTTCCTGTCGGCGAAAGCCGAGCTCTCTATAAAAAGCTAGATTTTTGTCTGACTGCTCCGTTGCCAGCTGGATTTGGTAAACATCCTTAAATCGTACCAGCGTCTGCTCAAGAAGACTCCGGCCAATCCCCTGACGCTGATAGTGTGGACACACCAGCAAATCCTGAATAAAGACAATGGTTAGTCCATCCCCAACCGCTCGGATCAAACCAACCAACTCTTCATCGTCATCATAGGCTGCCATTACAAACAAGGACTGATGGAAGGCTTGCTCTAACCGCCGAGGATGATTGGTGTAATTGCTCCAACTAACCGAAGCATAGAGATCTAGCACTGCTGCAAAATCTAGCTGTGGATTGCAAACATAACGGATCACACCAAACACCTCCTTCAAACTATAATTTCTCTAATCTTATAATTGTTCCAAGGCTAGCTTGAGATCTTCAATCAAGTCATCCACATTTTCCAAGCCGATAGAGAGACGGATTTGATTTGGTGTAATGCCTGCTGCCAGCTGAGCATCTGGCGACATCTGACCGTGAGTTGTCGTAGCTGGATGGACAACCAAGGACTTAGCATCTGCTACATTGGCCAAGTCAGAGAAAATCTCTAGGCTGTCAATAACCTTACGAGCTTCTTTCTCTCCGCCTTTGACATTAAAGGTGAAGATAGAGCCCACGCCTTTAGGGAAATATTTTTCTGCCAAAGCATGATATGGACTGTCAGCAAGTTTGGGATAATTGACCTGCTCGACCTTAGGATGCCCTGCTAAGAATTCCACAATCTTCTCAGCATTGGACACATGGCGCTCTACACGCAAAGAGAGAGTTTCCAACCCCTGCAGGAAGAGAAAGGCATTGAAGGGAGACATGGCTGCGCCCGTATCGCGCAAGAGCTGGGTCCGCACAGCAGTAACAAAGGCTGCTGCTCCGACATCGCGCGTATAACTGATATCATGATAGCTCGGGTCCGGGTCCACGAACTGCGGAAACTTGCCAGAAGCTTCCCAGTCAAAACGACCGCTGTCCACAATCACACCGCCAATGCTGGTTCCGTGACCACCGATAAACTTGGTCGCAGAATGGACTGCAATGTCCACTCCGTGAGAAAAGACATTGATCAGATATGGTGTAGCAAAGGTATTGTCGGAAATCAGCGGAATCTTGTGGGAATGGACCAACTCTGCCAAAGCATCAAAATCCGGGATATTAATCAGCGGATTGCCCAAGCTTTCAATCAGAACCAACTTGGTATTGTCCTGAATAGCTGCTTCTACTTCAGCCAGATTTTCAATATCAACAAAAGTCGTGGTAATGCCATAGCGAGGCAGGGTTTCTTTGAGCAGATTAAAGGTACCACCGTAGATGGTAGAGGCTGCTACTACGTGGTCGCCAGCATGGGCCAAAGCTAGAATGGTGTAGGTAACAGCTGCCATACCAGAAGCTGTTGCTAGAGCTCCGACTCCACCTTCCAAAGCCGCAATCCGTTCCTCAAAAGCAGACAGGGTCGGATTGGTAATCCGAGTGTAGATATTGCCCGGCTTACGTAGGGCAAAAAGATCTTCTCCCTCCTGAGTATCATCAAACACATAGGAAGTTGTCTGGTAAATAGGCAGAGCCCGTGACTTGGTTGTCGGGTCAACTGTCTGTCCGGCATGAAGTTGCAGGGTTTCAAATTTAAATTCACGTGTCATAAGGTCACCTCACTATAGTTATGTGATAAGTCTACCACTAAACGCCCCGCTTGACTAATAGAATTTCCTTATCAAAAGAAATAAAGAGAAGCTATATCTTATAGCTTCTCAGATATCATCTCAAAAGTCGCCTGATTGCTGGGCCAGTACAACTGCGACGAAACTTTGTCTAAAGCTACCCACTGAGATCCCACATGCTCATCAGAAATCTGGATGTCCTTCTGCTCTGTCAGAACTAGAAAGAGATCTTTGTGGATGGTCAGATTTTCATCAATCTTTACCGTAAAATCTCCAAGACTCGTCAGATTTGAACAAGCTAAGAGCAAGCCGGTTTCTTCTTTTATTTCACGAAGGCAGGCCTCTTCTGGGCTCTCACCACTCTCAATCCCACCAGTAATAGGCTGCCAAAATGAAACTGTCTCATCCTCAACTTTCAAGAGCAAGATTTCTCGATCCTCTGTATGAAAGATCCAGGCTTCAATCGACTGTTTCATCATGATTTTTTCTCAATCGGTGCTATGCTGGCCAGCACTTTCTTCAGACCGACTTCTGGGAAATTAATCTTAAGCTCTTGACTGTTTCCGCTACCAGAGACTGCTAAAACTGTCCCATCTCCCCATTTCTTATGATGGGCAATATCTCCGATAGCCCAAGCAACTTCTGGCTTAGATGGCCGGTTCTGACCGCTCTTTCCAAAAGGCAGACTGCCTGTAGAAATCGAACTTGGTGCCGCCTGACGCTTTCGCTCTTGCAGAGCCTGGGCCAGACTCATGCCCTGACCGAATTTGGTAGTATCGCTATTGATATAACTGACCTTAAAGGGGCTGTTTGCTGGTCGAGCCAGTCCCTGATAGTCTAGCAGGTCTGAGCTGATTTCTCTCAAAAAGCGAGTAGGTTGATTATAGTTGGTTTTACCATAAAGCATACGGGAATTGGCATTGGTCAGATAGAGCATCTTCTCTGCTCGGGTGATACCGACATAGGCCAGACGCCGCTCCTCTTCCAGCTCATCCTCATCTTCAGATGCTCGGCTCAGAGGGAAGACATTTTCCTCCATACCAACCAGAAAGACGACCGGAAATTCCAATCCCTTGGCCGCGTGGAGGGTCATCAGAGTCACTTCGGAACTCTCCGTATCTCCGTCATCTGTGTCTGCAATCAAGGCTAAGTCATTGAGAAAACGGCTGAGCTTATCAAGACCAGATTCATCAGCAGGATTGTCTGGACTTTCGTCAAAGTTCTTGGTTACAGACAAGAATTCTTCGATATTTTCAATCCGTGCTTGGCTTTCCAAGGTTGCCTGCGCAGCCAAAGCTGCAGAATAACCTGTCTTTTCCAACACAGCTTCTACCAGCTCCGTTACTGTAAAGTCGTCCAAGCGCTCCCGCAAATCAAGAAGCATATTGGCAAAATCATAGACCGCCTGAGCCGCCTTGCCCTTGACTGGCGACAATAGGATATTGGCCGACGCATCCAGTAAAGACATTTCCTGACTAGACGCAAAATCCCGAATTTTCTCCAACGTTCCTGGACCGACTCCACGCTTGGGCTCATTGATTACGCGCTCATAGCTGATATTATCGCTAGGATTGGCGATGAGATTGAGATAAGAAATGACATCGCGGATTTCCTTGCGGCTGTAGAACTTGGTTCCACCGACCATAGTATAGGGAATATTGGACTTGAGCAGGGCTTCCTCCACCGTACGTGACTGGGCATTGGTCCGGTAAAGAACTGCAAAATCCTTATGACTGTATCCTTCTCGGCTCAGCTGATCAATAGTCCGAGCGACAAAGAGAGCCTCGTCCTGCTCGTCATTAGCCCGATAGTAGACAATTTCCTCACCGTCTTCGTTTTGAGTCCAGAGATTTTTAGGACGGCGGTTGCGGTTGTTTCGGATGACTTCATTAGCCGCCTGAAGAATGGTCTTGGTTGAGCGATAATTTTCCTCCAGCAGAACTACCTTAGCTTCAGGATAATCCTTTTCAAAGTCCAGGATATTCTGCATATCGGCTCCCCGCCAGCCATAGATAGACTGGTCAGCATCTCCGACCACGCAGATATTCTTAAAGCGGGAAGCCAAGAGCTTGACCAGCTGGTACTGGGCATGGTTGGTATCCTGATACTCGTCCACATGGATATACTGGTAACGTTGCTGGTAGTAGGTCAGAACATCAGGATTTTGATCAAAAAGCCGCAGGGTCAGCATAATCAAATCGTCAAAGTCCATAGCCTCAGACTGGCGCAATTCCTTTTGATAGGCCGTGTAGCACTTGGCCACAATCTCCGTGTACATATCACCAGCTAGATTTGCATAGACCACCTCATCAATCAGGTCATTCTTAGCATTGGAAATAGTCCCCAGAATGGCGCGCTCATTCCACTTTTTAGGATCTAGATTGAGATTTTTGAGAATCCGTTTCATCAGAGTCCGCTGCTCACCTGGATCCACGATAGTAAAGTTGCGGTTGTAGCCAATATGATCTGCTTCTCGCCGCAGGATGCGCACACACATGGAGTGGAAGGTAGCGATTAAGCAATCTTGGGCCTCCGTTTTAAGTTTTTCAGCCCTTTCTCTCATCTCCCGTGCCGCCTTATTGGTAAAGGTAATGGCTAAGATATTCCATGGATTGACCATTTTTTCATCAATCAAATAGGCAATGCGATGGGTCAGGACACGGGTCTTACCCGAACCAGCTCCCGCCATAATCAGCAAAGGCCCTTCTGTTGTTTGAACCGCCTCAGCCTGACGGTCATTCATACCGTTTAATAAAGGATGCATTTTTCTTCCTCTTTCAAAGTCAATGTCACTATTATACCAAAAAATACCTCCGAAGGGTGTACAAAGTCAGCAGAATAAAAAGAGAAATAAGCAAGAAAGTTGCAACATTCTCCTAGCTCTCTATATATAAGCTACACTTACCAATGTTTATTTGAAAAAAAAGCAAAAAAAGGCTATAATGTACTATCTGAAAGGAGTAAGCATGAACAATCCCTCAAAAAACCTCAAACTGGCAGAACAGGGTGCCTTACTAGCTATTGTCACCTATATTCTTCTTTCTACTGCTAAGCTGATTGCAGGCTCTATGCTCCACTCTTCTAGTTTGACTGCTGATGGTTTCAATAACATTTCTGACATCGTCGCTAATATTGCAGTTCTTATTGGTCTACGAATGGCTCGAAAACCAGCTGATATGGACCATAAGTTTGGTCACTGGAAGATTGAAGATCTGGCAAGTCTAATCACTTCCCTAATCATGTTTTTTGTTGGACTGGACGTCTTATTTGAAACCGTTCAAAAGATTATTTCCAAACAAGTCACAGCCATCGATCCTCTAGGTGCAATCGTAGGTTTTATTTCAGCCATCATCATGACTGGGGTTTATCTCTTTAATAAAAAACTTGCAAAAAGAGCCAACTCTAAAGCCCTAGAAGCAGCAGCAAAAGATAATTTATCAGATGCTATCACTTCCCTTGGTACTTCAATTGCTATTATAGCGAGCGCCTTGAACTATCCCCTAGTTGACCAGCTGGTAGCCATTATTATTACTTTCTTCATCTTAAAAACTGCTTATGATATTTTTATGGAATCCTCCTTCAGTCTTTCTGATGGATTTGATGAAAGCCTCTTGCAAGATTATAAGCAAGCCATCCTTGAAATTCCTAAAATCACACAAGTTAAGTCCCAGCGAGGCCGCACTTATGGAAGCAATATCTATCTAGATATTATTCTTGAAATGAATCCAGACCTTTCCGTCTATGAAAGTCACGAAATTGCCGATCAAGTTGAAGAGATGCTAATGGAACGATTTGGCATTTTCGATATTGATATTCACATTGAGCCCGCTCCCATACCAGAAGATGAAATACTCGATAATGTCTATAAAAAACTCCTAATGCGTGAACAACTAGTTGACCAAGGAAGTCAGTTAGACAATTTACTTTCTGAAGAATTTTTCTACATTTCCCAAGATGGTCGTCAGCTAAATAAGGCTGAATTTCAGGCTGAAAAATCCTCAGAAAAAAAGATCAAAAATTTTGAACTGATTTCTATCAGCCACAAAACCAAGCTTATCCGTTATCAAATTGGCGACGTTCTTCACACAAGCATCTGGCGACGTCATGAAAACTGGCAAAATATCTTCCACCAAGAAACCAGAAAAGGAGATTAAAGATTTCCTAAGTGACATAATCCTAGGCTTTAACTCAGATTGGTTTGAATAAGATCTAAATACCCAAAAAAGAAGAGACTTAGGCCTCTTCTTTTTTGTTTTCTACTTATTCTCAATAAAACCAAACTTCTTTAATGGGGAAATTCTGAATGAAATGACTCCCTGAATCTGCTTGCTAGTAATTAAACCAAACTCTCGACTATCTCTTGTATTCTGCCGATTATCATTTAATATCAAGTAGGAATCCTTCGGAATCTTACGAGTTTTTGAATCAGTCAGCGTCTGCAAGCTAAAGTCATGCGTAAAATAACCTGAGTTACCAGGTGTTGCCAGGTATTTTTCCTTTAAACTAGATAAGTAATTCTCAGTTTTAATCTTATTGTTCAGATATAAGACATCATCCATATAGATGAATGAATCATTTTCTTTGGCAATCACTCGTCCTACATACTCTTTACCATCTACTTCATAAAGAACGAAATCTTCCCTCTGAATCTTTTCTCCTCTAATTGCTAAAACAAAATCATTCTCAGCAAGATAGTGATTTGAATCTTGTGATTTTATAGTATAGGGAGTAAAAACTAATAGACGCAAGGCAACAAAAATGAAAATTGCTATCACAAGGATCAGCAAATTACGAATCAAATCTCTCTTAACCATCATCTCTCCTTTTTCACCCTATTATACCATTTTTTACAGAATAAAAAAAGCCAATGATTCTCTTGTAATCATTGGTTTTATATATTTGTTTAGCGAACTGTGCGGATACGCATTGTGTTTGTACGAACAGCTTCTCCAACTGGTACACCAGCAACGATAACGATATCATCACCAGATTGTACAAGACCTGCTTCAACTGCTTTACGTTCAGCAATTTCAAACATGTCATCAGTTGATGATGGAGTGTCTGTCAACATCGGGATAACACCCCAGTTCAACATCAATCCACGCTCTGTTAATTCGTCAAATGTCAATGCCAAGATATCAGCATTTGGACGGTATTTAGAGATCAAGCGGGCTGTGTGTCCAGTCTTAGTAAGTGTTACAACCAATTTGATATCCATTGAGTTAGTAGCATCTTTAACTGCTGAAGCCATAACTTCTGTTTTAGAGTTACGTTCAAATGAATCTGAGTTCAAACGTCCGTATTCGTTAAGAAGAGTTTGAGCGTTCTTGTCGATTGTAGCCATTGTAGTTACTGACTCAAGTGGGTATTTACCATTTGCAGACTCACCTGAAAGCATTGTTGCATCAGTTCCGTCGATAACAGCGTTAAATACATCTGATACTTCTGAACGAGTTGCACGTGGTTTTTCAGTCATTGTTTCAAGCATGTTTGTTGCTGTGATAACAACTTTACCAGCTGCATTTACTTTAGTGATGATCATCTTTTGGTAAACTGGAACCATTTCAAATGGTACTTCAATACCCATGTCACCACGAGCAATCATGATACCGTCAGCAGCTTCAATGATTTCATCCAAGTTATCAATACCTTGTTGGTTTTCGATTTTAGCGAACAATTGAACGTGACCATTACCAGTTTCTTCACAGATTGCACGAACTTCGTCGACGTCTTTTGCAGTACGTACGAATGAAATCGCGATGAAGTTGATTCCTTGCTCAAGACCGAAGCGGATATCAGCATTGTCGCGCTCAGCAAGTGCTGGGAAAGGAATTTTAGTGTTTGGGATGTTTACACCTTTCTGCTTAGCAATGATACCGTCATTTTCAACGACTACTTCAAATTCACGAGTTGCATCGTCTTTTGCGAAAACACGAAGACCAAGTTTACCATCGTCAACCAAAACTTGGTGACCAACTTCAACATCATCGTAGATGTCAAGGGCACCAGCAACGTTCAAAGCAATCACTTCGCGAGTTGATTTGATTCCTTGTTTAGTTGCAACACGGATTTTTTCACCAGTTTTGTATGAATATTCTTTTGCGTCACCTTCAAACAATTCTGTACGGATTTCAGGTCCTTTTGTGTCAAGAAGAAAACCAACTTTTTGTCCAGCAATTTCTTCTGCAAGCTTAACAGTTGCCATACGCTCACCTTGCTCTTGGTGATCACCATGTGAGAAGTTGAAACGGAAAGTGTTTGCTCCTGCTTCAATCAATTTAGCAATATTTTGAGCTGAAGCTTCAACGTCAAGTTTTTCACCCCAGTAGCCGTCTTCACCGAATTTTTTACCACCACGGATTTCAACCGCAGGACCTAATGTTGCAACAATTTTTACGCGTTTGTTCATGATCTTATGAAACTCCTTTTATATATTTGGCCATTCTGACCTTTATAACAAATTAAATAGAAATACTACGATTTAGACTAGACAAAGCAAGATCTGCCTTGTGCGGATTGTTGACGATAATCTTACCATCTTCCGCCAAGCTAAAGAGTGCTCCCTCTTCTGCTGTTCCAAGAATTGGATTTTCAACCATTTTCTCATTGCGGATACCAACGGCTACACCACCGATCCCTTTTTTAAGTAATTCAACAGCATGTGCTCCCATGCGAGAAGCAAGAACACGGTCACGAGCGGTTGGAGAACCACCACGTTGAATGTGACCAAGCTCAGTTACACGAAGGTCACTTGTATCACCAGCAGCTTTTAATTTTTCACCAAATTCATCAGCTGACATAACACCTTCTGCAAGAACAATGATATTGTGCTTCTTGCCTTCCTCATATCCATGCTTGATGCTAGCCACAATCTCTTCAAATTTGAAACCTTCTTCAGGAACAATAATCTCATCTGCACCAGTAGCAATACCTGCCCATAGCGCGATGTCTCCAGCATTACGTCCCATTACTTCAACAACAAAAGTACGGCGGTGACTAGATGAAGTATCACGAATCTTGTCAATCGCATCCATTGCTGTTGTTACTGCTGTATCAAAACCAATTGTAAAATCAGTACCAACAATGTCATTATCAATGGTTCCTGGTACACCAACAGCTGGGAAGCCATGCTCTGTCAAACGCATAGCACCGTGGTAAGAACCGTCACCACCAATAACCACGACACCTTCAATTCCATGCTTTTTCAATTGCTCAATTCCCTTAAGTTGCCCTTCTTTTTGCGCAAACTCAGGATAACGAGCAGAGTGAAGGAAAGTACCGCCTCGAGAAATGATATCCCCTACCGATGCAGCTGTTAATGGTTGAATCGAACCAGCAACCATACCAGCATATCCATCATAGATACCAAATACTTCCATTCCTTCAGAAATTGCTTTACGAACTACTGCACGGATGGCAGCATTCATTCCAGGGGCATCTCCACCACTGGTCAAAACAGCAATACGTTTCATTCGTTTATGCTCCTTTTTCTTTTAACATTTTAACTGATTATACCACAATCTTAGGGAAAATTCTTCCTTTTTTAGCGATAAATCGTTTTCATTGTAAATTTTTGTAAATCCTCTTGTAAATCCTTTGATTTTTCCACTTGGTAATGCGGTGTAGCGATTGTTTTACCGTCACTTTCATAATGTAAAACAACAGGAATCGGTCCCGGAAATCGTTGGAGGATTTCTGCAATCTGAATATCATGTTCATGGTTTTCTAGCTGAATCCAAAATCGTTCTAAACTAGCTTCTACCGCCTCAGATAAAATCATTTGCAAACGACTATCCCTTTCCTGAATACGCCCCGTTAAAAAATAAATACCTTGTTCTTTTATACGATTCGCTAATAACTTATAAGTTTCTGGGAACAGGGTCACATCCAGTTTCTTTTTGGTGTCAGTGACCTGCAAAAAGGCCATATTCTCACCATTTTTCGTCCGAATAACTTTGATAGACTGGACTTGAGCAAGAATTTTTGCCCTGCTGTTTTCAGCTAGATCTCCTATCCAAGAAAAGGATTCTGTTGTCGCTTTGGCAATGGTCATTAAAGGGTGATCCGATAAGCCAACACCAAGAATAGATTGCTCCAGCTCAAACTTTTCAGCCTGACTATAATCCTCAGCCTCTGTCCATGAATAACTGCTATCAGCAAAAAGACTTCCCAATTCTTCCACAAAAATGAATAGGTTCGACAAATTAGAGATTATCTTTTGACGGTTAGGCTCAAAACTGTCAAAAAGGCCAATCTGAACCAGAGGAATCAAAGAAGACTCTTTCCGATACTGGGATGGTAAGCGTAGCAGAAAATCCTCAATTCCAGTAAAAGGTCGCTCTTCAATAATCCAGTAAGCTAAATCGCGAGGAAGCCCCTTAATATTTTTCAGACCTAGAAAGATTTGATTTTCCTCAAATTTATCGTGATAAGGGACTGTATTAATGGTCAAGGGAGCAAGCTTAAATCCAAAGCTAAGTGCGTCCGTAATATAGTCACTGCTAGAATAATTTAAGAGAACGTCAAAGAAAACTTCTGGATAATGAGCCTTGAAATAAGCCAACTGAAAGGCTAAGGCAGAGTAAGCATAAGCATGACTGCGGTTAAAGCCATAGCCAGCAAATTTCTCCATGATGGCAAAGACTTCTTTAGCTTTCTTTTCTGAGTGTCCAAGCTTCATTGCGCCTGAGACAAACTCTTCCTCCATCTTATGCATTTCTACGGCATTTTTCTTCCCCATGGCTCGACGCAAGATATCCGCCTTTCCTAGACTGAAGCCGCCAAAGCGCTGGGCAACTTGCATGACCTGTTCCTGGTAGAGCATGATACCATAGGTTGGAGACAGGATATCGTCTAGGCTTTCATCAATTGAAACAACAGCTTCACGACCATGCTTTCTCTTGACAAAATTGTCAATATAATCACTAGCACCAGGTCGATTCAAGGAGGTTGTAGCGACTACTTCTTCAAAACAAACAGGCTGAACTCTCTTAAGTAAACTGATAGCACCTGGCTGTTCAAATTGAAAAATTCCTTTGGTATCACCAGCAGCGAAAAGTTGTAGGGTTTTTTTATCTTCCAAATCAATGGACTCGATTTGGATGTCTATCTCGTATTTTTTTAGGACAGCTTCTTTCATTCGCTGGACAAAGGTTAAATTGCGCAAACCTAGAAAGTCCATCTTGAGAAGTCCATTGCTCTCGACTCCGTGGGCGTCATACTGAGTAATATACATATCCTCGCCATATTTGAGTGGTATCTGGTCTGTCAAATCATTGTCACTCATTACAACACCGGCCGCATGAATAGAGGTCTGGCGGGGGTTACCTTCGATTTTTTTAGCGATGTCAAAGGCCTTTTGATACTCTAACTTACTATTGATAATCTGTCGGAATGCAATATTCTTTTCATAGGCCGTATTCAAACTATCACCAAAGCGAATCTTCTTAGTGATGTTGGTCAGCTCATACTCTGCGACACCAAAGCGTTTGAAAACATCACGAATGGCCTGCTTAGCTCCAAAGGTTGAATAAGTCACTATTTGAGCTGCATGCAGTGTACCATAACGATCACGGACATAACGAATAAATTCCGGCCGGTATACATCTGGAATATCGATATCAATATCAGGCATAGTGTAGCGTTCCAGATTTAGAAAGCGTTCAAAGAGTAGATTGTTTTTGACAGGATCAATTCCTGTGATTTCTAAAGCATAAGCCACCAGACTTCCTACTGCAGAGCCTCGCCCCATTCCCATGTAATAGCCCTGACTACGTCCAAAACGCAACAAATCCCATACGATGAGAAAATAATCATCAAAGCCCATCTGATGAATAACAGCAAGTTCCTGATTGAGGCGTTCCTGATAGAGAGAGCTTGTTAAGCCTCGTTTTTTCAGCCCAGCTTCTGAGCGCTCACGTAGTTCTTCCACTGCTGGACGCTCCGGATTAAAACGTGGCAATTTTAACTCTGTATCGATATCATAATGGACATTCTGGACCAGTCTTTCAAGATTTTCTAAACTCTCTGGAAAGGTCTTCTCAAAAGCGTCCCTAAGTTGCTGGGGTCGCAAAAAATGCTGACCGCTTGGCAAATCCCCTACCTCTCTCAGACTAACATTCTCTCGAATAGCCCTCAGCATCTGCAAGGTTTCCAAGTCTCCTGTATCAAAATAGCGGACAGTATAAAGAGGTAGCGTAGGCCTTGAAAAATCTTGAAGAGGAGTCGTTGGAGAAACCCCAATGTAATAAGCTTTTCCCAGATCTAAATCATCAATTCCAGGAAAAGCAGGAACAATCAGAGCCAAACCTTGCATCAAATGCTGAATATCTGACCACTCTTTTTTATCAAGCATGATGAGAGTTGAAACCTTCATCAAATTCCGATAACCTTGGCTATTTATCGCCAATAATCGTAAGGACAAAGGCTGTCCATCTTTGGCTAAATTCAAATCCAGACCTAAAAGCCCCTGAATTCCAGCTGCTTTCGTTTCTTCTAAAAAATGATAGGCTCCGTAGAGATTATCCATATCCATAATCCCTAAGTGACTATAACCAAATTCTTTCGCCTTTTCCACATATTTTTTAATTGAGACGAGGCTGTCCATAAAACTGTATACTGTTTTAGTATCTAACTGTGCAATCACTGGCCTCTCCTTCGCTTGTAATCTTTAGTTCCTATTATACTAGAATTTAAAAAAAGAAGAAACCAATGACAAAAAAAGCCTTAGAGAATCTATGGAATCTCTGAACAAATTTGATTTTTTTTTTAACAAACTATATAATATCTTAAAAGCATATTGATTTTTAGCCCAAATAATACTAATTGTATTGGCAACTAAGAATCAAATCTAATATCAATACCGCATGATGCTGTCTTGTTAGCTTTGTATCTTTTAGGAGGTTTATATGTCAACTTCATCTTTGCTTCGTTTGGAGCATGTTCAAAAGAATTATGGAAAGACTGAAGCTCTTTCTGGTGTTAACTTGGATATCCAACCTGGACGTATTGTTGGTTTGCTAGGACCAAATGGTAGTGGAAAAACAACTATCATCAAACTTATCAATGGTCTTCTGCAGCCAACTTCTGGACAGGTTCTTATCAACGGAGAAAAACCTTCTCCAAAAACGAAAAAGGTTGTCTCTTATCTACCAGACACAACTTACCTTGGTGATAATATGAAAATCAAGGAAGTATTTGCTATGTTCAAAGACTTCTATTCTGACTTTGACGAAGAAAAGGCCAACCACCTTTTAGAAGATCTCAATTTAGACGAAAAAAGTCGTTTGAAGAATCTTTCAAAAGGTAATAAAGAAAAGGTTCAATTGATCCTAGTTATGAGTCGAAAGGCTGATCTCTACGTTCTTGATGAACCAATTGGTGGTGTGGATCCGGCAGCCAGAGACTATATTTTGAAGACAATTATTCAAAACCGTTCAGAGAATTCTTCTGTGTTGATCTCTACCCACTTGATTTCCGATATTGAAGATATTCTTGATGATGTTATCTTTATCAAAGATGGGGAAATCTTGTTGCAGGAAGATGCTAATGAGCTTCGCAGAAAACATGACAACACTATTGACCATATCTTCCGTGATCAGTTTAGAATTTAAAGGAGAGATTTATGTTTGGGAAATTATTAAAATATGAATTTAAAGCAGCCGGAAAATTATATGGCGTCTTGTTCTTAATTCTGGCTATTGTCTCATCAATATTTGGTCTGATGCTATCTAACAGTATATCTACTGGAATTACGTCAGATGATGCTGTCTCAGCAGTCTATTCATTCTTTACTATTGTATTCTTTTCAACCTGTACAGCACTTGTTATTTCTAACCTAGTCATTACCATTAGACGTTTCTATCAAAATATTTTTGGTCGTGAAGCATACTTGACTTGGACACTGCCCGCAAATGCCCACCAAATCATCCTTTCAAAAATGACAATGGCAACTATTTGGTATATTGCGAGCGTCTTGGGAATTTTCCTAAGCATCATCTGGATGGCTTTTCTTGTAGCTCTTGGTTCAGGGGTTGATGTCCTCAATAAAATTGGTCTTCTTCTTTCCTACATTCCATTGATTCCTACTCTTCAAATAGCCTTCTATTTGCTTCTAGGTTCGATTTCTTTTGTATTATTCCTATACTTGTCTATTTCCATTGGCCAGCTTTTCCAAAATCATCGCATTCTAATGTCCTTTGTAGCTGCCTTTGTTCTATGGATTATAATAGGAGTACTGAATCGTCAGCTTTATTTCACAAATCCTTTCATCTATGCGATTACCTATGCACAATATGTTGGTTCTTATTCCCAACCGCCTATTCAGTTTTCATTCCTGTCCGCTTATACTTATGAGATTATAAAACTTCTTCTTTTCTATTTTGGGGTTTACTATATTACTCGCACTAAGCTAAACCTTGAATAAAAATCTTAAATCATCAAAAGAACAATCAGAAATTTCTGATTGTTTTTTTACTCTAGTTTTCAAGGGCGCTTATTCGTGTTACAATAAGACAGTATATTATTTTATTTAAAGGAGTTACTTTCATGCAAAAAGAAATCAAAGCTTCTGTTACGTCTTCACTAATCTGGGTTATTTTGGGAAGCCTTGGCCTGCTATTTCTGCTTTTGAACCTACCATCTGCTCTGCAAAAGAATGACACCATTGGACTTGTATTCACTGGAATCTTTGGAATTATTCTTTTGGGGATCGTTATTGCTTTTGGCCACTTGGCTATAAGAGCACCGCAAAAAATCCGAGAAAAATACCAAAGCATTTACGAACGCTACCCTGAGCTTGCAGACCAGCACCAGCTCATCCAAGAAAAGGCACTCGTTAAAGATGATTTTAACTCGCTTTATCTCTACCGAGGCGCTATCTTTCTCGTTAAAAAGAGACTCCTTATGCCTGTTTACTTAGATGAAATTGAGTCTATCACTTTAAAGATTGAGTGGGTTCATGCTGGAAATGTAAAAACAAAAAATTTCTTCCTTTATACAAAGAATGGGAAAGAGCAGCAAAAGATTGGTTTGGGAATCATCGATCCCAACAAATACCAACACTTGATGGCATTTTTTGAAAAAGTACTAGAATTGAAACCTGACCTAGTTTTCCAAAATGAGGTTGAAAATAAATAATATAAAACAAGTGACCGCATCTTTTATTGACGCCGTCACTTGTTTTTGTATGCAAGCATTAAGTCAGACTTTTTTCAGACCACCTTGAAATTCGCTTACTTAATCTTATGTTTACTCATCTTTTCTTCAAAAATGCTTGTCATAATGGCGCGCAATTCTTCTCTTTCCTTGTCGGGAAGTTCGCCTTGTTGCTTAGCGACAGCGTATAGTTCAGGATATTGCTTAGCAACTCGTTCAACGGTCTTGGTCGTCGCATGCCCTCTCACGAAGAAAGGAATCCTCTTAATCCATTCCTCAGGCACAAGTGCTAAAATCTTTTTAGCAGCTTCCTTATCGGAAATTTCTGCAGTGCTTAGCCCTTGATTGATCTGCTCCTGCTCTTTTTCTGTAAAATCTTTTAATTCCATATGCTAAATCTCCCTCTTCTATTTTCTTAATGCTAACAGAGCACACTATTTACCCTCTACCCACTCATCGTTGTCCATGATAAAGGGCTTGGCCAGACCTTCTCCTGTGTAGTCCTTATACTTGGTCTGCAAGTATTTGTAGACATCTTCCTTGGTCGCAAATTTGATTGCCTGATAAGGCTCTTCAAAGGTCAGCTTTTCGATAAATAAGTAGCCATCTTTATCTGGAACCAAGACGCCGACATGACCGACAAAGAGAGAATCGCCGTCAAGATTGTCATGAACAATGACAGAGAGCATTCGAGCCTTTTCATTAAACTTGAACTGTTTGAAGTATTCCTCCATCTTCTTAGCATGGACTTTTACATCTTGAATCGCTTCAGTCTTAACTCTTGAAAATAGGATATTAAAATCTTCCTTATCCTTGGCATCAAAGAGCTTCCCCTTGTCAATCGAGTCATTATCAACGAACAAGAGTTCGTCATCTTTTTCTATTTGAGGGATTTCGATGCTATTTTTCAGCAAAGTATAAGTATTAATCCGACAATTTGTCCCGATAAAATCACCCTTCTTGGCCTGCCATAGTGGATTGATTTTTTCTACATCATATTCGGTTTTGGTAAACTTAGTGAAGTCACCCTTTAATCCGGTCGATCCAACAAGTCCATTGTAGTCATTAACTAGATTTATAAAGTTATCCACGCTACCTTCATCCAAATGAGCTGATAACAAACTCTTCACTTCTTCGACACTCTTTTTACTGTTTAGATTTGAATAGGTTGATGTAGTTTGACTTGTTTCTTTATTTTTCTGCGAACTAGCACATGCCACCAGCCCAAAAGCTAAAGCTAGGCAAGTGCAGAACATAATTATTTTGCTGTATTTCTTCATTCTTATTTCTCTCTAATCTTGTCTTCTACAGACTTTTTTGCCTTACAATTTTTCTGATGAGCCTTCAATTTCTTCACGGCCCAATCATAATGGCTGGAAGTTGCACTTACAAAATAGGAGCCAAGTACAGTCCCTCCGACCCATTTATAGACATTTTTTGAAAACAATTCTTCGTTTGTAAATGTGTCAGCTAAGTCCAAAACATCTTGATGGGACTGATGAAAGATCTCAGTTGCCTCTTCAAGAGAAGTATTTTGATGCTTCTGCCAAAATACCAGATTCAGCTCGCCATAAGTCTTCCAGTTATAGGGCGCAGGAAGAAAGGGCTGCTCTTGCCCCTTTTGATTGGAATGCACCCAATTCAACAAGAGCTGATGCCATTCATAGAGGTGAATCAAGACATCTCTTAGATTTTTATCTCGTCTCCAATGGGCCTCTTTCTTCTTTTCATCTCGAGAAAAATCAAAAGGGGTATGTAACTCTTGATCAGATAATTTGGAAATGAGAGTTTGTAGCTTCTCATAGTTTTCCTTAGCAGCTAACAGCAAATCTTCTTTAGTTTTTGGTCTAGGCATGAGATTGAACTCCTTTGCATATTTTCTCTGCTTATAAAGAACTACCTTACAAAAATCATCAAAAAGAAATGTTCTGAAGTAAGATAATTTCCATTTTATGAAAACAAAATTTGAATATATTATAACAGAAAGAAGGTAAGAAAGACATTTAATGCTACGGTTAGAAACTTGTGCAAACTACAAATCCCTTTGGTAAGATGACAAGTTTCTCGTCATTAGTTTGGCAATAGCTCACCAAATCAGCTGAATCTCTGTCTAACAGATAATTTTCTTTGGACTGATTAAAAATGGCTCGGATTGCTTGATGATCATGTTCCCATTCTAAAATCAGCACATCAGGAGCAATTTCTTCTAGGGTATACTTCCCATGCTGAATAATGCCCGCAACATCCTTGCGAAGCTGGATCAAGTTCTTCATAAAATTGAGCATGTCATTGCTACTTGAAACCCGGTCCCAAGGCATGACCCGTCTACAATCCGGATCCATATCTCCGCCCAATTCTAGCTCAGTCCCATAATAGATGCAAGGCGTTCCTCTTTGTAAAAAGAGAAAGACAAGTGCAGATTTGACAAGCTGGATATCACCTTGAGCTGTCGCCAAGATGCGCTCAGTATCATGCGAATCCAAGAGATTAAACATAACCTCAGAAATCTGCTGCTTGTAGTACATGGACTGGCAGTTAAACTCAGCTATAAATTGACTGGTCTTCTTGCTCCTGCTCAAAAAGTAGTTCTTGATACTATCCGATAGAGGATAGTTCATGACGGCGTGAAACTCATCTCCATTTAACCAAGGCTGAGACGTATGCCAAACCTCTCCAAGAATATACAGGTCAGGCTTTTTAGCCAAAACGACCTTGCGGAAATCTCGCCAGAATTGGTGATCAACCTCATTAGCCACATCCAATCTCCAAGCATCAATATCAAAATGTTCAATCCAATAGGTCGCAACGCTTAAGAGATAGTCTTTCACCTCAGGATTTGCCGTGTTTAACTTAGGCATATAGCTGGCAAAGGCAAAGGTATGATAAGGGAGTTCTTTTGGATTCAAAAGATTGTCATTCGTCACTGGAAACTCTTGAATATGGAACCAGTCTTTATATGCTGACTTTTCACCATGTTTGAGAACATCCTGCCATTGAGCGGATTGATCGCCCATATGATTGAAAACCGCATCCAGCATAACCTTCATGCCACGCAGATGAGCTTGCTCCACCAGTTGACGGAAAGTCTCCTTGTCCCCAAAGTGTCGATCGATTTCAAAGTAATCCGTCGTATTGTACTTGTGATTACTTGGAGATTCAAAGATGGGACAGAGATAAAGCCCTGTAATCCCTAGGTCTTGCAAATAATCCAGATGATCAATAATCCCCTGTAAATCCCCTCCAAAGAAATCACTACTTTTAGGTGTGATTGACGAATCCCAATCTAGAGCTCCTTCTGGTGAAAGTTCAGCATTTCCATTGGCAAATCGTTCTGGGAAAATCTGATACCAGACCGTTTTTGAAACCCAGTCAGGAACCTGGCAGCCATCGATTTCGTGAATATAAGGGAGTTTAAAGCCATTGCCTTCTAAAGCAAGGTTTTCTGGACTATTGTCAGCAAAACCTTTATCTCCATACAAAATGCTTTGCCCCTCTTTATCCTTAAGCTCAAACAGATACTGGATCCGAGCAAAGCGCACAGAGACAGCTACTTGCCAATAATCAAATAAGGCATCAGATGTCACTTTGACCATCTCTTTGACATCTTCATAAGAATCCTCAATAAAGATAAAGGGATCCCCATAGTGCAAAATGATTTTCTCTATATCCTCTTTCTTAGTCCTAATTCTGATATGCACTTGACCTTCCTTATAAAGATAAGCATACTCCGACTCTGGTCTATGATAAATGGCTGTTAATTCCATATTTTGTCTCCTAAACTTTCTCTTTCAATTTTAAAGCAAACGTTTTCATAGCGTGACACTAGTATACTATTTTAAAAAAATGATTGCAAGCTATTGTTCAATTTTGGGAATAAAAGGTATAGCAGAGAATATTAAAAAGCCTTGAGGACAAGGCTTTAGACTTTATTGCAACTCTTTTTGTACCGAGTACACTTCTAGTGAATTTCTTAGTATCTTAATTCTACTAGTAAGTTATCTGATCCTTCGTCATCAACATCAGAATATATATTAATATTTCGCTCCTTAATATATTTGATGTTGGCATTTCAAACAACATCCACTTCAAATAAACCAGAAATGATAGGTAATTTGGAAAATATAGAGATATCTTTCACTATTCAAGCTGTACAAGAAATGAGAATAACAGCCAATATAATCGTAAATTTTCTATAAAGAGCATATTTTTTCATACTGCTAGATAATTCATTGTTGTTTCTTTTTCCAAGAAGGGTCGTCCGACAACTCGATCTCACCTATTAACCACCGTGACATCTTCTTATTTTTGTCTTTAAAAGGGTCGAGTTTAATCAAAGTAAAAGGTGAAATACTTGCATCTGGAAAATACAACTCCGCTTTTAAAGACTGCTTAGGATTATCGTTGGCATAGGCTGAAAATTGAATATGGTAGTTTACACAAACTTTCTTCATAACCAAATTGATTATGAAGAACTAACTTTTTAGGTCTTATTTCCATATTTCTTAACCATTTTTATTTTTAAGCTAATTCATCACTATTAGGGTGCTTTTTAACATAAATAGCTGCATAAACTGCATCTACCATAACAGCTGGCAAAGTCAAGGTAAATAAAATTCCCAATAAAATACCAAAAGCATTTTGAATATAGCCTGTTAGGAGAGAGGGAATGATTGTTGCCCCCGTAAAAGCTATAGCAAAATTATTCCACCATGTTTTCTTTCTATCTCCCTCTTTTACTTGATTAAAAGCCCAGACTTTCCCCTGATTCTTTGGGAGGTAGTACCAAGCATAGAGGCCACAAGCAAAGATAAAAAGTAACAACATTGGTATAACATAAAATAGACTCAAATCTGAATCATAGACAGTTCGTGCACTAATAGAATCTCCGTTTGAGATGAACATCAATAATCCGATAAAGGTTAGGCATACCAGTACTATCAAGGACACTAAAGCAATTAAAATATAAGTCAACGACTTAAAGCGATTGATTAAAGAGTTAAAACAAGCAAAAAAAATACTAGCCACATTAATAATAATGCATATAAGAAATACTGCTTTAATAGTGCCAATATTATCCTCATAGCCCCCACCAAAATATAAAAATAAACTAATTGGTAAGCTAATCCATGGATATAATTTAATATAACCTAAACTGACACCATGTGTGATCAAAGGGCCATAGTATCTGTCTCTTTCTATATCAGTAATCTTTTTCTTACCTTTCGTATTCACCTTCACCAATTAACTAAACCACCCTCCTACTGTTTTTAAGCAATTGCCAATTGCATCTGTTGTGTTTATTAAGGCATTCTTAGCTGCATCCGTTATAGATTGATTATTTAATCCCTTGATTTTAAAGCCATCCATAGCCCATCCAATAGCTGTACCATAATAGATATAGTAGTTGTTCCTATCTTTGTTTTAGACTTAATATCAAAACTATCATCAGAGGGAGTCAACTCAATTATATCAAGAGTGATTAAGTTAGGCTGCAATCCGAGAGAATAGTGTTTTCATCTCATTGAACCTAAGTCCATAAGATACTTTTTATTTTCTATTTCTACAATGCTATACGCCACCGTATTAGCATTCTTAAACTTTAAACGAATCATTCAGCACTCAAACACTTTCTGAATGGATTTAATACCTGAATCAATGCCATTTGCAATGTCATTGATTCTATATTTTCTCAATCTTTTCAACCTCAACTTGACCATGCTTGTATAGATGAGCGATTGGAAAACTTCCTAGAGTAAACATGAAAAAGAATAACGATACGATTCCATTGATTACCAAGAAAGCTCCTTCTGTTCCATTATTTAAACCAAGGAAAAAAAGTAAACAAAGTAAATTTAATCCAATGAAGGGATATACTCCTCCGTTACTTTTTTTAGTAGTTGTAAATGTAACTATGTATTTATTGGCATTGTTTGGAATCCATTTATCTGCTTTTTTATGGGATAACTTTAATGAAATCAGAATGGCAAAATAAGAAATCAGCATAGAAATTGCAAAGAGTAATAACTTTAATAATATTTGTTCACTAATATTATTGTGAATAAAAAAATTTTTCAGTGCATCATAGCTAACCTTGACGATTGGTTGAACGATTACGGCTCCCATTGTCGCGCTTACTGGTCTGCTAGGTTTAATTTCGAATTGGTTATTATTCTTTTCAATCTCTACCATGTCCACTGTAATCGTATCTGTTTTGAATCCCCAGTAATAGCTCTTGGGGCTTATAGCACTCGTATCCATGACATACTTCTTCGATTCTTGAGCTATCTGAACAATTTGAAAGCACGTCATACTTGAATTTTTAAATTTTAATTCCAAAATTATCCTCAAAAAACTTTCTAATTAACCTAATAAATCCTTATTAAATTTCTCGACTTCCTACAACTATGATGTTTTCAATCCTGAGAAGCTTCCGATAAGACTACTGACATTTCAACTCAGTGATTACTCTTTTCAATTCCGTTCATAAAAATCTCATTCTTTTTCAAAAATAATACTACTAATTTGTACAATCTTTTGATTAGATTTTAGGTGAATAGTTGCTCTATATATGGTTGAGCTGGAATGACTTACTACTACTACACATGTTGTTTCCTCTGGTAAATCATATTTTCTTTTTAGGTGTTTATAGAGGTCAGAGTTCTTTTCTGGCCGATATATAATCTCACGAAATTCTGTTTTCTCAGTCTTGAAGATTTCTTTCACATCCAAAGAAGCAAAATAATCTCTTTTCACAACTAAATTAAGGATTTCTTCATCAAATAAAGGATTTATCTCTGAACCATAATTTAGTTCACCATTAGAGTAATTAACAGGAACTGTCTCTTTGGTGTCCCTAGTTGTTATTGTGTAATCCCCCTTAATATCAGCTTTAGTGATATCTAAGTCCACTTCGTATTTTTTGACTTCATCTTGATTTTTTATATAAACTCTACTAGTGTATGACTTTAGCCCAGTAAAATCTTTCTTGTCTTGTTCTAAAAATCTAAACATAGATTCAAACGTTTTTTCAAATTCGTACTGTTCCTTTGTTCTGTTTTTGGGAATGGTCTCACCACCCAAACTACATCCATTCAATGACAATAGTGATATCAGTATGATGACCAAGCTAGAAAGCCATAATAAATCCTTATATTTTTTCATTTATATCTCCTAAATAGTAATGAGTGGTATTTTTATCTTACAATATTTTTAATTAACTTCAAGGAATCACTTTTCTTTCACAAAATAAATTGCAGTGCTGATTTGTATCAATTTTTCTTTAGATTCTATACTTAGAAGGATATCGTATCTATCATAGTACGCATATCCAAGACTAACTGAAAGTTTTGTATCAGATGGAAGGTTATACTTTTTCACTATTTTTTTATATAACTCTGATTGATTTTCTGGTTGGTAAATAATATCACTCAATTCCGTTTCCGCACTCTTAAAGGTTTGTTTCACATCCAAGGAAGCAAAATAGTCTCTTGAAACTACTAGATTAAGGATCTCCTCATCAAATAAAGGACTTATCTCCGAGCTATAATTCAGTTTACCATTAGAATAAGTAACAGGAACAGTTTCTTTATCCTCCCCAAGTGTTATTGTGTAATCCCCCTTAATATCAGCTTTAGTGATATCTAAGTCCACTTCGTATTTTTTGACTTCATCTTTATTTTTTATATAAACTTCACTAGTGTATGACTTTAGTCCAGTAAATTCCTTCTTGTCTTGTTCTAAAAATTCAAACATCGGCTCAAAAGTTTTTTCAAATTCGTACTGTTCATTTGTTCTATTTTTGGGAATGGTTTCACCACCCAAACTACAACCATTCAATAACAATAGTGATGTCAGTATGATGACCAAGCCAGGAAGCCATAATAAATGCTTATATTTTTTCATTTATATCTCCTAAAATAACGAAAGCTGAGTCTATTATAGCATGAACATACTAAAAATGACTTTCAATAACCATTTATATTCACTTATAAACTTCATTTAAAGGCAATCAACGCATCAATATGAAAGCTTAATATTTTTTTAAATGTTTATACTTACACTAGCTCAAAAAAGACATTCAAAAAAAAACTTAAATGTCTTTATTAATACATTATCAAGGATATTGTTTGCTTAACAATCTAAATTCCAATCTCCTAATCGGGATCAATAGCTGTGAACCTTACTTTATAACCATTATTTGTATATAGAAATTCTATTTGAAGTGTCATATCCAGTAACTCAGAATAACAATTCATTTGATAGCTATCGGCAACCTTTTATTGGTTAGGATTACTGGACTTATAATCCTCAATCCTAATTATATCATCATAATTATCTTCTGTAAATTTATGAGCAATTTCTATAATAGTACAATTTTGGGAATAAATCAGTGCACGAATTTCTTTAGCATTCATATCATCCAATGAAGCAGTCACTTCATCAACTAGTAAGATCGGCTTAAGTCTGAGCAAGCATCTCGCAATTTCTAATTTCATCATTTGACCACCAGATAAGTTTTGACCATCAAGTTGGGTCTCAAGATTATTCCCCATCTCTTCTAGAAGGTTTACTTTCTGCAAAACATCACGTAAATTACTATCAGAAATTTCCTGAAATAACGTTAAATTATCTCTTAAACTACCATTAAATATATACGGTTTTTGGTGTATTAGAGACACCTTGTTATAGGATGGTTCATAACAAGTTCCTTTTTCATTTTCAAAATATAAATTTCCGGAAAATTCAGTATCTTCACCACTTAAAATTTTAAACAAGGTTGATTTTCCACTACCACTTGCTCCCGACAATAAAATCTTTTTTCCAAAAGGAATGTCCAAAGATAATCGTTCAAAAATGAGCTTATCTTCAAATGACTTACTAAGATTTCTACCATAAATCCTCAATTTTTCCTTTGAAGTTTTAATTTCTATTTCTTCATCATCATTATTTCTCATATTTAAAATGAAAACCATCTTATCCCTAATAAACTTAGCTGACTGCAAGCTAGAGGTTCCTTCTAAAAGTTGTTGTAATGGAGAAATTAAATTCATTGACGCAGTCATCATGGCTAGTAAAGTTGTAAGTGTGATAGAAGTTGACTTAATAAAAAACAAACCTATCATTAGTGGAACCACTAAGCCAATTCCTTTTAGAGGGCCCGTCCAAAACATGACCAGATTATGACTAGTAAAATATCGGTATTGTTTTTTCTCCGTATTCCTGATTTCGTCCAAAACATGGGATGAAAACTGTTTACTTGCTTGATTACTACGAATTGTATCTATTCCTTTTGTAAAATCTGTAATAGATGTCATACTATTTACTCTCGCTGTACTTAGCTCCTCTCCTCTCTTCTGCAACATTTTATTAAATATAAACTGAGGTATAATCATTAAAAATCCCCCGATTGTAAATAGCAGACCTACTTGGATATTTTGTAGGAGGAGATATGACACTGAAGCAAGAATAGATAATACGTAGATGGGATAAACTATCAAAGGAACTAAGTATTCCTGCCAAAACATTGGAATATCCTGTGTTAAAAAGGAGTTTAGCTCCTCAGAGGTATAATTTATTCTTTTTTGATAAAAATTTTCAATAGCCTTTTTAGAAATTAGGACATTAAAATCTTCAATTATTGTACGTACTAAGATGTTATTTATATACATACAAGCATAAACAAATATAAATAGTAGCACTCCACCCAGTCCAAATGTTAGAACCATCTGAGTATTATTCACGTCAATTTCCCCTGCAATCTGTATGAGAAAAGACGTAAGTAAGCCTTGTAAAGAATATAGCATAGAAAATAGTATATAGACAAATAATTTTAATTTTGATATATTCTCTAGAATTGTCTTCATATCATTCAACCTTTAATTCTTAGTTTACTTTATTAGATAAGATAGCGAGTTCAAAATTTTGTATAATATTTTGTTGCATTCTTTTACACTTTTCATCAAAGTTACGTTCGTTAAAAATATCACGCTTTGGACAAGCGCGTATTAATAATTTCATTTACAACCATGCTTCTTCTCCTTTCATTTTTAATGCTTCTATTATATAATGTTAGAAACTTAAGAAAGAGAAATTTCGGAAATCCGAACATGAATAATCGAGAAAAATTTAAAGCTATTCGAAAGCAAAGAAAACTTTCCCTAAAAACACTCGGAAAAATTGCTGGCTCTGCAACAAGTATTTCTGACTTTGAAAATGGCCATACTAACCTTTCTAAAGATGTACTCTTTAAACTGTTAGGATTCATGATAGTTGAAATTAATGAATTTTTTGAGTGGAAGGATTTTCAGGATGATGATTTTTACAAAATAATACAACAAATAGAGGATGCTTTGAGTAATAACGGTATTCAGACACTCTCTAAAGTAAAAAAAGAGCTTTTGGAGTTATCTTCGAAAAAAGAGCAATATATTTATCTTATTATCTCACTCGTTCTTGAGGTTATGATCTGTGAACTACAACAGGAGACAGTTAAACAAGAGGCCATACTTCAGTTGACAGACTACTTTTTTTCATTAGAATATTGGACGAACCTTGACGTAGGATTATTTGGAAATCTCGTCCCATATTTCACAACTGAAGCTCTGGTGGTATTCACTAATACTATTCTAGATAGTATTCCTCAATCACTAAAAAATAACCTTGATCGAATCAAGATTGATACAGTCCTAAACTGTCTTTCTGCTTTTATTGAACGAAAAGAGCAAGGAGCAAGTCAAAAACTTCTATGCTTACTGTTCCAAAAGAAATATCCAAACTACTTTTTATTTGAAAAGCTTTATCTACATGAACTTCAGGCCATGTCTGACTATCTATGGGGAAATAGGGAAAAAGCCATAAAAACACATAGTACAATCCTAGAAACAGTTAATATCATTCTCAGTCCTGAAACGATGAATGAATGGGATGATTACTTTAAAAAAATTACTAAGCAAAATTCTAATTTGGGTTAGTGAAGAAATCTTTTTAATTTCCAGCAATTATACTAGTTTTCAAGTTGCAATCTCCTCTGATCTATTCATAATCAGCATAAAATAAATAGGCTACACTAAACTATACTCCATATAGAAAATGTTTTCCACTAGAATGGAAATTCTATGTCTAATAAAGTGTAGCCTATTCACCAACTTGCAAAAAGGAGTGGCCTCTGCCACCCCTTTTTGTAAACTATGTATCATTTTATTTATCCAGTTTTATCACCTTATCATAGCGCTTCAAGTCCTCTTCGCTGTAGTGATGAATCACTTCTACGAGTGCTTGTGGGAGAGAGAATAGAAGCTGATTGATTTTCTCTTGGTTTTTTAGATCCAGATTGGCTTTGACCTCGTCAGCCAGGATAAATTGACGATTGTGATAGAGAGCACGGGCAATTTCTAGCCGCTGCTTCTCACCGCCCGACAGAGTTTGGTTGCTAGGTGTTTTGCCTTGGAGGCCTTTCAAACCGGTTTGCTGCAGGATTTCCTCCATCCTTCTGGAATCCAATTCTTGTCCCAAAGCAATGTTTTCCTCTAGACTCAATCCATCAAAGACATGACTGGACTGGAGAATGTAGGCTCCTGCCTGATAGAGTTCATCTGAGCTTAGCTCTTGTCCATGGTAACGAATCCGACCTTGACTAGGCTTGATTTCTCCATAGATGAGGTTAAGTAAGGTTGTTTTCCCAGATCCACTTTCTCCGATAATGGCAATCTTTTCCCCTTCCTCAATGGTAAGGTCGCAAGGGGCTAGGATTTCTTGACCATCACGCTCTACGCTGACTTGCTCCAGCTGGATAGGAAAGACGGAATCTTCGAGTACAGAAGGCATCATCAACTCCTCTCCCAGCAGTTTTTGATACTTATCACAGAGAGACTTGGCTGACTTTCTGGTATTGATAAAGTAAGATAGCTCCTGAAATTGGTAGCCGATATTATGCGATACTAGGTAAATCCCAACAAAGCTGGCTGCAGATAGGTAGTTATAATAAGTCATGAAACCACCAATGACAATCGGCGCGATCGAGCAAAAGGCATCAATCCCATTGATAAAGAGACTGTTTAGCGTCCGCTGCTTTTCATAGGCGATTTCTTGCTCTAAAGCCTTGTGTAAATCTTTGGTAAACCGTTTGTAAAATAAGCTTTGTCCCCGATAATACCGTATGGGACGAGCACCCGCAATCATATTGGTCACTTGAGAAACGTAGCCTTGGTTAGCTAGGGACTTCTTCTTAGTAATCGTATCCAAGCGTTTGGAACCTATACTACTACAAAGAACAGGTATCGAATAAAAAATAATAAAGAGCAAGCCAAGATAAAAATTAGTCCAGAGAGCATAACAGATGGAAACAGTTGTAAATCCTAAAGAAGAAATGATAATGACAGTAGGCTCAATATAGTTATCTTCTAGCTGTTTCACATCATTTTCCAGGTCGGACAAAACCTCTTCATCCGCTATCCGACGGCTATATAAGAAAGTCTGAAAGATGGCCTGCTTAATGCCCGACTTAAAGTCCGTCAGCACTCGTGCATAGTAATAGCGTTTCCCCGCCAAACCCAGCAAGAGAATCAAATTCCCCACAATCCCCCAAGTCAAGACCTGCCACAGCAAATGCAACTGGTGATTGGTAAAACTAGAGACAATATACTGAATCAAAGCTGGTGTAATAACAGCCTCCAGCCAAGTAATCATAATCGCCACAAAATAGAAGAATAAATACTTTTTAGTTACATAAGATCTAATCATAGCGTATAAACCTCCTGAAGTTATTTACCAACTTAGATGGTCGTTTTTTATCTAGACAGTGATAAAAGGGCTTAATATTTTGTATAAAATGTGTATGTAACACCAAAAGCCTCTATTATCCTCCTGGAATGAACTTTTTCCATCGACCAATGACATCCTTTAACGGCTCATCAAGATAGGAATAGGCCTTTTCCTTGATCCAATCAGGAATACCATATGCCGCCTCGGCTATGCTCCCCGTTATTGCAGCAAGTGTATCACTATCGCCACCAAGCGAGATGGCGTTTCTTATAGCATCTTCGAAGTCTCTACTTTCCAGAAAGGCAATAATGGCCTGGGGTACGGTATCCTGACAAGTTTCATTGAAACGGTAAGTAGGGCGGATTTCATCTAGAGTTTGAGATAGATTGTAGCCGTACTCCTGCTCAATATAATCCTTGATCCGTCTTTTACACTCTGTAGGATTGTCGTTGATTGGTTGCTCATAATCCTCACAGTAGCCTCCAAAGTAATAGCGACACATAAAGATAGCATCCGACGTTGCCATAGCTCCCTTGATGCCCTCTGGATGGGTTATGAGTCGCCTCAGCAGAAAGTCGTGCGAGAGATCTTCTAGAAGGCCAGGCTCCTGTTCTGGCACAAAAACCACAGTCCATAACCCAAGCACAGGGAGAAACACGCATAGCAGAACCATTCCCAAAACTATTGTAAGGCTCACGATTATCACTATTAATCCATGTACGAAATCTATTGCCATATCCAGCATCGGGATACATCTTACCATACTTTTTCATGGCGTCAATAAAGTTATCTTTCTGACCACCCTTCATAATAGCCTCAGCAACAGCGCAGGTCATAACAGTGTCATCTGTGAAAAAGCAGTCTTCACGAAATAAAGGGAAATCCTTTGTCTTAATATTATCCCACTCATAGACAGAACCTACAATGTCTCCAATAATTGCTCCTAGCATGGTATCCTCCTTACGAACTATTGGTTTAGACTGACATTTCTACTTGCCATACTCTTTTATTTTATCAGCATATTCGGTTAAAAGATTCTTTGAGTAAATTTTTTCATTTTTTGAATTTCTAACTTCTTTCCAAAGAATAGAAGCAACTTTTAACTTGTTGGAGTAGTTGCGACTATTTTCGTCTGCACAGAAATCCTTTAGAAATTGATTCCATTGACAAACCGAATGGTCATACTTAGCATAGTCTGAGTTTCCATAATAAACTTTTAGCATATCTTGGATTGTAAAACTCAAATTATTTTCTCTTTTTACTTTTCTCCAAGCAGTCGCCATATCAGCAGTAAATTTAAAGGGCGAAACATCTGTTAAAGTTGAGAAATATTCTCTAAAGTGTGCATTAAAGGAGAATCCGCATTCAAGTAAGGGCGTATCTAAGGTAACGACTTCTACTCGTTTCTTATTTCTTTTTGTTGATGATTTTTTAATCAAATTTCCCTTAAAGTACTGCTCAATAATGTCATTAAGTTCCTGTTTTGTCCCTCTATATTCAAGCCCTAATGACTTGCATATCTGTGAAAGTTCATCACGATACCAGTAGTATTTATTAAATTCATCAAAGGATAAGATTTTTTCAAACTCAGGTCTGCTCTCTATCAATATAACACCTCCTTAAAGCCAATTTAGGCTGTCATCTCGAAATAATGTAGTTTTAGTTTCTTTATTTTGAGGATTAGCTACGTTTCACTAACAAGCTTACACACTCAACGGTTCGGACTTACCGTATCATCTGTAAAAAAGCAGTCTTTCCGAAATAAAGGAAAATCCTTCGTTTTGATATTGTTCCATTCGTAAACTGAACCTACAATATCTCCAATAGTTGCTCCTAGCATGGTATTCTTCCTTACAAACTATTGGTTTAGACTGAAATTTCTACTTGTCATACTCATCTATTTTATCAGCATATATCGTTTTTAACGGATAGATTTAAAATCTCTTTCCAATCAATGATCACATTTTCCTCAGGATTAAACGAAAATCTAGATAAAGGCACAATGTTTCCATTAAAGATAATTTCCATATAATCCGGCAAGTGTTCAGGATTCACATACTCCACTTCAAACCCATCTTCTATTTCCAAAGTATATCCGGGTATTTGAGAAACAAAGTCTTTTCCATCTTCTAAAGAATCAAACACGACTTAATCTTTAGAATAATCATTTTGGTACAATTCCAATAGATACATCTTCCATTCTCCTAATATTTGAAAAACTAACCGATATTTTAAGCAACTTACAATCAAATTATCTAGCCTTAATATACGCATTTATCATATAACGAAGATAATTAAGTGTTGTTTATCCAGGATCGACATCTATAGAAGTTATTTTGTAACCATCATTATTGTATAAAAATTCTAATTGTAGGGTTAAATCTACTAATTCAGAATCGGAGGTCATCTCATATTCAACAACAAAGCCAGTTTGATCATTAAATTCATAAACTTGTAGTTGGGAGTACTCATAATTCGGATGGAAATTACAATCTACACCATATTCATCAATTTTATCAAAATCATTTAATTGTAATGAATCGTCAATATATTCAAGTAACTCTCTTACATCATCAACTTCCGAACCATCAACACAATCCATAATATCTCTATAATTATTTAGATGAATGGCTCTTAAAATCTTTTTAAGTACTTCAATTACTTTTTCTTCATCTTGGTAGTTTTCTTTGTACTCAAAATCATCGAATATTCCCATGATAATACTTCCTTTTTTTAATCAATTTTAAATCTTATGAATATTAAAAATGTTTCACTAACAAACTCACACACTCAGCGGTTAGGACTTACTGTATCATCCGTGAAAAAACAATCCTCACAAAATAAAGAAAAATCCTTCGTTTTGATATTGTTCCATTCGTAAACTGAACCTACAATGTCTCCAACTATTGCTCCTAGCATACGTTTCCTCCTTATGGCATATCAGATTCGTTACACATTTCAAATGAATCACTCTTTAAAAATGGCACCACCAAATCAATCCACTCATAAGGCAGGTAAGCTGATAAATAGCCGTGGTTATAGCCCTTTGCTTCATACAAAATTGTATTTGAATGTAGCTGATGAAATAATTTCGCTGATTCTTTCACACAGTTCAATTCTTTTTCACCATAGATATACAGAACCTGAGCCTTGCTAGCAGAAATCATATCTTTCAGCTTGTAACATCCCATATAGTTTTTGTAAATGGTCACCAATGTTTTGACAGGGGTCCTTGGCAAATCCTCCAAATAATAAGCTTTTATTTCCTCTGGATAAGCCAGTTTAGGATAGAGTTTGTTCATCATGCTTAACTGAAGTTTGCAAGAGAATTTATTGAACATCAGTTTACCAAATAGATACACTAGAAAGATGCTGATTTTAGCTAACCTTGGTTGAGGAATGCAGAGGCTTCCATCTATGATGGCCTTCTCAGCAATTTCACTGTCTAAAGACAAAAGCTCCATGGCAATTTGACCACCAAGTGAAACACCACCGATTGCAAACAATTTCCCACCACAGTTTTCTTTGATATAGTCTAGAATCTCCAAAGCAGAATCTTCAGTAGAAACATAATCAAGTTGATATTCCTCGCCGTGGCCATTCAATGTGGGTAGAATAATACGGTATTCTTTTGACAAGATTCGTGCTTGACGAAGATAATTCCACCAAGAACTGCCACCTCCATGTATCAGTAAAATAGGAGGCAAATTCTTATCACCAAATTCATGGAATTTCATGTTTAAACTCCTTACTGTAGGACTTTCACTAGCTACACCCATGTTTAATCAGCTCTTAAAAGCAGTACCACACACTCGACATAAGACGAGTGAACACTATGTATGCCAAGTGAACATGTATGTATGTGGGAACATGTCTATAAACCTTTTTCGATAGCATAAGGTTATCATTAAAAGGTATTACCCCGACAAACTGTGATTTACTCATTTTATTAAATCAGCTATTTCTTTCTTCCCATACGCCTTTACATTTTGAATTACATCCTGTTTCCTCTTGATTGATTCAAATAATAATTTATCTAGTACATTTGCGAATTCTTCAAACTGAACCTGCCCGATTCTTCTTATTTCTTTAAGTTTCTCAGCATCTCTTACCTTTCTTTCTGCCTCACTTTTTGGGTATCCTTGCCCAAATGGCTCCGAGAAAAAAGCTTCTATTGTTCTTTCAAGATTTTCAGTACCTGACCATGTATAATCTTCACCTAATGGTAATGATATCGCATTTCCATTATTAATCTGAGCAAATAAATAGGCATCATTCGGTGTAGGTGCATATCCGCAAATGACATCAGGCATACTATTACAAGCAAGCATCATTCCTTGTCCGGAAGAACAGCCCGTAACAACGAAATCAACTGTCCTACTCGCCAACAAGATACCTACAAGAATAGAAATCTCTATATACGAATATTTTTCATTTTCTTCTATCGTACAGCCAAAATTTATAACCTCAGATTTCTTTGAAGCATACTTTAATACAGCATCATAGTTTATTTGATTTTTGGTCGCTTGCGAACTTGCTTGAATAACTCCGATTCTCATTCTTCCCCCCTACAACTTCTAATTTAATTATTTCTTTTTCTTTGGTTTGGGTGCCGGTAATTCATCATATATTGAATTGAACAAGCCTTCATTTCTACACTTCATTTATTCACGGGTTGCAACTTTTAACATCAAAACTACCGCCTCAACATGATGCGTTTGAGGAAACAGATCCACCGGCTGGACTTTCTTCAACTCATATCCTAATTCTTGGTAGAGTTTGATATCACGCGCCATGGTTGCGACATTACAAGAGATATAGGCGATGCGATCTGCTCCTGTTTGAGCGCTTGCCTTGATAAAGCTTTCTGTGAGGCCTTTTCGTGGTGGATCCACTAGAATAAGACTTGGTTGAATCCCATTTTTAAGCCAATTCTTCATGGCATTTTCAGCTGTATCGCAGACATAGTGGGCGTTGGTAATCCCGTTGATTGCAGCATTCTTCTTGCTATTCTCGACCGCTTCTGGTATGACTTCTACACCATAGACTTCTTTAACAAGCTTAGCGACAGAGAGGCCAATCGTTCCGATACCTGAATAGGCATCGATAACCACATCATCTTCTTTTAGTTCCGCAAAGTCAATAGCTTTTTGATAAAGCTTCTCTGCCATTTCTGTATTGACTTGGTAAAAGGATGGACCAGCGATTTGGAAGTCGTTCACCAACATTTGGTCAGTAATGTAATCCTGACCATACAGTGTACGCCACTCCTTGCCAAAAATAGCATTGGTATTTTGGTCGTTGATATTTTGCATGACAGACACAATCTCTGGGAACTGCTTGATTAGTTGTTCAATCAACTGTTCCACTCGGAAAACTTTGGGACGAGTCGACACCAAAATGACCATGATTTGTCCTGAATAGTGGCCACGACGTACAACGAGGTTCCGAATCAAGCCAGATTGCTCCTTTTCATCATAAGGTTTCAAATCAAAACGACGGAGCAGGTCTCGAAGGGCTACTACGACTTGGTCAATGACAGGATCTTGGATAAAGAAATCTTCTAGAGGCATGAGGTCATGCGAATTTTTACGGAAAAAACCAGTTTCCAAGACACCATTCACTCGACGAACGGGCACCTGTGCCTTATTTCGATACTTGACTGGATTTTCCATGCTGATCGTTTCAGCAACCTCTACATCCCTAATACCTGCAATCTTGTAGAGACTATCTTTCACTTGCTTTGTTTTAAACTTGAGCTGCTCTGGATAGGCAAGATGCCCCAAATCAGCGATACCTGAGCGTAGATAAGCTAGGTCAAGGTCTTGGTTACGGTGTGGAGAGTAAGTAAGGTATTCTTCAACTTTCCCGTAGCCAATCTTTTTATTGACCTTGAGGACCCGCATGAGAATTTTCTCACTCGGTAGAGCATTTTCTACAAAGAAAACCAAGCCATCGACCTTGGCAACCCCAGCACCTTCATGAGTCAAATCAACAATTTCAACTTCTACAATATCATTTTTCTTTAACATATTTTTCTCTTTCTGCTTTATCGCTCTGCCATTTTCCAAAAAGAAAAGGTAGAAACTTGTCCTACCTTCCATTATATCATAGATATCTATCTCAAGCCCATTTGCTGTAATTTGGCCTTATAGGCTTCAAAGTCGATCAGGAGACCTTGGCCACCGTACATGTCATAGGCATCTTGCCAGTCACCTAAGTTAGGAATGGTGACACGTTCAACTCCACCCGCTGCACCACTCAAGAGTGACCAGCTATTGGTCAAAGGGAAAGTGTAAGGTAGATTTGTTGAGGTCATAGCATAGACCTTACCCAAAGCCTCTGAGCCTGAAAAGAGTTTCATTGGATTTTTGGATTGCTGAATCACAGCAGTCAATACTTCCTGCTGGCGACGAGTCCGACCGAAGTCACCTTCGTCGTCCTTACGAAAACGCGCATAGTTGAGCAAGGTTCTGCCATCCATCCGCTGCGGACCGACTTTAATCGTTTGATTGGGAACCACGCCATCCTTCATATTGAGGTCATCTGGGACTTCTACTTCCGTTACAGGCTGGCCATCAATCGTTGAAAATTGTGCATTCATCTCAACGCCTTCTGGAAAGAGCGTGTCAATAGCTGTCGCAAAGGTTGAAAAGTCTACCAAGGCATAGTATTTGATATTGATATCAAAATTATCCTTGAGCATTTCACGCACCAATTCTGCCCCCTGGTGATTATTTTGCTCACCAATGGTATAGGCTGAGTTGAGCTTCTGATCATACTCACCAGGCTGACTGACACCTTCAATATTAACCAGAGTATCCCGCATGAAGCTGACTAATTTCAGTTTCTTGTCTTTGCCACCAACATTGAGAACCATGATAGTATCAGTTCTCGTTTCATCAGAAGTCTGCCCAACACGACCATCTGTCCCTAAAATAAGGATATTGGTTCCATTTGGACTATCTTCACCATGAAAGACTTCAGCTGTCGGTTTGTTTTCAGCTGGTACTGACCAGACTCCTTTGATAAACATGACAAGCATTCCAGCTAATACGAGAACGATAAAAGTAAGCACCCATTTCAAGACACGACCAAAGGTCCATTTTTTCTTGCGTTTTTTGGGTTTCTTTTCCTCTCCCTCGGGACCTGAGTCAGTCTGAATCGGCTTTTCTATCCGCCGTTTTTTAGGCTTCTCTACTTTTTCGGACTGTTGCCGATCCTTTCTGCGGTTTGTTCTATTTGGGTAAACAGGTAAAGAGTCTTCCAACTTGTCAGAAACAGGCTTTTCCTCTTCTCTATAGCTAGGCTCAAAAATCTCTCCCTGAGCCTTACGCATCAGATAGTTATATTCTTCCTGTTCCCGCTCATTTAAGTAATGAAAGTTTTTATATAAATAATCTAAACGTAATTGTTCATGATGGCTCAGATTGTCTTGTTGTTTCGCCATATTTCCCCCAACATTTATGCAATAAGATGGACACTGTATTGTCCTAAAATTTTATAAGTAATTCCGATGGCTGTTAATTCTTCCAGAGCAAATTGGAGCAGAGACTCCTGTTCACCATTGACATCAATGATAAAAAAATACTCTCCCAGAGCTGTCTTTAGAGGTCTACTTTCAATCTTGGTCAAATCGATTCCCCGCCAAGCAAAGACAGACAAAGCCTTATAGAGAGCACCTGGTAGATTATCCGGCAAGGTCAAGCCCAAGGTCTTTTTGGGAGCAAGTTTTTCTAAAGCGAACTCCGGTCTCTTACAGCCTAAAACCCAAAAACGTGTGAAATTTTCACTCATTTCTTGGATATCTCTTGCCACAAGTTGCAAGCCATACTCCTCAGCAGCCGTTTCTGGTGCTATAGCAGCATAAGGCTCCTCTGGATGTTCTGCCACTAGACGCGCTGCTGCTGCCGTACTGGCGGTTATTTCCAGCTTAGTATTTGGATAATGCTCCAGAATATAAATCTTAGACTGAGCAAGAGCTTGTGGATGAGAAAAGATGGTCTCTATCGGTCCATCAGTTTGACAGGCTAGGAGCTGCTGCTTAATTGGTTGAATCAGCTCTGCTACAGCTTGAATCTGCGCCTGATGAAAGAGATAGTCCAAAGTCTCATGAACACTTCCTTCAATCGAATTTTCAACTGGAACAATTGATAGGTCCACTTGACCTCTTTCATAAGCCTTGATGACTTCTGTGATATTTGGATAGGGCTCTAAATGCGCTTCTGGAAAAGCTTTTAGAGCCACTTGATGAGAAAAAGAACCCTTGGGCCCAAGATAGCCTACAAGCATCGAATCATCTCCGCAATTTCTTCTGGTGTTTTTCCTGCCACATCAATGATATGCGTGGAAATTTTCTCGTAAAGAGGTAAACGAGCTTCAAAAATTTTCTTAAATTCTTCTCGAGTGTTGTTCAAAAAGAGAGGACGTTGCATGGAAAGATCATTCTCAATGCGCTTATACAGAGTATCAAAATCCACTCGTAGATAAATATTGTATGGATTCTTTTCAAGTAGGTCTCGGTTATGTGGATTGACCACAATTCCTCCACCAGGAGAAATGATTTCAGCCTGGTTCGTCAATAAATTCTCTAGCATCTCTGCTTCGATCTTTCGAAATGCGTCCTCACCTTTTACGGCAAAAAAATCATTGATTGACATACCAATCTCATCAGTGATTAACTCGTCCATATCGTGAAAATTAGGATCCAGTATACGACCAACTGTCGTCTTTCCTGCTCCCATAAAACCTAATAGTATTTTAGTCACTTAACAATCCCTCCAAATGAGCAAAAAAGTCCGGATAGCTGGTATTGATTGCTTCTGCCCTCTCAAGCTCCACGTTTCCATCTTTTACTAAAAGTGCTGCGATGGCAGTCATCATACCAATTCGATGATCTCCATATGTATGAACGGAAGCTCCTTTCAAAGGTGTTTTCCCTTGGATAATCATTCCATCCGCTGTCGGCTGGATGTCTGCCCCCATACTATTGAGTACATCAGCCACAACCTGAATGCGGTCCGTTTCTTTAACTTTCAACTCCTCAGCGTCTCGAATCAGGGTTCGTCCCTCAGCTTGAGTCGCTAGCAGAGCAATGATAGGCAACTCATCAATTAAGCGAGGAATTAGCTCTCCACTGATTTCTGTTCCATACAAGTCCGAGCTTTCAACAGTGATGGTTGCCGACTTGGCTACTTCATCAACCTCAGACACTGACAACTTGCCTCCCATAGCTTGGATCACATCTAAGATGCCTGTTCGAGTCTCATTGATACCGACATTGGTTAGAGTAATTTTAGAGTTTGGAACAATCAGACCGGCTACCAGCCAGAAAGCTGCACTAGAAATATCTCCAGGAACAACAACTTCCTGAGCTTGCAGTTCTTGTTTACCAGCTACTCGGATCTCTTTGCCGTCCACCTTTAGCTGACCGCCAAATTGTAAGAGCATATCTTCCGTATGGTTTCGTGTCAAGTCTTTTTCGATAATCAGAGACTCCCCTTGTGCTTGCAGAGCTGCAAAAATGAGGGCTGATTTAACCTGAGCCGAAGCAATAGGCAATTGATATTGAATGGGTTTTAGGTTTGGATTGCCATGAATAGTCAAAGGAGGTAAATCCCGCTCTGTTTGACCAGCAATCTCAACTCCCATCTGTCGCAAAGGTAGGCTGATACGATCCATAGGTCTCTTAGACAAGCTGTCATCTCCTACCATCTGAGCAGAAAAGTTCTGACTAGCTAAAACGCCAGCAATCAAGCGCATAGAGGTACCTGAGTTCCCCATATCAAGTGGACGCTGAGGTTCCTGCAAACCATCAAAACCACAGCCATGGATTTCAACAAGATCTCCCTTATCCTCAATTTGAACGCCCATCTCTCGGAAAACCTGCATAGTTGAGAGGACATCCTCTCCACGCAAAATATCATGAACTTTGGTGACACCCTTGGCCAAGCTCCCAAAAATAATGGAGCGATGGCTAATTGACTTATCACCTGGCACACGCAAACTTCCTCTTAAACCTTTTGCATTTGTCCTTAGTTTCATGGAATACCTCGCACAATTGTTTCCTTTCATTTTAACACAAATAGCTTTTGAAAACAAATGAAGAAAGAGGCTTAGCAACGAGAAAAAACACTCTAAATCTATTAGAGTGTTATAGGATTAGGGTATTTTTTGAATGATTAAATATGTTCTGAAAACTTATCTTGAATAAATTGGGCAGAACGAGCTAATTTAGCTTCTTCCTCTTCTGTCAAAGTCAATTGCAACTGTTCGATAATACCTGAACGACCAACAAGAGCTGGATAACTTAGATAAGTATCAAGCGGTGCATAGTAATTTGTCACAGGAAGTTCTTCATGGGCATCTGAAATGACAGCCAAAGCCAGACGGATAGCTGCACTAGCAATCCCGTAGGAAGTGTACTTTTTCCCGTAAAAGACGGTATGACCGCCCTTCATAGCTTCCGTGCCAATTTCTTCTAAAACTTCTTCTGAAGTCAGCTTGCTAATAGGTTGCCCCTTAACTCGAACTTGGCTCCAAGCGGTAAACTGGGAATTTCCGTGCTCGCCCAGATTATAGCCGTAAACGCTACGAGGATCGACTCCAAACCGGACTCCAACTGCCCGCTTCATTCTTGCAGTATCCAGCAAGGTACCAGTCCCAATCACTCTTTCTTTCGGAAGGCCTGTATAGTGCTGGTATAGGCTGGTCACAACATCAACTGGGTTTGTGATGGCAATCAAAATCCCTTTAAAGCCTACTTCCTTGATTTTTTTGGAAACTTCAATCACCTCTTTTGAAGTGAAAGGCAACTCTGCAAATCGGTCAGCATTTGGATTGTCTTGTAATTTAATATTTCCTAAGGCTGAAATAATAACATCAGCATCCGCTAAGGCTTCATAAGAATTAACTGTGATATTAGCATGATGATTGAGATTGGCTGCAGCATCTTGAAAGTCTAAAGCATCAGCCTTGACCTTAGCTTCATTCGTATCAATCAGCACATAATCATCAAAAGCTCCTTGAGCAATCAAGCCGTGGGCAACCGCAGCTCCAACATTTCCCATTCCAATAATAGCAACTTTTCGTGACATAGAAATTCCTCCCATTTCCCTTTCGTTATGATTCATTATACTCAGAAAGCATCAAAAAGCAAGTCTTTGAAGCAAAAAGCCTGTTGACTCAAAAGAGAAAACAGACTGTCAGCTTTTATTTCATCAAATCTTGAATTGGCTCAAAGACAATACGTTCAATATCAGACAAGTAAACAGAAAGTTGTTGCTGCTTCGTGAAGAACTCCGTCACAATTGCATTGGCTTGGATTTTTTCTCCGAATGACTTCATTTCTTCTTGCAACTCTGGTGTCGGCATTTGGCCTGTCTGCATTAATTGCTGGATTTTTCCTTGGAAAGCAATATAATCATCAAAAAGAGACTTGGCTTCACTATCTGCATCAATAGCTGCCTTGCTCTCCAAAACCGCCTTGTACTCAGGTAGCTCACGGAAAGTACGGTTGAGTTCATTAGCTAGATCATAAATATTTGACATAGTATTTCTCCATTTCTTTAATTTAAAAATACCTGATATCTTGTATTTTCTCTTACTATTTTAGCAGATTTTTCTAAATCTTGACGATTTTTAAAGGTGATTTGCAGAATTCCGTTGATATCTTCACGGTTTTCCTCGTTGATACGAATGTTGACAACAGAGATCCCTCTCAGTAGTTCTAAGACGCTAAGAATGGCTCCTTCTTCATCAGGCACCTCGACAAAAAGATCGTAAAAGCTATCCACACCAGCTCGTTTATGAATTTCCATCTGTTTGCGACTCTGCCGTCCTCGATCGAAAAATTCCCAGATTGCGGTCTCGTCCTTAGCCTCAATCGCTGCAGCTACCTTGTCTAGCTGTTTTTTAAAATCTTCCAACCGCTCCAAGATAGCTTGAGGATTAGTCAAGAGAATAGAGGTCCACATGCCCGGCTCACTCTCTGCAATCCGCGTCATATCTCGAAAACCACCAGCTGCAAAAGACTGGGTCAGCTCATGCTCTTGGCTATAAGCTGCCGTTTGCTCCATAAGGCTGGAGGCTAAAATATGCGGAAAATGACTGATTTGACTAGTCACTCGGTCGTGCTCTACAGGATCTACCTGAATAAAGCGGGCATGAAGACCACTCAGCAAGTCCTTCATTTCCTCAAGAGTACCAGGCTTGGTCAGGTTAGAGGGGGTGAAGATATAATAGGCATTTTCAAAGAGGGTGACATGAGCAGCCTTGGCTCCAGTCTTGTGACTTCCGGCCATCGGATGAGCTCCGACAAAGCGGACGGGCTTATTCTGCAGATGCTTTTCTGCAGCTGCCACAATCTCAGCCTTGGTCGATCCAGCATCAGAGATGATAACATTTTCCTTCAGGTCCAGCTCCGCTAGATTCTTGATAAATGCTATGGTCTGCTTGATGGGCACAGCCAGAATAATCACATCAGCCAATGGAGCAAAAGCGGCAAAATCATCCGTTACCCGGTCTACCATTCCTCGTTCCAGGGCAACTCTGCGCGATTCCTCACTGCGATTGTAGCCGAGAATTTCAATCTCAGGATGAGCTCGCCTGATGCCCAGAGCCAAGGAAGCTCCAATTAGTCCCAGACCTGCGATATAGACTGTTTTTCTCTCCATGCCCTTCTCCTTACTTCTAAAAGTTCTTGACAAATTCCCGATGGCGAGCTACCGCATCTTTCAGTTCTTCCAGATTGTCCGAAGAGAATTTCTCCAGAACTTCGGTGGCTAAAACAGTCGCCACCACGCTTTCCATGACAACACCCGCTGCTGGCAGAGCCGTAGGATCGCTCCGCTCCACTGTCGCCTTATAAGGCTCGTGGGTCTCAATATCCACGCTCATCAGTGGCTTGTAAAGGGTTGGAATGGGCTTCATGACACCTCGCACTACGATTGGCTGACCATTGGTCATCCCACCCTCAAAGCCACCAAGATTATTGGTCCTGCGAGTGAAACCATCTTCCTCAGACCAGAGGATCTCATCCATGACTTGACTGCCCTTGAGACGGCCGGCTTCAAAGCCCACGCCAAACTCGACTCCCTTGAAAGCGTTGATGGACACAACTCCCTGAGCAATCTTGGCATCCAGCTTCTTGTCCCATTGGACATAGGAGCCTAGACCGACCGGCACACCACCAACGACTGTCTCAATGACACCACCAATGGTATCCCCGTCTTTCTTAATCTGGTCAATGTAGGCCTTGATTTCTTCTTCGCGCTCGGGATTGACAATGGAAACCTCTGACTGGGCGGCTCTTTCCTTGATTTCCGCTACAGTGAGCTGATCTGGAACATCAATATCAATACCACCGAAGGTTACGATATGACTGGCTACCTCTACACCGATTTCCTCCAGTAAACGCTTGGCTACCGCTCCGACTGCTACACGCATAGTCGTCTCGCGGGCAGAAGAACGCTCTAGGGAATTTCGCAAATCGTCAAAGCGGTATTTCATACCACCGACCAAGTCCGCATGACCAGGGCGTGGTTTGGTAATCTTACGCAGCCCTTTTTTCTTTTCATCCACATCAGCCACACTCATAATCTCCAACCACTTCTGATGATCCAGATTTGTGACATTGAGAGTTATTGGACCGCCCATAGTCAGTCCATGCCGAACCCCGGACGTAATCTCAACTTGGTCGCTTTCAATCTTCATGCGGGCTCCACGGCCGTATCCACCCTGACGGCGCTTGAGCTCAGCATTGATGTATTCAGCAGTCAGAGGAAGACCAGCCGGCACTCCCTCAATAATAGCTGTCAGACGTGGTCCGTGGGATTCTCCTGCTGTTAAGTATCTCATACATTTTCTCCTATTCTAGGATGGAAAAGCTGGGCAGCCCGTTTGTCTTCATCTAGACTCCCCAATTGTCTCAGCTTCCATCTGGCACTTATTTCTTAAGAAATTCTTTCATCTCTTCCAGCGGAATCTGGTGAATGCTTGCTGAACCTAGCTCGGGCACAAGTACTAGCTTGATAGAGTTGCCTCTAGCCTTCTTATCATGGGTCAGTGCTTGATAAAGAGCATTCTCATCCCAAGGCTGGTAATCCACTGGCAAGCCAAACTTCTGACACATATGGATGATGTCTTCAGTAATCCCAGCTGGCATAAGGCCTTGCTTTTCAGCGACACGAGAAACCTGTACCATGCCAATCGCTACAGCTTCTCCGTGCATGACCTGACCATAGCCTGATATTGCTTCAATGGCGTGCCCAATGGTATGGCCAAAGTTCAGATAAAGGCGGACGCCATTATCCAGCTCGTCCTCGACCACAACCTTACGCTTGACATCGCAGGAATGGTAAATGATGCTCTCCGCATGCTCCAAAATCGACTCTGGGCTGCCATCCATTTCTGAAAGCTCATTCCAGAGTTCCTTGTCCTCAATCAAGCCGTACTTGACCACCTCGCCCATACCTTCGATCAATTCACGTTGCCCTAAAGTCTGCAAAACTTGAGGGTCAATCAGAACTCCGTCAGGCTGGGTAAAAGTCCCAACCATATTCTTGGCCCAAGGAGTATTGACACCTGTCTTACCACCAATAGAAGAATCCACTTGAGCTGTCAGACTGGTCGGAATCTGCACGAAATGAATGCCTCGCATGTAGGTCGAAGCAACAAAGCCTGCCAAATCACCAACAACTCCGCCACCCAAGGCTACAATACCGTCGCTACGAGTCAAACCAACCTTTGCCAAAAATTCATAAGCTTTATTAACAGTTGTTAGATTTTTACTAGCTTCACCTTCAAGAAAATCAAAGGTAAAGACCTTAAAGCCAGCAGCTTCCAAACTCAATTTAACCTTCTCTGCGTAAAGTCTAGCCACCCGATTATCTGTGATAATTACTAGTTTCTGAGGCTGCCAAAGCTGACTCAGCCAATTTCCAGCCTGAGATAATGCCCCATTTTCAATGATGATATCATAGGGATGATGAGGAAGATTTACATTCAGTTTCATAAGCGCCTCCTTTATATATGAAAATGGACACCCAAAGCCTACAAAGTCCAAGAATGTCCCACACTATCTACTATAAACTATATTTCCAATTTTTCTATCAAGGCTTTTTTGATTTCTTCAGATGGCATCTTTTTACCTGTCATTAGTTCAAATGCTTTTTCTGCTTGATATAGCAGCATACCCAGACCATTTACAGTCTGCAGGCCTTGTTCTCTAGCCAAGCGCAAAAATGGTGTCTCAGCCGGACAATAGGTCATATCGGCTACTAGCAGGCCATTAGGAAAAGCAAAATCGCTTGGAATTGGCAGTGATTTTCCATCCATTCCCAGACCTGTCGCATTGATAAATAAATCTGATTGATTGACTGCATCAGAAAGAGCTACTAGATCTTCAACAGCTAGTAATTGAATAGGATGACCCAGACGACGAGACATCTGTCCCATTCTCTCTTGATGTCCTGCCAATCTATCTCTGAGGTCAAAGGCACAGACCTTTCCTACACCATCCAGCATAGCCTGACCAATAATAGCTGAAGCTGCACCTCCAGCCCCAAGGATTGTCAGATTTTTCCCCTTAATATGAAAGTTAGACAAACTTCTGAAAAAACCAAAACCATCTGTATTGTATCCGATAAGTCGACCATTTTGATTGACAATCGTATTGACCGCGCCGATAAGCAAGGCCGACTCATCAAGCTCATCAAGATAAGTAATTACCTCTTGCTTATAGGGCATAGAAATATTAGCCCCCAACATCTGATGAAGCCGAATATTTTCAACAGCCTGTTCCAGATTTTCCCTGTCCACCTCAAAAGCCAGATAAACCGCATTGGTATCTGTAAGGGCATAAGCCATATTATGAATAAAGGGCGAAATACTGTGCTTGATTGGCTTAGCTATGACAGCAGCCAAACGAGTGTGTCCATCAATTTTCATTTAAAATATCCCGAATTTTTTTCATGCTGCTCAAAGAAATCTGACCTGGTGCTGTTGCTTCGTCTAAACTAGCAAAAGACCAAGCAGAACCCGTCAAATCAGATGCAATTCGTGAGATGCGTCCAACCCTTCCCATAGAAATAGTTACATACTCTTGCTCAGGATTTAAAGTCTTAAAGCCACGAGTATAGTTCATCAAGTCCAAAACATCCTGGCCACTATTAGCCATCACCGATACTTTGACAGCCTTAGGCGTTAAGCTAGTCAGCTCAGACAAGATTTCCATCATGTTTTCAGGGGTTTCCTCAAAGTTATGATAACTCAAGACCAGGTTTGGAAATTCCAGCATTTCATCGATTTTGTCCTTGTGGGAGAAATACTCAAAGTCCACATAATCTGGTTGATAGAGCTGGGTTACCTTTTTTATCATTTCCACATACTCGTCATCAGATAGCTGAATATGACCACCTTCATCCTTGGTCCGAAGTGTAAAAATCAGTTCGCGGCCAGCAAATTTTTCAAAAATCGCCGGTGCAACCTTCAGGATTTCTTCTTTTTCCAAGAAATCTGCTCTCCACTCGATCAAATCCGCATCTACAAAACGTTGCGCGTCGATCTGTTGAGCTTCTTCTAAATTTCTAGGGGTGACAGAGACAACTAACTTCATTCTTCTACCTTAATCGTAAAAACCTTTAAGTAATTACTACTTTCGTCTTTCTTATTATAACTAAAGTCTGCCGGCAAACCATATTCTTTGATATAACGATGGTGCTTTCCTGCAAAACCTTTTTCAATTTCTTTTTTAAATTTAGCACGCGTCACATTGGACGCATTGGTACTGGCAATCAGCACTCCCTTTGGATTTAAAATTTCCAGTGATTCTTTGATAAGCTTATGGTAATCTTTCGCGACAGAAAAAGTCTGCTTTTTATTACGGGCAAAGCTTGGTGGATCTATCACTATGACATCATAGCTGAGACCATGTCGCTTGGCATATTTGAAATAATCAAAAACGTCCATAACCACAAACCTATGATTGTCTAAAGTCAGGCCATTGGCTTGAAAATGTGCTTCGGACAGTTCCCGACTACGTTTTGCCAAATCAACTGAAGTTGTCTGGCTAGCACCTCCCATAGCAGCTGCAACAGAAAAAGCAGCTGTGTAGGAAAACATATTTAACAAGCTTTTGCCAATGACCAAACCGTCAACAAGACTGGCCCTAACCTCATGTTGATCTAGAAAAATCCCAGTCATAAGACCATCATTCAGAAATACTTGATAAGCCACACCATTTTCTAAAACCGTAAAGACCTCTGGTGCTTCAGCTCCATAGACGTGGGCTGACTCGTAGTCCAGCCCCTTAAAACGAATTTTTTCATAAGCTCCCATTAATTCTGGAAAGACTTCTTGAAAAGCTTGAAGGATTTCTTCCTTTAAAGAAAAGACAAAAGGATTGTACCAAGAAAAGAGAGCATAGTCTCCGTACTGGTCAATAGTCAATCCTGCAAAACCGTCGCCTTCTTGATTAAAGAGACGGTATGCAGTTATATCCTCTGCCAGACGGTAAAAACGACGCTTTTCCTTGGCTTTCTCAAATAAGGAAATAAAAAAATCTCTATCAAAATCTACTTTTTGCTTAGAAACGAGCCAGCCAAGTCCCTTGTTCTGTTTTGAGATATAACCACATCCCAGAAACTTTCCTTGGCTTGATACCAGCTCCACAGCTTGATGATCAAAAGATAGCTCTGGAAAGTCTTCTTTTTCTAAAAGCAGGGCACCCTGCCGAATCTTTTCTTCCTTATAACGAGAAACCGTAAGCTTTTTCATATTCTAAATTATATCAAATATTGAGAAATATTTCAAAAAAATTACGTAAAGCAGGCCCTTAGTAACATTAGCTCCCTCTATCTCCTACTTCTTTTACCTCTTAACCAGCTCACCTCAGAAAATTATGACTAACTGTTAATTTAGGCAAAGCTTATACTTTTCGTTCACCCTATAAAACAAAATGTGATATACTTAATACGATACAGAAAAATTTAGGAAATAAGACAAGGAAGTACTTTTGTGAAAAAAATGACTAGGAAATTACTCAATTTCATGAGTACCAGACTAGGTTTTGTCTTGACCTTGCTTTGCTTCTACTGGTTAAAAACCATGTGGGCATACACTGTCGACTTTAATTTGGATATCCAAGGATTTTATCAGGCCTTCTTAGCCTTTGTAAATCCTATACCCTTAGGCTTATTATTTATTGGCTTAGCGCTTTATTTCAAAAGAAGCGCCATATTCTATGGATTTTCAATTTTTGTTTATATTTTGCTCTTTATCTGGCTGTTTTCAAATGCCGTATACTACCGCGAATTTAGTGACTTTGTAACCGTCAATACCATGATGGCTTCCAGCAGTGTTTCTGCTGGTTTGGGTGAAGCCGCCCTCGGCCTATTTAGACCATGGGATATCATCTATCTGATTGATTTCCCGATCCTAGGCTACCTCATGTATAAAAAGCTCATCAGGGTTGACCATCGTCCATTTAATAAGAGAGCTAGCTTTGCCATCACAGCACTTTCTACTATGCTCTTTACAGCCAATCTCTTTTTGGCGGAAATTGACCGTCCTCAGCTTTTGACCCGTGGTTTCTCAAACTACTATGTCGTTCGGGCATTAGGACTTCCAGCCTTTCTAGGCTACAGCGGAAATCAAACCTATCAAGCCAACAAAGAGCGCTCTAAAGCCTCTGCTGAAGATTTGAAGCCTGTAGAAGAATACATTCAAAGCCATTATGCAGAACCTAACAAGGATTACTTTGGTATTGCTAAAGGCCGCAATGTTATCTATGTCCATCTGGAAAGCTTCCAGCAGTTTCTGATTGACTATAAGCTACAGGCAGATGGAAAAGCGTACGAGGTGACACCTTTTCTCAACTCCCTCTACCACTCCAATTCGACTCTAGCTTTCTCAAATGTCTTCAACCAGGTTAAGGCTGGTAAGACTTCTGATGCTGAAACCATGATTGAAACTGGGCTCTTCGGTCTCAACCAAGGCTCCTTCATGGTTAACTACGGTGGTACCAATACCCAGCAAGCTGCACCTTTTATTCTTTCCAAAAACGGCGACTATACTTCTGCTGTTTTCCATGGTAATGCTGGAAGCTTCTGGAACCGCAATACAGCCTATAAACAATGGGGTTATAACTATTTCTTCGACGCGTCTTACTTTACTAAGCAGGACGACACTAACTCCTTCCAGTACGGCTTAAATGACAAGATTATGCTGAAAGATTCCATCAAATACCTGGAGCGCCTACAGCAGCCTTTCTATGTTAAATATATCACGGTTTCCAATCACTATCCTTACACAACTAGCTTGATTGGTGACGAGATTGGATTCCCTCTGGCTAAGACCAAGGATGAGACCATCAATGGCTACTTTGCTACTGCCAACTATTTAGATTCTTCTGTCAAGGCCTTGTTTGATTATCTCAAAAAATCTGGCCTCTATGACAACTCTATTATCGTTCTCTATGGAGACCATTTTGGAATTTCCCAAACCCGTAATCCTAACTTGGCCCCTCTTGTAGGAAAGACTTCTGAGACTTGGTCCAACTACGACAATGCCATGATGCAGCGCGTCCCTTACATGGTCGTAATTCCTGGCATGGACAAAGGGAAAATAATAGATACATACGGTGGTCAAGTAGATATGCTACCAACATTGGAGCATTTGCTGGGTATCGACTCTAAAAACTACCTTCAGGTCGGCCAGGATATGCTATCAACTCAGCATCAGCAAATTACAGCTTTCCGATCCAGCAATAACTTTGTCACACCAAAATACACTAGCTTCAACGGACGGACCTACTACACTCAGACCGGTGAAGAAATTACCAATCCAGACGAAACCATCAAGAAAGAACTGGATGACATTCGTAATGCTGCCAATACCCAGCTGAAGATTAGTGACGCTATTCAAACCGGTGACTTAATTCGCTTCTACGAGGGTAATGACTTGGGCAAGGTAGATGTCAAGAAATACTCTTACAACCACTCTTTCAAAGCATTGAAGAAAATCGAGGAAGAAAAAGGAGACCAATCAACCAGTCTCTACAGCCAACGCAAGGGCGAATCGACCATTGACCTCTTTGATGCTCCAAGCTATCGAGCGCTCCACCCAGAACAATTTGAAAGCACCAGCTCCTCAGAAAACAGTTCTGAATCCAGCAGCGACAGCTCAAGTAGCTCAAGTTCTTCTAGTAAGCAGTGATAAATGAAAACAACCACCTATTTAGGTGGTTGTTTTTTGGATAAATTCGTATAGCATAACCTAATCACTCACTTAAATCTTATCTACAATCCTTACACCATGACTGATTCCTAATCTTCCCATTTCCCATATCTCTATAACCAAAATCGCTTATTGGTTTTTCATTACCACAATTCGGGCATACTCTAGTAGGTTCACTTCCATTATAACCCTTAGCTTGAATAATAACTTCTTTATCATTACCATACATAATCATAACTCCTTAATTTTTATATATTTACTAAATTAAATATCCAGTTTAACCAGCCTATAACAGAAGTCGCTCTCCTTGAAGCTACATTCTTACTACAAACATTATATTCCAATTCAAGTTCAACAACTCTTTTACTACTCGGAATCTTAGCTGTTTCTACAATTTCTGCAAATAAATCTCTAAAGATTCTATGAGATAAAATTAGTTTGACTAATTCTAACTGTCTTTCTTTATAATTCTTTTTAAAGACGCTCACTCCAACGTTAGTCAATCCATATTTTGTAACTTTATCTTCTTTAATTTTTTGGAACAAACCTAAATATTTACCAGCATTAAAATAATAATCTCTTTGCCTACTTGTAAACTTCATCAATTCGATAATTTCATCACTTGTCATTGGATTCTCATACATATTTTCTAACAAAGACACTATTCTTTCAAAATTATCAGCCTGTATAAATGGAACACTGCCTTCAACATTCATATTATCACTAATAACTTTATTATCTTCAATGCTGTCATAAACAGCTTTTATTTCATCAAATGAAATTGAGGTATCTTCCAAAGAATAATTTTTAGTTTTAACTAATTCTATTGAAGAATAATTCTCCTTTTCCTTAAAACAATACTCCATTAAACGGAATATTTTATTTGTATAAATCGAAAATATCAAGCGTATAGGTTTATTGATTTTACTTTCCCACAATCTAAATGGGTAATAAAGCTGACGAATATGAAAATCCTCATGCAGAACATTCTTGGCTTCTAGGATCACAACATAATGACTTGATTCAAAACCTCCATCAATTTCTATTTGCGCCCTACTAACATCTACTTTTCTTTGAATTTTTCTTCTTGTATCTACTAGAAAATCGAACTCACCTGATGACATACGACCATTAAAAGTTCCATATAAAACATCATCTGAATCAAGTTCAAGAAAATCTTCTAGTATTCCTGAAATCTGTAATACATTTATCGCGTTTGCTTCGGAAGTTATATTATTAACATCAATAGTTTGTAAGTCAGGTAATTCAACTTTTGCCATATTTTTTACATGTTCTACCTTTTTAGGTAGTTCTTGATACAACAAAAAATCACTTAAAATATAAGAACTTCGGCTATCAGGTAAAATGTTAATCTTATTCTTTTTTAAACTTTCAGGCAACTGCTCTGAACTATCCCATTTAGCCATCAATCTGGGCTCTTTTACTTCCTTTATCTGAGAAGCAGAAATTTTAAAAAAACCTTTATTAGATATTTCTGTTAAAATATTATACTTTTTAATTAACACTTGCCAAGCGTCTGAAACGTTTATTTTTCCCATAACTTACTCTTTTTCGTAATTATAAATTAAGACCTCAGAAATTTCCCCTCTTTTATCTGACTGACTATTAATACTTCGTTTTGCTTTCACAATTTCAATATTAAAAACTTTCTGATCAGAATACAATTCTAAAATTTCAGGAGAATAAGAATTAGATTGTAGAAATTTAACTCCTCTATCATGGAGTTTTAAACATTCATCTCTAAGTTCAACTTGTTTCTCATAGCCAAAGCCATGTTCTGTATATCCTGTAAAACTAGAAGAAGATGAAATAGGCATATAAGGGGGATCAAAGTAAACAAATGCACCCCTTCTCAAACTTTTCAGTGCTTCTTTATAATCACCAGTTAAAAATTTAATATTCGCTGAATTAAAATAATTTGAAATAGCTTTAATAGTCACCTCATTCACAATAGAAGGATTTTTATATTTTCCATAAGGTGTATTAAAGAAACCTGCTCTATTCACTCTAAATAAACCATTATAACAAGTTTTGTTTAAATAAATTATTCTTCCAGCTTTTTGTACACTTGATAAATTTTCAAAATCATCTCTACGATCTAAAGAACGAATTTCATAAAAATAATCTTCTGAATTTAACTCTTTATGTTCCTTTAAAACCTTTATTAGTTCATTCGGATTATCTTTTATCACTTGATAAACATTCATCAATTCTTTATTAAAGTCATTGATAATCGCCTTCTTTGGTTGAAGATGAAACAATACTGCCCCGCCACCAACAAATGGCTCAACATAAGTAGAAATCTTTTTAGGAATTAAAGGTTCAATATCTGAAATTAGTTGTCTTTTTCCACCTACCCATTTAAGAACAGGTGCAATAAGTATATTTTTTTTCATTTTTTTATATAACCTCGTTATCTTTTAATTATATCATAATCCACTTAATTCTTTCAGTCAATACATTCTCAAATACTAAAAAATTCAAAGTCAAAAAATAGAAAATAAAATAGACCAGTTCCCTGATCTACCTTACTCTATAAGTAGAAACTCGAATTTAATTTGGTAATCTTTTGATAAAAAACAAAAAATACTAAATTATTTTTAATTCAAATAAGCACTTTGTATATTCTTTGTTTTTCTTTACATTTCCAAAAATGTCCCCTGCCGGAATCGAACCAGCAACTACTCCTTAGGAGGGAGTTGTTATATCCATTGAACTAAGGGGACCTAGAGAAAAACTCTGCCATCTGACAGAGCTTTCTAAGATTAACGACGGATTTCTTTAATACGAGCCGCTTTACCTTGCAATGCACGAAGGTAGTACAATTTAGCGCGACGCACTTTACCGTAACGAACGACTTCAATCTTGTCAACACGTGGAGTGTGGATTGGGAAAGTACGTTCAACACCTACACCGTTAGAGATTTTACGAACTGTGTAGTTTTCTGAGATGCCAGCACCTTTACGAGCGATAACGACACCTTCAAAGATCTGGATACGTTCGCGAGTTCCTTCGACAACTTTCGCGTGAACGCGGACAGTGTCACCAGGACGGAATGCAGGGATATCAGTACGAAGTTGACCTTCAGTCAAGCTTTGGATTAATGGATTCATTTTTTACTCCTATCTTACTAATCTTATGATTCATGACCAAAGCGGATTAGCCGTTTTTTTGTGCTCCATTTGCACAAAGAATATTATATCAAAATTCCGGTAAATGTAAAGATTTTTAGATAAAAATTCCTAAAATAATGGCTAAAAATCCTAAAAGATAAGTCAGCATCAGATAATGGATGAATTTCTTCTTATTGGAAAAAAGACCTACCAGCTCAGCATTAAAAGTAGACAGGGTCGTCAAGCCTCCGCAAAAGCCAGTTGCTAGGATAGTATAAAGTTGCTTGTCTTGAACATGGTTATAGAAATATCCGATCAAAAAAGCTCCTAGTAAATTGGCCATCAAAGTCCCTACTGGCAAAACAGCTCTGCTATTGACCTTGGAAAGAAAATAACGGACGAGAGCACCACCACCGCAAGCTATAAGCATAAGCCAAATCACAGAGCCACCTTCTTTCCAGCCCACAAGGCAATCCACAAACTACCGCCAATGCTCAAGACTAGATAGAGGATAAAGTCTGTGTATAGTCCTAGATCCAGCAGTTTAATAGAGTCTAAAAGAAGACTTGAAAATGTAGTCAAGCCACCACAAAAGCCTGTCGATATAGCCAGAATAAAACGTTTAGACACTTGCTTGTTTGCTAGATAGCCCTTTACCAAATAAACCAGAATGAAGGTCCCCAAGTAGTTGACCAAGAGTGTAGCTAAGGGAAAATGTCCAGTGAAGGTGACGAAGGAAGAGATTAAATAACGAAACCAGCCACCTAGCATAGCAGCTAAGCAGATGGCGAGAGAATTTTTCACTTCCTTCATGCTTTTTTCTGCTCCTGATAAGCACGGGAGTTCTTCAAGATATCCTTAAAGGTAGCAAGAATCGTATCTTTGTAGGCTGGATTTTCAACATGATCAGCCACTCGGCCTAAAATAACTTCTTCCCTCTTCGTGTCCAGCACTGCCTTGCCTGTCTCCTGCTTGTAAGCAGCCACTTGGCTCACGAGTTTCATCCGTTTTTCCAGCAAGACTACGAGTTCATCGTCTATTTGATTGATTTCTTGTCTCAGTTCTTCTAGATTCATTCGTTACCTCCTTATATTTTACCTATCATATCAAAATTTTGGATGTTTTTCTAGTTTTCTTGGAAAGCGAGTCAAGTTTAGAAGCATTTTGTAAGAAAGAGGACCCTTAGCGCGAGCCCTCCTTTATCATCATAATGTGATTCTTATCTACAGATTTCAAGGTTCCTCGAACCTTAGATTAAGGGGAACTCGCAAAAGCGAGTTTTTATCTGCAACCTAAAAATACCCGTTAGGGTATTTTTAGCCAACTGAGCCTTCCATGCTCATGTTGATGAGTTGGTTGAGTTCGACGGCGTATTCCATTGGGAGTTCTTTGGTGATGGGTTCCATAAAACCATTGATAATCATAGCTGTGGCTTCTTCTTCGCTGATACCGCGACTCATCAGATAGTAGAGCTGGTCCTCAGATACTTTGGAAACCTTGGCTTCATGCTCTAGGGCGACATTGGAATTATGGATTTCATTAAAGGGAATAGTGTCGGAGCTAGACTCACCATCCATGAGAATAGTATCGCACTCAATATGCGACTTGGAGCCAGCACTATTCTTACCAAAGCGAACTTGGCCACGATAGTCTGTCTTACCACCGTCCTTGGCCACTGATTTAGAAATCAAGGTACTGGATGTCTTGGGTGCATTATGAAAGACCTTGCATCCTGCATCCAAGTGCTGGCCGTAATTTGCAAAAGACATAGAGAGAACAGAAGTCCTTGCATTGTGGCCGTTGAGAATACTGCAAGGATATTTCATGTTAACCTTGCTTCCTAGATTGCCATCAATCCACTCCAAGGTACCACCCTCTTCGACAGTGCCCCGCTCCGTTACTAGATTATAGACATTGTCCGACCAATTTTGGATGGTCGTATAGCGGAAAAAAGCATCCTTTTTGACTATGATCTCAACAGTCGCGGCATGAAGACTATTGGTCGTATAGGTCGGTGCTGTACAACCCTCGATGTACTGAATGGAGCCACCCTCCTCGATAATCATTAGGGAGCGCTCAAACTGGCCTGCGTTTTCCCCATTGATACGAAAATAAGTCTGAACAGGAATTTGACAGTGCACATTTTTAGGAACATAGATAAAGGTTCCTCCTGACCAGACTGCTCCATTCAAGGCTGCAAACTTATGTTCAGCATTTGACACGACTGTTCCAAAATATTGCTTGACTAGCTCTGGATACTCTTGAACTGCTGTATCCGTGTCAGTAAAAATAATTCCTAACTTTTCGAATTCTTCCTTCATATTGTGGTAGACAACCTCAGATTCGTACTGGGCAACAGCACCAGATAGGAATTGCTTTTCTGCTTCTGGGATTCCCAGACGATCAAAGGTCTTTTTTATTTCTTCAGGAACGTCATCCCAACTACGAGCTGGCTGTCCGCTTAGTTTCTGGTAATAGATGACATCTTCAAAGCGAATGCCTGACAAATCAGGGCCAAAATCTGGCATGGGCAATTTGTTAAATAGCTCTAAGGAGCGTAAGCGATAGTCTAGCATCCACTGGGGTTCCTTTTTGATGGCAGATATTTCACGAACAACTGCTTCTGTCAATCCTTTCCCAGTCGAATAAAGCGGTGCTATATCATCATGAAAACCGAAAGCATAATCACGTTGTGGCATAAAAGCCTCCTTTCTCCATACAGAAAGAATCACATGGGTTCCTACCCTTATTATACTCTTCTAGATTAGAATTGTCAGAAAATAAGAGCCGGTTGTTCCATTTGAACTAGCAAAAAAGCAGAAGGGTTCTGATCTCTCCCATTCTGCTTCAATGATTTTATAAAGTAAGCTCATCTAAAATGAATCGACTCAAGCTAAGATCTCAAAAACGCTGGCGGTTAAGTTCTCAACTTCTGTCTTAATTTTGCTACGGTTATTGCTGACGACTAGTTTGAGCTGGTCCGCATTTTCCAAGCGATAAGGTGTGCCACTAGCATTAAAGACGACTAAATAATGCTTCTTGTCCTTGACTTCAAAAATGATAAGACCACTATTTGTCTGTGCATGACGAACATAGACATGCTGGTATATTTCTTCGTAAGTCGAGTAAGAAAATTCTTTCCTGGTCGTTTTTAGTTGGATAATCTTGCGGATAAAATTGACACTGTCTTGATGTTTCGAAAGTAGATTCCAATCCACCTGGTTGACTTGGTCTGGCGCATTGTAGCTATTCATAGCTCTTTCTTTATCTGCTTGAGTCACCTGGCCATTTGGTCCTGTTCCCACCAACTTAGTTCGAGAAAACTCCTGCCCCAGCTCCATAAAGGCTAAGCCTTGCATGAGAATATTCATGGCAGTTGCCAGTTCAATCCGCTTGGTAAGCGTTTCTAGATCATCATGTGGATGGAATTCTTCTAGTAAGTCATGCAGATTATAATTATCATGAGCTTCGACATAATTGACGACCTGATTTGGCATTAGGTAGCTACCCAATTCACTGCTTCCTAAAATAGCCTTGGCAATAATATTTTCAGTCCCTTGTCCACTGACAAATCCAGCTTTCAAGGTTCCAAATACCTCAGCACCTTTGATGGCATCTCGCTCATTGTCGTTGAAAAATCCAATATCTAAGAGCTGGTAGGCATTGTCTTTCTTGGCCTTATCTTGAGGAAGGAGGCCTGTCCCCATATCCCATCCTTCTCCGTAAGTCAGGATACGTGGGTCTACCTTGTCCAACTCATCTCGAATGATCTGCATGGTCTCTACATCGTGGATTCCCATCAAATCAAACCGAAAACCATCCACGTTATACTCTTTTACCCAATACAAAAGTGAATCAATCATATACTTACGGAACATCTCATGCTCGCTCGCGGTTTCACTCCCGACTCCGGTTCCATTCTGGAAAGAGCCATCTGGATTCATCCGATAGTAATAATCGGGAACACTGGCTTGAAAAGGAGAGTCAAAGGTAGAGTAACTGTGATTATAGACTACATCAAGAATCACTCCGATACCAGCATCATGATAGGCTTGAATCAAGGTTTTTAAATCACGAATAGCCTGAGCTGGATCAGATGGGTTACTAGAAAGGCTAGTTTCTGGGGCATTATAGTTCTGCGGATCGTATCCCCAGTTATAGGTTACCTGCCCATTTTCATCATAGTCTTTATGGCGGTCTGAAATGGGCTGGAGCTGGACATAATTCACACCCAAGTCACGAATATGATCAAAGGTTGTCGCTTGACCATTGCCATTTGTCGTACCTGTTTGACAAGCACCGAGGAAGGTTCCGCGGTAAGCTGGTGTGACACCTGAGCTTTCTGACTGGCTTAGGTCACGGATATGCATCTCATAGATAACTGCTTGACAGGCATTCTTCACGCGCCAGTGGGCTTCTTGCCCTTGCTTAACTTGAAAACCAAGTGGATTTCGTTCTTGGTCTGTCACAATAGCTGTTCGTTTTCCATCAGGACTGGTAGCCAGGCTATAAGGATCCCGTGTCAAGTATTCTTCGTGATCAAAGATCACACGATATTGGTAAGCACGCTTGGCTAGATCTTCAGAAATGCTCCCTTGCCACACTCCAATTGTATTCTTTGTGTGATCTGTCGAAAAATCTCGACCTCTCTTTAGAGAAATAGTTTTCCAAACGCTGGCTTTGTTGCTAGCATCTTTATAGATGACCACTTCAACCGCTTTTGCTGTCGGTGCCCAAAGTTTAAACTCAGTCTTATCAGCCTGGTAAAAGGCACCTAAACTTCCCTGATAGCCCCAGTGACGGTCGAATTCTTTGGAAGAAACTGCCATATCAAAAGCATGAGGATCTCTGTATTTATAATAGTGGCTAGTGACTGCCGCCTGCCTAGAATAATAGACTTGATGGTCTCCCTCAAGAATCCAAACTTCTGTAACCAGGTGGGCTGGCAAGAGACGAATGGTATAATCAATGGTCTGGCTTGACCAGTCTGCTTTTTTTATAATCAAATGGACATAATCCAAGTTTGTCTCACTTTGGTAAGTAACAAGTCCACTTCGCCCAAAATAATCAAAATTAGAAAATGACGTTTCCTTTCCGATTTGGTTTTCCTGCCACTGCCATATATTGTACGAAAGGTAATCATCAGTGGGGTTATGGTAATGGACTAAGACCTGGTAGTCTGGCATTTTTATCTCCTAGGTTCATCATGATTTTTCCGAACAAAGAGCATCGTCGCTGATTTCATCGATATTGGCAAAAAATTCTAAGTGATTGTGGAAGACTTCTAATTCAACTGGGGTGTCTCCACCATATTCGCCATCAAGATTAAGCATAAATGGTTCTTTGCTGTCTAAAACTTCTAGTTTTAGTTTGCTTGTTTTTAAGTATTCGACATTGACATCTGTCACGTGTTGGCCACCATTAATGGCCTGAATCAGTAGGGCTAACATTTCAAAAAGTTTGGCTGTTTTGACCAAAATCAAGGTAAAGTTGCCATCGTCTAATTTGGCATCAGGAGCGATTCGCTCAAAGCCTCCAATTGAATTGGTCAGTGCTGCAAACATGAGTGAAATCTTACCTTCAAAAACACCATGATCATGAGTAATACGCACCTTGCGGAATTTAGAACGTGGCAACATTTCAGCACCTTTGGCAACATAGGCAAAGTAGCCCAAGCGAGATTTAGCTTCACTTGGAACACGATAGGTCAGCTCACTCAAAGTACCAGCTGCTGCTATGTTAATGAAATATTTTTTTCCAAAGGCACGGCCGATATCCATTTTGATGGTCTGATTCTTAGCAATGATTCTCGCAGCTTCGACAGGTTTTCCCATAGGAATCTTCAGCGCACGCGCGTAGTCATTGGTCGTACCTGTCGGGATGAAGGCCAAACGGGGCCGATTTTCCAAGGGGGCTACTCCATTTACGACTTCATTGATGGTGCCGTCCCCTCCTGCTGCGATAATCAAATCAAAACCAGCCTTAGCTGCCCGCTCTGCTTCTTTTTGCGCAGAAAGAGGCTCTGGCGTCGTTTGATAAGCACTGGTTTCATAGCCTACGTCCTCTAAAACGTCCAGCACTTCCGCAATGTTCTTTTTGATAATTTCCTGACCAGATGTCGGGTTATAAATGAGTCTTGCTCTTTTTATTACATCTTTCATACAGCGCCTCTATAACTGTTCAAGCCATGCTTCATCTTGGATTTCGATTTCCAATTCTTGGGCCTTGGCCAACTTGCTACCTGCATCCGCTCCAGCAATAACCAAGTCCGTTTTCTTGGAAACACTGCCAGCAACATTGGCTCCTAGACGAAGAAGTTTTTCTTTAGCTTGTGTTCGTGTTAATGTTTCTAATTTTCCTGTTAAAACAACTGTTTTACCCGATAGGACTGCATCTGCAGCCACTTTTTCACCAAGGTAGGCCAAGTTAACTCCAGCTTCTTCTAGCTCCTTCAGCAGGATCTGTGTCCCTTCTTGGGCAAAATAGCTGTGCAGGCTTTTAGCAATCACCATGCCAAGACTATCAATGCTGGCAATCTCTTCTTGCTCTGCCTGAGCAAGGCTTGGAATATCATGGAATTTCTCCAGTAAAATCCTACTGGCCTTGCTGCCAACATGGCGAATACCTAAGCCAAACAAGAGTTTTTCAGCTGAGTTTGACTTAGAAGCCTGAATAGCATTATATAACTTATTAGCTGATTTTTCCTTAAAGTTCTCTAACTGGAGTAAATCCTCGATGCTTAAGCGGTAAATACCAGCCACATCTCGAACCAAATCCTTGGCAAAGAGCTTTTCAACTACTGCCGGTCCTAGACCACTAATATTCATAGCATCACGACTGGCAAAGTGCGCCAATCCTTCCATGATTTGGGCAGGACAGAGTGGATTGATACAACGTAAGGCAACCTCATCTTCAAAGTGGAGCAAATCGCTCTGGCAACTCGGACACTGGCTTGGTACATCCAAGTGTTCATCTGAAACACGCTTGCTTTCTACCACACGCAAGACGGCTGGAATGATATCTCCAGCTTTATAGACAATAACTGTATCATCTTTGCGAATGTCCTTTTCCCTGATGTAATCAACATTGTGTAGAGTCGCACGACTAACAGTTGTCCCTGCCAACTGAACTGGTGTTAAATTAGCTGTAGGTGTTACTACTCCAGTCCTACCCACTGTCCAGTCTACAGATAAAAGCTGGGCTTCCTTTTCCTCAGCTGGAAACTTATAAGCGATGGCCCACTTAGGCGCCTTAACAGTAAAACCAAGTTCTTCTTGCGCAGCCAAATGATTGACCTTTATGACAATACCGTCAATCTCATAAGGAAGACTGTCCCGCTCCTGACCAATCTTTTCGATAAAGTCCCAGACTTGGTCTATAGTACTAGCCAGTACCCGTTTTTCATTAACAGAAAAGCCAAGTTGACTCAGTTTTTCAAGGACATCTTCCTGAGTCGCTTCAGTTGTCGGGTTTGCTTCTTGGTAAAGGAATGTCGCTAGATTACGCTTGGCCACAACTGATGTATCCAGCTGTCTCAAGGTTCCTGCTGCAGCATTTCTTGGATTGGCAAATTCTGCCTCCCCATTTTCCTGACGAAGCTGGTTTACCGCATCAAAAGATGCCTTTGGCATATAGCATTCCCCACGTACTGTAATAGTCAAGGGTTTTGGTAAGGTCAAAGGAATATCCTTGACACGCTTGAGATTCTCCGTAATGTTCTCACCAATGGATCCGTCACCACGAGTCGCTCCTGCTACCAAAATACCATTTTCATATGCCAGGGAAATAGATAGACCATCAATTTTCAGTTCACAAAGGTAGGACGCATCTGGAAATTCTTTTCTTACTCGTTCATCAAAGGCAACTAATTCTGCACGCGAAAAAGCATCCTGCAAACTATAGAGAGGATACTGGTGTTGGTATTTTTCAAAACCATCTAAAACTTTTCCACCCACTCGGTGAGTTGGGCTTTCTGGTAAAATCTCGTTTGGATATTGCTCTTCCAATGAAACCAGTTCCCTGTATAGCTGATCATACTCACTATCTGACACACTTGGCGCATCTTTTGTATAATATTCATGAGCATAACGATTGAGCAGGGAAACTAACTCAGACATTCTATCTTTCATACTCTTATTTTATCATAAATATCTCTATTCGCCCTATTTTTTCCCTTAAAAAGCGAAGAAAAAGGCCTATCAATCAAAGTTTCTCTTAGCCTTAACGGCAACAAAAAAGGCCTCAGATTTCACAAACCTAATAAGCCTTTTCGTTTTTATTGGGTTAGGTCAATGCGCTTACTGATTTTATCAATCAAGATAGCTCCGACAAGTAGAGATGCACATTCTCCAATAGCTGTTGTAAACCATGTAAGTAAGAATGGTGCTCCAGTAACAATATTCAATTCAATAGCAATTGTCACCATTGAAATCGAAAAGAAAATTGAGAATAAAAAGAAGTCTTTTCGAAGCCAACCGTTGAGCAGATAGCCCGGCTTAACTTTGCTGAATAGGACAACCCCAAGAGTTAGAAAAACTAAAGTTGAACCCCCTCCGACAAAAACATCTAAGATACCAAAGCTAAAGAAATTGGAAATCATACAACCGATTGTTACACCAATAATGTATTTACGATTGTAAAAGGCCATAAAGTTCATCATTTCAGAAATTCTAAACTGATAGGCACCAAAGCTGATCGCATTGAAGGGTGGTGTGATTGTAAGTGCAATGTAAATAGCTGCTACAAGAGCAATTTGCACCATATCACGGGCAGTTAATTTTTTCATCAAATTCTCCTTTAGCGGTTTTACCGCGTGTAATATGCTTGGCGAAAGAAGCTAAGCGCCAAGGGTTGCTAGGAATAAGAAGAAAGACAAGCCTCTCCCTTACAAACTCGGCAACTCAACTAGTATAGCATAAATATTTGAAATATGATAGACTATCTTTATGAAATCCTTAATAAAAAAATTCTTTGATAATGAGATTCTATCCTATCTCTTTTTTGGAGTGGCAACAACAATCGTTTCTGTTGCCAGCCGTATGCTCTGCTATGAAGTGACCGGAAACGAAATACTAGCTACGATAATCGGTGATGTTCTCGGTATTCTCTTTGCCTTTGCGACCAATGACACCATCGTTTTTAAGCAAAAAAGAAAGGGCTGGCCTGCTAGATTAGTCAAGTTTTTCACAGCTCGATTGGCTACGATGGGTTTAAATTTACTCTTGACCTTTATCTTTGTGACTAGCTTCCCGCAGATTATCGGCCAGTTTGTTAATCATAATATCAAAATGGTCAACACCATTGAAACCCTTATCGCTCAGGTGCTTATTATTGTTCTCAACTACGTTTTCAGCAAACTCTTTGTCTTTGAGAAAAAGAACTAAAGACCTCGGAAAGAGCTCCATGGAGGCAGAAATGAACTTAAAATTTGAAAATGGTGACTCAGCTAAAAGAGAAGAACTGAGAAACTTACTCAGAACCTATAACCGCTCAAAAAGAGAACCGTCAGAAAGCCAAGCTCTGGACATTTATTTAGAGGATGAAGAAGGAAATCTCATAGCTGGCTTGACCGGAGAAACTTTTGGAAATTGGCTTGAAATCGAATATCTATTCGTGAAAGAAGACCTTCGTGGGCAAGGTATTGGATCAAAAATTTTGGATCAAGCTGAAAAAGAGGCTCGAGTCAGAAACTGTACCTATTCATTCGTCAATACCTATCAGTTTCAGGCGCCTGATTTTTATAAAAGACATGGATACCAAGAAGTATTTACCTTAAAAGAATATCCTTATAGCGGAAAGAGGTACTATTTTACGAAAGACTTAGGACCTGAGAACTGATGATAAGGGTGGCATTCTGGCAACTATTTATAAAAAAAGGATCCACCCTACATAAATTAATCTGGACCAGATAATTCTGATCCAGATTTTTTGTTTTTAAATTTCCAGATTGGGATGTTCAGCAGTCAGATGGGTGATTTCACCTTTAACGCCAAAATACTCTTCAATCAAGGTCTGGAGTTCTGACATCGCTGCTTGGGCACGCGTTGCCTGCTCTCCATTGATAGCCTCAATGACCAAGATAGCATCCTTGGTCTCCTCTGTTAGCATGCTACGCTGGGCTTCTCGCCAGTTAAGGCAACGGCAGACAGCTCCCTCTTCATCATAGTAGATGATTTCTTCTGGCAATGCCGGCGCGTCACTCTCAGCGCCCAATGGGAAAAAGGCTTCCCCACCCTTGGCTTTTCCTAAATAAAGACCTCCGACAATCTTATCCAAATCCTCACCGCCACAAGGAACTGCATAAGAAAGCGAGACACTGTTGTAGATATCAACCAAAGGATTGATTGGCTGGAACCCTCGCCCCTGACTGACCCGCTTAAGCAGAGCTTCGATAGAGGATCGTGCTCCTTTCTTGGTCTTGAATTTGCTGAAGGCCTGCCGCCACTCTTGAATGACTTCATTTTGAGTGAAGTTCTCATCTAAGATAAAGTCCTCAGCTCGTTTCGCTCCCTTATCCAGCAGGGATTTGAAATATGGATCCTTACTTTCATCCACTCGATTATCCAGTCCTTTGACTACTAAAACACTAATCTGAGCTTCTGGAAATACTTGCCAAAATTCATGTTCAACTGTAACTTTCATGATGCACCTCTTTAATCTTAATAGTTTCTTTTTTGTCCTTTTTTGACTGCTTCCCAGTCACCTGTGATGTTTTCACGCACTCGTACCAGCATTTTCTCCAAGGCTTTAACTTCCACCTGAGAAAAGCCCTGCAGGGATGTCTCTTCAGAATAGTTATTCTCCGCTAGGATAAAAGGATAAAGTTTTTCTCCTTTTTCCGTCACAAACCATTCCTTGTTCTTCTTGTTTTCCTTAGCTGCCTTCTGCTGGACCAAGCCCTTGGCCTCTAGCTTCTTAACAGAACGGGCAACCGTTGAGCGATCCACCTTGAGCAGCTCCGATAGCTCCTCTTGGATAATTCCTGGATTCTCCGCGATTCTTACCAAATAAAGATATTGCCCCCGCGCCAGCTCTATGTCACGGAACTCAATATTAGCAATGGAATCCAAAGCTCGGGCGATAATCCCAATTTCCCGCAATACTGACATATCCCCTCCTTTAAACTTTTATTTGAATCTATTATACCGCTTTTTATTGCAAATGCAATAAAAAAGACTAAAAAAGAAAAGAGGAAAATTCCTCTTTAAAAAATCAATATCAAAATCCTTACAAGTAAAGGAGTTTCTTATTCTTATTAAGATTAGTAATGATACTAGAGAAAAATGCAGAATTCAGTTCTTGACCATCCGTTAGGTTGCCCTTTAGCTAGTTCTTCTTTTTAAAGGAAAAACTTCCTATTCTATCTAATTGAAACTCGGATTCAGAACAACTTTGAATACTCGCATTGAGAATAGCACCGATAATCAATATTTTAGAAACAATGATAAACCATAACATAATGATGATCACAACTACTGATCCGAAAAAACGGACATTAATAAAGTGGTGCATGTACGCTTCTAAATAGACACTAAATAAATTTAGTAGGCCAAAGAGAATTCCCACTACAAAGATGGTCCCTGGTAAGACGTACCGAAGTTTGTTTATCTTAACATTAGGCAAAAGATAATAGAGGGCAACTAAGGTTAGAAAGAGAACCAGGAAAACAAGTCCCTCAGTTATAGTAGTGATTTGTCTGTAAAAAGAGACATCTAAATCAAAAACATTGTAAACCACAGTTAAAATACTTCGACCAAAAACAGATAGAATCATGGAAAGGATCAAGAGTATCTGTAAACCAATACTCACCACAAAACTAAACAGGCGGTTTCGAAGCAGGCCATGGCCTTTTGTGACACCGTAAGCCTTATTAAATGCCTTTTGCAAAAATGAGATACATTTGGAAAAAGCCCAGAGAGCTGATAAGATGGAGAAACCGAGTAAACCAGAAGACGGCTGACCAAAAACGGCTCTCACAGCTTTAGCCACCATGGGGTAAAGCGAATCTGGTAGTATTTCGTTTAACAAATTCAAGAGAGCGTCCGTTTGAACTTGAAAATAGGGTAAAATATTGGCTAAAACCAGCAATAAAGGAAGGGCCGAAATCAAAAAATAGTAGGCCACAGCTATACTGGTCATACCTATTTCAGACTTATCATAAAAGCCTATAAAAGCCCGTAAAAACTGCTGTTGTTTCAGTTTTTCAACTATTTTTTTCATGAGCTTCCTTTCTAAAACTAGGGCAAAGGCCCATCATTTATTTCTCTTTGATTTTCTAGTAGCAAGGTTCATTTCTTGCTACTAGTCTCATTCTATACCAGACAAAGTTAAGAGGCTAGGAACGCCTTATCCCAACCTCCTATGTTTTTTAATAAGTTCCTTCTTCACCCTGACTGGTCAAAATCACTGGACCGTCTTTGGTGATGACAAACTGATGTTCGTATTGGCAAGATAAGCCACCATCTAAGGTTTTATGAGCCCAGCCAGTTTTAAAATCAGTGTCAATTTCCCAAGTACCGGTATTGATCATTGGTTCAATGGTTAATACCATTCCTTCTCTTAAGCGCAAGCCACGTCCTGCACGTCCATAGTGGGGTACCATTGGTTCCTCGTGCATAGTTGGACCAACTCCGTGACCAACCAAATCTCTCACAACACCATAACCATGACTTTCAGCGTATTCTTGGATTGCTGCACCAATATCTCCAATTCTATTACCAACTTGCGCTGCTTCGATTCCTCGGTAAAGACATTCTTTGGTCACATCCATGAGTTGCTGTGCTTCTGGACTGACTTTCCCAACTGCATAAGCCCAGCAAGAATCCGCAATACCGCCACGAAAACTTTCTGTGTATTTTTTTACTTCTGAGACCTTATTAAAATCCAGTTTTGAAACATCTAATTCAGCCTTATCAACCAATCCGACAACCATATCTACACAGATAATGTCACCTTCTACCAGCTTTTGATGACGGGGAAAAGCATGAGCCACTTCATCATTTAGAGAGCAACAAGTAGCATACGGATAGTCCATGATGCTACCTTCTACACCAATCTGTAAGGGCAAAGCATTTGCTTCTTTACAGCGTTTGCGGACGTATTCTTCAATATCCCACATATCGATTCCTGGCTTAATCAAGTCTCTCAAACCTCGATGAATAGAAGCGAGAAACTCCCCACTTTTTGCCATTAAGTCAATTTCGCGTTGCGATTTTATTGTAATCATTCTTAGATTTTATTCCTCTTCTTAGTTTATTTTCACTGTCATAGTCGCTTTAGCTACTAATTGATGGTCTAAATAGACATCGTAATCTATAATTGCTGAACGTCTTGTTTCATGCACCACACGGGACGTCAAAGTCAAGTAGTCATCCAATTGAACAGCCTGTAAAAAGTATATCACCATCTGTTCAATAATTAAACTTCGTCCATTAGAAGCTACCAGCTGATGAGTTGCAGTATTTAAGATTTCTGTTAGAACTCCATGCGATAAAACCCCGTTATTTTCCAGCATAAAAGGCTCTACTGTAAAGGAGAAACCATTAGCGTTCTGGACTAACTTCTGAGCAATCTGGTCGCTGAAGGTAGGTAGACTCGATACCTGCTCCCGGCTCATTTTTTCCAAAATATCCCGCCGAGTAATGACTCCTAGCAAGGTTTGATTACTCCGTATGACAGGAATCATCTCAAAATCTTCTGCAATCATCCTTTGACTAATATTGGCAATATTCGTCTTCAAACCTGTCATAAAAGGATTTTTTGTCATGATTTTATCAAGATTTGTATGGGGCGATTTATCTCCTGCATCCCGCATTGTCACTACTCCAACTACCATTTGATGTTGGTTAATGACCGGAAAGCGACTGAAACGATTTTTACGCACCAGCTCCAAATAATCACGAACTGTATCCGTTTCCCTTAAAAAGCCATATTCATGACTGGAACGATAGACCTGTTCAACTGTTAAAATATCTGTTTTTATTTGAATATTGGAAAGCGCACGATTAATGATTGTCGCTACTGTATAGGTATCATGCTGGGTCCGCATGACCGGGATTCCCATCTGATCTGCAAGAGTTAAAATATCCTCTTCAACTCGAAATCCCCCTGTAACCAAGACAGCATTTTCATTCTTTAGAGCTAAGCGTTGAATTTCTGTCCGGTCTCCGACAATCAAGAGACCTCCTTCAGTCAGATAACGCATAATATTTTGCTCTGTCATGGCCCCAATGGAGAACTTACTGAATTCCTTATCTAAACCGGCCTGTCCAGCTAATACTTCTGAGCGAGTAATTTCAGCGATTTCATGATAGGTCAAATGCTCTAGAACAACTTTTTTAGATTTCACTCGAACAGTACCGCTACGAGGACGAGTCTCAACCAAGCCTCTGTTTTCAGCTTCCTTAATCGCTCGGTATGCCGTTCCATCACTAACACCTAGATAGTTCGAAATACTACGAACACTGACTCTTTTACCAATAGGAAGTTTCTCCAAATAAGCGATAATTTCCTGGTGTTTACTCATAAAAATCACCTCTTTCATAGCGAAATTCGATATAGTCTCTCATCTTGCGTGTATAGCGGTCACTTCCTTTAAATTGCCGATACATTCTAAAACCTGCCTTTTGAGCAACACGCTGACTAGCTAGATTTTCCTGATGAGTGACTATGCTTAGCCTTTTTAGGTCAAATTCGCTAAAAGACAGAAAGAGAATCTCTTTGACACACTCGGTCATTAGTCCTCTTCCCCAATAATCCTTTTTTAAAAAATAGCCCAGTTCAGCTTCTTGCTTAATTTCATCTAACTTTTCAAATTTGATAGAACCGATCATTTGCTGGCTTTCTTTATCACAGATTGCCCAAACACCAAGAGGATTCTTCATAAAAAAGTTAGCCACTACATACTGGCTCTCCTGCAGACTGGATTGGCTTGGAAAGATAAACTCCAGATTCTGTGGATTAGAGGCTATGGCATAGAAATCTTCTGCATCCTGGTAAGAGAAGGGTCTTAGTAGCAGGCGGTCCATTTCAATAAAAGCAAATTCAGCTAGTTTTGTCCAAATATTCATAAGCTACCTTTAGACAATACTTTCGTATATATCCTATTCTTGTATCCTTACGCTTCTTCTACCAACTCAATATCGGCACCCAAATTTTTCAGCTTCTCAATAATATTAGAATAGCCACGAAGGATAAACTCAATATTGGTAATCTCTGTCCGGCCATTAGCCATCAAACCTGCAATAACCAATGCCGCTCCCGCGCGTAAGTCAGTAGCTTTTACAGCAGCACCATGTAGCTGATTTGGTCCTTCATAGATAATTTGATGACTGGTTGATGAGATTTTAGCTGTCATTTTAGCAAGCTCAGGCACATGATTAATTCTCTTCTCATAAATCGTATCCATTATCATGCCCCGTCCTTTGGCTTTCAACAAAAGCGGAGTGATTGGTTGCTGTAAGTCAGTAGCAAACCCTGGATATGGAGCAGTTTTAATATTGATAGCTCTGAGTTCTCTTTGCTCTTCAACATAAATGCTGTCTTCTGAGACAGTCATTCTAACACCCATTTCTTCTAGCTTAGCGATAAAACCTTCCAAGTGCTCATACAAGACATTATTAATCTGAACCCCTTGGCCGACTGCTGCTGCCAGTGAAATGTAAGTCCCTGCTTCGATTCGATCTGGAATAACCTGATGACGAGTCCCATGAAGCTTATCTACACCTTCGATTGTGATAATATCTGTACCAGCACCACGAATATGGGCACCCATATTATTCAAAAGAGTAGCAACATCAATAATTTCAGGTTCACGGGCTGCATTTTCAATAACTGTCCGACCGGATGCTCGAACAGCAGCTAACATAGTATTAATCGTCGCACCGACACTTACTGTATCCATGTAAATGCTTGCTCCTCGCATGCGTCCAGTCTCGGCTTCCAGATGCATGGCATTACCTTCTTGAGTCATCTGAGCTCCCATAGCTTCGAAAGCTTTCAAATGAAGGTCAATCGGACGCGGTCCAAGGTCACATCCACCTGGAAGACCGACTGTTGCTTTTCCAAAGCGCCCTAAAAGACTTCCGTAGAAATAATAGGAAGCGCGGAGGCTATTGATTTTACCATAAGGCATCGCCATACTTTGAACCTGACGTGGATCAATCTCAAGACTGTCTCCATCTCGCTTCACACTAGCTCCCATGGTTACCATGATATCAATCAAGCTATCAACGTCTGAAATAGCTGGCACTCCATCTAAAGTCACAATGCCATCTGCCAAAATAATAGCTGGAATTAAAGCTACAACACTATTTTTTGCACCACTAATCGTAACCTCACCTTTTAAAGGACGGCCACCATTTATCACTATTTTTCTCATTTTATTTCTCTCTCAAGCTTTTTCATACATAGAATTCCTATCTATTATATCACAGATACCTGTTTTTGCCTATTCTTTTCGTAAGACAGAGATTTTAAAAAGAGAGAAGACTCTTTCTTCTCTCTTGAATAACAGTTAGGTAAACTGGCACTTTTTAGAATGACCTATTTCATATTTTGTTTCTTTATCAGCATAGCCAGGTCTAACAGACGTTAGATGAGCTCATCTTCCCCAATTTCAAAGGCTTCCAAGATTTTCTGGATTTGATCAAAACCAAGTCTAAAATGCTCCAGCTTGTGGCCATCTGATCCCACTGAAAAGCGCTGGCCACCCAGCTCCTTGACTAGAGAAAGAGCGTAGATATAGAGTTCCTCGTGACCATATAGATACATGGATTTGCAGTTAAGCTCAAAGGCCAGACCATAATCAATCATCTTTTGAAAAAGATGTCGCAGCTCTGGTTCAAAAGTTTTTAACTCCTCTACAGTAAGCGCAAATTTGCGGAAACCGTAGTCAAAGTGAGCAAGTACATCTGCTGGCACAGCCTCAATAGCCTCCTCTAACTCTCTCAGATAGGAGGGAATTAACTCCGTCTTATCCAGCTGCAAGACTGGCTCTTCCAGATAGTCAAAACTGCCATTGTGGTGGACAGACAGGAGCTTGAGGTCATAATCCTTGTCCGCTAAGAAAGCGAGGATATCGTCTTTACGCGGAGCGAAATAGCCAATTTCAATGCCCTTTTTGATGCGGTTGCCATATTGCTGGTTCAGCTCTGCTATTTTTGCTGAATAGGCCGCATAGTCAGGCACATCATCGTGGGGCGAGGCAGCTTCGTAGGGGTAGGGGTTGGACAAATCATAGTGCTCGGTGGTGACAATCTCGCCCTCATAATGGTCCAGATAGTCACAGAAATCTGCCTCAGAATCATAGGAAAAATAGGTATGAAGATGGTTGTCGCGCATGCTGGACCGCCTTTCTGCAAATCTTGTGTCACTTTAGTATTGGTCAATTTCAGGTCGGTCGTGAATCCGACTCTGCTTGCCCTGACGAGCTTGGAGGACGGCCTCTACCTCTTCCAGACTGACGCCAGTCTCGACGAGAGCGACCGCCAGATGGTAGAGCAGATCAGCTGTCTCATTTGCCATCTCGTCCTTGTTAGCATTTTTAGCCGCAATGACCACTTCTGTCGCTTCTTCACCGACTTTTTTGAGAATCTTGTCCAGCCCCTTGTCATAGAGATAGCTGGTATAGGAGCCTTCCTTAGGCTCTTTTTTGCGTTTGAGGGCTTCTTGATAGAGAGTTTCTAGCATAGTATCTCCTTGTTACTGTCCTTATTTTACTATAAAAAGCAATTCTTTCCAATGGCAGGCTGGTTTCTTGATGCTGACTTCTTAGTTTTATATTTGCATTAACCAAGTACAAAAGTAAAGCAAGGGAGCTTTTAGTCAGTTTTGCTGTCTTCTTCATCCCAGATTATATGGAAAAAGCAGGATTTAGAACCAGTGTGGCAGGCTGCTCCCAGCTGATCTACCTCGATCAGCAAGGTATCTTGGTCGCAATCAGCTGTGATTTTTTTGACAGTCTGGTAGTGGCCGCTGGTGGCTCCCTTATGCCAAAGCTCCTGACGCGATCGGCTCCAGTACCACATCTGACCACTAGTGCGAGTCAGATGGTAGGCTTCTTCATTGAGATAGGCCAGCATGAGGACTTCTTTGCTGGTGTGGTCTAGGATAATGGCAGGTATAAGACCGCCTTGCTTTTGAAAATCTAACTTCACTTTTGTCATCAGATACGCACCTCCAATCCAGCTGTTTGCATGGCTTTTTTGGTCTCTGAGATGGAGACCTGCCCATAATGGAAAATCGAAGCTGCTAAAGCACCTGTCGCTGCAGTCTTTTCAAAAACTTCTAGGATATGCTGGCTACTGCCAGCACCACCAGATGCGATGATAGGAACGGAAACCACTTGGGAGACGGCTTCCAGCATAGGCAAATCAAAACCAGACTTGGTTCCGTCCTTGTCCATACTGGTCAGAAGAATTTCCCCCGCTCCAAGACTGACAGCTTCTTGGACCCAGTCTAACAGGTCGCGACCGCTGTCCTTGCGGCCGCCAGCCAGATAGACATGCCAGCTGCCATCCGCTTCTTTCTTAGCATCCACGGCCAGCACCACACATTGGCTGCCGAATTTCTCAGCGCAATCAGCCAAAAGCTGAGGATTTGCCAGCGCCGAGGAATTAACTGCAACCTTATCTGCCCCAGCCTGTAGCATCCGCTTCATATCCTCAACCGTGCGAATCCCACCCCCGACGGTAAAGGGAATAAAAACCTGTTTCGCCACGCGCCGGACCATCTCGACCGTCGTGTCCCGCTCCTCATGGGTGGCGGTGATGTCCAGAAAGACCAACTCATCGCAGCCTGCTTCATAGTAGGCCTTGGCCGCATCAACCGGATCACCAACATCAGTCAGATTGACAAAGTTGATGCCCTTGACCACCCGGCCGTCCTTGACATCCAGACAGGGAATAATTCGTTTTTTCAGCATGGCTAGCCCCTTTCTGCTTCTTTGATCTGATCCAAGCTAATTCGTCCACTGTAATAGGCTTTGCCCACAATGGCACCAGCCAAGCCCAGTTTTTTCAGCTCCTTTAAATCATCCGCTGACTGGATACCACCAGAGGCAATGACATGAGCATGCTTAAGGGACGCCAGCAATTTTTGGTAATGCTGGATATTGGGGCCAGTCAGAGTCCCGTCTCGGTCCACATCTGTATAGACAAAGAGACGGACGCCGATTTTTTCCATGGCCAGCGCAAGGCTGATATAGTTCTGATTGCTGGTTTCCAGCCAACCCTCAGTCGCAACTAGACCCTCTTTCGCATCAATGCCAATAACGATTTTGCTACTTCCAAAGCGCTCCAGCGCAGCCTCAACAAATTCAGGATTCTTAACAGCCATGGAGCCAATAATGACACGGTCAATGCCAACCGCCAGGTAATCTTCAATCTGCTCCAGACTGCGAATGCCGCCACCGACTTGGATGGCTAGGCCAGTCTCCGACTTAATCTGGGCAATCAAATCTCGATTGGCCGCCCGACCTTCTAAGGCCCCGTCCAAGTCAACCACATGAATCATGGTAACGCCCGCTTCTTTGAAAACTCGGGCTTGCTCCAAGACATCGGGATTGACTACCGTCTTCTGACTAAAATCCCCTTTAAAAAGGCGGACGGCCTGGCCGTCTTTGATATCAATAGCGGGCAGTATTTTCATAGACATACTCCTTAAACTTCTCTAGGATACCGAGGCCAACAGCACCAGACTTTTCTGGGTGAAACTGGCAGCCAAAAACCGATCCTCTGTGAATCATGGCTGGGATTAGCCGCCCATAATCAGCCGTCACATCCAAGTACTCCTCCGGAACATCTGTATAGTAGCTATGGACGAAATAGACTGACTGACCCTCAAGACCAGCTGTCAAGACAGACGACTGCTGGACCTGTAAGTCATTCCAGCCCATGTGAGGCACAGGCAGACCAGCCTGATCCGGAATCCGACGGCAAACACCAGGAATCAAACCCAGTCCAGAGCTTTGACCATTCTCCAATCCAGACTCCAGCAGGAGCTGCATGCCTAAGCAAATGCCCAAGAGAGGCTTGCCATCGGCCACAGCCTGCTGGATAACTGACACCAGCCCTCGCTTTTCCAACTCCTGCATGGCAGTAGGAAAAGCACCGACACCTGGTAAAATCAAACCATCGGCTGTTAAAATTTCCTGCGGATTAGCTGACAGGCGTGCTTCTACTCCGACCTGAGCCAGAGCACGGAGGACATTGGCAGTATTTCCCGCGTCATAATCAATAACAATCATCATCTCTACATCAACTCCTTTCACTCAGAAGGGCAAGCTAGAGCAAGCCCTTGGTGGAGTTGACTCCATGTATCTCTGGATTTATGGTAATAGCCTCCCGCAGAGCTCGGCCAGTCGCTTTAAAGAGGCTTTCCGCCTTGTGGTGGCTGTTCTTGCCATGAAGGATTTTCAGGTGCAGATTCATCTGCAGATTAAAGGCTAGGGCTTGGAAAAATTCCTCTACTAGCTCGGTGTCAAAATTCCCAAGCTTGGGATTGTCAAAATCCGCCTCAAAGACCAGATAGGAGCGACCGGATAAGTCTAGACTGGCCATGCCCAGCGTTTCGTCCATGGGCACAAAGCTAGTGCCGTAGCGGTTGATGCCGGCCTTGTCTCCCAAAGCCTGACGCAGGGCCTGTCCTAATACGATACCCACATCCTCGACCGTATGGTGGCTGTCCACCCAAAGGTCGCCTTCAGCCTTGACCGTCAGAGAAATCCGACTGTGGCGGGCAAAAAGGGTCAACATGTGGTCAAAGAATCCGACACCAGTCTCAATGGCTACCGGCTCCTGTTGGTCGAGATTGACAGCCAATTCAATATCGGTCTCCTGTGTTTTACGCTTGATTTCAGCTTGTCTCATGGCAACTCCTTTTATTTTTCCTGTCTGCGGGCTTCGATGGCCTTGGCATGTCCCTGCAGGCCTTCTGCATAGGCCAGACTAGTAATATCCTTGTCAGCTGCCCCTACAGCAGCACGGCTGTACTGGGTGTATTGGATGCGCTTGATAAAGTCATAGACACCCAGAGCTGATGAAAAACGGCTGGTGCTGGTCGTCGGCAAAACGTGATTGGCTCCCGCATAGTAGTCACCGATTGGCTCGCTAGTATAATGCCCCAGAAAGACAGAGCCAGCATTTTCAACCTGATCCAGATAGCTGTAGGCATCATCCATGGCAATCTCCAAATGCTCAGGTGCCACCTGATTCATGAGCTCAAACATGGCTTCCTTAGAAGGCGCAAGGATGATGCGACCGTTGTTCTCAATCGAAGCACGCGCGATTTCCTCCCGCGGTAGCTCTTTTAGCTGTCTGTCCAGCTCTGCTTCGACTTGGTCTGCCAGCTCCTCCGAGTCGGTCACCAGAATAGCCCGAGCCAGCTTGTCGTGCTCGGCTTGTGACAGGAGGTCAGCTGCCACATAGACTGGACTGGCTGAACGATCCGCAATGACCCCAATCTCCGAAGGTCCGGCAATCATGTCAATTCCCACGACACCATAAACCATCTTCTTGGCTGTAGCCACAAAGATATTGCCCGGACCAGTTATTTTATCCACCTTGGGAATAGTCTCAGTCCCATAAGCCAGAGCTGCTACACCTTGGGCTCCGCCAATTTGGAAAATCCGATCCACACCAGCCAGCTTGGCTGCGACCAAAATCGCTGGAGTAAAGTGCTCTTGGGGCGGTGTAATCATGATGATTTCCTTGACACCGGCAATCTTGGCTGGGATAACATTCATGAGTACGGAGGACGGATAGGCTGCGGTGCCACCAGGTACATAGGTGCCAACCCGCTCAATTGGCCGAATTAACTGACCACGTACAACGCCCTCGCTTGGACTATCCTCAAAACCAGTCTCCAACTGCTGGCGGTGGTAGGATTCGATATTGATTTGGGCATTTTTCAGAGCGGCCAGGACCTCTGGATCAATCTCCTCGAAAGCCTGGTCAATCAGCTCCTGCCCAATCTCAAAGTCTGTCACCTCAACCTTGTCAAAAAGCATGGTATAGTCTCTTAAAGCTTGGTCACCGTATTGTTTGACCGTTTCAATAATCTCAGCCACCGCTTCTTCCACATCTAAGTTCTGCTGACTAAGCTGCAGCTGCTCTTCGTATAAAATCCGTGAAATTTCTTCGTTACTTCCGCTTAAACGCTTGATAATTGTCATTTAAAAGCCACCTCTCTTCTTCCTACTAGGGATTCAATCTTTGCCACAAAAGGCATGATATCCGGGTTATTTTTCAGGGAAGCCTGATTAGCAATGAGCCGGGCTGACACCCGACAAATGTCTTCAAAAACCAGCAGGCCGTTAGCTGACAAGGTATGCCCCGTCTCCACAATATCAACAATGGCATCCGCCAGACCTAGGACCGGTGAAATCTCCACACTGCCTTGGATGGAGATGATTTCCACATCTTCTCCTTTTTGATTAAAATAATCAGTCGCCACTGTCGGATACTTGGTCGCAATCCGCTTGCGCTTGTGATCATGAGGGTCATAGCTGGGAACCGAGGCCAGTGAGAATTTACAAAGGCCAAAGTTCAGATCCAGCAGCTCCAGATAGCCAGTCGGATGCTCAAAAAGAATATCCTTGCCGACGATGCCCAGATCAGCGACTCCATGACGCACATAGGTCGTCACGTCAGGCCCTTTGACCAATAGAAAGCGAAAACGACTGTCTGGACTTTCAAAAATCAAGCTGCGCCCCTTGTCTGCCATGAAGGACATATCAAAGCCAGCCCGGGTCAAGAGCTTGACCGTATCTTCCTCAATCCGCCCCTTGGTCAGGGCAATGGTAATCTGACTCATCTGCTGTCACCTTCCTTTCCGCCCTCGTCCGGCAGGTCATCATGAATGGCCTGATAGACACTGTCAATGTCAAGGGACCAGCCGATAGCTGTCAGCTCTGTTGCCCCGAAGCGCTTGAAAAGCTGGTCATAGCGACCACCAGATAGAAAAGCATCTGGCACTCGGTCGCCAAAGACCTTGAAGGTCAATCCAGTATAGTAAGGCATGGTCGCTACCTGCCCCAAGTCCATGGTTGTCTGATCCAGCAAGCCTGATAGGCTCTGCAGAACCTGCTCTACATCATCTAAAGCCATCAATATCCGCTCGTTGTCAACTATCTCTCTAGCCCTGGCTAAAACCTGTTGGCTAGGGCCGAACAGATGGGGCAGCTCCTGCAAAAAAACATCAAATCCACTCGATCTGGTCTGGGTGAATTCAAAGAGTCCCGTCCTATTTTTCTTACGAATATAATCTAGCAGCTGGGCCTCCTCCTGCGAATCCAAGGTCAAACTCTCTAGGATTGTCTGCAGGATTGCTGCATGGGAAAACTCAAACTGATAAGACTTAACCTGCGCCAAATCCAGCGACTGCTTGGCTGTCTTGATAGCCTCAAGTACTGCCTCGCGAGCTGGATAGCCGATAATCTCAATACCAGCTTGGCTGAGCTCATTGGCAAGACCGCGCAGCTCTTCTTGATAGTGAAAGACCTTGCCCGAATAGGAAAACTTGGTCGGCGTATGCACCCTGGTCGAAGCAATAACCCGACCAATCTGGCTGGTCACATCTGGCCGTAGCACCAATAGCTCGCCTTTTTTATCGAAAAGATGATAATGATGGGGCTCCACATGGTCACTAAAGACCTCAAAGTGCTCCAAAGTCGGTGTGTCAATCCGATTGAAGCCCTGAGCCATCAGAAAATCACTAATGTCCCGCTCAATCTCGTAGGTCACACGCGCTCTCTTGAAAAGCTTGTCGTGCATGCCAATCGGAAGGGTGATTTTATTCATAGGCTGCTTTCCTTTCTTGCTCTATTTTTACACTGGATGGCTTTGAGTCTAACTCTCAGCTACTGCAAATGTCCTTGATAGCTGCCAGGACTTTTTCCATCTCCTCTCGCCGTCCGATAGAGATGCGCAGGAAATCCTTGATTCGTTCTGCTTTTGGAAAATACCGCACATAAATCCGACGCTCCTCTAACTGCTGAAAAAGCTCTGCTGCAGAAATTCCACTAGGCTGGGCTAAGACAAAGTTGGTCTGACTAGGCAGGACTTGGAAATCCAGCGCAGACAATTCCCCAGCAAACCAATCTCGGGTCTCTTGTATGGCTCTGCCAGTCTCCAGATAATAATCCCAATCTTCCACCGCAGCAAGGGCCAAGCGCTCTGCCAACAGATCCACCGAGTAAGGATTAATGGAGTCCTTAACAGCTTTCATGACAGCTATTAAGTCTGGATGACCGATACCGTAGCCCACTCGCAGACCAGCTAAGGCAGCATCCTTGGAAAAGGTCCGTGTGATAAAGAGGTTGGGATAGGTGTCTAGCAGAGGCAGGGCAGATTGACCGCCAAAGTGAATGTAAGCCTCATCCACCACCACTACCGCATCCTGATTGGACGCCAGAATTTCCTCTAACTGATTCAGCGGTAGATAAATCCCCGTTGGGGCATTGGGATTGGCTAGGATAATGCCACCATTATCTCCAAAATAATCTGACGGATGGACCTCAAAATCAGCTGTCAGTGGGATTTCTCGAAAAGGCACTTGGTAGAGGTCTGCCCAGACCTTGTAAAAACCATAGGTCAAGTCCGGAAATAAGACCGACTCGTCGCTATTAAAGAAAGCCAGAAAAGCCATGGACAAGATGTCGTCACTCCCGTTACCGATAATGAGCTGGTCGGGTGATACACCCAAATTTGTAGCCAAAGCCTGACAGAGCTCCGCCTGATCCAAACTGGAATACTTGCGCAACTCCTGGGCATCAAAGTTCTGCAGGGTCTCTGCCACCTTAGGACTTGGTCCATAAGCATTTTCATTGGTATTGAGCTTAATCATATCTGGCTCATTGGGCTGCTTCCCCGCTACATAAGGATTGATCTGCCTGAGACCTTTTAGCTTAACCATTTTGCCACCTCTCTTTCACACACTAGCCATTATCTGACTCTGATTATCTTTTAGAACTTCCAATAAATGAAAGACGAAATTTACCGCTTTGCTAAAGAAAAATAGGGGAATCTTCTAGTTTAAATATAATAAAAAGCCCTCGCAAAAAAACTTTGCAAGGACGTTGACACGTGGTTCCACCTTTATTCGGACCCCAGTCGCCTGAGGACCCTCTGGGAGTACGAGACTCCAGATTGATAACGGTAATCAGCCGTCGGACACTAGTCTTGGTCTACTGACAGATTTCGCACCCGCACTCAAGAATGTGTCGTCTAAGGATTGGATGCCGTCTCACCAATAGGCACTCTCTGTTTCTTGTCTTAGACTTTTTCTCTCATCGCTTTCAATTTATTGTTGAATATTCTACATGAATTTTAAATAAAAAGCAAGAGAAAAATGAAAATTATTAATTTTATTTGTATTTTTAAAACATACTATCGTTCTTTTAGCATGGAACTGGACAAATCCAGCAGACTAATCGCTGTTTCAAAATGCTCCCCCATTAGGTCATAGACAGCATCTTCGCTTAAGACACCGCAAGCTATATTTTCAGGGAAATCTGGACTATTTGAGTATTCTAAATCATCAAAAAATTCCTGACCAGTATAGTAGTCCCTCAGCTGGATATAATCTGACTGGCAGCGCTCCAGTTGATCTAGAGCTTTCTGAGCATCTGCTAGGACTTGAGCATATTTATTCAGACGTTCTTCCATTTTTTGAATTCGTTCTAACTGCTCCATCTAATTTTTTCCTTTCTGAAATCAACCAACCAATCAGTCCACCTGAACAACCTGTAGTTGTTCACCTCCCAGCAGAATCAAATATTTTTCAATCCGAGAAATACCATATGAACGACTGAGAGCTTGAGCATATAGGTCAAGCTGACTATGGTAGCGAGCTATCAACTCAGATGCTTCCTTATATTTATCCGTCTTGTAGTCAAAGAGGATAATTCGGTCTTCAAAGAGCAAGTAGCCATCCAGAATCCCCCGAAGAACAAATTCCTGACCACTGATTTCGTCCCTCTTAAGCATGGCAAACGGTGCTTCTCTATGCAACTTATCTGAGTTAGCTAGCAAGATTTCACCAAGCTGACTCTCAAAGAAACTTGCAATCTTGTTGAGGTCAATCTGTTTTTTCACCGACTCTTCTGCTTGAACTTGTCTTAGACTTAATTTTAAAACTGCCATGTCAGGCTTCTGATCTAAAGGAATCCTTTGCATAAGCTCATGAACAGCACTACCGACTTGTGCCCCAGTCACTTTGGCTTTCCTGCCGAAATCAGGTAAGTCAAAGTTAGGCTGAGGCCGAAATGCTACTCGCTCATCCATGATATCCAGGCCTTCTGTGTCCATGATTGGCTCATAAAACTTCTTAATCTGGCTTGGTGTTCGCACACTAGGCAGCTCAATGGCAGAGCGATATTGGCAATTTAGTCGATCTACACTTTCTAAAATATCCAGAGCCCTGCCGATATCTTCAGACTGACGGTTGTCTGTCAAATCATCCGCATCAAAGGGATTTGAATGGTGGATCTGGCCAATCTTGTCAGCAGTCAAATCTTCGTCACTGACAAATCTCAAATCAAAAGCAAGCTGATCTTCTGAAAAAACAGCCTGGATAGCATAAATCCAATCTTGGAAAGAAGTTAGCTGACTACGTATGGAAGCCGATAAAAGCCCCAGTTCTGCCTGCCCCCAGCTTCGCTTCTCAAGTTTTTCTTGACTGCCTTTTCCAACCAAGTAAAGCTTGGTTTCAGCCCGTGTCATGGCTACATAAAGCAAGCGCATCTGCTCAGAAAGACTAGCTAGCTTGATTTCTTCTAAATTTTGTTGGAAGGGGAGAGTATCCATTGACAAACGGATTGATCTCGGTTTCACTTCTTCTGGATATTCAACCTCTACATCAGCGATATATTTAATCCCAATCCCATTTTTACGACTCAAGATAATGCTAGAACTGGTATCTTGGCGGTTAAAGGCTTTGTCCATATTAAGCAGAAAGACATACTTGAACTCTAGTCCCTTACTCTTGTGGACTGTCATCAGATGAACCGCATCTTGTGGTGCAGCATAGGGAACGCTAGCCAAATCGTGCTGGTTCTCTAAAATCTTATTAATCATGCTGATGAATCGAGACAACCCTTTAAAGCTTGATTTCTCGTAGTCATTAGCTCTGAGTGAGAGGGCATAGAGATTTGCTTGACGCTGGGCTCCATTGGGCAAGGTACCAACATAGTCATAATAAAAGCGGTCTTGATAAATCTTCCAAATCAGATCGTACAAAGAATGAGTTTTAGCAAAGGTTCTCCACGATAAGAGCGTCTTTTGAAAGAGAACTAACTTCTTTTTAAGGTCTGGCAAGATTAAGTCTGGATGCAATCCTTGATTAGTCAAGGCATTTTCTAACTTCTCATAGAGATTTTCCTGCGATTTTTCCTGACTTTTCTGTAGCGCTATTCGAGCCAGCTCATCTTCTCCAAAGTCAAACATTGCTGATTTGAGTAGGGCTGTCAAGGCATAGTCATTTAAGGGATTATTGATCGTTCGCAAAGTGTCCAGCATGACCATGACCTCGACAGATTGGAGGTAATTGTCTTCTCCTCCATCTGGTACAAGAGGAATATTGTGCTTAGCAAACTCATCCAAAATTATATCATTTCGAGTCCGAGAAGCCGTTAAAAGAGTAATGTCCTTAAAGGCAACCGCTTCTTCCTCATGCAGTCGAATGATTTCCTTGATAACTAGAGACACTTCTCCAGCAGAGATGCTTTCCTCGCTTAGTTCCTCGCTTGCTACCGTCGAATCATAAAGGAGGAATTCAGCCCTATTTTTTGGATTAGGTGATGCTTTCGTCGGATTTCCCGCCACCAAATAATGGGTCTCATCATAGTTGATTTCCCCGACCTGCTCATCCATCAGTCTCTTAAAGACATCATTGGTTGCTTCCAGTACCTCTACATGACTACGGAAATTCTCCTTGAGGACAATCAGTTTCCCTTGGCTCGGATCTGCTTGATAAAGCCGAAACTTATCATTGAAAATCTGGGGATCTGCTTGACGAAAACGATAGATGGATTGTTTGATATCCCCCACCATAAATCGATTATGGCCGTTAGATAGGAGCTCCAACATTCGCTCCTGGGTATGGTTGGTATCCTGGTACTCATCGACCATGACCTCGTGGTAACGCTCCTGATAAAAGCTTCTTACCTGTGGGAAGTCCTCTAAAATCTGTATCGCAAAATGGCTGATATCCCCAAACTCAAAAGCATTCTCTGTTTTTTTTCGCTCCAGATAAGTTCGAGTAAAATCACTCATGAAATCGCGCAGCAAATCTAAGAGAGGCAGACTATCATCCTGATACTTCTCAAGGAACTCAAATTGATAGATGCTGGACTCAAGAGCTCGCAAATGCTCGATTCTTTCTTTACGTCCTTGATTAAAGGTATCAGCCAGCTCTTTTAATTCTTCCTTGCGAGTAGTGATGGTCAAGGCTCGGCCACCGCTAGCCCGTGATAGAAGAACCACGTCTTTTAAGACACGGAAATAGTCCTGCTCAGAGGACGATTCCTGCAAACTCCCCAATTTATCTAGCGCAAGCAACACATTTTCTTGGTATTTAGCTCCCGCAAATTCACGTCCCTCATGATCCAAGTGAAAACGGAAAAAATCTTCAAGGTCAAAAAGAGCACCTTTCACTTGCTGTAAAATTTTGTCTCTCTCGCGAGAAAAATCTGTCTCTTCATAGCCTTTAAGGAAAAAGTCCTGCAACCATCTCTGAGGATTGCTGGTTGATTGGAGAAACTGGTAAATGGCGTAAACTTGCTGGCGAAAACCAGAGGTGTTCTTTTTCTTGCCCGTGAAATTTTTGACTAACTTTTCAAAAATATCCTTCTGATCACCAGTATAATATTGTTCAAAAAGCTGCTGAAAGACTTCATTTTGTAGCATAGTTTGCTCACTAGCTGACTGGAGAATACGAAAATTTGGGGCCAGGCCCAGGAGATAACCATACTTGTTGAGAAGCTTTTGTGTAAAAGAGTCCATGGTCCCAATATCAGCCGTGGCAATAGCCGCTAACTGCTGGGCTAGGTGTTGTTTAAGTTCTTCATCCTGACTTTCTTTGAGGACTTTACTTAACTCTTTTTCTAGACGCTCCTTGAGTTCTCCAGCCGCTTTTACGGTAAAGGTTGAGATGAAGAGTTCCTGGACGGACACTCCACGGAGAATCTGGTCAATAATCCTCTGAACCATGACAAAGGTTTTCCCTGACCCAGCTGATGCAGAGACTAGGATGTTTTGACCTGAGGAATAAATAGCCTCAATCTGCTCAGCAGTTCGTTTTTGTTCCTTATTAGAAGTGGCTTCAAAATGCTGTAGCTGACTGATTTCTTCTGGGCTTAAAAAAGACTTCTTCCTCATTTTTTCAACTCCTCCCTCATCTTTTCTATCCATGCTTGGCGCAGTTTCTCACCAACTGGACGTTTTTCAAATTTACTCAAATCTAATTTATCTAACTGTCTGGCTTGGCCTAGGTGGCGATTGGCTTCAAAGCCTGTAATAGCCTTAAACTGATCGACATAAGGTGCTATATTCCGGCCATTTTCTGTATAGGGATTAACCTCAAAGTGACCAGCCAGAATGCCTTTAGCTACTTTTTTATAGAGAATTTCATTATAAGCTAGTAAAATAGCCAGTTCTTCTTGACTGAGACTATTAACCTTGCTCTTTTCATAAACAGGACCCAAAGAGGCCAGCTTATCTGCTAAAAAGAGTCCCTTGTACTGCATGGTTTTCGCAACTTCCTTGACCGCATCTCCTAGCTCTTTGGTATCTTTAAGGGCAACAATAGGCTCTGTCATTTGCAAGTACATGGCACCGAAAAGATCTCTACCTTCCTGCTGACCTTGGAGTTCCTGGATAGCCTCTAGATAAGTCGGAAGCTGAGAATTCAGACCATTAAAGAATTTTTCATAGCTAAACTTAGTCTCGCTAGACTTATAGTCCACGACTCCCATACTCCCATCAGCTAGCAATCGGTCAATTCTATCCACCTTGCCTCGAACACTAACAGCTCTGCCATCTTCCAAGATAAGGAAAGGCTCTTTACTGTTCCCAAAGACTGTTTCTTCTCCAATCGTTTCAATCCCAGCTGACTGAGCCAGAACTTGACCAGTTGACTTAGCAGTATCTAGTAGCAATTGACGAGTAAAGAGACTCTCGCTAGATTCATTGTATAGACTTTCAAATTCAGTCTCCCGCATGGTTTCGTCTATTGCCACTTCTAGTCGCTGGTCAAAGTCTCGACTAGTATTCTCCTGAAGTACTTTCTCAAAAATTCGATGCAGAAAATTTCCGTGGCTTCTAGCATCTGGATGAATAGTCCACTCTTCCTGTAATCCTAAAATATATTTGATGAAATAGCCATATTGATTTTTGAAGTATTCGTTTAAAGCAGAGGCTGAAAGTCGGAGAGGCTGATCTTTTGGATAAAGAGCTTGCAGAGTTTCCGGTTGCAGAGACTCCGTTTTCAGTTCCTTGCTGATTTGCGGAATACTGATGCCTTCTGCTGCTAACTTCTTGCGGAGAACCCGCACAGCCACCGCCCAAAAAGTTTTCTCCTCTGCTGTCCACTCTCGGTCAATCTCCTCTTGATGAAGCTCGATGATCTGAGACAAGAGAGCTCGGTAGCTACCAATATCGTCACTGGAAGCCTGAGGCTTTTTGACAATGATGGGCAAGGACAGCGGTGCTGCAGTCAATTCCAATAGATAGGTCGACATGCTGTCCTCTACTTCATTGACTAAGGCCGGCGCAGACAAGACCAGCTCTTTGGTAGCAGAATTCATCAGCGACAGCGCTGTGTAGCGATTCTTCTTGAGATTTTCTGAGCTAGCAATCTGCAGTTCCGCCTGAGAATCCGTTGCGTCATTGAGCCGAGCCCGATCTTCATCACTGAGCAAACTCTTGTTTTGCGCGATTTTCGGAAAACGCTCTTGAGTCAGTCCGATTGCATAGACGTAAGGAGCGGCTAAAGGTTCTATCAGGTCATAAGACTGGACCTTGACCACATCTACCGTCGCCGGTACTGTCCGATAGTTGGACAAAAGCATGCCTGAGAGGACCAAGGCCAGAAAGTCGTCTAGTTTGACCTTACTATCTGCAAAAACCTGAGCAAACTGCTCTAAGACATGGCTGAAAGCCTTCCAGACTTCCTCATGACGCTCCTGCTCCTGCTGACTTTCTCCCTGCAGCAGAGCTGTCAAATTGTCAGACAAACGAGCTGCTTGTACGAACTCCGTAAACTTAGCTAAGAGTCCCGATGCCGTCTGGCTGCGGGATTTGAAAAAGTCTTGCAGCGGAGTCATGACTCGGCGACGAATATGATTGAGACAGTCTAGGTCAAATTTCCCTTGGCTATTGGCCGTGAAATCCTTGGCTAGCTTGCCTGCCCCCTTAATGTCCGCAAAGCGCAGATATTGCTCAAAATGATCCAGCTCTTCTTGAGTCAAATCGCCATAGAGCCCCGTCTTTAAGAGATTGAGCAGGTCTTCCAGTTGGAAATTATAGCGTTTTAGCCGCTCCAAAGATTCGACAAACTGGACCAGCGGATGCTGCGCCATCGACTCACTCCGACCCAGATAGTAGGGAATCTGATATTGGTCAAAAATAGTCTTGAGCTGAAGCTGGTAGGCTTCCACATCTCCCAAAAGCAGGCGAATATCCTTATAACGCGCCCCATCATGAACCCGCTGTCGGATGGACTTAGCCACATACTCCAGCTCTTCTTTCTGATTCATAGTAGCCCAGATTTGAAGCTGGGAGCGGTCTAGATCACTCAGACTCACCGTTGATTCTGAAAAGTCATAACGACTCTCCAAGATCTTGGAAATCCGTCCAAAGGCATCTTCTGCTTCCGCATGAGGGATATAGTCAGGCTTGACCTGATAGTCCTCGGCCAGCTTTCTCAGAAAATCCACGCTGGCCTGATAGAGATTGCCCTCACGAAAGGCTGCTCGATAGGCTTTTTGGCTAGCATAGGTCCCGATAACAATCTCCACACCTTTCCGATGTAGGAGACCGACCAGGTATTCCTCTTCAGCAGAAAAACGCGTAAAGCCATCAATGACCAGAGCTAGATTCTCCAATTCCTCATCTGTATCACCTGACAGAATATGCTGGGCAAAAGTCGCAATCTGAGAGGATGAATCAAAATCACCCTTATTTAGAGCCGTAGCCACAGCTGTAAAAATCTTGACCAGATCCTCCCCCTTCTCAGGCTCCTCAAGAAATTCCAAATCCTCAAAGGACATCTGGGCTGTCTGCAGTTCATGGTAAAGATCCATCAGCTGCTGGATAAACTGGGGATCCTTCTTAATCCTACCATAGACCTTAAGCTCTCCATCATCTAACTCTGTCAAGGTCCGATAAATTAGCATTCCCAGACCAATATCGTCCAAACTCTGCCCTTTCCGGACATCATTGAGGACAAAATACCGAGCCATCTGGGCAAAGCGCGTCACCGTAATAGCAAAGGATGCCTTGTTCTTCAGGCACTCCAAAACCGCCCGCTCCTTCTCAAAAGAAAGCGAATTTGGCGCAATATAAAAGACTCGCTTACCAGCCACCACCAAACTCTCAGCCTCAGCCACTAAAACCTTGGTCAAAGAATGGCGAATATCTGTATAAAGTAATTTCATAGCCTGCCTTTTCCTCTAGAAAATATAGGTTTATTATATCATTTTTGAAGGGATTTGACTCTTAGCTATACACATTCAACTAATCCTTTTTCATCCCCTAACAACTAGATGAGACGTTTTGCATCTACTTATTTTTCCTACTTTTTTAAACAGCAGAAACTTCAACCAGCTTAGAATATTTCAAATGAAAACACCCCGAAGGTTAGATTATTTCTAACTTTCAGGGTGCGATTTATCTGCTAGATTACAAAACCAGTCTTATTTCTATAAAAAACGATTTGCTCCAAACTACTGAAGATTCTCTAGAGTTCGGTGTTTCCTATTTAGGCTTAGAATTTAATCCAGCAAGCAAGATGGGAAATGCCAAGTGTAAATAAAATGATGAGATAGCATTATTTCTCTTCTTTACGTCCACTAATCACCTTCCATAAGCCGGCTAAAAGTAAGCTTAGCATACCATAGACTGACCAAAAATTTGCTTTTTGACCTGTTTCAGGAAGTCTTGCTTCTCTTGAAAGACCTACTTCTTTTGAAGAAGCATCATTTTCTTTGTGTTCAAGATTAGCGATTTCAACCTTTTGTTCCTTACGGAATTCCATAGAGTCCCGTCCTACTGGTGGTTGTTGATCCATTTGTCCTCCCGGCTTAAGTTCAGAACCACTTCCCTTGTCCTGCTGATTGTCCTTTTCTACTGCAGGGTTCTTTTTAGCAATTGCTAGGATACGGTCTGCTAACTTAGCGTACTCGGTATCTTTCTCATTTGGCTGATAACGAAGTAAGAGAGATTGATTTTCTTCTACAATTGGTATCGTTGCAGAAATAGAATCTGTCTTAAACTTGACTTCGTATGGATCAGCATAATAAATGTAGTCTGGATCAAAAGCATGTAAGGTTAGGACCAGACGATGACCCTTTTTAACAGTATACAAGTTTGGCTGCAAGTACATAGTATAGTTGTGGTACTCATTTTCTTTTAAATCGATTGAATGTCTAGAACTTGCAGAATTAAAACCTGAATCTGGGTTAGCCAAGTTCATCCAGCCTCTAGAGATAACCACGCTTTTCACTTTATGCGTTTTGTATTCTTTCACTGGAAGGCTGTCTAGATTGCTACCATGCCAGTCCCCTTTTTCATCAACCGTTTCCTTTTCGAGTGTACGAGTACTATAACCGTTCTTGTCATAAGTAATTTCTTCTTTTACAACATCAAATTCCTCATCAGATACATCCATCAAAGTCGCGCTGACATGAGCATGCTTCTTATCACCTTTCAAGAAGGCTGCACTAAAATGAAGAGGGATATTGCCTTTAATAGTAATATCACGATCAACTGGAGCCGCATATGAAGCACTGACAGCAGATGAATGAAAGGCTGCGTCTTGGTTTCTCGTAGTCCAATTTTCACCCGTGCCATAAAAATCACTAGATACAGTCACATCCTCTCTCTTGGAATAGGCACGAGCAGTGATTTTATTGTCCGTTTCCCATTTGTCAAATCGACGCCACTTGGTTGGATCTAGGTTGTCCTGAGCAGTCACCTGTGGAAGATGTTCAATGCCATTTTGAAGGCCGAATAAATAATGACTATACCATTGATTCATTAAATCGTTAAAGGCTTGACCAGCCACTGTGGTTCCTGCCCAGCGAGTGGATGGATAAACGTGATTTCCTTGGTGCAGCAATACTTTTGGATCTATACCTGCCTTCTTATATGCTTCTAGCATTAATTCAAAATGTTTTGGTTTAACATTATCATCATTAAGCCCTTGGATCAGCAAGGGAGCAGCTTTTAGATTGGCTGCATTTAGGGTATAGTCACGCTTAGCATATTCTTCATTATAATTATGACCATCCTTGTGTTGCAGCTCATTTAGTTTAGTGATATAAGCAGCATAGTAGTCTTTAATTTTATCCCAGTCATCCTTGTCTAAAATCCGACCAGAGGTATAAACAGACAACCAAGATAGATCATTTGAAGCTCCCGTATCAAGTGGAGATCCTTGACTATTAAAGTGATCATACCAACTGGCAATTCCCGCTGCCGGTACAATGGTTTTAAGACCTTCTACACCAGTAGATGCGACCCCAAAAGTTGTTGTTCCAGCCCAAGACAAACCAGTCATGGCAACATTGCCACTCGACCAATCCGCCTTGACCTCCCGATTGCTTGTTTTATCTGCATAGGCCTTGCGTTTGCCATTCAACCATTCGATAATACTCTTGTAGGCAGCAACTTCCAAATCAGAACCTGTTGTATTGATTCCATCTGACCCTTTTGAGCCCAATCCACTACTTGTTACAACCGCATAACCACGGACCAGGTAATAATTGTACCAGTTCAGGTTTTCATAATCATAATGAGTGTAATCTGCTGAACTTTCACGTGGATTGACATAGTACCAATCTTTAGGTTTAGTCGCTTTTGCAACCTCTTCTGTCGAAATTTCTTTGACTGCTTTTCTCTTGTCTGGCTTGGTATAGAGCTTAGCCATGTCAAATTTGCCACCTTCTTTGAGACCAAGCCCTTCTAGGGTACGTTCTTCTGTCGTACCTGCAACGTATGGGCTAGCTTCAAAGATTGTCGGAGCTTTATAATCCCCTTTTACAGCAGCTTTCGGAACTTGGACGAAAGTCTTTACCAAGTCTGGTTTCCCATCTCCATCTGTATCATAGTCCGTTTCAACATAAACAACATAACGAACAATATCACTATTCTCATATGAATAATGTTCAGGATCATCACCACGAGTAAATGGGAAAATAGGCTGTGCTCTCCCATTCATAAAGAGAGGTGTCTTGCGCTCTGCTCTATAAGCAGCATGGAGTTTTTTCGCTGCAGCAACCATAGTCACAAGGTCTGTAACTGGATCGGATCCTTTCGCCTTTTGGTCAATCATTCCTAGACTCTTAGCAAAGGCTAACCGATCCTGGTCAGTTGAACCGACTTGTCCTTCTTTTGTCGATGCCCATTTCAAGAGTTGATTAACAGCTTCGCCAACTGTTGCTTCCTTCTTAGAATCTTCCTCAGTCCTTGCTTGACCAGTTACTTCTGACAAGTCTGCTAAGGTCGTCTTAGGTGGATTAGACACTCTAGTAGCACTTCTATCATTTCCTGGCTCTCTACTCGAATCTACAGCTGTTGCATTGTTCTCTATCCTTGAATCAACTTTCTTTTCAGTATCACTACCAGTATCTGCACCTGACTTTTCAGGAACCGCTCCCTTGTCCGTAGCTGATTTATCCGACACATTTGAAGACTCAGGGACTGCTTTATCGAAATGATTTTCCTTCTCACCTATAGATTGATTGGAATCGATTGCTTCCTCAACGACCGCTTTTTGCCCTACACCTTCAGTAGAGCTTTCCTTATTAACTTCAGCATTCTCACTTGATTCTACATGCTCAGATACCGATTTATCAGGACTAGACTCTTGATCCGTACTGGTCGCCAAGACTGGCTCGACACTATTTGTGCCAACTTCATCTGCTTGAACGTGACGCGCTAAAACAAGAGGACTAATCAATAAACTTGCAGCTACAATCGAAACAATGGTTGATTTTTTCATAAAATGACTCCTTATACAATGTTTTCAAAATCAGCAGTCAAGGCTAGTAAATACAATTTCCTTCACTGCCGTCTGATAAACAAATAACGAAAAAATTTTTAAATACATTCAGGACTTTCAAAAGCTTGAAGCGCTCCACCCCTCTTTCACTTTACAAAACGCCTCTTTTAAAAAGGCAAGATGACTCCCCCTCCTTATTGGAAATATCTGCTCTATTTCTTAAACTTAGATAGAAAGCAAGATCATTGAAGAGGAGAAACAATTAGGAATTTAAACTGTAATACACTATTTTAAAGGCCAATTAGTATCAGATACTGCAAAACATAAACTAGCAAATTACTGATAAATCAAGCCAAACTACTCATCATACTTTTCTAAGACTCACGTTATACTGAAAACACCTCTTAATCAAATAAATCCTATTGACTCTCATTTAACTACAGTCAAAGAGGCTTTCTGAGGGCCTCTTACTATTATTCTTCAGCAAACTACAGCTTCATTCTAGCACTATATGTAAGCGCTGTCAATCTATCTTTGTCTATTTTACACAAAATCAAAAAAAATAAGAACACCACATTGTTCTGTGGTGTTCTTATTAGATTGTAAAGTCTATTCCTGCTTGTCTAAGAGTTTTCAATTAAAAGGAAATGCTAAATCGCATCCATTTACCATCAACAGCTTCAAACTTATAAGCAAACTGATGCTTATCTAAAATTTGCTGAACGATAAAGAGTCCCAGACCTGTCCCTCCATCTTTCCGGTTTCGGCTATAATCCGGCCTGTAAAATGGTTGAAAGATCTGCTGGATCTGAGTCTCATCTAAAACACGCTCAGCCTGGTTTTCAATGACCAAGAGGTGTTCTTCAAGGCGGATTGAGATTTTCCCATTTTGAACAGTGTAGTTAAATGCATTATCAATGAGATTTTTGATCGCCTTGACCAAGTAGATCTTATTGCCCTTCATTTCAGCCTCTTCTAAACTCACTTGGAACTGATAGTGCTTCATGTCTGCCATCAGTTTGTAGGCGCCGAGATTTTCTTCTAGAACCTGCTTCAACGAAAAGACTTCCTCAGTCACCTCTGTTCCCATCTCCATTTTAGAGATAGCTAAGATGGACTGAACCAGATCGGACTGCTCTTCTAAAATTTCTCGACATTTATGAAGGTAGGTATCTCGATCCTTGAATTCCCCTACGCCGTATATCATACCGTCAATCATTCCCATCATACTGGTTATTGGCGTCTTTAGCTCATGGGAAGTCATACGAAGGAACTCAGCCTTCTCTCTTTCACTCTCAGCAACCTTTTCATTTTCCACTTTCAACGCTTCCATACTTGTCATTAGGTTAGCATAAAGGTGATTGATATCCTGAGCGAGTTCAGCGATTTCATCTTTTCCTTTAGCTACACAAACAACATCTGGCGCTAAACTGGTCATCTGACGAGTTGCAGCCGATATATCCTTTATCCGCTGACTAGAGGTCCGGCTGTAAAGATAGGCAGAAAGTCCTCCTAGGCTAAGGGATACGACTAAAACAAAAGGATAGAGATTGAGCAAAATATGACTGGCATCACTGACGGGCTGCAGAGAATATTCTCCCTGCAGGGTCAAGATTTTTCCATCAGATGTTTTAAGCTTTTTACTGATACTTTTATGCTTAGCTGTTCCATCAGCCATGGTAGGAAGGATTGTTAGTTGTAAGGAATCTTGCGTTTCACTTACTTCAACAGTCGGGTAAACGACCTGATCTTTGGCATCTGTCAAATTAAACCAGATTCGATTATTTTTATGACTATAATCAGTGAGAAGAGATTTCATTTCGTCAATCGACTTTCCCTTCATTTGCTGAGTCACTTGTTCAAATTCATGATTAGATTCTCTACTCTTTACTTGCTCATAATAGATTGGCATAGCAAAATAGAGACTAGCAAGCACTACTGTGACAACAACAAAGATAATCGAACTGGTCAGCAGGAAATTCTTTTTTACAATCTTCACGCCTGATCTCCACCCAATTGATAGCCCATACCAGTAATGGTTGACAAAGGAATTCCAGGAACTTTCTTGCGAATATTCTTGATATGATTGTCCAAGACACGACTATCTAGCTCACTATAGCCCCAAATGGTATTCATAAGCTGGTCTCTTGTCACTAAATGGCCCTTACGTTTAGCAAGAACTTCTAGAATTTCATACTCCTTCTTGGTCAGAGCTAGCTTTTCTCCTTGCCAGAAAATCGTACAATCTTCTAAAACCACGCGCAAGTCACCGATGACAATTTCAGAATAAACAGCAGTCCGACGTAAAATATTTTCTATTCTTTTCACCAAAATGAGGGGTGAAAAAGGCTTAGTCACGTAATCGCTAATCAAGTGATTAAAACTCACTAGCTGGGTATATTCATCATCTAGAGCAGTTAAAATCATGACTGGGATCTGCGATGTCTTACGGATTTCCTTGAGGACATCTAAACCACTAACGGATGGCAACATCATATCTAAAATGACTAAATCAAAAGTCTCTTCTTCAAACTGACGTAGAGCCTCTGCGCCATCATAAACTGGCGTAACACTGTAGTTACTTTCTTTTAAAAATTCACATATGACTTGGTTAATAGTAGTATCATCTTCTACGACCAAAATCTTATACATAATGACTCCTTATTACTTCTATTCAAAGCGCAAAGCTTCGATTGGATCAAGCTTGGACGCCTTGACGGCAGGTAGCAATCCAAATACTACCCCTATTATACAACAAAATAGCAAACTTACAAAGACTGAGAAGAGGGAAAGAATGTAAGGATAAGCCAATGACTGAGTAATAGCAAAACCAGATAGGATTCCAGCCACTACTCCTATAAATCCACCCATCAAGGTCAAGATAACTGCTTCAATCAAAAACTGCTTGAGAATGATTTTTCGTCTTGCTCCCAAAGCCTTTTTAATACCAATTTCACGAGTCCTTTCTGTAACAGAGACTAGCATGATGTTCATAACACCAATCCCTCCGACCAGAAGGGAAATACTGGCAATCCCTGCCAAAAGTACAAAGTTTGATTGGTTCAAATTATCTAATTGGCGTTCAAATTCCTGTAAATTCAGCACCCCAAACATATAATCAGAACTAGGGACTTGTTGATTGAGATAATCTCCAACTTTTTTTGCCACCTTCTTTAGATCATCTGCTTTATAGGTTTGAACTGTCACCTCAGGATTGACATTCAGCTCCTCAAAAAGCCTGTGCCATTGTTGGAGTGGAATGTAGGCAACCCGATCAGCTCCCGCTGTCAAGCCACTTTGTTCCGTAGACTCAAAAACACCAATTACCTTGAAAGGACTTCCCTTGACTTCGATGTATTTTCCAATCCCATTTCCATTTGGAAAGAGACTATCATAGAGAGATTTTTCCAGATAAGTAACCTGCTCTTGGTTTTGGAAAGCAGGATCGGAAAAATCTGCACCCTCTACGGTCCGCATTTTCTTGATTTCTGCGATATTTTGAGAAACAGCCTGTACCTTACCAGATGTTTTTTGTTCCAGATGGTAAATCTTGTCATCCGTTCCATAGGTTAAAAGAGCATTCTTAACACCAGGAATTTCTCGAATCTTATTTAGTATATCTTCACCCATGAAAGGGATGTAGCCAGGTTTTTTTGCCTGAGCCTTTTCAGGTATACTAGGGTCAATCACATTCTTCTTATCATAGACCACTTTGATGGTATTATTACTGCCACCGATCAACTGTCTCTTGGTGTTTTCTGTATTTCCTTCGATAATTGAAAAGATAGCAATGATGGCACCGATCCCAATGATAATTCCCAGCATGGTCAACATTGAGCGCATTTTATGCGATAAAATGGAATTTAGAGCTACAAAAATATCTTCCATAAATGTCTTAATTCCTTTCTACCTCTTTGTGTTCAATATTTCCATCTCGTAAAACAACTGTTTTCTTGCACATTTGAGCCACTTCTGGTTCATGGGTAATAATCACGATTGTCTTTCCAGCTTCATTAAACTGCTTAAAAAGTTCCATGATTTGTACGCTGGTCTTGGTATCCAAGGCCCCAGTCGGTTCATCTCCAAGAATAAAACTTGGGTTAGTAACCAAAGCGCGGGCAATGGCTACCCGCTGCTTTTGTCCCCCTGATAATTCCATTGGCTTAAATTCGCTTCGCTCTTCTAAGCCTACCAAACGTAACATTTCCATTGCCCGTTCCCGTCTTTCCTTTTTGGGAATCTTCATATAAGTTAAAGGCAATTCCACATTTTGACAAGCCGTTAATTTTGGCATCAGATTGAAGTTCTGAAATACAAAGCCAATCTTTTGATTTCGTAAATCTGACAATTGATTATCCGACAGATTGGATACATCCGTACCTTCAATATGATAAGTTCCAGCATTAGCCTTGTCCAAGCACCCTATGATATTCATCAGAGTTGATTTACCGGATCCTGACGGACCCATAATAGCTAGAAAATCACCTTCTTTTACATGAAGATCGATTCCTTTTAGAATAGGAAATTCCTGACTGCCCTGTTGGTAAGATTTATGGATTTCTTTAAGCTTTAACATCTGCTCCTACCTCCATGCCCTCTTTCATGCCGTTCTTAACACTAGAGATACTGTCTTCCATCTTCAAACCTTCTGTGATTTCAACAAGCGAACCCTTAAGGTCCTTGGTCTTGACTTCTTGTTTTTTGATCTTTTTGTTTTCTACTTTCCAAACATAAGATTTACCGTTTTCTGTGAACACATAAGATTTATTCACAACAACCTTGCCTGCTTCAGGCGCATTTTCAATAACGTTGACATAAGTATGAGAACCAATCAAAGGCATATTTTCGGCTTGGTCTAACTCTACTTTATATGGATATTTAGCTTGATTTGGATTTTCCTGTTGTTGTTTGTTACCATTTGCTGCTGCATCCGCTGTAAGAGTACCGACTTGAGTTACTGTACCTGTCCATTTTTTCTTAGGGTTCTTACGGTCAACTACTTCAACCTTTTGTCCTACTTGTAATTTCTCGCGATCAAATTCACTAACGTTCCCTTTTACAAAAGTCTTGGACTTGTCCATGATTTCGATAAAGTTTTCTTCTTCTTTCTTAGCCTTTGATTGAGTCGGTAAGTCTTCATTCATAGAAGTGATAGTGCCCGCTGTATCTGCTGTTACTGTATCATATTTCATTCGGTCTGATTCAGTTTGAGCTGTTGCCTGAGCTTTTTCTGCTTCTATCTGAGCATTCTTTACTTCATTATCAGCTGAATTCGCATCGCTTAAACTTTGAGCAACTTCATCTTCTGCAGATTTGATCTGCTCTAGTAGAGACTCATCATTATTCGCATTATATTTTTCACGCAAGCTGTTCAAATTTGCTAATTTACGATTATAAGTCTCCCACTTAATTGAGGCATTACTTTGCGCCGTACTAATACTATTAGACTTAGCCTGAGCATCATATTGAGCTGATTGAGCCGTCAGCTCTTGGGAAGTTACATAGGAAAAGAGAGGCTGTCCCTGTGTGACAGTGTCGCCATTTTTGACGAATACTTCCTTGACCTCACCTTTTGATGGATCGATCTTAACCTTACTGCTATTATTCGGTGCAACTTCACCAGATAAAACCAAACTTTTCTTCTTAGCTTCATCCACAGCTTCTTGAACTGTTTTAGAGTCAACTTTATTGTTAACAACAACAGATTGATTTTGACCTGGCTGCAAAAGGAAGTATCCTCCCACAGCTGCACAAGTCAATAAAGCTACACTACTGATTAAAATAATTTTAGAATTTTTCTTTTTTCCTCGTAACATACTGCCTCCAAGTCTCACGACCACTCATTATTATTCTGCACTTGAATCTGCTGTATCTGTATCTTCTTCATTATCAACCGGAATTTGAACAATATTTCCATCTGGCATGGTATATTCTGTCACTTCTTTCCCATCAACTACTTTGTTTTTCTTATCTACAGCATCCTTCTTGTAATCAATTGGCTTGCCATCTAAGGTCTCTGTTTTTTGCTTATCCTTATTTCCACAAGCTGCTAAAAATATAATTGAGAGTCCTAAGACAGCGATAAGAGTAGCTAATTTTTTAAAGTTCATGATGTTCTCCTTTTTAGTAAGTTATTGGGTTAAAATCTGTTGTAAATGTTTTAATCAACAAACATAAACAGCTTTTTAACCTTTTTGTTTTGTTTGAACAAATCTATTCTAACAAAGCTATCTAAGACCCTCCTACCTGCCATCTGTTTTTTTTGTGTTTTTTAAACTGATACTATTCTTTTGAATTTTTTGCATATCCTATCATGAAAACCAATCCAAGCTATTTTATGATATAATGACAATATCTTTAATAAACACCAATACGAGGTAAGATTATGACACAAACAGTTTACTTTGGTACTTATACACGTCGAGAATCAAAAGGTCTTTACAAGGCAGATTTTGACTCAAATAATGGAATTTTGTCAAACTTAGCGCTAGTGGCCGAAGAAGCCAGTCCGACCTATCTTGCATTTGACGCTGCTGATCATCTTTATACTGTGGGGGCTGAAAATGGGCAAGGAGGAATCGCTGCATATGATAAGGATTTCAAGCTTTTAAATCATGTCGTTGAAGAAGGAGCTCCGCTCTGTTATGTTGCAGTAGATGAAAAGCGTGATTTGGTATATGGAGCCAACTATCATAAGGGGCAAGTCCTAGTCTACAAACGTTTATCTGATGGCAGTCTGAAGTTAGCAGTTTCTGACACGCATGAAGGATCTGGTCCACATGAGAATCAAGCTTCTGCTCATGTTCACTTCACTGACTTAACACCTGATCAATACTTAGTTACATGTGATTTAGGAACTGACCAAGTGGTAACCTATGACCTTTCAGAAGATGGGAAACTAAAAAAATTAGATACTTACACTTGTGCGCCTGGTGCTGGAGCACGCCATCTAGTCTTCCATAATTATTACAAAATGGCTTATCTCATTTGTGAACTAAACTCAACGATTGAAGTTCTTATCTATGATGGCGTCGGCCAATTTGACCACTTACAAACTATCTCGACCCTACCTGAAGACTTCACTGGAGCAAATGGTACTGCTGCTATCAGACTTTCTGCAGATGGCAAATTTCTCTATGGATCCAATCGTGGGCATGATTCAATCGCTGTCTATAAAATTCTCAAGGATGGCAGTTTGGAATTAGTCGAAATTACACCAACTAATGGAAAGAATCCACGCGATTTTAATATCACACCTGATCAAAAGTACATTATTGCTGTTCACCAAGACTCTGACAATGCAACAGTTTTCAAACGTGATATAGAAAGAGGTAAATTAACAGAAATCTCTCATGACTTTTATGTTCCTGAATCTGTCTGTGTCACCTTTAAGTAAGCAGATTTCTTGCTTTCTATTTAATAGTTTGATTAAATTATTACCGTATGAAAAAATGACTAAGTAGCCTGTTATGAATCCCCTAGATTTATTTAACCAAGTAAAAGAAATGATCGAAAAGAAAGATTTCGATGCAGCTAAAAAGTTTGTTGAAGATAATAAAGACAAACTTGGCGAATACCTAGACCAAGCCAAAAAATTAGTAGCTGGAAATGAAATGGCCAGTGACGCTATCGATAAAATCAAAGGTTTGTTTTAAGCAAACTATAAAAAGCATCCTCATTGAGAGATGCTTTTTTATATATACACAAATTTCAGATACTGGCTAGGCATTTTAAAAAATAGCTCCCAGTTTCTATTTAAAAACTGGGACTTAAGTACTAAATATTAATCTGACTTTCTTCTTTTCTTTGCCCTGTAACAAACATGGTAAATGTTGCCTTGCAGACATTTTCTTTTTCTTGATTGCTAATAACCACATCTACTACTCTCGTTTTACGTCCTGGATGAACACAGGTCCCTGAGATAGTAAGCTTATCACCAGCATGTCCTGCTCGCAGGTAGTTAATTGAAGACTGGAGCGTTACTCCATCTAAACCTTGTGATATCAAGACTAGACCAGAAATCTGATCACAGAGAGTAAAAAGGTAGCCACCGTGAGCATTACCATAATAGTTTAGAGAAGACGTCACCACTTCGGTCGTAACAATGACTTGGCCATCCTCCATTTTTTCAATTTCGTAGTTCTCAAATGCTGAAATCGCATCAAAGTGAAAATCTTTCATTTATTTCTCCTCACAATCTGTGTCTTATCATACTACTTTTCATCGATTCAAGCAAGGAAAGTCCCCAAGAAGTCGATAAATACTCTGATTCTAGCTAATCTATTGTCTTTGCTGATTTCTTTTATTAATAAAGCCTTTTAATTCTTCCAATCGTTCTCTTGTTAGCGATTGAGCAAGAAAAGCATCTTCGTTAACATCTTTGGCTTCATTAAATTCATGCATAGGAACATTATCATACTGCTTTACATTTACTGGTATAAGCTTCCCTTCGCCATAAGTTATAATCTCTATATTACTATCACTAAAAAAAGTTCCATAGTAGTCTTCTCGAACTACTACTGTCTGCCCTTTTTCCTCAAGATAGGCATAATGGCTTACTGGAACATAAATTGTAAAAAGAAAGCCAATTATAGGAGAAACTGCCAACAGCAACAAACCTAAAGTAAGAGCAGGATAAAGAACCCATTTGTATCTTTCAATCAATAAATAGAAAGCGAGGAATAAAAAGAGAAAAGCAAGCCACGGACTCAACTGAGGTTTCCACAATATACTGGTGACCAAAAAGAATAAAAGAACCGCTAAAAGTGCCAGATTCCTAGACTTCCATCGATGAGCTACAAGAAGTCCAACAATCAAGAGAATAAGAGCTGGCCACTCTCTACTTAGAATATATAGAAGAAAATAAATCATCTCCCGAGTCTCCCTTTACTTTATTCAAAAATCCCTCAAGTCAAGCTTGAGGGATCCTTACTTCATTCAATCTGAATGAATTATTTTTTCAAGTCATCTCCCTATTATATAGGATATCACAATATACTCAAGCAACAACACTTTTTTTACTAATCTTAAAATATAATACAAAGTATATACAAGCACATTATTTTTAAAAGGTAGTAAAAAAGGTATTAAATTTATGAGTTCAGCAGGCGAGAAAAAACCTCCTATTCTGGGGCTTTTTATCTAGTTCTTCTGCGTATTCTTGGCTTCTTATTCCACTTAGATTTAATCGACTCCATCGTACTGATGGATTTAAAGCCATAATATTTAGCAGTATCATCGTCTTTTATAAGCTTATCCAGCGAATTAACGATATCACTGAAATGGTACTTAGGGTTTATTTTATTCATCATATAGCTAATTATAAGAAACGGTAAAGCAATTCTATTTGAATAAACCCCTGGTTTTAACTCATACAAATCATTTTTCCACTCATCTTTTAATTGAGGAACTGTTTTAAATTTAAAGTCAATAATATTTGAATTATGAGCGCAAATATTTCTAACTAAATTTATACATTTTAACCAAGATATTAACTCTGAATTATCACAATTAAAAAAATTAGATATCTTACTAAGATTCCTAACAGACATTAGTTCTAACATATTAACCATTTGTCCGAACGTAAGGACATTTACAGCAAGCCAGATGGGAGGATATTTTGATTGATCAATCTTTAATTTTTCATCTATTTCCGAATTAGAAGATTTCCTTAGCTCAACTAATAAATTTTTTCTAAATTTATTTTCACTATACTTAAGATAATGCTTACAATATTCTTCTTTATTGCACCACTTTGAAAAATTAAGATAGCCATAACCATTTAAATCACTCTTTCCCAATACATAAGCTATCTTTGTTTTTAAAGCAACCTCAATATCTTCAATTGCGTGTAGTAAATTTAACCTCAAATTTTTATCTTGATAATATCTCGAAATAACAATTTCAAATTTAGTATTTTGGTAATTAATAATTTTCTCAGTACCATTCTTTGTTATCTTTGCAAATGGTTTGGCAAATTCCTTAATTTTATAGTACGAAACTATTGATAGACTATTTATTGCCTTGTCTCTAGATGCTTCATTCCCAAAACACATAGACCTTGACTCTAAAAGTTTTATTTGTTCTTCATAGCTTTTATGCTCAAAATGCTCAATCATAGTATTTCCCACTTAATTATTTTTATGAAAAAACCTCCCATCAGAACGTGTCTGCGCATACGCGTGGGAGGCCATTGATATCTTTCGTATTAATTATATAATATAAGTTTCAGAAAAACAACTATTTTTATTCTTTTTATCAATTTTTTTACTTTTCATCAAGTTTAGTGTATTTTTCGAAGTGTTAACAGTTTATATCTACTTTTCAATCATTTTTCATTTGCTAATCAAATACCACTATGATTGTATGCGTAAAACAGCATCCAATTGAGGACTTGTTTTTCCTGAATTTGTGGTGCTTTAAGTTAGTTTCAGCAGTTTTTCGATCTTATCAAGTAATTCTCTATATTTTAGATTATCATTCTCATTATTGATAAGATATTCATTTGCAACGATGTTTAGTGATTGGTAGAGTCCCCCCATGATACCAGACTGTTCATCAGTTAATCTATCTTGTTCTGAGTATTTATCGTAATACATCTTACAATTCTCATATATTCGTTCATTCAATTTGTTATAAAGATCAATCAATTCCTAGTTCTCCTGTCTATCATATTGCCAATAAAGTTGAACTATTTTTAAATACTATATTAAGGCAGTTATAATCTATACAATAAAAACCTCATTTCTGAGGTTAAAAAAGTAGTAGGACGGATTTGCACCGCCATTTCTCTATGATATAGAGCGTATTCCTTCTTCAAACCACTGCTCTACTTACCCTATTCTTATTATCTCATATCTTATTGACTTTAGCAAGGAAATCAATTTTTTACTAACTTATGATAAGTAGATATATCAGATAATGGAATAATACTAAAATACAAGTCAGAATAAGTATCAAACCTTTTATTAAGATGAGCGTAGGCCTGACTAGAACTTAAATACAAAATCTTTTGGCACGCGCCAATCACATTGATGCGATTATACACATAAACTTCTTTCACTGTTTGCAAAACATCATCTTCACTAGTTTGTACCCTAATATCCGTTATCTGCTTAATAGTATTGTATTTCTTATAAGCTAACATATCTTGATTTTTAGCAGCATCTCGTATCTTGCGCTCTAACACATTATACTGGGGTAGTACAAAGGGTAGTAAATTCAAAAAAGCACCTTAGGATAACGCCCCAAAGTGCTTAATATCAAGGCTTTACAACCTCTAATAATATTAAAAGATTATTTTTTCAAGTTGTAGAAAGATTGAAGACCTTTGTATTGAGCAACTTCACCAAGTTGATCTTCGATACGAAGCAATTGGTTGTATTTAGCAATACGGTCTGTACGTGAAAGTGAACCAGTCTTGATTTGACCTGCGTTAGTTGCAACTGCGATGTCAGCGATTGTTGAATCTTCAGTTTCACCTGAACGGTGTGATACAACTGCAGTGTATCCAGCTTCTTTAGCCATTTCAATCGCTTCAAAAGTTTCAGTAAGAGTACCGATTTGGTTAACTTTGATAAGGATTGAGTTAGCAGCACCTTCTTTGATACCACGTGCAAGGTAGTCAGTGTTTGTTACGAAGAAGTCATCACCAACAAGTTGTACTTTCTTACCAAGACGTTCAGTAAGAGCTTTCCAACCATCCCAGTCATTTTCATCCATACCATCTTCGATAGTGATGATTGGGTATTTGTTAACCAATTCTTCAAGGTAGTCGATTTGTTCTGCAGATGTACGAACAGCAGCGCCTTCACCTTCAAATTTAGTGTAGTCGTATACTTTACGTTCTTTATCGTAAAATTCTGATGATGCACAGTCAAATCCGATAAATACATCTTTACCTGGAACATAACCAGCAGCTTCGATAGCAGCGATGATAGTTTCTACACCATCTTCAGTTCCTTCAAAACGAGGAGCGAATCCACCTTCGTCACCAACGGCAGTTTCCAAACCACGAGATTTAAGAATTTTCTTAAGAGCGTGGAAGATTTCAGCACCGTAACGAAGAGCTTCTTTGAATGTTGGAGCACCAACTGGCAAGATCATGAACTCTTGGAATGCGATTGGAGCATCTGAGTGAGATCCACCATTGATGATGTTCATCATTGGAGTTGGAAGAACTTTAGTGTTGAATCCACCAAGGTAGCTGTAAAGTGGGATTTCAAGGTAGTCAGCAGCAGCACGAGCTACAGCGATAGACACACCAAGGATTGCGTTTGCACCCAATTTACCTTTGTTAGGAGTACCATCAAGAGCGATCATTGCACGGTCGATAGCTTGTTGGTCACGAACATCGTAACCGATGATAGCTTCAGCGATAACATTGTTTACGTTATCAACTGCTTTTTGTGTACCAAGACCACCGTAACGAGATTTGTCGCCATCACGAAGTTCAACTGCTTCGTGTTCACCTGTAGAAGCTCCTGAAGGAACCATTCCACGTCCGAATGCACCTGATTCAGTATAAACTTCTACTTCAAGTGTTGGGTTACCGCGTGAGTCTAGGACTTCGCGAGCGTAAACATCAGTAATAATTGACATTTCTTACTCTCCTTTGAGTTTTTTTATTTACTCTTCTATCATACTCTAAAAAAGCGTTTTTTTCAAGAAAAAATCGTCTCTTAACCTTAAAAAATCTAGATTTATCAAGCAACCGCTTACACACTTCATGCTTTTTCTATTCTTATGAAATATTATGAAAATAAGTATTTTTGCAGCACCTATAACTTTGTGCTATACTAAACCTATGACAGATATTAATAAAGTAATCATGGAGAAAGCCCAAGGTGGTGCCAAACTTAAGCCTGATGAGCAACGAAAATTTTTAGGAACTTTTGAGGAACGAGTACTAGCCTTCTGCTCTGTTGAACAAGCAAACGGTTCTCTCGTTCGTAGTCACTTCAAAGAAGTGCTCAGCAAAATTGTAGAAAACTATCAGCCTGTCCTAGTCAAAATTTCACCAGAAGTGGAGTCTAGCAATCAAATCTTTTATTTGAAAATATCTAAAGATCTTAGTTGTGAGGCAACAATTGTTTCTAGTGATTGCCAAACTTCTCCTTTTGGCCTCATTATCCACAGTGACCATCTAGTCCAAGTGGATGACAAGGACATGTTCCAACAGTTTGCTAGTCTTTTTCAGCCAACAGAAAAGCCTACAAAAGAAAAGCAAACTATCTGGAAAAAGTGGTTTGGATAAGATGACTAACTTAGAGAAACTTTTTGCTTTTTTTGATGCAGAAAATCAGCGAGACTGGCAAACCTATCAGACCTTTCTTTCTGATCAAGTAAGCTGGGAATTACAGGGTGATACAATCGAAATCATCAAAGGCAAGGCGGACTATCTAACTAAAATTCAAAAAGTCTACCAAAACAACCCCGTCCAATTTCGTTGTACTTATTATCAGCTTAGTCCCGACCAGAATCGGATTGTGACCATTTTAGAAAATGACTTTGGGGACCTGTCTTGTGACATCTTCTTCTTTGAAAAAGGCTTGATAGTCAAAGAAATTGAATACCTACTAAAAAAGGCGGACTAACCGCTTTTTTTCATTTTTAGTACATTGCCAATATTTCTTGCTGTTCGAATCAAATTTTGCTCCGCCTGCTCTAGTATCTTATCTAAACTATCTGCTCGCGCAATAATCGGAAAAGCTGCCTGGATATTCCCAACTGGGAAATCCGGTAAATCATCTTCCAGACTTCCGCAAATAGCCAGTACAGGGATACCTTCAGGTGTTCGTCTTGCGACCCCAACAGGTGCTTTACCCGCCAAAGACTGACGGTCCATCTGTCCTTCGCCAACGACGACCAAGTCCGCTTTTTTAACTCTGTCATCAAAATCCAGTAAATCTAAACAGGTTTCGATACCCGAAACGATTTTTCCTCCAGCAAAAGCGACCAGTCCTGCAGCCATTCCGCCTCCGGCTCCAGCTCCATCCATATCAATCACCTGAGGATCAACCAACTGATAGAAATCTGCCATGGCTTGATCCACTTGAGAGAATAATAAGGGAGCTAGACCTTTCTGACCTCCGAAAACAATTGTCGCACCACGCTCACCGCAAAGAGGATTGTCAACGTCAGTCAAAATCTCAATCTCAAGTTCTTTCAAGAAAGCAGGAACCTGCTCAGCTGATATTCGAGCGACCTTTCCCAAAGACGAGCCAATGGGGCGCAATCTATGATTGCCCACATCGAAAAATTCATAGCCCAATCCAGCTGCCAATCCAATTCCACCGTCGTTACTGGCCGAACCTCCAACACCCACTAAAATTTTTCTGACACCGTCTTCAGCTAGGTACAAAATCAATTCTCCCAATCCTTTGGTCTCTATGGCCAAGGGATTTCGTTTTTCATGAGGAATAGAGGCGAGTCCGACCAAGTCAGCCATCTCAAACAGTGCTTGCTGACCGTTCCTAGCATAAGGCATTTTTACTGGCTGGCCAAAAGGGCCAGTCACAGTGTGGTAAAATTCAGTCCAGCCCAAGGCTGCTGTCAGCGCAGCCATTGTCCCCTCGCCCCCGTCACCAACCGGCAGCAAGTCAAAGCTAGCATCTGGCAAGGCCTGAGAAAATCCGTTCTGCAGAGCCTGAGCAACCTGAGCAGCTGATAAACTTTCCTTGAAAGAATCTGGTGCAATTAGGATATGCATACTTCTCTCCTATTCTTTTCTATTGTCTAAAAGATCAATAACCCGATAGAGGTTGCGTTCTTGAATCTGGTAAGGAGCCTGCTCACGCACGATTGGCTTGGCCATAAAGGCGATTCCCATCCCCGCCGCCTGAATCATAGACAAATCATTGGCGCCATCCCCCATAGCAATCGTTTGATTTAATTCTAAATTGTTTTCAGCTGCCCATGCATTTAGCATGGCAAGCTTGGTATCCTTAGTGACAATCTTTCCTAAGACTTGACCAGTCAAAATGCCCTGCTGGATTTCCAAACGGTTTGCCTTGACGTAGTCAACTCCTAGCTGCTCAGCCAGTCTGTCCACCGTCTCATGAAAACCACCTGACACCAAGCCTACTTTATAACCACGTTTATGTAGCTCCTTGACCAAATCCTCGGCTCCTGGCATGAAATGGATCCTTTCTGCAATTCGAGCAAAAATATCCTCTGGCAGCCCTTTTAAAAGGGCCACCCGCTCACGCAAGGCAGCTTCAAAGACCAACTCTCCTCGCATGGCACGCTCGGTAATAGCCGCGACCTGAGTTTCTATACCAGCCTCCTCTCCTAGCAGGTCAATCCCCTCTTCCATGATTAAGGTGCTGTCTACATCCATGACTAACAAGCCTTTGACTGTTTTCATCTCTTAACTCCTTACCAATTATTGATTATCCATCTTATTGTTTAAATATAGTTAAATCTATTTGAACAGCCTCATCCTTTGATTCCATTAGTATTGAAATCCCATAAATTGTTCCACTAGAGTGATCTAATCTTATTCGACAGGTAGTATCCTCTGGTAGATCATACTTGTTTTTGAGATGTTTAAAGAGTTCAGATTGATTTTCTGGCTGGTAGATGATATCGCGAAGCTCTGTTTCTGCACTCTTAAAAGTCTCTTTCACATCTAAGGATTCAAAATGATTTCTTTGAACAACTAAGTTAAGAATCTCTTCATCAAATAAAGGAGTTATCTCTGAGCTGTAAGTTAGTTTGCCGTTAGAATAAGTAACGGGAATAGTCTCTTCTTTATCACCGATTGTTATTGTGTAATCACCCTTAATATCAGCTTGAGTAATATCTAAATCCACTGAATATTTTTTGACTTCGTCTCCATGTTCTATATAAACACGACTTATGTAACCTTTTAATCCAGTAAAATCCTTTTTCTCTTGTTCTAAAAACTTAAACATTGGCTCAAAAGTGCCTTCAAAATCATACTGTTCTCTTGTTCTGTTTTTTGGAATGGTATAATCATCCAAACGCCAGCCATTTATCAACGTTATCGATAAAACGACTACACCTCCGAGAATAATGAGAGTAATATATTTTTTAATCTTTTTCATTCTTTTATAGACTTTCCGCTTTCATTTTTCCCTCTATTATAACATAAGAGCTTTTTTGCTGAGAATGAAAAAAAGTTCCCTTAGGAACTCTTTTAAAATCGAATATTCTCGCGTGTTTTCTCATAAGATGTAACAAAACGACTTGTTACGCCAGGCTCAACAACCTCGAGAGCTTGAGAAATCACTTCGAATGAACTTTCATAATCGAATTGATTTTCAAAGATATCCAAAGCTTTATTAAAAGCTTCCTGAATACTTTGATCAAAGGAACGATAACGATTAGAATACTGAAGAAGCTGTTCTGTCAAAGTTGCGTACTGAACAATCTGATAGGTTTCAGTTTCCAAATCATGAATGTCATTTGTAACATTTTCAAGTAACAAATTAACATTATCAATATTTACGCGCAACTGCTCCAACTCTGTAAGCAAGGCCTCTGTATGATCACTGGCTGTAAAGAAGAGACTTAAGAAACTCTTTGGAATTCCTGGTAAATTGCGTTTTTCCATATAGCGCTTAATTGTGTGAAGCTTGTTGATGTAGATGTTGACTTTTTGACGAGCATTGTCATCATCTTTTTCAATTCTCTCTAGACGCTCACCAAGAGTGATTTGTTCGTCTTCAATTTCTTTCAAGCGCTCTTGAGTTGCTTCAAGTGCTTCCTGAGTTAACGAATAAGCTTGTTTATTTTCAGCTGAGTCTTCTACAGTAGCTAAAACAACTGCCTCTAATGCAGATAATTCACTTTGTAAATCACGAACTTTCTCATCTTCTTCATCAGATAGAAGATACATCTTAGACAAACGATCCAACTCACTTTGAAGGTGTTGGTTGTTTTCTTTTGTGTGTTTCAAATAAGCCGGTAAGTTTTCTTGTAATTTTTCAACAACTTTCTGAGCAGCAATCTCTCGCGTAAAGATGTCATACAAAGCATTGATTTCTTCTTGAATTTGAGTATTTTCATATTGGGCATTATCCAACTCCAAAGCAGCAATATTCTCATAGTTTTGAGTGATATTAGAATGGAGTTGTGAGAAGCGAGACTCGATATCCGTTTCAACAAAATGATATCCAGCTTCCACTAATTTCCGATAACCAGATTCAAGATCTTCCAGCTGGTCTGGTAAAACTTCTCTTAGTTCAGTGACAATACTTGGCACCTTATCAACAATATGAGTTAAAGCAAGGATATGGTTCTCAGTTTTATCCAAAATATCCGCAGCTTCTACTGGATCCCCAGAAGAATTAAGGGTAACAAATTGGGAGAACTCTGATTCAATATTTTGCAATTGCTTTTGAATCTCTTGAACTGCTGGTCCATACTTTTCAGTGTCTTCAGCTACTTTAACTTGTAGATTTTCAAACAATTCCAAAGCATGAAGAACACGTCCACTATTTTTTGCTTCTTGCTTTTCTAAGTCTGCTAAGGCCTCACGGATTAACTCAATATCTTCTTCAACCAGATTAATCTGACTTTCAATGTTATCAATCGCATGCTTTGCCTTTAGAAAGCGAAAGGAATTGTTATAACCTTCTGCTTCAAAGATATTATTTTCAATATCTGCAAAAGAATTAAGGGAAAGATCGACCCATTTTTGATTCCACTCACGGAAAGTCACCTGACTTTGACCGATGAGATGCATATTCTTAATCGCCTCTACTTCATCATTCACAGGAAGATTATATAGTTTCTCTTTACGTTCTTCCAAACTATCAAGTAGAGTCTCATTTCTCTTTCTTAGGACAACAGCAGCTACATAAGCAAGAATTAAAGCTACTGCAATCACTATGATTAGAATAATTAGTCCGTTAGACATATAAAACTCCTTCGTATTATTACTTGAGAATAAACATAATGATTATATCATAATTTCATTAGTCTTGTATACAATTTCTTCATTTCTATACATCTAATGTACTGTAAACAGCATTTTCTTCTATAAATTCGCGACGTGGTTCTACCCGATCTCCCATCAGCATATCAAAGATTTTGTCTGCTTCTGCAGCATCGTCAACTGAAACACGCGCCATCAAGCGGTGTTCTGGATCCATGGTTGTTTCCCACAATTGGTGATCATCCATTTCTCCCAAACCTTTATAACGCTGAATTGTAGGCTTAGAGCGACCTTCACTATACCTAGCTAAGGCTTCTTGAAGTTTTATTTCTTGATCAGCACCTGGCTGAATATATTCTTTTACTTCGCTTCCAACTTTAACGCCATAGATAGGTGGCTGAGCGATGTAAACATAGCCTGCTTCCAAGACCGGCTTCATATAGCGATAAATCAAAGTCAAAAGCAAGGTACGAATATGGGCTCCATCGACATCGGCATCGGTCATGATAACCAATTTTTGGTAACGACACTTGCTAATATCAAAATCAGCACCAAAACCAGTTCCCATAGCCGTGAAAAGACTCCGGATTTCTTCGTTGGCCAAAATTTTATCCATGCTGGCCTTCTCAACATTGAGAATCTTACCTCGAATTGGCAAGATTGCCTGAAATTCACGGTTCCGTCCTGACTTAGCTGAACCTCCAGCTGAGTCTCCCTCTACGATAAAGAGTTCTGTTTCAGCAGGATTATTTGAGGAACAATCCGCCAGTTTACCTGGCAAATTCGAAATTTCCAGACCAGATTTTTTACGGGTGACTTCTCTCGCTCTTTTTGCAGCTATTCTAGCTTTTGAAGCCAAAATTCCTTTTTCAACAATCTTCTTAGCAACTGCAGGATTCTCTAAAAGAAAATCTGAGAACGCTTCGCTAAATAGACGGTTGGTAATTTTAACAACTTCGCTATTTCCCAGTTTGGTCTTGGTTTGTCCTTCAAACTGAGGATTCGGGTGTTTAACAGAGATAACTGCTGTCAAGCCTTCTCGAACGTCTTCACCTGTGAGATTATCTTCGTTTTCTTTGAGAAGTTTATTCTTCTTAGCATAGTCATTGATGACTCGAGTTAGGGCTGTACGGAAACCTTGCTCATGTGTCCCACCTTCATGTGTGTGGATATTATTAGCAAAACTCATCACCGTTTCATGGTAGCCTGTCGTATACTGCATAGCTACTTCCACGGTTATATCTTCCATTTCTCCATCTGTATAAATAGGATTGTCGAAGATTACTTCCTTATTTTCATTGATGTACTGGACATAACTAGCAATCCCACCTTCGTAATGGTAGTCTTTACTTTGTTCCATACCATCTCGTTTATCAGTAATCGAGATAGACAAGCCTCGGTTGAGAAAGGCAAGTTCTTGGATCCGTTTATTGAGTTTTTCAAAATCAAATTCAACAGTCTCGGTGAAGATTTCTGGGTCTGGCGTAAAATGAACCGTTGTACCTGTACGATCTGTATCACCGATCACTTTCAAATCAGCCACGACCTGGCCACGAGTGTATTCTTGGAAGTGAATTTGACCATTTTTATATACTTTAACATCTAGTTGGGTGGACAAAGCATTTACAACAGAAGAACCTACACCGTGAAGACCTCCTGAAACCTTGTAGCCACCACCGCCGAATTTCCCTCCAGCGTGAAGGACAGTAAAGACAGTTTCAACAGCAGGACGGCCAGTTTTTTCCTGGATATCAACTGGAATACCACGTCCATCATCGACAACTGTAATAGAATTGTCTTTTTCGATAAAGACTTGAATATGACTAGCAAAACCAGCCAAGGCTTCGTCGATAGAGTTATCAACGATTTCCCATACCAAATGGTGCAGACCTTCTTTAGAAGTTGATCCAATATACATACCCGGACGCATACGAACTGCTTCAAGTCCTTCAAGGACCTGAATCTGGCTGGCATCATATTCTTGAGATTGGATGTCTTGTTGCTTTTCTTCTGTCATTTTATTCCTTTTCTGTATTTAAATGTAAATAATTCTTTAGATTTTCCATGCTATCAAAAAGATAAGTAGCAAAACCTGCAGCTTGACCAGCCTCTATATCTAATGGGCGATCACCAATAACTAAGCAGGAGCTAATCTGGTACTTTTCCTTAAGATAATTCATGGATTCTGGGTCTGGTTTCCTCTTAAAACCATTATCAGCTGTGACAATTTCTGTAAAGAGGGATTCAATTCCTGTTTTAGAGATAATTTCTAAAACCTGATTGTCCCGGTGGGAGACTAAAAAGTTTCTGCCACCTTGCTCAATTATGATCTCTAGTAGCTCTTTTGCTCCGTCAAATAAAACAGGATGCTGAAGTTCCTTAGCTTCATTGGCCTTGTAAGACCTCAAAAAATCGTTCACTCCCGAAGCAAACTGTTGTACTGCATAATCCGTTGACACTTTTAAAGCTTGATATACTTCATCATGGCTGGCTTCTATGCCTAATGACGCTAAGGTTCGTACAAAAGCAGCTGTGGAAGTTTCATAATTATCGAGAAGCGTACCGCCTAAATCCCAGATATAATCTTGATAATCCATAGCTTTTATTATACCATATTTTTCCTGAAAAAGCGCTAATATTGGTCAAATATACTGTTAAGAATCCTTTTAATCCAAATAAAAATAAAGAATCAATTTCGCATTTATTTTTTAAACACAAAAACCCACTTATTGATAAATGGGTTTTCTAGTTTATTTTCCAAAAACATCTGTATATAGCATACCCTGGCGTAAGGAATCCGCATCACCACCTAGCTTCTCCACTATGGCATAAGCAAAAGCAAGCGCAGTTGAGGGACCTCGACTTGTAATAAGTTTGCCATCAGTAACCACCGTTTCCTTCAGGTAATTCCCGCTCTTAATGCTCTCCTCAACGCCATCATAACAGGTGAATTTTTTATTCTCCAGTACTCCTGCTTTTTCAAGTGCTATGGGAGCGGCACAGATTGCGGCAATCCACTTATCTTCTTCCTGCATCTTAGTTAGAGCTTTCATCAGGCCCTGGTCATCTCTAAGGTTAGCAGACCCAGGCATTCCACCCGGCAAAACAACCATATCATAATCGTCTAAATTTCCTTGCCACAATCGGTCAGCTTGAACACTGATTCCATGAGAACCTGTCACTACTTGCTCAAATCCAAGAATATGACAGGCAATATTGGCTCGACGCAAAACATCCACAACTGTGAGTGCTTCTATTTCTTCAAAACCATTAGCCAGTATAACCGCAACTTTCGTCATGAATCCTATCCTCCTATTTTAATTTTTTCAGAATAATTTTCTTTCGTCTTCTAGAATATCCTGTCTGTTGCTCTTCTAAAAGATTATTTTGATAACTAACAGAAAGCAAGAGACCTACTCCAATTAGGTTACTGATAATAGAGGAGCCTCCTTGGGAAATAAAGGGCAGGGGAATTCCTGTTAAAGGAAGTAAGCCCGTCACAGCTCCAATATTTTCAAAAATATGAAAAATCAGCATCATAGTGAGACCAGTAGAAATGTAGGTATAAAATTGATTGTTCGATTTCAGAGTAATCCTTAACATGCGATAAATAAGCAAGAGGTAGAGGGCAATCAGGAAGATAGAGCCTATAAAGCCAAAGTCTTCCGCAATTACCGTAAAGATCATATCACTTTCTCGCACCGGCACTAATAAATTGGATACATTAAAACCTTGCCCCCAGATTCCACCGCTACCGATAGCAATTTGGCCCTGAGCTTGTTGATAAGTAGTTGTTTGGGCATATTCAAAAGGATGAAGCCATGCTAAAATCCGATTAATTTGGTAAGTCGGCATGCCTAGATTGTGAAGAAATGCCCTACCACCTTCCCAGGTAAAAATTAGCATAAAAGCTAGAAAAAGTGAAACGCCCGTTAGAAAGATAGGAAGAATAATTTTCCAAGAGACTCCAGATAAGAGTACAATTCCTGAAAAAATAGCCATAAAAACAAGAGCCGTCCCCAAGTCACTCTGTAAGGTCAGCAAAATCAAGACTGGCACTGTATAGAGAAAGAGCTCTAAAATCAATAGCCAATCCATTTTAATCGTCCTAATCTTGTCTTTATTTCGTTGGCTGAATTGAACAACTGAACGCGATAAGATCAGAATATAAGAGATTTTCATAAACTCCGACGGCTGGAAGAGGGTCGTACCACCAATAGTTACCCAGTTTTTAGCTCCTGTCGAAGCAACAAGAGACGGGCTATAAAAGACCAAGGGTAGAACCATGAGACCTAAACCAAAAACGTAGAGAAGGGGAGTTATCTTCCAAAGAAATTTGGTGTTAAAAAACATGACGACAAAACTAATCACAATCCCTAAAGCTATCCAAGCAATTTGCTGTCCAACTATTGCCCAGGCACTAGCAGGGTAGTCATGACTCACTGCTATATAAATGGCCATGATCCCAAAAATCAATAAACAAATAACTGGTAAAATTAAACTATAATCCACTCGAGAATCAATCGAGGGTTTAAAATAAGACATACTCACTCCTATCTAGAAAAAATACTGAATAATCAAGCTAGATACTGCAACAACAAACCAAGCAAAGGCACCAGTTAAAAGTGGAGCTGCTCCCGCTTGTTTAAACTGGGCAAAAGAGACCCGAGAGCCTATTCCTGCCAAGGCCATTGCCATCAGCCATTGAGATAGAATTTTTGTAAAGGAAATAAAGGAAGCAGGTAAAACACCCGTACTACTAATCAGAGATGCACAGACAAACCATAAAATAAACCAAGGGAAAATTTTCTTTAGATCTACTTTTTGCTTAGATGACTGGGACTTAAGATAGCGAACACCTGCAAAAATGAGGCAAGCTGGCACAATCATTAGTGCTCGACTTAATTTAACAATGGTTGCCAAATCACCAGAGGTCTGACCATAGGTATAGCCAGCAGCTACTACAGACGAAGTATCATTGATAGCTGTTCCTGCCCAGATTCCAAAGGTTTCAGCCGACATCTGCATGACATGTCCAAGAAAAGGGAAAATGAAAACTGCCAAAATATTGAAGAAGAAAATAGTTGAAATCGAAAGAGCAATCTCTTCTTCTTTAGCCTCCAAAATCGGTGAAGCCGCCGCAATAGCAGAACCACCACAAATAGCTGTTCCAAAACCAATCAACAAGGTCAAGACTCGTCCCATTCCCAAAAAACGCCCAATAAGATAAGCGGATAAAAAGGCTAGTAAAATCGTAAGAATACTGATTTTTAAAGATGATAAGCCTGTTGCAGAAACTTTTGAAATAGAGAGACTAAACCCCAGTAAGATAATGGAATACTGCAAGAGTTTCTTACCCGAAAAAGCCAAACCAGGATGAAATTTCTGAGGAATTTTCCAAAAATGATTCAACAGAATACCAAGTAAAATTGCAAATACACTAGAGCCAAACAAAGGAAAAGCTTTGCCCAAACAGGTAGCAATCGCAGCTATGGCTAATGATAAACCCAAACCTGGAATGTATTTTTTAAACATGATTAATCAGAACCTTCTTCTTTTTTCAATGTTTCTATTATAGCAAAATTTAAGTACTTGAGTCAGAGGATTATTTGGAGAAATTTTATCTTTCTTCAAAATTTTGCACCCATCCACTAGTTCTTCTTTTTAACAGTTTTATTTTTAAAATAAAATCTCATATCTTGCAGAATCTGCTCAAAAGAAGACTGCTCAATTGGTGCTGTCTTCGTCAAGACTCCTCTAATCTGGCGACTATATCGCTTGGTATAGACACGATTATCCAAGATAAGAACAGCAGACTGCTGTTTGCGATGTCGTACTGTTCGCCCCAAAGCTTGTTTCAAGCGTAAAATCGCAACTGGCAAGCCATAATCATAAAAGGGGTTTTTCCCTTCAAGACGAAGCCGACGATTCATCTTTTGCGTGAAAACATTTTGCGGATTGTCAAAAGGTAGACGTGTAATGATTTGAATCATTTTATCCTGACTAGAAAAGTCCGTTCCTTCCCAGAAACTACCTGTCCCCAGTAATATTGGAGCTTCTCCTCGATCAAAGCGACGTTTAATGTTACTAGCATCTCCATTCTTATACTGAGCTAAATGCTGCAAAGACAAGTTTTCTGATACTTCTAACAAGAGCTCCTTAGAAGTAAACAGAACCAAAATCGGAAGGTTTAAGCTGGATAAACTTTCAATCCTCTCAGCAATCAATCGGGCATGCTGAGAAAGTGGCAAATCAACCAAGTCCGGAAAGTCTTTATCGACCCAAATTCTCTGCTGGTGATAATTCTTAGCTGGCAAATGATAAAATTGATAGGCTTGAAAGCCAAGTAGCTGAGCTAGATTCACCTTTCGGCTGATTTCCAAGGTTGCAGATATGAAAAAGAGCTGGACCCTTTCAGGCAGAAAATCCTGAAAATTCATTAAAGATAATCTAGCAGCATGAAGACTAGTTACTCGATGTTGTTCGAAATATTCATCTTCCAACCAAAATTGTTCATACCTGTGATCCAAAATCTCACGCAATTCTGGAAGATAGTGATCTGGAAGTTCAGACAAATCCTGTCTAAGCTTAAGTAAGGTTTTGTCACTTACTTCACTCACTCTTTCGTTATGAAGAACTTCCACTAGCTGTGCTAGTTCAAATTGCAGACTTTCAAGTAGACGTTGTTCCAGCAGGGAATCGGCATGAGGAATTTCTTGCTGAATTGTCTGCAGTAGCTGATTCATCTTGAGAGCTTTCTGAGAAAAGCTTTCTAAAGCCAAAAAGAGCTTCTGAGCTTCATCTACTACTAAAATACGTCCTTCAATCAAACTTTTATCATCTTCTAAACGAGTGAGGAGGTAAGCGTGATTAGTCAATAATACTCTACTCTCCCTTGCTTTTTCCTGTCCAATCTGCCAAAAATCTACACCGTAAAACAAAGATTTTTTGCTCAATTGGCCGTCATGTCCTATCTCCTCGAAAAAAGCTTGATAACGATGAGCTTGACCAATTTCTTCTAAGTCTCCTGTTTTAGTTTCAGTAAGCCAAACTAAAAGCTGCATCTTGCAACGGTTAAGCAAGCGATTATCATCCAAGCGCTCTAAACTCTGGTAAAAAGCATCCAACTTGATATAGGATTTTGGACTTTTTAAACTATGAAAAGCTACTTGAAAAACTTCTTCAATCGCTCTTCCTTCTCCAGTTGCAATTTGATCCTGCAAAATTTTAGTCGGTACACTGACTACGATCTTTTCCTGACAATGTGCCAAAAGAGGTAGCAGATAACCATAGGTCTTTCCTAAACCAGCCTGGGCTTGCAAGAAATTAGGCAAAGGATTTTTCATGGCCTCTTCTATGAGAGAAGCAAACTTTTGCTGTTCAGGTCTTTCTTCTAGTCCAAGCAAAGAAATATTTTTAGCAAAATCACTAGATAGACATCTTTCTTTACCAATCTTAGTCTGCTTTTTTAGATAAATACCTTGACAATCAAGCCAGTCACAAGCTCTTCCATCTGGCATCTTCTCAAAACAGTCTTCCAGCACCAAGCGGGACTCATAAATCAAGCTGTCAGACAAGACAAGAAGGCGTTCTAGTAAGGGCTTGGGTAGACTTTGAATTTTTTCTTGGATTTTTAAAAATAGTAGGGCTGTCGCCATAGCATCTGAAATAGCCGTATGGGCTTGTTCCAAAGGAATTTCCAGCAGTTCACAGAGACTGGAGAGTCCATATTTTTCATAAGTTGGAAACACGACTTGAGCCAACTCTACAGTATCGACACGAGGAGACAATAAGTCAAAACCTTCCCAAAAAAGCGATTCTGCTAATAAATTTGCATCGAATTTAACATTATGGGCTACAAAGACAGCATCTTCAATCAATTCATAGATCTCACGAGCCACTTGCGAAAAGTCTGGAGCTTGACTCAAGCGCTGATCAGACAAACCTGTCAGCTGTTTGATATGTTCTTCTAAAGCCTCATGAGGATTAATATCTGTTTGATAGGTCTGCTTAATCTCTCCATTTTCTAGAATGACAATTCCTACTTGAATAATTTTTGCGGTGCTACCTGTTCCTGTCGCTTCCAAATCGACAATAGCATACTTCATATTTTTTCGTTTCATCTTATCAAAATTATACCATGTTTGCAGTCAAGATGCGAGGCTAGAATAATGAAAGCCAGAGAGTACTTAGATGATTTCTAGATTAGATAATCTAGCTTTAACAAGAGATAGATATTCCATTATTGAGCTTCATTTCTGCTAAAACTTAATTTTTTTGATACACTCATCATAGATAGAGAGGAAAAATCATGAAAGTACATAAAACATTAAATCCTTTAGCTTACGAAAATACCTATTATATAGAAAATGATAGTCATCTGATCCTAGTTGATCCCGGTAGTAACTTTCAAGCAATCCAAAAGAAAATCACTGAAATCGGAAAGCCTATTTCAGCAATTTTACTAACCCATACCCATTATGACCATATCATGAGCCTAGATTTGGTTCGAGAATCATTTGGATATCCTCCAGTCTATGTAGCTGAAAGCGAAGCCAGCTGGCTCTATACACCTGAGTTGAATCTTTCTGGACTCGATCGCCATAACGATATCGAAACACTTGTCTTGAAACCAGCTGAGCATTTCTTTAGTTATCATCAAAATTATGAATTAGATGGTTTTAAATTTTATGTCCTCCCCACTCCGGGGCACTCTATCGGAGGGGTCTCACTTGTTTTCCCTGAAGGTCATTTTGTTCTGTCCGGAGATGCTCTCTTTAGAGAATCTATTGGACGCACAGACCTTCCAACTGGAAATTTTGACCAGCTGATTGCTGGTATCAAACAAGAATTGCTTCATTTGCCGAAAGAATATGATGTCTATCCAGGACACGGACCTGCTACAACAATTGCCCATGAAAAAATGTTCAATCCATTTTTAAAATAAAAGGACAGAATGAAAAGGATTAGCTAAGCTAATCCTTTTGTTTATATCTTCAAGAAACGTCTCATTGAGAAGACAGATCCAATTGAGCCAATAATGATTCCCAAAACAAAGAGAGAGGCAATCATGATCGGAATAAAGAGTTTAGGTGCAATCATTGAGAGATTTTGCGCCACTAAACCTTTATTGACTGATCGATAGGCAATATTATATGCAAAATAAACTAGGGCTGCCGGCATAACAGCTCCAAGTAGACCAATCCAAGCACCTTCTAACAAGAAAGGTCCGCGGATATAACTATTTTTTGCTCCTACCAATCGCATAATTTGAATCTCCCGACTCCGAGAAATAATGGTAATCCGAATAGTATTGGAAATCAAGAAGATAGCAATGAATATCAACATACCAGCCAAGATTAAGCCCCAAGTCTGAATAAAGTCAGCCAAAGAGAAAATCCGCTTGGTGTTTGCTCCACCATCTTGTACATCTGAGACCCCGTCGATTTTCTGGGCTTCTTCCTTCACTGAAGAAACATATTTTGGATCGGTTGTCTCAACGATGTAGGCATCATATAGGGGATTGGCGTCACCATCAAAGATTTTCCAATCGCTTCCCATAGTCTCTGTCAATTTTTCGTATTGCTCTTGCTTACTTGAAAAAGTGATTTTTTCAATATGGTCAATTTTTTTCAAAGCATCATAGACTTTATGGTAATTTTCATTATCAACAGTCTGACCTTCTTTAACAACCGTCATACTATTGTCTTCAATATCCTTGCGAACATAAACCATCACTCGAACATTGTTTTTCAAGTCATTGGCTAATTTTGTCGTATTCAAAATAACCGAAACAAAAATAGCAACCAAACTAAGAGTAATCATTACCGTACTGATTGCGGCTACCGTCATCCAACCATTTCGCTTCAAACTTTTTAGCGACTCTATCAAATGACGGAAAAATCTACTAATCATCGTATCCGTATTCTCCTTCCGCTTCATCACGTACCACACGGCCATTTTCAATCGCAATGACGCGATGGCGTAAAGTATTTACAATTTGGCTATTGTGGGTCGCCATTAGAACTGTTGTACCTTGCAGGTTAATCCGCTCTAATAAGTTCATAATTTCCCAAGAGTTATCTGGGTCCAAGTTCCCAGTTGGCTCGTCAGCAATCAAAACCTTAGGGTTATTGACAATGGCACGAGCGATAGCAATCCGCTGTTGCTCTCCCCCTGAAAGCTCATTAGGGAAAGAACGAACCTTGTGCTTAAGTCCTACTAGGTCTAATACTTCCATAACCCGTTTCTTAATGTGACTTCTGCGTTCACCAATTACTTCCATGGCATAAGCAATATTTTCATATACTGTCTTCTTTGGAAGCAGTTTATAGTCTTGGAAGACTACTCCTACTTTACGGCGAAGCATTGGTACGTCACGTTTTTTTATCTTAGCCAAATTGAAGCCAGCAACTGTCAACGCACCCTTATCAAGTGCAACTTCACGGTAGAGCAAGCGAATAAAAGTTGATTTCCCTGCACCTGAGGGTCCTACAATATAGGCAAACTCCCCTGGCTCTACTTTTACCGTCACACCTCGCAAGGCTGTTGTTCCGTTGTCGTATTTTTTGACAACATCTCTCATTTCAATAATAGACATTTATTACTAAAATTCCCTTCTGTTAGTTGAGACGCCATTTTAAATAAGCATCGATGAAGCCATCTAAATCGCCGTCCATTACCTTATCAACCTGGGCCACTTCATAACTGGTCCGGTGGTCTTTAACCATAGTATAAGGTGTAAAGACGTAAGAGCGAATTTGGCTTCCCCACGAAATTTCTTTTTTATCGCCCTTTAATGAGTCAACTTCAGCTGCCTTTTTCTCTTGTTCAAGTTGATACAGCTTAGCCTGAAGCATCTTCATTGCACGATCACGGTTTCCATACTGAGTCCGATCAACGGTAGACTGCACCACAATTCCAGTAGGAATATGCGTCAGTCGCACACCAGTAGAAACCTTATTGACGTTCTGACCACCAGCTCCGCCCGAACGGAAGGTGTCCATCTTAATATCGTCTTCTCGAATTTCTGCCTCAATGGTATCATCCAATTCAGGCATAACCTCTACGGAAGTAAAGGACGTATGGCGACGTTTAGCTGAGTCAAATGGAGAAATTCGAACTAAACGGTGAACTCCCATTTCCGACTTAAGCAGACCATAGGCATGCGGCCCCTCAAAAGAAAGAGTGACTGATTTAATACCAGCTTCATCACCTGCCTGATAGTCTAGAACCTCTACCTTGAAGCCCTTGGCATTGCCAAAACGTGTATACATACGGAGCAGCATGTCTCCCCAATCCTGAGCCTCTGTACCTCCAGAGCCTGGATGAATCTCGAGAATCGCATTATTATTATCATATGGTTCAGACAAAAGCAAAGTCATTTCATAGCTGGTCATCATTTTCTCGAGTTCTGCCAGCTTTTCCTCTAACTCCTCTTGAACCGAATCATCCTCAGCTAGAAAATCAAGCAAAATTTCCGATTCATCAAAAAGATCCGTCATCTGGTGGAAATTTTCATAGGTTTGTTTGAGTTCATTTAATTCCTGAGATGTCTTTTGAGCGGCAATATTATCATCCCAAAAGTCAGGTTCTGTCATCTTATTTTCTAAGATGGCGATTTCTTCTTCCAGACCTTCTAAGTCAAAGAGACCCCCTGAAAGAAGCTAATTTTTCACGATTTGCGTCAATCTTTTGACGAATTTCTGAAATATCCATAACTACCTCTTTTCACATATCGTTTAATTATACCATACTTATACACGTTTGACTATTTTTTGAAATAAAATTCAAAAAGTCCAGAATCCAGTGTATGATACTTTTTAATGAATAGCAAGCCAAGGGACTCCTTGTTACAAAATTGTTAGAAAAGTAAATTTCACGACATGAAAATGTCTGTTCTTTTCCTAATATCTTTACTGTTCTTCTTTGAACATCCCTTAAAATCTTCTCTGCGCAACTAATTAAACTTATATATGTTCATGTAAACAATTTTGTGCTAGACTAAAACCATGACAAGAATCGGATTTATGAGCGACCTCCATCTGGACTCCAATCAGTTTGGTCACTTTGAACTAGAGACACTTAAGTATATTTTTAAAAAAGAAAGAATTGACCATCTTCACATTGCAGGGGATTTATCTAATGATCTAGCCCATATTAGTTTGCCCTTTATTGAAGACTTGATGCAAGAACTTCCCACCTCTTTTAATCTCGGCAACCACGATATGCTGGGACTTTCTGAGCAAGAGATTTCTAACTATGATTTTCAGGTCCAACAGTTTGGTCAGACCAAACTCGTTAGCTTTTCTGGCTGGTATGATTACAGCTTTGTTCCAGAAAAAAGCAAGGAAGAGCACCTGAGAACAAAAAATAACTTCTGGTTTGATCGTAGATTAGATAGGAAACTAGACGATCCCAGCATTACAGCTCACAGCCTCCTTCAGTTAGAAAAACTGCTGGCTTCTTTGGATGGTCCCATTATTATTGCTCTACATTTTGTCCCCCATCAAGACTTTCTTTATGACCACCCATATTTCCAACGCTTCAACGCCTTCCTAGGTAGCCAAGCTTTTCACCAGCTCTTTGTCAAATATGGGGTGAAAGATGTCGTTTTTGGCCATCTTCATCATCGTCACCATAGCCGAGTCATTGATGGTGTTCGCTATCACATGCGTCCTTTGGGCTATATTCGTGAATGGAAACTGACTCAAAACTTTTTTAATGCCTTTCCTCAGCACAAAATCTCACAGATGTATCGTCTTCACAAGCGTTATAACACTATTAAAGATTTAGAAGAATTTCTTGACTATAAGAAAAATCACCTGGCAGATGAACTGCGAGATGCTCTTATAATTCTTGATACTAAATCATAAAGACTTAAACAAAAGCAGCCCTTGAAGTGCTGCTTTTAATATTAGAAACCTGCTTATTTTCAAGCCCTCTTAAACCGACCTTTTTCTTCTAAAAAGTTTTCTTTTGAAAATATTTCTTTTAAATAATTCGTCAAACAGAAGCAAGGCCAGAATCAGAATAAAAGAAACCAAAGAATAGTTGATCAAGAGGTTGTCACCACTGATAAACGGAGGTCTAGCTAGAAGGCCATAATTTCCTCCTGTCACTTGATTGACCCCTATCAAGAAGAGATTCAACATCAAGGTATAGGCAATAATCTCGGACTTTTTTAGTAAACGTTTATCATAATGATTAAATAGATAAATCAAAGAATTAACTAAAAGTGCATAATGACCAATCAAAAATGAAAAGCTTGTAATATGTGGAAAGTCATAAGGATCAAATACAGGATAACCCAAGGCAAAAATAGCACCACTAGCTCCAAGTATAGCAAAATACTGCTTTATCTTCCATTTATCTGGTAAGAAAATCATGGCAAACATGGCTAGTCTACAATGATAAAGAGGAAGACTGTTGGCCAAAGGAAGACGGAAACCGATATACCAAGCATAAAGAGCCAAAAGCTGAACAAACTGAATCCACTTAAACGCCTTAACAAAGCCTGGATTGTCGTGATATTTTACTGCACCATAAATGGATAAGGCGACAAGAGAAATCATCAAAGCATAGGCAAGAGCCGAGATCAAAGGCGGAGCTGTCTGATTTGTCGTTAAAAATGGAATCATTTCATTCTCTCCAATCTTTTAAAAGGAATATTCTGTTTTCCTGAGCTTCTTTTAAGCGTTTAAAAAGAAGGGAAAAACCACACAGAGCTACAACTAATACTGTAGATACTAAGAGGAAATTTCCTAACATACCATAGTCACCAACTAAAGGAGGATTTTTGAGGAATCCATAGTCTCCACCAGTTAGCTGATTCACAAGGAAAATGACAGCATTCATGCCAAAAGTTATTTCAATAATCCGACGATTGGATAAAATTTTATAGTCGTACTCATTCATCAAATAAACAATAGAGTTTCCCAAAAGAGCCAAATGCCCAACTAAATAAGAAAATAAGGTAATATGCGGAAGCGGGTAAGGATCAAAAATTGGGTGAAGCAAGGCACAAATCGGTCCAAATACCCCCAATAAGGCAAAGTATTGTTTATAAGATGTTCTCCTTGGCAAGAGCAAGACTGCAAACATAGCAATCCGACAATGGTAGAAAGGCAAACTCTCAGTCAAGGGAGCCTGAGTAGCCATGTACCAACCATACAAAAGAACCAATTGGACAATCTGCAGTCCTTGAAAAATTCTTTGAAAGCTTTTTTGTTTGTAAAATCTACTTGCGCTATAGATTACAATACATAAAGCAAGTAGCATGAGCACTAATCCCAGAGGTGTTAATACGGGCGGTTCTGTTTTTTGACTTGTAAAAAAATCTCCCATTCTCATCTCCTATTTTTAAAATTAATAATAAAGTATTTAATAGTCTTTGACTAATTTTTCAACTAATCCAAATACTGTTCTCTATCTCCTTGATAAATTTCCCAAAGGATTTCCAACTGCTCTTTTGTAGTCCGCTTAGAAGATAATTCTGGTAAAGATTGGATATCAAAAAAAGCTAACTCTTCTATTTCTGTATTAGGCTGAAAATCTCCATCCTCTATCTGACACTCGAAGACCAGTTTAGCATATTGCTTACTCTGAAATTGAAATTTATTAGTATCAAAAATTGCAAGCAGACGAGAAACTGAAACATTAAATCCCGTTTCTTCTTGGACTTCCTTGACGATATTTTCCTTAGGAGATAGGCCGACTTCACAAAAGCCGCCAGGTAAAGCCCAAGTATTCTCATTTTTCCCCTTAACCAAACAGACTTTTCCGTCTCGAACCAGTACAGCTCGGACATCAATCAAGGGAGTGGCGTAAAAATCCGTTGGGCGCAACAGCTCTGCCAATTCTTTCCCATCCAAATCTGACCAATCAGCCAGGAGGTACCCCAAAAGCTGACGGAGTTCTAAGTAACGTTCTCGATCAAATTCATCACGACTAAATGCCAGTCCTGTCTCTGTAATAGAAAGGAGGCGTTGAATGATTTTTGCAGTTTCTTTAGTTTCCATCTTCCAAGTCCTCTACCAGCTTAGCCAAATTCATGGAATTGCTGCCTTTGAGAAGGATTTGGTCGGCAGTAGTCAGATTCTCTCTGACAGCTTTGGTCAGCTGTTCAAACTGATCTTTCTCGTCATTTTTGATAAAGTAATGCACCTTTCCTGGAGGATAGATTTCCTTGGCATAGTCATAGAGGGCTTCCATGTCCTGTCCATAGAGGAAAAGGTCGGTCACAATTTCTGGATTGAGGCTGGTAATCATAGAGCCGTGCATGGACTTAGAGTCCGCTCCCAGCTCTTTCATATCCGCCAGCACTGCCAATTTTCGTCCGCCTGGATTGGCTGGAATGGTCGAGAAAGTCTCCAGAATCAAACGCATAGCTGTTGGATTAGCATTGTAGACATCCGATAAAATATCTGCGCCATTGGCAGCTTTTTTCCACTCCGTTCGATTTCGGGTCAGCTCCAGCTCGGAAAAGGCCTGAGCAATATCTGCTTCAGACACACCTTCCTGCAGAGCCGCATAAGCTGCAATCATGGCGTTAGTTGCATTGTACTTACCGGTCACAGGCAGGTCAATCCTCTGCTCTAAAAAGTTACATTCAAAGCTCAAACTATCCTTGCGCTCTTCCAGACGCGTCAGGAAGATATCCGCATCAGGACCAAAGCGAACTAGCTTGCAGTCTGCTGGCAGAAATTCATTGACAATCTTATCCGCCGGAACAATCAAGAGACCATCTTTTCTCAAGCCGTCCGCAATCTGCATCTTGCCTTGGGCAATCTCAGCTCGGCTACCGAAAAATTCCAGATGGGCTTCTCCGACCAGAGTCACAATGCCCGTCTTAGGTTTGGCAAGTTCAGACAGGAGATGGATATCACCCAAGTGATCCTGCCCCATTTCTAAGGCAAGTTTCTCTGTATCCTCAGGCATGTGAAGAACTGTGTAAGGCAGACCGATTTCGTTATTGTAATTACCTTGTGTCTTATAGGTCTTGTAGCTGGTTGCTAGTAGCTGAGCCAGCATATCCTTGGTTGTCGTTTTACCATTGGAACCTGTCACCGCCAGCACATCCACCTGCATCTTTTCCAGATAGTATTTGGCCAAGCACTGGAAGGCCTTCAGGACATCATCAACCAAGATATAAGCCCCCTCTGCCACTGGACGCTCAGATAGGGTGGCAGCAGCTCCCTGAGCAAAGGCTGTCGCAATAAAGTCGTGGCCGTCACGCGCTCCCTTAAGCGGCACAAAAAGGTCACCCGACTCAATCAAACGGCTGTCAAACTCAGCATTTCTAAGTGCGACATTTTCAAACTGAGTCACATCATTTTTCGCAGATAGGACTTCTGCGATTTCATATAAATCTAATTTCATACTTCTTCCTCGTTTTTCGGTTTGCTCGCAAAAAGAAAGGACCGAAAATTTTCAGCCCCTCTATTATATCATATTTTAGAGAAGATGCGCCTCTCTCTTGGCAAACGCCTCTTCAGCAAGTCTGACTAACTTCTCAATCAAGTCAGGATAGGCTAACCCCATATTTTCCCAGAGTAGTGGATACATTGACCACTGGGTAAAACCTGGCATAGTGTTGAGCTCGTTGAGAAAGATCTGACCACCTTCTGTGTAGAAAAAATCACAGCGAGATAGTCCTAAACCACCAATAGCACGAAAAGCTGTCTCGGCATTTTGACGCATAGTATTCACAACACCTTCAGGAAGCTGAGCTGGGATTGCCATGGTGATTTTATTGTCAATGTATTTGGCTTGATAGTCATAGAAAGCCACGTCCTTAACAACTTCCCCTGGAAGACTACTTTTGACATCAGCGTTACCAAGAAGCCCGACCTCAATCTCACGAGCTGTTACACCTTGCTCGACTAGTACCCGACTATCATATTTGAAAGCCAGTTCCAGAGAAACACGCAGTTCTTCCTGATTATCAGATTTTGAAATGCCGACACTGGAGCCCATATTAGAAGGTTTGGTGAAGACGGGATAGGACAATTTCTCTTCGATTTCCTGGATTTTTTGCTCTAGATCCTCACCATCAACCACCGCTACATAAGGTACTTGAGCAATACCTGCTGATTCCAGAACTCGCTTGGTCGTGATTTTATCCATGGCCAGGCTAGAAGATAGAATATTACAGCCGACATAAGGCATTTTGAGTACTTCTAGGAAGCCTTGAATTGAGCCATCTTCGCCCATGGGACCATGCAGGACTGGAAAGACCACTGCTCCAGCTTCGTAAATATCGCTAGGCTTAATCTTCCGAGACATGTCCACTGTGGCATTGGTCATCAGCTTTTCATCAGCTACTGGCTTTGCTTCAAATTCCTGAGTCTTGATAAAGTCGCCCCCTTTCGTGATGAAGTATGTTTTTACAGAAAATAGATCATAATTGATAGCCCGCATAACGCTTTCTGCCGACAAGACTGATACTTCCCGCTCTGCACTACGACCACCGTACAACAAAATTAAACTTTTCTTTGCCATCTCGTCTATCCTATTCTTTAAAGATTTTATACTTGAGATTGATTCTCTTTAGACCGTTTTAGTATATCATAATTCCGTTTTTTTTTGAATAGAAAAAAGATTCTTCAAGAATAGAAGAATCCTTATTTTTATAATTCTGTACGATTTTCGATAGCGCGAATCAGCGTAACCTCATCCGCATACTCAATGTCGGAGCCAACTGCTAAACCACGCGCTAGTCGAGTAACTTTAATACCAGCAGGTTTCAAGACCCTTGAGATATACATAGAGGTTGCCTCTCCGTCTGCTGTCGCATTGGTCGCAACAATAACTTCTGTCACCTCACTATCCATCAAACGAGTAATCAGACTCTTGAGATTGATATCGTCTGGTCCAACACCATTCATAGGTGAAATCAAGCCGTGCAGGACATGATAAAGTCCATGATATTCCTGGATGTTTTCCATGGCTGAGACATCTCTACTATCCTCAACAATTAAGATTGTAGATTGATCACGCGACTCGTCTCGACAAATAGCGCAGGGATCTTCATCCGTCAGATTACCACAAATTGAGCAGTAACTTAGTTCACGCTTAGCTGCCAAAAGATTTTTAGCAAATTCGTTGACATCATCATCACTCATTCCAATGGTGTAAAAGGCTAAACGTGTAGCTGTCTTGATACCGATACCAGGCAGTTTTGAGAAACTATCAATGAGCTTAGCGATAGGGGTTGGATATAACATAGCATCCTTTCTAATTCATAGGGTGTAGTTGATTATATAGATTGATAATATCCCGAGTAACGCTGTGGCTAACCGTTGATGATAGATTGGTATTATGTGGGAAAACAACCGCCACTGCGATCTTAGGATTATCACTTGGTGCATAGGCTACAACATTAGTGTTGATAGCCTGCTGACCATTATTAACAAAGGTTTCAGCCGTTCCTGTCTTGGCACTGATTGGAACTGACTCACCTTGAGAAATGGTTCTTCCTGTCGTAAAACCACTTCCCCCGTGAACCACTTGGTAGAAACCTTCCTTGATCAATTTCATATTCTCTTCAGAAATGTTCACTTGATTCAAAACCTTGGTTTCTTTCTTTTCAATCAAGTCTCCTAGGCCACCATTTTTGTCGTTAGCATAAATACCTTCAACTAAATGCGGGGCAACCCGTTTACCATTATTCGCGACTGTAGCTGCATACTGGGCTAATTGCAAAGGTGTGTAGTTATCAAACTGACCAAAAGCATTGGTCAAGTAATTAGCAAAAGTGAACTCTTTAGGAGTATAACCTTGAGATTCTGTAGGAAGGTCCACTCCCGTTTTAGCACCCAAGCCATATTCTGCAAAAGTCTCTCTCAATTTTTCCATGGAAGAGTCTAAATTCTTCAAATCCACTCCCATATTCGGAGTATAAGGTGTTCCCATCATCTTGAGGGCAACTTGCACCATATAAGTATTTGACGAATACTCTAAGGCTTCCACAGCTGTAATATCCCGATTCCCATAACTAGTAAACCATGATGTAATTGATGACGAATCCTGACCGAAGACTATTGGTTGGTCCGTCAAGGTCTGGTTGCCTGAGATAGCATTATTAGCCCAACCTGCTGTCAAAGTGGCTGCCTTAACTACTGATCCTGGTACCACGATATCTGTCACAGTTCCCAAAGAGTTTGAGCTAACATTTCCTGATTTCAAATCATGCTTAACTCCGGCCATAGCAAGAATAGCTCCAGTTTCTGGGTTCATGACAACAGCATAGGCTCCTTCAGAATAAGTGGCATTCCCTGCTGTTAATTCCGCGACAAAAGCGTTTTTTAGAATCTCATCTACACCATTTTGAAAAGCCATTTCCACAGTCAGCTTGAGATTTTTTCCCTTGCTTCCTTCAGAAATTGTGTCGATACTTTCCATATTCCCGTTCTTGTCCAGGTGGATTTCCTTAATCGCCCGTTCTCCTTGCAGGACTGACTCATATTCTTTTTCGAGATAGGAGGTCCCCACACGGTCTTTCAAAGAATAGCCCTTCTTCAAATAGGCATCTACTTCCTCAGCGGGAATACCTGCTTTTTCACTTGAAACACTACCAATAATAGAAGCCAAGGGAGTATCCAAGACCTTGCGCTCCCAGGCAGTTGAAATACTAATTCCAGTTAATTCCTTGCCACTAGACGCAATTAGGGCCACTTGTTCTGTTGATAAATCGTCCGTACGAATATTTCCCGTCTCGAAATTAGCAATCTCATTCATCTGACTAAAGAGAAAAATAGCCTTTTTTTCCTGATCACTATAGTTAAGACTAGACACATCCACGCTCTCTACAGCGTTGTTGTAAATCTTTGATTCAGACAAGCGATTTCCATCTGAGTCAAACTTCTTCTTCTTCGGTAGCTTGGCAACTACTTCTTGGTAAACCTCTGGATCTGCTAGATAATAATCAGCAATCTGGCGCTTTCTTAAGTCTACATCTGTCACATCCACATAATCAAGTAACTTATTGGCAGTCTCTTTGATATCGGCAGCAGTCATCTTATTACTGCGAGTAAAGGAAACAACTTGTTTGGTTGCATTTTCAACCAAAGGCTTCCCAGATGCGTCATAAATTTGCCCACGAACCGAGCTTAGTTTTATCTTTGTTTGGCTAGCAGTTGCTAATTTTTTAGTATAAAAATCTTGGTTGAGGACTTGCATATAAGCCAGACGGCCAATCAAAGTCACAAATAATATAATCACCATTCCAAATAGGAGATTTAAGCGTCTCGGAATAGAATGGCTATCAAATTTTCTTTCTTTCTTAGGCATAATTTCTCTCATTCTAGTAAAAGTCTCTTCTATTCTACCACAAAAAGATAAAAAATAATCCGGGAAAGAAGCCCAGATTATGAGAGGAATGTCTCCAGATGAAGGAGCGTCTTATCATTGGAAAAGGATAAATTCGTTTGGCTTCTTTCCAATTTTATAAGTTTTAAATGATTCCTCAAAGTAGCTCAGTGCCAGTTGGATCTTGCTTGATTTTCCCTGCCTTCATCAGGCCACCCAGAGCTTTTTTGAACTGTCCCTTAGAAATACCAAAAGTGGCTTTGATATCTTCTGGTGAGGATTTGTCATTCAAAGTCATAAAGCCGCCGTTGCTTTCCAGGTAGGTCAGAATCATCTGGGCATCATTTTCCAGCATCTCAAAAGAGCGAGGTTTAAGAGAAAGATTAAGAGTACGGTCTACTTCACGGAAACCAATGACCCGCGCATCTAAGACCTGCCCCAAACGTGGCTCTGTATAACGCTCACTTGGATGGATAAAACCCAGCATATTATTCTCCGGAAGGTAAACAAAGGTACCTGAAAGCTTCAGGCGATAGACAATAGCTGGCCAATTTTGATTTTGCATATTGTTATAGGCCGGACGAGCCAAACGTTGGAAGTCTTCCTGATAGGCCAGATTAGCCCAGATTCGGTCTTTCTTGTCTACACTCAGGCGTACATAGAGCTTATCACCCTTTTTGGGCCAAAGCTCCTTCAACTCAGGTAAAATATCCAGTGATACAACAATTTCCTTATCAGGAAGTCCAGTATCGACAAAGACACCCAAGTCCTTACGCACTTCAGTCACTGTTCCCCAGCCAAAGCTTTCTTGGGTTGCTGTTACATCTAGAGTTGTCAGGCGTAATTTTTGCTTCATATCAGTGTAGGCAAATCCCTTAACGGACTCGCCCAGCTGATGCTCGCCTTCTTCCTTAGCTAGGGCGTAGGTCTGGCCATCCTTCTGGACAAAGTAAAAACGATCGTTTTCATCTGTAACCAAACCCACAATAAAATTAGCAAGATTTGTATTCATTGATTCCTTCTTCTACCTTGCTTTTTTTGAAGGGCAAGGATGTTTATGTTAAAACAACTCAGTCAGCAGTGCCAACTGAGTGTTCATTTTGATAAAATTTTAAACTTCTAATAGTTCTTTTTCTTTGTGCGCAGTCATTTCATCAATATGCTTGACGGCGTCATCTGTTACTTTTTGAATATCTTTTTCTAAAGTCTTCAATTCGTCTTCAGTGATTTCTTTTGCTTTTTCTTGCTTCTTAGCTTCATCCATAGCATCACGACGGATATTTCGAATCGCAATCTTAGCGTTTTCGCCAATTTTTTTCACTTCTTTAGCCAGGTCGCGACGAGTTTCCTCTGTCAAAGCAGGAATAACCAAACGGATAACAGAGCCATCGCTAGCTGGTGTAATACCAAGATCAGACGCATTAATAGCACGTTCGATATCTTTAAGAGAAGATTTATCAAAAGGTGTCACCAAAAGAACACGAGCTTCAGGAATAGTAATTGAAGCAATTTGGTTGAGCGGAGTCTCTACACCATAGTATTCAACACTGATACGGTCTAACAAACTTGCGTTTGCACGACCCGCACGGACAGCTCCAAATTCACGCGCCAAACTTTGATGCGAATGACTCATTCTTTCTTTTGCTTTTTCTACAATTGCATTTGCCATAAGTTTTTCATCTCCAATTTCTTATAAATTATTTGATACTGTTGTCCCGATTTGCTCTCCAAAGACAACACGTTTGATATTTCCGGCTTCATTCATGTTAAAGACAACCAAATCGATATCGTTGTCCATAGAAAGAGTAGAAGCTGTAGAATCCATGATTCGCAATCCCTTGCTGATGACATCGCGGTGGGTCAATTCGTCAAACTTAACAGCAGTCTTATCTTTCTTAGGATCCGCATTGTAGACCCCATCAACACCATTCTTAGCCATCAAAATTGCATCTGCTTCAATTTCTGCAGCACGAAGGGCGGCTGTTGTATCGGTTGAAAAGTAGGGTGACCCAATACCAGCTCCAAAAATAACAATACGTCCCTTTTGTAAATGACGGAGTGCACGACCTCGAATGTACGGCTCTGCAACTTGTTGCATAGCAATTGCAGTCTGAACGCGAGTATCAACCCCAACTCTCTGTAGAGAATCAGCCATGACCAAAGCATTCATAACAGTCCCCAACATACCAGTATAGTCAGCTTGTACACGATCCATTCCAGCTTCGGCAGCTGGTTCTCCACGCCAGAGATTGCCACCACCGATAACAAGAGCAATTTCAATTCCTAAATCGTGAACTTCCTTGATCTCTTCAGCCATTTTTTGAACGGTCTGAATATTGATACCAACACCTTTGTCACCAGCAAGAGCTTCGCCGGACAACTTGATTAGAATACGTTTATACTTGGGTTCTACCATTTTTACACTCCTTATTTTATCTGTACTATTTTACCACATTTTATGATTTTTATATAGTTAAATCTTTTAAAATTTTCTTTTTTGATAAATCGGCATCCCGCTCAATCAGTAGCAAAGAAAAAGTAGCCTTATCAAGGGATAAGACTAGCTTCATTCAAGAGATAAACAAATATATTGGATGATTTTTTTCTTAAGAAGGATATCGGCGAATTGCTTCTACCATTTCTTGGTACTTGTCAGTGGCAAAAATTCTTTCCGTAATTCCTTCTGTCTGAGTAGTCTCAAAAGCAAAAATCGGCTTTCCTTGCTTTTCGATCATCTCTAAAAAATCTAGAAACTTGTGGTCATGATTAATGTCTAGATAAAAATCGCAAGCCACAGCTAACTGCTTCAACGGAATCGGTAGAACCAAACGATGCAGGCGAACATTCTCGTAAGACAAAAGACTGATCAATCGATCTGACATATCTGAGTAAGCAGCGATATGGAAAAGACAATCTGGTAAAGCTTGAATCAATTCTTTGATGCACTCCAAAGAGTCACTGTTGGTCAAGGTCAATAATTCTTTCTTGTAGACTTGGATCTGGTCTTGACCTTGATTTTCTACACCTTTCAGTGCCTTGCTCGCAATGATCGCTGTCCAATCAAGGTCATTATAAAACCACCAAACTTCCCTCAGTCTCATATTTGTTAGAAGATTCCATGGTTTTAGAGCGGAAATATAGTGAACAATAGCTGGCAGAGGAGACAGAGGGATGTCGAAGACAAAATCATGACCATACTGAGCAGCTCCCATATCAAAACCGATTTGGAAATTATAGCTATCCTCTAGCTCTAAGTACTGTCCCACAAAGAGCATATTTAAAATACTCTGATCTCCTTCTAAGACCCTTTCAATTTCCCTGTCAGTCAACTCAACTAATTGCTGAGAAATATTTTCCCTCCGCCAACGTTCGTTATTTATAAGCATGACTCCAGAATTAAATCCAATCCCCAAACCAAAGGTAGCTCTTACTGCTGCAATATAGTAATCTTCCAGATCCAAATCAAATAAGTGATCCAAGTTCTGAGTGACAACCAAGTCGCAATCAAGGTAAAGAGCTCGATCAGCCTTCACATATTCTGGAATAAAATAGCGAGCATAGGCCATGTAGTTAATATGAGAGTAGGTTGATTCTTCCCACTTCATCCTTAAATCATCTCGTAAAAGCTTGATATCAAGCAGATCATTTCCTGTCCCTTTTACTTTTTTTCGAGTATTGATGAACCATTCTTGTGGTATATCTTGGTTAAAAACATAGATCAGCAGACCTTCATGATAGCAACATAAAGACTTGATAGTTGTCTCAATTTGACGAATATAACCATAATCTCCTGCTAAAACAATACTTTTCATCTGATTCATCTTTCCTCTATTTGCTAGTCTTATTATAGTATCTTCATTATAGCGAATTCGCTTGTTTAATTCAAACAATCCATAAGTAAACAGAGCTTTCATCAGTTTTTGCTTTGATTGCAATAAGATACCTTAACATCTTTTCTACTCATCCAAATTTAAGTATAAAATATTCACTACTCTGCTGCTCATCTTGATTATGAGCTATCTGACTCTATTAAAATCAGCCCTATCATCAGATAGGACCGATTTATATATATTACTTAATTTATTTCTCAGCGATTTCTTGTCGACGGGCTTGTCTTTTCTCACGCTTAGCTAGTAAAGGCAAAATAATTCCCAAACTAATCAAAACAAGAGGAGTTAAAATATTGGTTAAGAGAGAGAATTTCCAACCAGCTGGATCTTGAACATAATCCACTTTTGGAACCATCCCCAGAATACAAGCGAAAGCTGTAAAGAGGAAGCACCAAGCTCCAATAACAAAGCCAACTTTAGGATTTTTTGTTAATTTATACTCCGCATTTTTGTACTTCTTCCAAGCCTTGTTTAACAACATATAGGCAAGGAAAACCCAGAGATAACGCATCGGCATAACGATAGAGTTAAGATTGGTCATCCATTTAACCAAACCATCAATTTCTTTTATTCCAAAGACTGGCAGGATAATCAAGAGACTCACCAAAATCCCTGTTAAGATATAACCATTAATCAACACACCCTTTGAAGTGCGCTTACGCAACCAGCTTGGAACAAATTCAGCATCAGCATTATTAAGTAAAATCTGCAGAGGTGCATCTATAGAGAATGCCAGGGCAGCAATTTGTCCGACCATATTTGTCAAGGCGTAAATTACAACCAAAAGGTTACCTACACCCCAATAATTTCCAAGTTTTTGAAAGGCTTGGTAGGCACCATTACGCATCAAATCATCTGGAATATTACTTCCATCAAATAGCATTCCCATAGCTAGAGACCCCAAAATAGCAGAAGCTCCAACCATAACAGCCATGACAATCATTCCCTTTGGAAATTCCCTGGCAGGATTGCGGGTTTGGTTAACGTAAGGAGAAATTTTCTCAGCTCCACCGACCGCAAAGACCAAAAGAGAAATTGTTGTAAAATATGAAAAGTCAAAATTAGGAATATAGGTACTAAGCTTATCCATATTAGCCGTTGCAAATTGCATATCAGGCTTGATAAAAGGCGCACCTACAGCTAAAAGAACAAAAAGGATAGACATGATGAGCATAGCACTTCCGGCTAGCCCCCCAATTACCTTGAGGGTAGAAAGTCCCTTAGTAGACAAGTAGAGAAAGGCTCCGAAAATTAGCAAACTCAAAATCACGATCCAATGAATGTCGAGATTACTTAAAAAATCACCATTCCCTTGAAGAGCCCAACCAAGCGGAATCAAAACTCCCTGAGGTTTTTGCGCCAAGTAGGGAATATGCACTACCCAATAAGTCCAGGCAGCAAAATAAGCCAAGCGCTTGGTAGAAGTCTTCTCAACCCAGTCACTGACACCTCCCCCACTTTCCTTAAATGTAGAACCCAGTTGTCCTACAATTAGAGCATAAGGAATGAAGTATAGAGCTAGGATAAGAATCCAGGAAACAATAACAGAGATTCCCTGCTGAGAATAGTTATTGACGACATTTCCAAGCCCCCAAACCATATTAAAGGCAATCAGGGACACCATCAGCCAAGTAAGCTGATTCTGATCTTTTTTCATCGCATCGTCTCCTTTTTATATAAATAAATTGTTTCACCATATTATATCATGTTTATCTGGACTTGTAACTAGGCTTATTGGGAGAACAGCCAGTTTTAGCATGATATTTCTTAGCCTCTCTTATACATTTAGTCTGCTAACATTGTTAAAATTTGAATAAACTTTCATGCACCAAGTAAAATATTTTGATTTTTCTCTAGAAAAAAACTCTGGTAAAACCAGAGTTTTTTATTATTTTTAAAGTGAGTTTACGTCAACCTTGATACCAGGTCCTTGAGTAGTTGTGATTGTCAAGCTAGTTACGTAAGTTCCTTTAGCTGTAGCAGGTTTTGATTTTTGGATAACTTCGTTGAAAGCTTTGAAGTTCTCAGCCAATTTGTCAGCGTCAAATGAAACTTTACCGATGATAGCTTGTACGATACCTGCACGGTCCGCACGGTAAGTGATTTTACCACCTTTAGACTCTTCAACTGCTTTAGCAACATCCATAGTTACAGTACCAGTTTTAGGGTTTGGCATCAAGTTACGTGGTCCAAGGACACGTCCAAGACGTCCAACAAGAGCCATCATGTCAGGTGTAGCGATAACTACATCGAAGTCCAACCAACCGTCGTTGATTTTAGCAACGAGGTCATCTTCACCAACGAAGTCTGCACCAGCAGCTTTTGCTTCTTCTGCTTTAGCACCACGTGCGAAAACAAGAACGCGAGCTGTCTTACCAGTACCGTTTGGCAATACCATTGCACCACGGATTTGTTGGTCAGCTTTTTTAACGTCGATGTTCAAATTGTATGCAACTTCTACAGTTGCGTCAAATTTTGCAAAGTTAGTTTCTTTTGCAAGAGCTACAGCTTCTTCTACGCTGTATGCTTTTGTGCTGTCGATTTTTTCAAGAGCAGCACGAAGTTGTTTGCTTTTTTTAGCCATTTTATCTTTCTCCTTGTAATGTGGTCATATCGATTTTCATCTCCCACGTCACTCGTCTCATGATCAAGTGTATTGCGGGCAAATAGGATTGTTACAATTAGTCAGTAACAGTGAATCCCATAGAACGAGCAGTACCTTCGATCATACGCATTGCAGACTCAATGTTTGCTGCGTTCAAATCTGGCATCTTAGTTTCAGCAATTTGTTGTACTTGTGCACGAGTAACAGTTGCAACTTTCGTTTTGTTAGGTGTACCTGAACCTTTTTCAACACCTGCAGCTTTTTTCAAAAGAACAGCAGCTGGTGGAGTTTTAGTAACGAAAGTAAATGATTTGTCTTCGTATACTGAGATAACAACTGGAATGATCATACCAGCTTGATCAGCTGTACGAGCGTTGAACTCTTTAGTGAATCCCATGATGTTGATACCGGCTTGACCAAGCGCAGGACCAACTGGTGGAGCTGGAGTAGCTTTACCAGCAGGGATTTGCAATTTTACAAGTTTTTCGACTTTTTTAGCCATTTTAAATCCTCCTTTGTGGTTAGGCGGTAGAATTTACTCAATAAAACTTGAGCATTACCTCCCACAAGCATGCTTATCGCATACCTTTCTATTATACACTAAAGAATTGAAAATGCAAGGATAATTCTCTTCTTTTTTGACTTTTTTTGTGATAAAATAAAGCTATGATGTTATTAAGAATTGCTTCCGTTTTATTTATTTTTTTAACTATTGCTTTATCTATCATTTTAATAAAATTTTTACGTTTAAAACGCTTTGGTCTTAACTTTGCAGATCTAGCCTTCCCAATGTTCTTTTTGGAATTCTATATTATTTCTGACCGAGCATACTACCATAGTATGTTGCCACAGCTGGTACTGGCTTTATCTGCCTTGGCAATCGGAATTACGATCTATTTTCTCAAGAAAAAGCAGACTTTCTACTATCCAAAATTTTTAAAATTTTTTTGGCGGGCTGGCTTTATGTTGACTTTCTTTTTATACCTGGCAATGGTCATTGGCCTCTTTTTAGCAAAATAAAATGAAGTTGGAAAATTCCAACTTCATTTTATTTACGTTTTTTGTACAGAGCTACTACCTTGTTAGTTAGAAATTGAAAGAACCATATCAGTCTTTCCAAAAGTAATGAAAGCAAGACAGTCATTAGAATTGCTTCGATTGAAAGGCCACTCAAATTAAAGATGCGAGGTAAGAGCAAAGCAGCAAGAATCATCCCTGTAATATTCAGGAGCATAATGCCAATCTTAATGCGATTAAGAGGTCGAATAAGCTTATACATTATGATAAAGCCTACCACTGCAAGAAGAATAATCGAACTTGTACTGATTTCCTTTGGAGAAAGTCCAAGCCAATGACCACAATATACTGCCACTAAAACCGCTAGATAATCTACAATGGCAGCAGGCAAGGCATTTTTCAAAACCGTCTCTAAAAAGCGTCCTCTAATCCGTGCCTTATTGGGCTCTAAAGCCAGCAAGAATCCGGGTATCCCAATTGTAAAACCACTGATCAAGGACATCTGCGAAGCTTGCAAAGGATATGTGAAGGCAAATATGGTCGAAGTCAGGGCTAGTAAGATAGAAAATATATTTTTAACTAGAAAAAGACTGGCTGATCGCTGGATATTATTAACTACACGCCGTCCTTCTGCAACGATGTGGGGCATATGTGAGAAATCTGAGTCCAGCAAAACTACTTGCGCTATCTGCTTGGTTGCGTCATTTCCAGATTCCATCGCAATGCTACAATCTGCCTTTTTCATAGCAAGAATGTCATTGACACCATCGCCTGTCATGGCAACATTATGGCCATGACCTTGTAATGCCTGAATCAATTTTTGCTTCTGCTCTGGACTGACTCTACCAAATACTGTATACGTTTCTGCAGCTTGAATAATCTTTTCATCCGAATCCAAGCTTCTAGCATCGACATAGTTTTCTGCATGAGGAATCTTTGCCTTCTTAGCAACTGCGGCGACAGTAATAGGATTATCTCCTGAGATAACCTTAACTGTCACACCTTGTCTTTCAAAATACGAAAAAGTTTCAGCAGCATTCTCTCGAACAGGATTTTCCAAAATGATAAACAGAAGCGGACTAACAGGGGCCTCTAAGCTAGCTTCCAAGTTTGAGCCCTCATAGAGACCAAAAACTAGCACTCGACTCCCTTCTTCTGCTGCATCTTGAAAATAAGATTGATAATGTTCCAAATCTTGTCGAAGGACATACTCTGGAGCTCCTAAAACAAAGGTCCCTTGGTCAAAAGATACTGCTGCATATTTATTTTTAGAGCTAAACGGGTACTGCCGTTTAATGGACCAGGCTTGTCCACTTTTTTCAATCCCAGGATAAGCTCGCAAGGTCTCAATTGTATCATTGGCGTCCTGGCTAGCCTCAAGATATTGACTCAGTGCTTCTAATGCCAACTCTTTCTGATCTGCTACTGGAAGCAACTGACTAACAGCCATTTCATTTTCTGTAATAGTCCCTGTCTTATCTACACAAAGGACATCAACACGCGACAGAGTCTCAATACCCTTCATACTGTTTAGAAGGACCTGCTGTTTGGCTAGGCGAACAGCCCCCAAAACTAGGGCAAGCGTCATCAGGAGGTAGAGTCCCTCCGGAATCATTCCCACAATAGCTCCGACAGTTGAAGTCACACTGACTTGCAAAGTTTCTTGATTACTGATGAAACTGCGGAAGAAAAGCAGAAGCCCTAAAGGAATAATCAATATCCCAATGATCTGTACTAGGCGATTGACAGCATGAACCATCTTGGATTCTTCTACACCGCTTATTTCTTTGGCTTCTTTAGCTAGCTGGTTAATATAAGCCTGGTCTCCTACTTTGTCCAGACGAGCATAGGCTTGGCCAGCAACCACGAAGCTACCAGATAGGACCTCATCTCCCGAATTTTTTTCAATCTCATCAGCTTCACCAGTCAGCTGGGATTCATTTACTTTCAAGCTTCCTAAGAGAATCTGTCCATCGGCATAAATCTGATTCCCAGCAGAAAATTTAACCACATCATCCTGAACAAGTTCTTCGACAGAGAGCACCTGCTCTTCTCCATCTCGAATCACATTGGCTGAGAAAGTGTGTAAGAGTTTCATTTGGTTGAGAACTTTTCTAGCCCTCAATTCCTGAAAAATCCCAATCAAGGAATTAATGACAACGATGGGAACAAAGAGGAGATTATTCCATGAATGAACTAGGACCAAGAGAATGGCCAGTACAAGAAAAATAAAATTAAAATAGGTAAAAATATTGGACCGAACAATCTGCCAGGTCGTTCTTTCTGTAGAGATGGTAACCTGATTAGTCAGACCTTTTTGGCGACGTTCTTCAACTTGTGCTTGACTAAGTCCTTGAAATTGATTCTGATGCATAGAGTTTTCCTTATTGATTTTGCTTTACTTATTGTAGCAAAAACAGGGCAACATTTCTTCAGACTTTAGGCTGAAGTATGGATATTTAAAATTGCCCTTGTAAAATAGAATTACATTTTCATTCGTGAATTTCCAGAGGTAGGCCATCCGGATCAAAGAAGAAAGCCATCTTACGACCGTCGAAGTCGTCATAGCGCAACTCTGTATGAGGAATCTCCAAACGGTCAAATTCCGCTAAGTATTCTTCGACATTTGTCACTCGGAAGGCCAGGTGTCGCAGACCTGTATGCTCAGGATGCGGCAAGGCTGGCCGCTTGGGTGCTTCTTTCTTGATGAAAATCTCTAGAGTTAGATTTCCCTTGCGGACATTAAAGAGAATATCCTGCTTATCTGGCCGGTGGTGCTCATCCAGCTGCTCAAAGCCCAGCTTGTCTACATAAAACTCTCTGGTCTTGGCATAATCATGACCGATAATAGCTATGTGGTGAATAGTGTCCAGTTTCATACCTTCTTTCCTTTCCGTTGAGTGAGTAGAGAAAATCTGCCGGCTGGTTGCTGGCAGATTTATTTTTATAGAATGATTTTCTTGCTAACAGACTAGTGAAATTAGAATCAATTCGTCTGCAAAACCTTTCTCGGCTTGGTTCCTTCGGCTGGTCCGATAACGCCTGCCGCTTCCAACTCTTCCATGAGACGTGTAGCTCGGTTAAAGCCGACCGAGAGGCGCCGCTGGATCATAGAAGCACTGGCTTTTTGAGTCTCGATAACAAGGGCCTTAGCTTCTTCAAAGAGCGGATCTCCTCCATCATCGCTACTACCAGACTCCATATCGCTTTCAGATACTTCGCCCGGATCAAAGCTATCGTCGTAGTCCGCTTCAGCTTGGTTCTTGACAAAGGCTACGATTCGCTCCACATCTTCATCTGAAATAAAGGAGCCCTGCAGACGAACCGGATGGTTTTCATCAATGGGCTTAAAGAGCATATCCCCTCGACCCAAGAGCTTTTCTGCTCCATTTTCATCCAGAATGGTCCGGCTGTCTGTCCCGCTGGACACAGCAAAGGCAATCCGAGAGGGCACATTGGCCTTAATCAGACCGGAGATAACATCTACTGATGGTCGCTGGGTAGCCAGAATCATGTGAATCCCAGCCGCACGCGCTTTTTGTCCCAGACGAATAATGGCGTCTTCCACTTCCTTGCTGGCCACCATCATAAGGTCAGCCAGCTCGTCCACGATGACGACGATTAAAGGCAGGGGAACCTGCTTGTACTCAGATTGGGCATTATACTCGGCTACCTTAGCATTGTAGCCAGCAATATTACGGGCACCGACCTTGGAAAAGAGTTCATAGCGGTTTTCCATCTCGTCTACGACCTTCTGGAGGGCACGGCTAGCCTTGCGTGGATTGGTCACGACTGGGATAAGCAAGTGGGGAATGTCATTATAAACAGACAGCTCCACCATCTTAGGATCTACCATCATAAACTTGACTTCATCAGGTCTGGCCTTCATGAGAATACTAGCGATAATACCATTGACAGCCACAGATTTACCGGATCCAGTAGAACCCGCTACTAAGAGGTGAGGCATCTTAGCCAAGTCAAAGGAGCGAACAGAGCCGTTGACAGCTTTACCAAGTGGGATTTCCAGGAGCTTACTCGCATCCGTCTTCGACTGTTCCCAGAGTTCTCGGAAAGTCACGGTTGCAATTTCAGAGTTGGGCACTTCAATCCCGACAAGTGATTTTCCAGGAATTGGTGCCTCAATCCGTACATCCTTAGCAGCCAAAGCTAGAGCTAAGTCATCTGCCAGATTGGAAATCCGATTGACCCTGACACCGACAGCTGGCTTAACCTCGTACTTGGTGACAGAAGGGCCGATTTCAGCCCGCTCAACAGTGGCCTTGATGCCAAAACTCGCAAAAGTTTCTTCCAAGATCTTGATGTTTTCACGAACAATCCGCTTCTCTTTAGACTGATTTTTTGGTTTATCAGGCGCAAAGAGGTTGATGGTCGGTAGCTTATAATCCAAACTTTCTTTGGCTGTGAAGTCTACCTCAACATCTGTGTCAGAGTCTGCTTCTTCTGACTCCTGCTGAATTTTGAAATCTTGAGCATCTTCAAGTTCAAATTCTCCCAAATCTTCATATTCCTCTGTTTCAATGGCAACAGGAGTTCTTGCCTGATTTTCATCATCCAAAATTTCTCCTGTTTCCAAATCGACTTCAGGTCCTTCTTGCTCCACTTCAATCGCCTGCATTGCCTCTAAAGCAGCCTGTTCTTCTTTTTCAATAAAACGCTGTTGTCGCTTTTCTTCACGTTTTTCACTAAGACGGTGGAATGTTTCAACCAACTTTTCAGAAATATCGTAAATGGTCCAAGGACTGATTAGTAGAGCACCTACTAAAATAAAGAGAATACCAATAAAGTAAGAACCAAAATTTGAAAAGAGAAAAGAGATGGGTAAGTGCAAGAGTGATCCTAATAAACCACCACCAGCAAATGAACTAACTTTAAATGCAGTTAAATCAGAAAAAATTCTGGCTAAAGTGCTGGACAAGACTTGACCTTTGAGTGATAAGACATCTACAAAGTAAGCTTGATAGATTAAAAGTAAACCAACAAAAATGCTAATAAAACCTGAAATCAGACCTTCGCGCTTGCTTAACCATTTGAAAAAGAAAAGATAAATCAAAGTCGCTACAATTGCTAAGTATGCCAAGCTACCAACCACTAATCGAATCAGATTGTAAATAGTCACCCCAAAAACACCTAGTTTTAAGGCAGCAAAAAGAAGAATGAAGGCCAAGCCAAAACTCAGTAACATCCTTTTAATAGCTCTTTGTCTTTCTAATTCTGCTTTTGTTGGCCGACGTGTTGTTCGGCCTTTTTTCGTATTTTTACTATTTGCCATAACCTTTATTATACCACAATAACTATAGACAAGAAACGATAAATTTTACGCTTTGACACACTTAATCTTCACCTTTAATAATTCTTACGAAAAGAAAAAAACCAGCTTAGCTGGCTTGGGATTTTAAAAGATCAAGTCTTCTTTTAGTCTTGGGTTGCTCCCTCTTCTGGCATAACGAACCAGCAAACTGCATAAGCAAGAACCCCTGTTCCAAGAGCAAACACTGAAATAATCCACAGTACGCGAACAAGTGTAGGATCTACGTTGAAATATTTAGCTAAACCAGCACAAACACCAGCAATTTTTTGATTCTTAGTATCTCGTGTAAGTCTTTTCTCCATGGAAAGTGCTCCTATTAATTTTTATTTTTTTCATTTTACCATAATCTTCTTGTATGCACAACCTTTCAGGTAAAGATAAGAACTAGCATCTCATCGCCTTACATTAGATTCTAATTAGACTCTTGTCGCTTTCATCAAAATTCTCACCTTGTCCTTCCCTAGATAGCGTCAGAAAGATTTTAGGAATAAAACAAAAATTATGACCAACTAAATAAAGGCCCTAGTGATTAGCTAGATTTCACAATCGCAACTTTTTTCGTTAATACGTTTCTAATCTAGTATTCTAAACATTATTTTGTTAAACTTGATGAATAGAAAAATTAAGGAGTTGCTTATGAGAGCTGGCGTTCTTATCTATCATCCCAAACTAAATAGCATTCTGACCATTTATCGATATAAAAATGGACAACACTACTACGTCCTTTCAGGTGGGCAAATTGAGAAGAGTGAGAGTCCAATCGAAGCTGCTATAAGAGAAATCAAAGAAGAAGTCCAGCTTATTTTTAAGTCAGAAGACCTAAAACCTGCCTTCACTTATGACTCTGACGATAATCAACACATTTATTTCTGGACAATCTATACGGGCTTAGAAAACTTAACGATAGGTGGTGAGGAAAAGGAACGCAGTCATTCTCAAAACCTATATGAAGCTAGGTGGATCAACCTTTCTGACTTCCCTCATCTTCCTTTCAGACCAAAAGCTTTGCAAGTAAGGATCCTTTCTTTTTTAACAAGATTTGAAAATCGTTGATCTTTATAGTAAAATGTGAGTAGTTTCTATTTCAGAAAGGATCATGATGAAAAAAATAATTATTTTGGGTCTATCAGCTAGCCTTTTGTTAGCAGGCTGTACTAGTATCCAACGTGTCTTGCGGGGTGATGAATATGTAGACTCTAGCCTAGCAGCTAGTGCAAGCAGTGCTGAAGCCAGCAAAAAAGAAGCTGAAATCAAGGAAGCATTGACAAATAAAAATGCCAACTTCCCTCAACTATCAACCAAAGTTGCTAAAGATGAAGCGAAAGTTAAAATCGTAACGACAGCTGGTGATATTACTCTCAAACTCTTTCCCAAATATGCACCTCTAGCTGTTGAAAATTTTCTAACTCATGCCAAAGAAGGCTATTATGATGGAGTTATCTTCCATCGCGTCATCAAGGGCTTCATGATTCAAAGTGGTGACCCTAAAGGAAACGGTACAGGTGGAGAGTCAATATGGCATGGAAAGAATCAAAAAATTGACTCAGGAAAAGGCTTTAAGAATGAAACTTCTGCCTACCTATACAACCTCCGCGGGGCTCTATCTATGGCCAATGCAGCATCTGATAATACTAACGGCAGTCAATTCTTTATCAACCAAAACCAGACAGACAGCTCAAGCAAATTATCTGAAAGCAAATATCCAGCTCAGATTATTAAGGCATACAAGAAAGGTGGAAATCCTTCTTTAGATGGTGATTATACAGTCTTCGGCCAAGTCATAGACGGCATGGATATTGTTGATAAGATTGCCGAAAGCGAAACTGATGAAAACAATAAACCTAAAAACGAGATCAAGATTCAAAAGATCGAAGTGATCAAGGATTACAACTTTAAAAAATAATCCTTTAGTTTAACTAAGAAAGGAATAAATTCATATGATTATTTGGGGTTACAAAGGCTATAAAAAAGAACTAGGACACACTCAGTCTGCTATCCAATGTGGAAACTGTCAACAAACTGCTCCTTGGGATCTTATTGAAACAGGTCGGAAATTTTCCCTCTACTGGATTCCTCTCATCCCTTATGGTAGAAAATATTATGTACTCTGCCCTGTCTGCGAATATGGCAAAGAGATTGAAAAACAAGATATTAATGAATATTTAAATTATTAAGTTCAAAAAGAGGTTGGTCAGTATATGACCAGCCTCTTTCTCTTTTATCTAAAAAACAAAATACTTTTTCTACAGAAAAAAATCTTTATGTCAATTGATTGAAGTCCCAAATCTGATCCATCCAACCTTCGTAGAAATCAGGCTCATGGCAGACCATGAGGATGCTACCCTTGTATTCTTTCAGAGCTCGCTTGAGCTCTTCCTTAGCATCAACATCCAGGTGATTGGTCGGCTCGTCCAGCACCAGAACATTATTTTCTCGGTTCATGAGAAGACAAAGGCGGACTTTGGCCTGCTCTCCACCTGAGAGAACTTGGATCTGGCTCTCAATATGTTTAGAAGTCAAACCACATCTAGCCAGAGCTGCTCGAACTTCTGCCTGATTAAGAGCTGGGAAGGCATTCCAGACTGCTTCGAGCGGTGTTTGACGATTGCCACTTTCAACTTCCTGCTCGAAATAACCCAGTTCCAGATAGTCCCCACGCTCAACTTGACCTGAGATAGGCGGGATAATCCCCAGCAGGCTCTTGAGCAGGGTCGTTTTCCCAATTCCATTTGCCCCGATAATCGCTACCTTCTGATTGCGTTCAAAAGTCAGGTTGAGGGGCTGGGTCAGCGGTCGGTCGTAACCAATCTGCAAATCCTTGGCTTGGAAGATAAAGCGGCCAGGTGTACGTGCAGACTTGAAGTCAAAGGATGGCTTAGGCTTCTCACTCTGAAGCTCAATAATGTCCATCTTATCCAGTTTTTTCTGGCGGGACATAGCCATATTACGAGTCGCCACTCGGGCTTTGTTGCGAGCCACAAAGTCCTTAAGGTCCGCAATTTCCTTCTGCTGGCGCTCGTAGGCTGCCTCCAGCTGAGATTTTTTCATCTCATAGACCTCTAGGAACTGGTAATAATCACCAGAATAACGGGTCAGTTGCTGATTTTCTACATGATAGACGATATTGATCACGTCATTCAAGAAGGGGATATCATGCGAGATCAGAACAAAGGCATTTTCATAGTTCTGTAGGTAGCGCTTGAGCCAGTCAATGTGTTCGGCATCCAGATAGTTGGTTGGCTCGTCCAAAAGCAGGATATCCGGTTTTTCAAGAAGCAGTTTAGCCAAGAGAACCTTGGTCCGTTGCCCACCAGATAACTCCGTCACATCACTCTCCATACCATAGTCCATAACACCTAGTGCCCGCGCAACTTCGTCAATCTTAGCATCTAGGGTATAGAAATCTCGACTCTCCAAGCGGTCCTGCAGCTCACCCACTTCTTCCATGAGTGCATCCACATCCGCTCCATCCTCAGCCATGCTCATATAGATGTCGTTGATGCGGCTTTCTGTCTTGAAAAGCTCGTCAAAGGCCGTGCGCAAAACATCACGGACAGACTGACCTTGCTCCAGCACAGCATGCTGGTCCAGATAGCCAGCCGTCACATACTTGGACCACTCAACCTTGCCTTCGTCCGGAAGCATTTTACCCGTCACAATGCTCATAAAGGTTGACTTCCCCTCACCATTGGCACCGACCAGACCGATGTGCTCACCCTTAAGGAGGCGGAAGGATACATCCTCAAAAATAGCCCGGTCACCAAAACCGTGGCTAAGATTTTTTACTTCTAAAATACTCATCTTTTTCTCCTCTATCATTGATTGCAGTCCTTTGATTATAACATCAAAAGGGATTTTTTGGCAAGAATAGAAAAAGACCGACTAGCTCGATCTTACTCTAAATTAACTCTTTTAAAAACTGAATCAAGGTTTCTGCCGAGCGTTTACCAGCTTCAAGAATAAATTCATCAAAAGTGACATTTGCATCATGACTAGCTGTGTCGCTCATTGCCCGAATAACCATAAAAGGCAGGCCAATCGAATGTGTGGCTTGAGCAATAGCTGCACCTTCCATCTCGACAGCCAAGACATCTGGAAAATGTTCCTTGATACGATCAATCTTTTCTTGACCAGCAACAAAGCTATCGCCTGTCGCAATCAAACCTACCCTTGCCTTTTGATGGGTCTTGTCTAAAATTTTCTTCATTTCAGAGACCAGATAGCGACTAGCCTCAAAATAGAGTGGCTGGCGAGCCATCTGACCATAGTCATAGCCGAAGGCTGTCACGTCCACATCATGGTAGACCAGACGATCTGCGACCACCACATCACCGATAGCCAGACCTTCAGCCACCGCTCCAGCTGAGCCTGTATTAATGACAGCAGTAACCTTGAAATCATTGACCAGAACAGCCACACTCATTGCAGACATGACCTTTCCAATTCCGCTCTCAACCAAGACTACTTCATGACGGCCGATAGAACCCGTATGATAGACATGTCCCAATCGAAGATGCTTTTCTGGATTTTCTAAATGCTCCAGCAATACTTTTAACTCTTCGGGCATAGCCGCGATAATTCCAATTTTCATTATTTCCAACCTTTTCTAAAAAAGCGAAAGCCTTAGGCTTATCGCTTATTTTTATAGCCAAATAATGGCTGCAATCAAAACCACCAACAGGAGAATAATCCACAACAAAATTTTATTGAGTTTAGCTTGAAAGACCCCTCGCTTCTGATTTTCAATGCGTCGGCTTTTCACAACTTCCCGATCAACTTCAATTTGCATGGTGTCCTGATTAAACTCTCCTTGCGGTGTAGCATAACCAAATCTTCCTTGATCAGTTCTAATTATCTTAGTTTCCTCATCATCCACGAGAGGAGGATCTGATATGACTTCACCACGGTTAGCCCGCTCGATGATTTCATCAGTTAATAAAGGTCTTCCCATAGGTTTTCCCCCTATCTTTGATTTTCCTGCATTTCCCAATATTGAAGAGCCATGATGGTCTTGGCATCGCAGATGTCACCGTTTTGCAGCAACTGATGTGCCTCCTCCAGACTGACTTCAAAAAGTTGCAAGGTTTCATCTTCGTCCTGAGGACGAGGATTTTCTACTTTTGTCAATTGGCTAGCTTTATATAGCTTAATCTTTTCATTGCAAAAACCAATAGCAGAATAAAAATCATAAACTAGCTCTAGCTGACCTGTGTAACCAGTTTCTTCTTCTAATTCTCGAAGGGCAGCTGCATGCGGATCAGCATTTTCTCCCACTTCTAGCTTACCAGCTGGAATTTCATAAGAAGTTGTCTCAATAGCCTTGCGGTACTGCTTAACGAGAATCATCTTATTTTCAGGAGTAATAGCAATCACAGCCACCGCTCCATTATGAAAAATCAAATCTCGTTGGGCCTGGCCTTTCCCTTCTGGCAGCTCTACCTGGTCCTGAACCACTTTAAAAATCGGTCCCTGATAAATCTCCGTCCGTTGGACGGTTTTTTCTTCAAATTCCATGATTAAACCTACTTATTTTGAGGGTGATGAGGAAGACGCTTAGCATAATCTTCCTTGTTAATCTGACGGCCACGTCCCAGAGCAATGGCATCTGCTGGCACATCCTTCGTGATGGTAGAACCTGCACCGACCAGTGAATTGTCACCTAGCTCAACTGGAGCAATAATGGTCGAGTTGGAACCGACAAAGACATTGTCGCCAATGATAGTCTTGTACTTCTTCTGACCATCATAATTAACCGTAATCGTACCCGCACCAAAGTTGACATTAGCACCGACTTCAGAATTTCCAATATAGGTCAAATGACCAGCCTTGGTATTTTCTCCAATTGACGATCCTTTAACTTCTACAAAGTTGCCAACATGGACATCCTTGGCCAGACTAGAACCTGGACGAATGTGAGCGTAAGGCCCGACCGTCACTCCATCTGCCACACTTGACTCCTCAATCATAGAGCTGGTAATAACGGTCCGTTCTCCAATAACAGAGTCCACGATATAGGTACCATTAGTCAGAATAGTCTCTGCCCCAATCTTGGTCTGACCTTTCAGGGTCACATTTGCTTCAACTTGAACCTCTGGCGCGATTTCCACATCCACATCGATATAGGTCGCATCTGGATTGACAAAGCTGACACCGTTGACCATATGCTGCTGGTTAATCCGACGGCGCATAACACTCTCAGCTGTAGCAAGGGCCACGCGGTCATTAACCCCTAGACTTTCATCAAAGTCTTTGAGCGTATAAGCACCGACTTTTTCACCATTTTCACGGAAAATACCAATCACATCTGTGATATAGTATTCGCCCTGAGCATTATTAGTATTGATATTTTTGAGGGCTTCAAAGAGACGGGCATTGTCAAAGACGTAAGTCCCAGTATTGATTTCCTTGATCTGCTGCTCAAAGTCAGAAGCGTCCTTCTGCTCAACAATTTTCAAGACTTCTCCGTGCTGGTTGCGAACGATACGGCCGTAGCCAAAAGGATTGTCTGCTTCTGCTGTCAAAATGGTCGCAACATTCTTGTGGTTGATATGGAAGTCAATCAGGTTTTTCAAGCTTTCTCCTGTAATCAGGGGAGTGTCGCCAGCAATGACTAGCGTCTGACCCGTCAGATTTTCCAAAACAGGCTCTGCCATCATAACGGCATGTCCCGTTCCCAGTTGCTCAGTCTGACGAACAAACTCAGTCTGACCTGCCAAGACTTGCTCCACCAGCTCGGCCTTGTGACCGATAACTGTCACGGTCTTTTCTGGATTAATGGCATTGACACTGCGGAAAACGTGCTCTAGCATAGAAATTCCTGCCACCTTGTGCAGTACCTTTGGTAAATCCGACTTCATGCGAGTACCTTTACCCGCAGCCAAAATAATCGCGTAATTTGTCATAAAACAACTCTTTTCTGTAAGATAGTACCATTATTATACCACTAAAAGAAAATTTTTAAAAATACTATGCGAATTCAAAATAAACACTACTCTTCATTCAAGGGATAGACCTTGCGAAATTCTTCTAAGACGACACCCATTTCTTGGGAAAACTCCAAACCAGCTTCCTCTAGACACTCTGTGAAGAATGCCTGATGGACCTGCTGCCAATATGCCAAGGATTTATCTCCTTCTCCTTCCTTAAAGGCATGATCAGCTGAAACCTCATTAAAAGGTAAAACAGAGACTTTGGTGATTTCAACGATACAAACAGCCTTTTCCTGACTGTCTAAAATGACATCAAAGCTTCCTGCCTGAGGCAAGGGCTCATTTTCAAGCTTATAGAGCTCATAGGCCGAAGACGTCGCTGTCTTCTCACCACATAGCACTAAGTCGGCAAGCTCATCTGCCGAAGCACCGAAGGCCCAGGCGTCAAGCGCATCACCAATCTCTGGATTGATTTTCTTGTATGCTTGCCACATTTCTTTTGGAGTCATCACTTCTCCTGTCTTTCTAAAATGAAAATTTTTGTTTATAAAAAATCTTCCTACAAAACTGTATCTTTATCAAAATCCATAAAGTCATCATGCTCATAATAGTAAAGCAGAGCCTGTAAACACTCTTGATCAGTCGCTTCTGCTTTCTGCTCCATGACTGACAAGAGAACATCCGCAAAATCTTCACCGTAATAAATCAGCTCCAGCTCTTGCTCCCTTACTTGTCTAGGATAAACATCCTTATTGTCCACTACTTGAGGATAATCAGCAAGCAAGTAGCTGTCCTGAAAATTCAGTTCTCCATTTTCCTTAGCATACAAACAGAAATCATCATCTAGCTCTTCCGATTTTACAGCCTGAATGATATCTTTTAAGTCATAGCTCTGGTTTTTCTTCATTGGTCAAAAGTCCCTTTCCATTCATAAGCCGGATAAGCTCCTAGACACTGATAGCCCAAACTTTTTGCAACCTTCTTGGAAGCTTCATTGTGCGCATCCCAGAGAGGAAAGAGTGAGCGGTTTTGGGCTTCTAAAATCATCTGGGCACCCAAGATTTTGGCTAAGCCCTGCCTTTGGTAGGCTGATTTGGTAGCAATTTCAATCTCAAGGGCTCCATGATAGACCAATCCTGTCGATACGCCAGCGATGATTTCCTCTCCTGAATATACTGAAAAACCAAAGCCACCCGCCACTTGAAAATGGTCAAAATCAGAAAAATCACCCTGCAAATCCTGAGACCAGGCTTCCCTAGCCAAACATTCATAACTCTCCTTATCAATCGGACTAAGGTAGTAATTTGCTGGTAGCCTGCTCTGCCATTTCTCCAAATCCTCTGTATCAAAATCAGCCCTGTCCGAAAAAGCGTAGCGAGTAAACCGCTCCAGTCCACTCTGACTATCCAGAAACTCTTGCCAGCTGAAATCTTCAGAGATGATAATCTTATCAGCCAGACCATACTGGCTACTATAATCCTGCCAAAAATCCAAATCCACCTGACCAGCTGGAAAAATGAAATTTCCTAGTTGGTAAAGGCAGGATGTCTCAGACGCGTTCATAAAGAACTCCCCTAGGCCAGCATCCAAACCGTAAAGTACCATATTTTTGGTCCAGGATTGGAAAAGATTTTTAGCTTTTTCATTGTTCGCATTCTTCATTCACTTACTTCAAACTCCAGCCACCGTCGATTTTGATAATCTCGCCCTGCATAGCAGCTGCCTTACCACTAGCTAGAAAGAGACTAACGTCAGCCACTTCTTGGGGGTCCAGCCAGCGCTTGATCGGCGTTTCATCAGCAACCCAGTCAGCTAGTCCGCCTGGTTCAAAATCTGCGGCAGTCATGGCTGTCTTAACAGCGCCTGGTGCCAAGCCAAAGACTTGGATATTTTTATCCGCATAGTCTAAGGCTATCTGCTTGGTCAGGCCTGCCAGAGCATGCTTAGAGGCCGTATAGGCAGCACCGCCACCGCCAGCCAAAAAGCTAGCAATCGAACACATATTAATGATGATACCAGACTTTTTCTCCAGCATTTTCTGCAGGTAAAAGCGGGTGATTTTCATGGTAGCGGTCAGATTAAGCGCAAAAATCTGATCCCAGTCCTCATCGCTGGTCTCGTGCAGAGGACGATAATCGTCCAAGATTCCTGCTGTATTGCAGAGAATGTCTACCTCGGGCAAGCTGGTGAAGAGTGGCGTCAAATCACCTGTCAAATCCAACTTGACGAAACGAAGCTCATTTAGAAAGCCAGGATTTTCATCCTTATCCACCCCGTAAACCCGGTAGCCATTTTCCAAAAAGCTCTGGGCTTGAGCTCTACCAATACCAGAGCTAACCCCCGTCACTAGTACTGTCTTAGTCATCTACTTCCACCCAATCTGTCGCAAGAACATCACAAGGAGTCGGACTCCACATGGAGAAGCCCTCCCCCTCACCTGAAACATTGATGAGAAAATATGGTGTCACTTCAAGAGCCACCCCATTTTGCTCAATCGTGTCAAAGAGCTGGACGTAGTTTTCTGCTCCGCCCCAGCCTGTACGCACATATTTTTTCTTGGCCTTAAGGCCTGGTAAAATCTCTTCAAATGTCATGGTTTTCTCCTTTGTTTTATTGATATTTACTTACAAATTTACTACTTAGCATTAGTAATTATATTAGACGATGATTGCTCTTGGCAATTTGGTTCTCTGGTTGAGATATGAAATTTTGCCCAAGATTGAGCTCATTATTCTGCTCCAAACTTGCCATTATAATATTTCTGAATATCTTCATAGCTCATGATTTTTGTGTCCTGTCCTTCAGTACTCCACTTACCCGGCAAGTATAATCCATCATAAACAGATGCTCCTGTTTTCAAAAATTCTGTTTCGAGTTCAATGAGCTCCTTACCATTTGTAATAAGCCCATTTTCTGATTGAATTACCTTATAAGCGAAGCTGTTCTTTTTAGAAAATAGCTTGAAGGCTGAGGAGTTAGATTGTCTTAAATTGATGTCCCCCTTATAATCTTCAGATTTCCAAAATCCATTATCAAAAGGTTCAACACCCGATCTGTTTTTTTCATCTGTGAACAACCTGATGTCAATCTGATTTGTCACGTTAAGCTCCTGCTCTGTTTTCTCTGCGTCTATTTTTAGAGTTCTAAGATTTAGTAAAAAGTATCGATATTTTTTCTGTTCGGTTATCGAAAGGACAACATAATCATTGTTACCTATTTTTCTAAGAATTGGCAAGGTCCCATGAAACTCTATCTGATCATTTTTCAAATAATTTACCATTAATTTCCAAACATCTATTTCTTTTTTAGGGGCTTTTTTATTAGTTAAATCAAAGATATCCAAATACGCGAATTCATCTGACTTCATTTCTTTACTAGCAGTCGCTCGTCTTAATTTTTGGCGTTCTCTAACAAGAAAATTTGGATTTACTCTAATCCAATCAGAGGAATTAATAGCTTTCGCCACCTTGTTATTTTCAAAATCCCACTCAACAATAATACCGTTTTTATCATGAATAAATTCAAATTTGTGAATATCCGCATTAGCATTATAAATTGTATATTGATAAGACTCCTTTTTATTACTTGACTTCTCATTTTTCTCTTGTGAAGAACAAGCCGAAATAAACAATATAAATATTAAACAAATGATAATTTTACATATGTCTTTTAGAATTTTTGTCATCTAGTGTACCTCTTCTGCTTAACAAATCATTTTCCTCACATTCAATCACCGTGGTTTCCATCGATTACTATAATCAGAAAGTTCAATTTTATCTTATCTTGCTTCTGAAAGATGATCTAAGAATCGGCGTTTTTCTCCATCTCCACAAATAGATGAATATCGCCATTGCTTTCCTGCGGAATGCGCCTCACCACTTCAAAGCCCATGTTGAGATAAAGTTGCTGGGCTCGGTGATTGAAGTCGGCCACGGATAGACTTATGACTTGGGGTGCAAAATTTGCCATGATAAAGTCCAGAATTTCCTGCAGAAATCCAGCGCCCTGACCTTTTCCACAATGCTCTGGCTTCATCCCCAAACCAAGCTCCAAAGTTCGCTCTCCTTTCTGCTCCAAGCAGAAAAATCCATAGAGTTCTCCTTCTCTAAGAACTTGATAATAACGGTCTCCACGCGCTTCTGGGGAGACTATTTCTTCATAATCTTCCAAATCATTTTTCATATCATAAAAATCATAGGGCGCCTCGTAATGCCAGTCATTAGCAATTTCTAAAGCATGCTGCTGAGATAGTGGTTCAATCATCATCTACTCCTCTTTTCTCTAAAACTCCCAATAAAATCGTTTCTGGTCTGCTTTTTCGCTACAGCCAAGACTACGATAAAATTTATGGGCAAATGTGCGGGAAATACCTGAATTAATCCGAATCCCTGTGTAGCCTGCTGCTTTTCCCTCGTCACGCAAAGCTTGCATCAGCGCTCTGCCATGTCCCTGCCCTTGAAAATCCTGAGCGACGGCCAAAGCTAAGAGATTGAGCAAGGACGGGAAATAGAGACAGTCGTAGCTAGCCGCATGAGCGTAACCTATGACCTGTCCATCTTCTTCAACTACCAAAATCAAATGCTGGTCAGTCTCTAGGAGTCTCTTCAGTTGAGCCTCCGTCGATTCCCTATCAAAATCATATCCTAGACTCTCAGCATTAAGTCGCTGAATTGCTGCGGCGTCACTTAGTTTTACTTTACGAATCATTTGTCACCTCGTTTTACATTTTATTATATCAGAAAAGTAGCCTGCTCTGCTGTCTTCAGGTGGCGTTCTTCTTCCGATTTTCTTTAGACGAAAGATTCTGTTTGGAAAGCTTATGCTTTTTCATATCAATCTGATTTTTTTCTTAAAAAAGACAGAGCTACAAACAGCTCTGCCTAATATTTTCGCGATAAAAATTAATGATCTGCATAAATTTCAGAATGCTTATAGCCATATCCAAAATAAATCAAACTCCCCACCAGTAAAGCAATACCAAAAGCCTGCCAGGTTTCCTTAGTATACTGGGTCATGAAGGACAGGCAGATGATAATAGATAGAATTGGCAAGACCGGAACAAAAGGAGTCTTGAATTCACCTGCTTGGGGCATCCCTTTGTCTTTTCGTAATTTCAAAATGGCAAGAGCCAATAAAATTAGATAGGCCAAGGTACAGATATTGAGGAAAGATGCGATACTAGCCAAGGGGAAAATACCCGCACAAACAGCTGACGCAAGCCCCACCAAAATCGTTGCATTCTTTGGTACCCGACTGGTCTCTGTCAATTGTCTAAATGAACGAGGTAAGAGACCATCACGCGCAATACTGTAGATCATTCGAGACAGGGCAAAGGTCATGGAAATGCAAACGGTAATCAAGGTCAAAATCGCCACTACTGAGACATAGTTTGCCGCCCAGCCAAGTCCAACACTGCGAAGAGCAAAGGCTACTGCATCTGAAACATTTAGCTTAGTGTAGTGAACAATCCCTGTCAGAACCAAGGTCACCAAAATATAAAGAATGGTCACAATGGTCAAGGACAGGACAATCCCACGCGGAACATTCTTTTGAGGTTCCTTGATTTCGTCGACCGCCATAGAAATGGACTCAAAGCCTAGAAAGGCAAAGAACATGAGCGAAGCCCCAGCCATAATACCGACCTTCCCGCCATAAATCTCACCAAAACCAAAAGGGGCAAAGTTAGACCAATTTTCTGGCTTGATAAAAAAAAGACCTGCAATAACAAAAAGTGCCAGAGCTGAAAATTTCAGGACCACCAAGGCAGAGTTAAAGCGTAGAGCAGCTTTAGAATTTAATAAGACAACTGCGGTGACAAAAAGTAAAACCAAGATAGGCAAGAGATCTACATAAGTCCCCTCTTTAGGATTAAAGGTGCCATTTAAGGCCGTAGGGAGCTGGATGCCAAAGCCACTCAATAGCCCCTTTAAATAAGATCCCCAGCCAGAAGCAACACCTGAGATAGCAGTCATAAATTCCATAATAGTCAGCCAACCAGCAATCCATGCCGGAAACTCACCGAAGACAGCATAGATATAGCTATAAGCTCCACCATTTGCCGGAATGCGAGAAGCAAATTCAGCGTAAAAAAGAGCTGACATGCTCACACAAAGCGCTGAAATGATAATCGAAATAATCAAGGACGGACCAGCATAATTGGCTGCTCCAATCCCTGTGATGGTGAAAATCCCTGTTCCCACCATGGCTCCAATTCCTAATAAAATCAAATCGTGAATCTTTAGATGTCTTTTCATCCCAGTCCTAGACTTGCTGACATCTTTTTTACGAAAAATATCCATCATCATCTCCTCCAAAATATAGACGGTTCATTATATCACAAGTTTCCGTATTTAGAAATAGCAACATCACTTTTGACTTTGCTTCCATCCATAAAAATAGAAGTTGGGAAATTCCCAACTTCTTACATTGAAATGATTTTGCGATAGCTACGTGATGTAATCGCAAAGACAATAATATAGCTGATAAAGAAGATTGCACAGACTCCCAAGGTTACTGCTAACATTAAGCTTGCATTGAGTACTCCAAGAGCTGATAAGATGAGGCTTAGCATATGGTAAGCAAAGGCTAGATGGATAAAGGCAAAGGCCAAAGGTAGGAAGAAGACTATCAAGATCTGTCTACGAATGGTTTGCTTGATTTGTTTTTCATCTAAACCGACCTTTTGCAGGATCACAAAGCGATCCCGATCTTCATACCCTTCAGATATCTGCTTGTAATAGATGATGAGTACAGTTCCAAGCATAAAGACGACGGATAAGAAGATTCCGATAAAGAACATACCTCCCAGCATCCCCTTGATTTCTTGCTTATCAGAAGTCGATACTGATCCATAGACTGCATGATTTTCAGGCAGGGTTGTATTATAGGCACTGAGCTTTTCTTGATAGGCATCTCTCAATTTACTTTGCTGGTCTTTTGGCAGATCCAGATTCAGACCTCCGTAATAGTTACTATTGACAGCATATTTTCCCATCAAGCCAGCGAAGATCTTACTTGGATCTTTCACCACCATATAGATTTTTCCGGGAACAATCATATTCATCTGATCTGGTAAATGACCATAAATAAAGTCTTCTTTTAACACTTTCTTGATTTTCAAAGTTTGGTCAGCGATTGTCATCGTTTCTTGATCTTTCAGTTTCAAACCTTGTTGGAATATTGCCACTTCATTTTCTTCAAGATTAAGTGACTTTCCAGTCATGTCTTGATAAACTGCTTCAGAGACAGCCAAGATATAGATATTGGGTGCTACTGCTTTTTGAGTACTTGGGTATAAGTCCAGCTGATTGTCATTTAGACTTTTGACTCCCATAGTATAGTACTGATAGACAGCTTTTTTAGTCACTGATAAGTTCTGCTCTTGAGCAAACTCTGTCAAGACTTGATCTATTTGCTGACCATTCACACCCTTTCCTTGTAGGCTGATATCATGAGGGAACATGGCATTTTGCATATATTCTCCACCAGCATAGATATTAGCACCGCCAGACAAGGTCACCAGAACCATGGTTGACAAGATTGTAATTGTTGCCAGACCAACAGCATTTTTTTTCATTCGGAAGATCAGGTTGGACACCGAAATCATATTATTGGGCTGATAGTAGTAGTAAGTTTTTCTCTTTTGTAAGAAATGTAAAAATTTCGTGATTCCTGCATTGAAGAGAAGATACGTTCCTAAAATGACAAAGAGAACTGCAACAAAGAACACTAGGATTGCTGCTATTGGACTGGTTACTCCTGATGCTAAGTAATAACCATAAATAAGAGATGCTAAACCTAAAATGGTTTGCAGTCCTAGGAAGCGACTTTTCTTTTCACCACTATTTTTTTCCTTGACGAGCTGGAGGGCATCTAATTTTCTCAAATACAAGCCATTTTTAATCATCAAGAAGAAAAATACAAAGCCATAGAAGAAAGTGACTAGGAATAGTACTAGAGGTTGAAAAGTTGAAGTCAAAACAACCTTCAGATCCATGATTTTCAGCAATAAAGCGTAAATCAACTGGTCAAACAAGAGACCTAGCCCCAGACCAATTATGAGTGTCACCAGCCCAAAGACTATCAACTCTATGATCATCATGATGAAGAGATGAAATCTATTCAGCCCCAGCATACTATAGAGCCCTAATTCTTTGGACCGATTTTTAATGACAAAACTATTGGCATAAAAAACAATAATAGATGTGGTAATACTAACAATAATTAATCCTAGAGCTAAGACCATGGAAACGGCACTCGCTCCAGCCATTTCTGCCAAATGGGGATTAAAGGTCAAAGAGAAAAAGATGTAGGAAATAGCTACTGCCAGACAGGTCGCGAGGGCAAAGGGATAATAGAGCTTGCGATTTTTCACAAGATTGGAAAGCGCAAGCTTACCGGTTAATCTAATCATGAGCACCCACCTCACTTGCCATGACAGTCAAAGTATCAGAAATCTCCTGGAACATCTGACGTTCTGTCTTATCTCCACGGAAAATCTGATTGTAAAGAATACCGTCCTTGATAAAGAGTACCCGCTTGGCTCTGCTAGCTGCTGATGTCGAGTGGGTCACCATCAGAATGGTCTGACCTCGGTCATTAATATCGTCAAAAACATCTAAAAGCGCAGCCGATGACTTGGAATCCAGTGCCCCTGTTGGCTCATCCGCTAATAAAATCTCTGGCTCCGTGATGATGGCCCGCGCCACCGCAACCCGTTGCTTCTGACCACCGGAAATCTCATAAGGAAACTTCTCTTGCAGCTTGTTAATACCTAATTCAGTACAAGTAGTGACTAGCTTTTGCATCATCTCGGTGACGGGACGTCGAGAAAGCACTAAAGGCAAGAGGATATTGTCCTTAACTGACAAGGTATCCAGCAAGTTAAAGTCCTGAAAGACAAAGCCTAGCTTTTCTCTGCGGAAGCTGGATGCTTGGCTATTTTTGATAGTCGCTGTATCTGTTCCGTTCAGAAAGACTTGCCCTTCTGTTGGCTTGTCCAGCATGGCTAAAATATTGAGGAGTGTTGACTTGCCTGAGCCAGACTCTCCCATGATAGCCACATAGTCACCCTCATCTACTGTAAAGTGAATATCCTTTAGCGCTTCTACTTGATTGCCCTGAAAACGGGTCTTATAAATCTTTTTTACGTGTTGTACATCTAATAAACTCATAACTTCTCCTTTAAAATCCTAAGTACATTTCTTGAGCCGCCTGATTGGCTTGGCATCCGAATTTCGTCCATTCAATTTCTTTTTGACTTGGCCGAATGGAAGGTTTATCTTTCTTATGACTTATTTTAAATAATTTCATTCTAAACACTTCTTTCTTTTGATAATCTTATTCTACCGAATTTGCACTCGGCTTTCCATAACCTAACCTTACAATCTTACTTCTAATCTTACATTTTTGTCATCTTTGATTTTTAATCGTATAAAGAGAAAGTTTTGATAAACTTTCTCTTTATAGAAGTTGGAACTGGATATTCCTTAATGACTATACTGCAACCAGAAGTAATATTGACTAGAGGCACAGCCTAAGCGAGTCTTCTCGATTTCTTCTTTAGAAATCTTTTGTGCTTTTAGAGGACGTTTGTCTTGGTTAAAAAGTTTAGTTTTCATAGTGGGCCTCCTTTATAACATTTGCTTTTATCAAGGGAAAGTATTCTTTCCCTTTCCTTTACACTTATAAGGATACTGCTTTTTTAAACTCGCTTCCATAACTTAACCTTTCATTTGGGCTTTTAAAGCTTACAATTTTGTCATCTTTCAACACAAGGAGTCAATGTGAACCTTATCTTGCTAGACTCAGCTTACTAGAAGTGCTGTAGTTACATAAAAAAGATCAGGGATAATTCCCTGATCTCTTCGTCTAGTTCAACGGATTGTCCTCTTACCTAATCATTAAATCTCAGTCTTCTTTTCTACGTTTCCTTGCAGCAAGACCAGCGCCTAAGCCCAAGAGAGCTAAGCCCGTGGTTATCGTAGCTTGATCTGACTGACTTCCTGTATTCGGTAAGTAACCTTTTTCAGTTGATTTGACTTTTTCTGCTTGAAGCTGCACTGCTTCAGATTTAGCTTTTTTATGATCTTCTTTCACAGCTTTGGTGCCTTGAACTTTTTCTTCTAGACTCTGATCTTTGCCTTGCCCAGAAGTTTGTGAATAAGCTTTATAAGTATCTTGTGACTTTGTTTTCTCTTCTGAAAGGGCTGTTCCCACTTCTAGAATCTGATCTTGTGTTTCTAATTTATTGTAGCTTTCTTTAAGAGTGCGTTTGCCATTTTCAAGCTCGACTAAGTTCACACGAATACCTTTACGACCTTCTTGGATAATACGCGTTTGACCAGCTGGAAGCATATGATTCTTACGCTCTTGCACTTGGAAATCAACCTCTTCTTCCTCTATCAGAAGCTCTGGTCTATATAGAACCAAATCTTTAATATCATCTTCTGGAAGAGCTGTTCCTTTCTTAGTACCGACAAGCAGGCCGCGATTGATTGGATCTTGAAGCACTTCTCGTAATTTTTCTGCTCGCTGACCATCTGGAGAAACTTCAGTAAAGATTCTTTCCTTACCATTTTGTCCTTCTTTTTCTACACGGCTTTCCCCAAGGTAGAGATTGGCATCTTCTTTTTCAATCGTCTGATAAGGAAGTTCTTTTTCTTCGACTTCTAGACGTGGAAGTTCTTCTTGAACTGCAGCTGCTACCTTACCAGCAGTAGTTTTTTCTTCCGTCAATTGAATACGGTATTCCTTAACCTGCTTACCATTCTCAGACAGAAGTCGAACCAAGACTGGCAAACGATTATCTCCACTATCTACAACAGTTGAAGCCACTTGGTCATTTTCTTCTACTGTCACTTTAGGACGTTGACCACTATAGGACACTTGATATTCCAAGCGTTCTGCAGAGAAGTTTGGAAGTTCTTTACCATCAAGTAAGATTTTTGATTTTGTACTTTCTTTAGGCAACTCACTTGGCGCCAAGAAAGTCATCTCAATTAAGGCAACTCCATTCTTATCTGCTTTTCTGTCCATTCTCCATCTCATAGCCTTGGATTTCACAGCACTAAAGGTTGCTGTCAATTCTGTACCAGCCTGGATATCTTGATTCATATTGTAAGGAACGGACTCCCAGTTATCAGGATTGTTAAACAAGTGGTTGGATTCATAAGCTCGATAGTTTGAATAATAGATTGGAACATCAAAGTCTGGGCCAACATAGCGCTCTAAGACTAGTTTAGACGGAGCATCTGTACCGCTATCAGCAAAGAAGTGCAGTTTGGCTTGATTGACTGTTCGTTCGACAATCTTACCGTTTTCTTTGAAGATAACACCTGCTGAAACATCTAGATTCGCTGATGGTGTCGCTGACCAATTTGTCCAACGGCGGCTCTCATCGAGGTCCCCGTCGTTGATATAATCCACTCGATCATGAGAATCTGGATCAGCATCATTTGTCTCAGAAGCAAAAGCCTGGTTACTATTCTCATCATAGTAAAGATTGTCTGATACAGATTCGCCTAACTTATCAGTCACTCGAACTCTTAGCTCGACAGGTAAGTCGCTTCCAACCAGACGACCGTGAACAGTAAACTGACCAGCTTTTGATAGGTTTTCAGCTGGAACAGGTTCCCATTCGACAGCCAAATCTTTCACTTCATAGTCTTTTTCCCCTGTAAAGTAAACAGGGACCTTGCTTGGTAGCTCTAGATTTTGACCTAGTTGGAGCAGGCGAGCTTGTTTTACTGTCGCTATTGGTTTACGTGCCAATAGATCTTTATCATTTGTAAAGTGGATGCGATACTCACCTAGAATATCTCCATTTTCAGCCTTGACGATAACGCGAACAGGATCTCCCTCGCGGACACTTGGTACGACAGTTGCCAGACCATTATTGCTGACACTTGCGGTTACTGCATCCGCCTTTCCATCCTTAGCTTCTAAATAGTAGTCTGTTAAGTCTGGATTAAAGTTTGGCAAATCTTGTCCCGCCACCTGTATTCTAGTCTGTGCTTGCTTAGCTGGAGCAACTTGTTTCGAGAAGATTTGAACTTCTGTGATAGAGGTTCCAAGTTTGTCATCTGCTCTCACCATACGAATACGAACAGCATAGGTATCTACCTTATCAAAGTTAAAGTGATTCATTTCACCTGCTTTTAGCTGATCTGGAGCTTTCAGATTGGTTACAGGTTTCCAATTGCTATCATCATTAAAGACATGCTCTTCGCTTTCTACAAAGCTAGGATTTTTTGGAGCTGTTGGCGTAGCTTGCCCAACATAATATTCAATCACATAAGACTTAGGTGCCCCAACCCCGTGATCTTCATGGAAGGCTACATTTAGGTTGTCTACTGACCGTTTAGTCAAGATACCAGAATCTCCAAAGAGAACCCCTACCGAATCTTCTTCACGACGGTTCCAGTTAGTCCAGCGGTTGGCTGGCTGATCCGTATAAGAAATCACTTTATCATTAACATTAGATACTAAATCGCTCGGGTTAGAATCTGAAGCAAAAGCAAGTGGCAATTCTGAACCAGTCCATTGGTCAGAGATGTTAGCACCATTTTCTGTTTGAGCTGATACTCGTACATGAAGCTTGGTTGGTAAAGCACTTCCTTCCACCTGTCCTGACACAGTAAAGACACCTTCTTTTTGATATTGACTAGGTGCAATAGGCTCCCAAGTAACTTTTGCTGACGAAACCTGACCATTTGAGTGGTAAGTCCGTACACTCTCTGGCAAGTGTGGAGCTTCTGCAATCGGTGTCGTAACACTGACTTCTTCGACTGCAATGATCCCTTCAACGGAGACTTTAGCAATGGCTTTTTGATCAATACCTTCGACCTTTCCTACTACTTCAAAAGTATGGTAGCGATCAAGTTCCTCCTTAGCCACTGCTTGCCAAGTAACTTTATGAACTTTAGGGAATCCTTTGTCGTACTCAACAGTAACAGTGGTTGGAAGATTTGGTTCTTGATGCAAATCAGTTACCACACTAACAGGACGAACGGATTGAACCGTTTTATTTTCTGTATTAGCCTGAATCGTCAAGTTTACTTGTCCTTCTGCTCCCTCGTATTCAGCTTTGAGTGTGACAATTCCAGGCTTGTGTAATTCAAGCATTCCTTTACGAACAGCCAGCTCTCCCTCTCCTGTTGTAGAGAAAGCAACCTTATCAGCCTGTAAGACCGCCTGAGTACCGTCTTGATAGTGGGCCAAAACAGTTAATTGAACAGTCTGATCCTCTTTTAGATGATTCGTTTGCTCAACTTGTAAGCTCAAACGTTCAATTTTAGGAGCTTCTTCTAAGAACTGAACAGCATAGGACTGTAGGGTACCGCCATCCTTAGGTTGAACATAAATGCTGGCCCGCAACCCATTTGCAACACTAGCTTGAACAACTGTGACATCTGCATTTTCAGCAGTCGCGGCTACTAAAGGAAGTTGAGATCCGTAAGCAAGACTATGGTAATGAACTGGTTTCTGACTAGTTAGACCTGTTACAGAATCACCGTCAAGAGTTACAGCTGGATTCACAGGTGCTTCTGCTTCACTATCTGTCACCAGTAAGGTTGCTGATACCTTTGTACCTGCAAGTTGCCCAGTCATTTGAATGCGGGAACCTGGAACAGAAAGTTTGTCCTTATCTTCTGGTGCAATTTCCCATTTATCCACATCATAGTGTTCGAGACTACCATCAGTTAAGGCAAGAGCAACTGACTTATCTACAGTACTCAAATCTGTCCCTGGTGCTACTCGTTTGATAACTGGCAATTCTCTTTCAACGGCTAAAACTTCAACACGTGCTTCTACCTGACGGCCTTCTGCCTCTCCTTTGACAGTCACAATGCCTGAATGACTAACATCTGCTTGTGACCAAGTCACAGGCTGTTCAGCCCGGCTTCCGTCACTGTAAACAAAAGGAACTGTCGCTGGCAAGCTTGGAGCTTGTCCCAAAACTGTACGAACTTTTGGCACTTCCGTCCCTAACACTGTCTTTTCTTTCTGATCATCCTTTCCAGTGAAAATAGTCACCTGGTCCGATTTTAGTAAATCAGAATGAGCCGTTAAGGTGAATTTCCCTGCCTGGTCTGTTGATTTGACAATGGCAACCCCTTTACCATTAAAGGCTTTGCGAATCCAAGAGCCGTCTGCTTGTTCCTTGTAACGTTCACGGCTAGCCTGTTCTCCATTATCTACTCCGACTAGCTGACCTTGTCCATGCAATTGGAAACGAACGAGGTTATTAGCAGTTGGCACGACATTGCCGTCACGGTCTACGATTTCATAGTAGATATAGGTCAAGTCTTTTCCATCTGCTGCAATAGCGTGCTCTTCCTTGACCAAGCGTACACCTGCAGGTTGACCTGCTGTTACAATCTTATCTCGGGCAATTTCTTTACCTTGATCATCACGAGCTACTGCTTCCAAAGTCCCTGGCTGATAAGCTACTTTCCACTCAAGGTAGAGTTCGTGAGGATTTGCCCCCTCTTGATAGCTACGGCCGTCACTTGTCTCTTTTTTGTTAAATTTCTTGATTCCCAAAGATTGGTTGTTCAAGAATAATTCAACACTAGCAGCATTGGAGTATGCACGGACTGGTATTTTATTTTCAGCATCTGCAACATTGTCTGCTAATTCCTGATCTTCCCAATTCCAATGAGGAAGCAAGTGAACCATTGGTTTCTTCTTGGCAGAAACCCACTGACTTTGGTAAAGGTAATAGTCGTTTTTAGGAATCCCAGCTGTATCCACTATTCCGAAATAAGAACTCTTTACAGGAGTACTGTTTTGGTTGTGCCAAGGAGTTGGTTCACCGATATAGTCTGTTCCTGTCCAGATAAATTGTCCTGCGTAACCAGCATTATCTCGGTCAAAAGTCCAAGAAGCTGTTGCCGTTTTACCCCAGCCAACTCGATCATTTCCATAGTCCGATTGTTCATAGTTTCGCCAAGACTGATTGCTTCCAACCCATTCTTGTTCTGGATGGAAATAACTGCCACGTGTACGAGTCGCAGAAGACGTTTCAGAACCATAAATCAACCAATTTGGATGTTTGGCACGCAAGGCTTTGTAATTATCTTCTGAATAGTTAAAACCAACTGCATCTAGCTCATCAGCGATTTTTTCGTGGCCACCACTACCATCACCGAAGCGGAATTTGTCTGCCCCCATCGTGACATAGCGGGTTTTATCAACTGACTTGATAACCTTGACCAGACGTTTAACAGTCGCTAAAGAATGAGCATCTCCATTAGCCTCACCGATTTCATTTCCGATAGACCACATGACGATAGCTGGGTTATTTTTACCTCTTTCTACCATTGTCCGCAAGTCATAATCAGACCATTTTTCGCCCTTTTTGGCCTCTGGGTGAGTGGCGTCTTTTTCAAAGAAACGACCGTAATCGTAAGGCTTCTTACCTCCATACCAGGTATCAAAAGCCTCTTCTTGGACTAGCAATCCCAACTCTGCCGCAATCTGCAAAGTCTGTTCACTAGCAGGATTATGGGTCGTACGAATCGAATTGACCCCCATTTCCTTCATTTGCTTGAGACGACGGTACTCAGCCTTATAGTTTTCTTCTGCTCCTAGGGCTCCGTGATCATGGTGCAAGGAAACCCCGTGAAATTTGATTCTCTGACCATTCAAAGAGAAACCTTCATTAGGAGTCCAGTTATAATAGCGATAACCAAACAAGTCTTTCTTAGCGTCAACAAGCTGACCATCACGATAAATCTGTGTCACTAGCTCATATAAGGCAGGCTTATCATTCAACACCGTCCACAGTTCTGGCCTTTCAACTTGTAAACTTGTCTGAATTGTACTAGTCTCATGAGCTTTCAGTTTTTGACTGGCAGTACGAATCACTTCTGTTACAGCTTCCCCGCCTCGTCTCACAATTTGGTATTCAGCTGTAATTTCATGATCTTTATCATCTGTATTAGCAATCTTACTGCTGACAAGAGTGTCTACCTTTCCATCTTTTTGATTTTCCAACTGAGGAGTCAAGATGGTTGTTCCGTTCTTTTGAACATGAACCTTATCTCTGATAAGAAGAGAAACGTCACGGTAGATTCCACTTCCTGAATACCAACGACTGCTTGGTTGCTTGTTAATCACATGAACAGCAATGATATTTTCCCGGCCATCTTTGTGAAGATAGTTTGTAATATCGTATGAAAATTGATTATAGCCATTTGGATAATGACCGACCAGCTGGCCATTCACATAGACTTGCGAATCCATATAGACCCCATCAAAGGTCAGACGTACATTTTTATCTAAATCCTTTTCATCTAATTTAAGGGGCTTGCGATACCAAGCGTCTCCACCATTAAGTTGGCCCCCTTCATTCTGTGCAGGAGAGTCATGATCAAAGTCAAAGTGGATACTCCAGTCATGAGGTAAGTCTAATTTTTTCCATGAAGTTATATCGGCCTCATCTTTTATTGCTTCCTTAGCATTAGCGTTTAATTTAAAGTGCCAATTCTGATTAAAATTGACCTTTCTATCCTCAATCATTTGACTCACTTCCTCCTCAGTAGCAGATTTCACCTTATCCTTTTCTGATCCTTCTTGGGCAGAGGACTCGCTTATTTCTTTCACTTCATTTTTTACTGATTCAGAAAACTCTTTTTCTACCTTAGGACTAGGTGAATTCTCTTCTGTTTTCTCTGGAAAAGTTTCCTGTGTTGAAAGAGCTGGACTAGCATCTGCAGTCTCAGATGATTCACTAGTGGCAACTGCCTTATCAGAGTGCTCTTCCTCAATCTTTCCTTCTTCTTTGACGCTTTCAGCACTAGCGTTAACGGCCACTTCTTCCGCATAAACAGGGTTTCCTGCAGAAAGACTAGCTCCAAACAAAACTGCACAAGTTCCAATAAGTACTGAGCATGCACCAACAGTAAATTTTCGGATGCTATAGACTCTTTTACGATTCCAATATCCTTTTTCCATAAGGCCCTCCACCAAGTAATCGCTTCCATTTTTATAGAAGCAAGCTATTCCTATAGTTTTCTTCACCTTATTTTATAAAACAAGTTGCATAATCTCAATACGAATGAAGCCGTTTTCATATTTATGAGTGATTTTTCTAAAATTAGGAGAATCATAGAATTTTCTTCAGTTATCAGCAATTTTTATCTGTTCAGTTCTGTCACTTATTTCTGATAAAAAAAGTAAAAGACATAAAAAAACAAGCGTCAATTTTCATTGACACTTGTTTCTTGTTTTAGTTTTTAAAACGAGTCCCGTAGTAAACTCCCCATCCAACAATCATAGTTAAACCAAGGGCAAGAAGTGTAAAGCTAAGCTCTGTACCTGTTAATGGTAAAGTATTCTTAGTCTTATCTTTTTCTTGTGGTTTTTCTGAATCTTTTGGATTTGTCTTACCAGGATCTTTAGGATTTTTCTTATCCGGATCCTTTGGTTTTCCATTGCCTGGATCTTTAGGATCTTTATTACCTGGCTTATCAGGTTTATTTGGTTTGTTTGGTTTATTTGGTTTATTTGGGACACTTGGAATTGTTGGAATACTTTGGTCTGTTACTACTAACTTCCCATCCTTGTACTCTACTGTGTTTCCATTAGCGTTCAAAATTGTTATCGTTCCGTCGAAGTTCACTTGGAAAGTGATGTCTTTAACAGCTAGGTAACCAGCTGGGGCTGTCGCTTCATGGAAAGTATATACTCCAGGAGCTAATTCTAAATCATGTGATTTGTTTACTTCTGAAGTCCATTCTGCTACAGGATTACCAGTTGCCTCGTTGCCTCGGAAAATTTGAATTTGTGCACTACCAATTTCGGTACCGTATTGGTTGATCTTACTGAAAGTTACCTTACGTGGAAGGTCATCATCTTTATCAGTTACAGTTACTTTGGAACCATTGGTAACGACCTTGTTGTCTTCACCTTTAGAGTCTTTTTCGCCAACGTTTGTCACTTCCACTGTGCCGTCGTGTTTGACTTGGAAAGTAATATCCGTTACTTTGAGGTAACCGGTTGGAGCTGCTTCCTCATGGAAGGTGTAAGTACCTGGGGCCAAGTTGAGATCTTTAGACTTACCAGCTTCTGAAGTCCAGTTTTCTACTGCATCTCCTTCTGCCTTATCGCCCTTGTAGATCTTGATCTGAGCTCCCGCGATTTCTGTTCCACCAAGGCTAACCTTGCTGAAGGTAATCTTACGTGGAAGATCATCATCTTTATCGGTTACAGTCACAGTTGAGCCGTTAGTTACGACTTTGTTATCTTCACCCTTAGAGTCTTTTTCTCCAACGTTTGTCACTTCCACTGTACCGTCATGTTTGACTTGGAAAGTAATATCCGTTACTTTGAGGTAACCGGTTGGAGCTGCTTCCTCATGGAAGGTGTAAGTACCTGGGGCCAAGTTGAGATCTT